>CAZKXB010000042.1:0-22642 GCA_964556595.1 uncultured Ruminococcus sp. | reverse complement strand
ACATAAATGGCGTGGCTGCCCATGACCATGTTTATCACCTACACTTTCGTGTCTTCTTCGTACCACTTCATGATAGTGGCATAGTGCGAATGGATTTGATAGCCTTTCAAGAGACACTGTTCAAGCCTGTCTATGTATCCGTTAAATATATCTAAGCTCATAACACCAAGCATTGCATCAAGCTGTCCGTCTGTGAAGACAATAAGCTTTTGCCTGCCGAAAGTTTTTAGTTGATTTTCTTCTGTGCCAGTAGAGGACACAACAGGTTCGTTTTGTGGCAGTTGATTTTGTTTGCCCCTGTATCTCTTTGCTCGTTCCCTGTTATTTTCGCGGATTTTGTCAAGACCCTGTGTATTCTGGTATTTATTCCACGAACACAAATCTATGATATTATCCATCATCTCTATCATGCCGAATTTCTCAAATACAGATAGCGCAGTCTCCACAGCAGAGAGAGGTTTGTTCATTTCATTGGCAAGACTTTCAGAGTCAAACGGAACATTCGGAGTGATGTATACCAAGCCATTGTCATTGGTCGAGCCAGCGAGGCAGAGAAGCTTGAACCATATTACAAGAAGCGTATCGCCGTCAGGCATATGTTCTATCTGCCGTATCTTCTTGTTGTTGAAGATATTGACATCAATCTTTATCCATTTAACTTCTGCCATATTATCCTGCTTCCGCTTCAGATTCCTTTATAATGCTGTCGAGTTTAGCCATGATAACATCGTATTGTGCAACGGAAAGGCTCATTCCTGAGGGAAAACCGTTCTGTTCTAGGAGTCCTTTGATAATCGTATCGCCCTGTTCTTTGCCAAACTTTGCTCTTGCCTTATTGTACATGGCTACCATATCATCCCTAGATATCATTATGTCGGCAACTTTTTCTTCAGTCGTGAAGTGTTGCGTTGACTGCGGTTCATCGCCGCTGTCAATGTGTGACATTTCTTCAGCTGTATACAATCCCTCAAAATCTTTCGGGAACGCTTCTCTAAGAGCCTGAGATACAGCTACCTTTTCAATCATCATACAGGGCTTAACTCTCCAGTTGCTTTTATCTGTGTTGTATTCGCCAAAGCTGCATTCTTTATATACATTTACCTCCCTGCCATTTCGCAGCTTGTATACGCGACACCATCCACCAACAAGCTGTTCATTCGGGTACAGGCAAGCTCCCTGTTTTTGCACAATTTCATTGCCTCGTTTTACAACGATGCCGCTTTCCTTGTCTATGTAGTTTGGGTTGCTTTCCGCTCTGCGCTTATATGTGTCGTAACCGATAACCATTTGTGCAGGGGAGTTGCCATACTTGATTAGATGTACCTCTCCCTGCACAAAAGGGTTAAGCTTTTGTGCTTCACACATTTTCATAAAAAATGCAGTTTCCTGTTCGGTTATGTTATTGTCGCCTTTTACAAGGTATTTACGCACGGTTTCTGGCGTAAGTTCTACCGTACCGTATGTGGATTCATATTTGACATTTGTGAGTTCAAACATTATTTTCACCGCCTTATTGTAACTTTCTTGATTGCTTTGTACGCAATGCCAGGGATTTTAACTGTGCCATTGGACTGGCGTATAAGCTTAAGTACAGCCGCCTCATTGACAGGACGCAGCAGATTTCCATTCACAGAGACAGGTACTGCGTCAGCCATAATTTCTGTGATTTCGTAGTCCGTTGTTGCGGAAATGCCCTGCGCCTTAGGCTTTTCAGCTTTAACGGTTATATTGGCAGACTGGTACATAGCTGCTTCTTCAAGTGCAGCTTCAGCGGTTATATTATCGCCGTTTTCCTCTGCCTCCACAGCTTCTTGGAGTTTACGTTCGGCTTCTGCTTCGGCTGCCTTTCTAAGCTGCTCTTCTTTGCTTCTGCGTTCTTCTTCAAGGCGCAGCTGATACTCTCCGAGTGCAGCCTTAATAATTTTTTCGGCTTTCTTAAGCGGATTAAGCATTGCTTTTTCGCGCTCACATATCTGTGCATGTGCTTTGTGTGCTGCGCTTTTCATCGGGGCGAAGAATTCAGTTATCTGAGCAGCTTGCTGCTTGATTGTCCTGCCAAATTCGGCAGCCTCCTCATACTGTTCATCATTTACGATAATGGTTTTCGATGCTTTAAGTTCGATTTCTGTAACTTCGGCTTGCAACTGCTCCTCTCCATCTGTCATCATAATCTGTTCATCTGGCATTACAGCAATTACCTTTTCTGCGTCCATGTCATCATTCCTCCTTGTATTTTTGTAAGTGGTTGTATATCTTCAAGCATGCACCGAAAACGGCTATGTTCTCGGAATTATGCTTTCCGTACCATTTCAGCTTGTATCTTCCATCGTTGTGCAAATGCAATATAGCCTTATTGTCTACATGGCTATCGTTGCTGGCAAGTGCGGCTGCATAGGCTTCAAGTTGTACTCCAGTAAGCATATCGTTAATCTTTGCTGTTGTCTTATAGTCGACAAGGATGAGTTCATTGCCTATCTTGCACAGCAAATCAACAGTTCCTGCATATCTCAGTATCTGGTGGTGCGTTCTCATTTCAATGCCAACAACATCAAAAGGATAGTCGTCCATGAATCGTTTGAACGCATTGAAGTAGCCGCTGTATTCTGGTGGGATATCATCAATATCATCTTTGAGAAGTGTTTCAATCGCGCTGTGAACGATGTGACCGCGATTGGCAGCCATGTTCAGTATTTTGGTATCAACATTATTGTAGTAAGCTTCCGTCAAAGGCTTCATAACCTGAGTAACGGACGGTATAACCTCTCCGTCAAGCAAATAGGTGTGAGTTGCATCGTCAAATGTTAATCCCATCTGCTTGCCTCCTTAACGGATATATCCAGTATTTTAAGCAGGATACAAATATCAAGACAGTCATAGTGGTATATTTCGTTTTTGATTTCAACGATTTCTTCGCCCTCTGCAATGTAATCGCCGCAATATCTGCATTTACATTCAGTATAGCGTATGGGGGGTTCTTCAACATTGCGGGTAATGCTATCATACATCGTCATCATCTCCTCTATTTTTGGAATTGCGGTTTACATAACGTTCGCATTCGTCCGCTATATACACAATGGTTATTGCAATCGCAGGCAATAATACCTCGCCGCCCCAAGAATTGTAGACGTGTCTTGACCCGCTTGCAATGTGGACAAACATCATCAAGCATATACCGATGATGAAAGCTATAATGTACTTAAACTTCATGCTTTACCTCCTCTATCGGCGTAACAAATACGCTGATATCAATTTTTGTTTTCTTGAGGGCTTTATCAAGGTCCGCTTCAGAAAAAACTCCATATTCGGCGAGCATTGCTAACAGCTGTTCTTTCTGGCTCATTGTGAAGCCCCCTTTATCTTTTCGCATATAAGCGACAATGCGCTTATAGCGTTCGCGAGCCGACCAAGATATGCTTCGATTTCTGATAATGTAGCAAGTTCGTTTTCGTCAACCCTTCCGTCTGCGGATATGTTGATGATTTGACGCTTGACGGCTTCGATATCTGTTGTATCAAGGTATTGCAGTAATCGAAGCGATACCAATTCAAGGGGCTGCACTTCACTGGCAATATTAAGCCGACTTCCAATCGGACACTCTTTTTTGCAATAGTTTGCGCAGAGCTGAGGGGCATTGTATATGTCAGCCATCTTAACCACCATATCGGGCGGTATTATTTTAGTCAGTCCTAGTTCGTAATCCGACAATGTTGACACTGATATCCCAAGCAATTCGGAAGCACTTTCTCTGCTATATAGCTTTTCGTTGTAATTTGCCGCATCCTTTCGACAGCGAAAGTATATATTAGTGTTCTCTTTCATGGGACAACAAGCCATTTGATTTCCTCCTCTCTTACGCTATAATATTAACAGTGAAACGACATTACCGAACATTGGGGTGCATCACAGCGTTATTGCCAAATGGTAACTTGCCATCAAAAAAAATATCGTTGAATTCATCATACGATAAGTCAGCTATGATTGTAATAGCAGCAGCATCTTCAACGGATACACGACATTTGCCGCATTCTAAACGAAAATATGCGCTTGTACTTTTTCCGATGGCGGCGCCCATTTCTTTATGGGACAATTTGAGTTCGGCACGTTTTCCTCTTAGTTTAGCACAATTCATATATTCACCACCCTTCGCGTTTTTTGATTTATATATTTATTATACTTTCCGAATGGTAATTTGTCAAGCGGTTTTTGAAAAGTTTTTGATTTTTTTGATATTTTTTTGCCTAAGACGGAAAATATATGCTATACTAACGTGTAAGACGTTTTAAGACCGATTTTAGAGCGTTTTTCAAAGGTGATGAAGTTATATTGGTATACTTTCAAATCACCTTGTAAGTTCGATTTGTCAAAATGGAAGCTTTAATTTTATACATATTTAATAGGAGGATATTTCTCATGTCTATATTTCCCGAAAGACTGTTATCTGCAATAGAAATGCGTGGTGTAACTCAACGCTGGCTTGCTGCACGTACTGGCATAACCGAGGCAACCATAAGCAGATATATAACCAAAGAGAGGACTCCCATGGCTTTTGAGGTTGTGGCTAGCGTTGCTGCTGCGTTAAACGTATCAACGGATTATCTTCTTGGCAATGCCAATAGTCCGTATCCGAAAGAAGATTTGGGCGGGGAGGAACTTGTGCTTCTGGGTGCATATAATCGTGCATCGCTTGATGATAGGGGAGTTTTGTGGGCGCTTCTTAACAAATATTTGACCCCTGCCGAAAAGGAAGGCTTGCAGCTATCAGAGCCAAAAGAGCAAATCGGTTAATTAAGTTTGTGAGGTAATCAATCGCATGGACAATGAAATGAAATCAGCGGCACTTTATGTTCGCGTATCTACAGTATATCAAGTGGAAAAGGACAGTCTGCCAATGCAGCGTGAGGACCTCACAAACTATGCCAAGCTTGTACTTGGCATAAATAAGCTAGAGATTTTTGAGGATGCTGGCTTCTCTGCCAAAAACACTGATAGACCAGCTTTTCAACAAATGATGGCGAGAATGCGGCACAAAGAATTTACACACCTGTTGGTGTGGAAGCTTGACCGTATAAGTAGGAATCTGCTGGACTTTGCCCAGATGTATAACGAGTTGAAGCACCTAGGCATTACATTTGTAAGCAAAAACGAACAGTTTGATACATCAACTGCGATGGGCGAAGCAATGCTCAAAATTATTCTTGTGTTTGCAGAGCTGGAACGTAAGATGACTTCGGAACGCGTTTCTTCTGTTATGATTGCGAGAGCGCAAAAAGGTCTGTGGAACGGCGGTAAAGTTCCTTTTGGTTATAACTACGACAAAGCTACCAAAGAGTTTTCTGTCAATCCTGTCGAAGCGGAGGTTGTTGAACGGATTTATCAGATGTATGAAACAGTGCCTTCCTTGATAGCTATTGCTAGAGAATTGAACGCAGAAAACATCTTTCAACGCAGCGGAGCGGCGTGGACTCCAGCCACTATATCTGCGATACTTCATAACATCTTCTACGTTGGTGATTACAGATATAACAGGCTGTGTGAGTCAACTGGGAGCAATAAGACTCCATCTGAGCGCAAACCTGAAGATTGGATAATCTGTGAAAACCATCATATACCCATTATAAGTAGGGAACGGCAGCAGAAGGTTTTGGAGAAGCTTCATGCCCAGTGCAAAAGTAATAAAGATGGTGCTAAAACATACGCAAGAAAAAATGTACATATTTTCGGCGGCTTGATATGGTGTGGCATTTGCGGCTCTCAATACCAGTGTACATCTGGACCGATGAGGAACAATGGCTTTAAGCCGTCTGTGTATATGTGTGCCAACAGAAGGAGGTTTACAACTTGCGATAATGCATCAGCCACCGATGCATCTATCGGACCTATGATACTGAACTACATCGCAAATGTTATCAAGGCAAAAGAAAGTTTTGGGAAGACAACTTCGGTTGAGATGCTGGAAAAAAAGTTGCTCAAGGGGGAAGCGCTTGCGGCAATTACAGGCATTGAGCAGCAGGGTCTTGTGGAACTTCATAATCTGCTGATGCGAAAATTTGAGGATGTATCCTTTGACTCCAAAACTGTCAGCACGGTATCGGATAAGCCTCAAACAAGTGAACTGGATATACTTCTTACAGAGAAGCGCAGGCACGAGAGAGCCTTGCAACGACTTAGTCAACTATATCTTTACTCTGATGATGACGAGGTTATGACAAACCGAGAATACATTATGAGGAAAGAAACAATTACAACTGCTCTCTCTCAGGTTAATAAGCGAATCAAGGAAATTGAGAGGCATGAGCAGGGGCAGACGATAACAGATGACGAGTTTGTCAAAAAAGCTTCGCTATTCGTTCTTGCCAATAAATTGCAGGATAGGCGGTATATCAACTTTAACAATTTCTTGCAATCCACGGACAAGCAAGTCACCAAAGAATTTGTGCAAAGTGTCATATCAAAAATTGTAGTTTTTGATTCAAAAGTGGTCGCTATTCGCTTCAAAAACGGAATTGAGCATAAATTTTTGTACAACTGAACAGACAACAAAAACGCGCTCTGTGGCTTTACAGAGCGCGTTCCGCGTTGTATTTGGCTATTGTATTATCTGTTGCTTCCAATAAACATAGCATCGCCAAACGAGAAGAATCTGTACTCGTTTTCCACGGCGGTTTTATATGCGTTTAGGGTGTTTTCTCTGCCCATAAACGCGCTTACAAGCATAATCAGCGTGGATTCGGGCAGGTGGAAATTGGTGATAAGTCCGTCAATCACCTTGAATTTATAGCCGGGATAGATGAATATTCCCGTGTCAGCGGAGCAGGCGTTCACCGTGCCGTCTGAGGACATTCCCGCGGCGCTTTCCAGCGTGCGGCAGGAGGTAGTTCCAACTGCGATAACGCGCCCGCCGCGCGCCTTACATTCGGCGATTTTTCTTGCGGTTTCCTCGGGAACGGAGAAATGCTCAACGTGCATTTTGTGGTCAAGAATATTATCCTCCTTAACAGGACGGAATGTGCCAAGACCAACGTGCAGCGTAACATACGCCGTGTCAACGCCCTTGGCGGCAAGCTTTTCAAATACGCTCTGCGTAAAATGCAGACCCGCCGTAGGCGCTGCGGCAGAGCCTGTTTCGCGGCAGTAAATGGTGTTGTAGCGGTCTTTCTTTTCAAGCTTTTCTGTGATATAGGGCGGCAGCGGCATTTGTCCTATGCGGTCGAGGATATCGAAAAAATCGCCCTCAAACGCAAATCGCACAATGCGGTTGCCCTCCTCAACGGTTTCCATAATCTCACAGGAAAGGTTTTCGGGGAAATCAACCACTGCGCCCGCTTTAAGCTTCTTTCCTGGGCGAACCAGAGTTTCCCAGTCGGTAAGCGAAAGGCGCTTAAGCAGCAGCAGTTCCACCGCCGCGCCCGTGCCGCGCTTTGTGCCGTAAAGCCGCGCGGGAAAAACCTTGCTGTCGTTCATAACCAGCAGGTCTCCTTTTTCGAGGTAGTCGCATATATTGTAGAAACGGTCGTGAGTTATCTCGCCCGTTTCGCGGTCAACCGCCATCAGGCGGGAGCTGTCGCGCGGCTCTGCGGGAGTCTGCGCTATAAGTCTTTCGGGCAGGTCATAATAAAAATCGGATTTAAGCATATATATTCTCCGTTCTTGGGGCGTAAACTATCCTTGCGGCTGAAAAATCCGCCGCTGCACAACTATAATAAATATTGTATCACATCTGCGCCGTCTTTTCAATTGACATATCACAACAATTTCAACAAAATACAGGTCGAATTTTGATAATATTTAGCTGAATAGCAATTGACAAGAGCGCATAGTATGTGTTAAAATATACAGAGTAGGATATCCCGTGGCTGTGCTGAGGGATTTCTATATAACTTAGGCAAGATGTCCCCCTTGCCTCCGAACCGAACTTCGTTCGGCTCTAGGCGGCGGGTTCCATTTACCATTCAGTAGGGGATACAATCCCCTACTGAATGGCAGGTTGGCGAAGCCAACCCTTGCCACGTTAAATGACGGGGCAAGCCCCTTATTGAACTGAATGATAGAGGCGCGGGACGATAAGTAGCCCCCTTTCCTTTGAGGTTGACGGAAACCAAGGGTCGCGAAAGGCTAACCGCCGAAGAATGCATACTCCGCCGTGTGTATTTCTGGTCGCATATTGAATAAGTATGCGATTGTCATCGACACTGTCTGATGGAGAGCTATCTTAATATTTCTTCTTGTACTTCTTGATGAAATAAGCTTACCGAAAACAGCCGATGATACTCCTCATCGGTTTTTTATTTTATTTTTGTAAAAACGGCAAAGTCCAAAATAAACAGCGTCCGAAATCTCGGACAGGAAAGGAAACTGGTATGAAAAAGTATAATGTCGGCATTATTGGCGCAACGGGTATGGTTGGTCAGCGTTTTGCAACGCTGCTGGAGAACCACCCCTGGTTTAACGTGGTTGCCCTTGCGGCTTCCCCCCGCTCCGCAGGTAAGACCTACAAAGAGGCCGTGGGAAACAGATGGTACATGGATACCCCGATGCCCGCAGCTATGGCTGATATAATCGTTAAGGACGCTTCCGCAGACGTTGAAGAAATTGCGGGCATGGTTGATTTTGTTTTCTGCGCAGTTGACATGAAGAAGGACGAAATCAAGGCGCTTGAGGAGCGTTATGCAAAGGCTGAGTGCCCCGTAATGTCCAACAACTCCGCACACCGCTTTACAGATGATGTTCCCATGATTATCCCTGAGATAAATGACGACCACATGGCAATTGTTGAAGCGCAGAAGGCTCGCCTTGGCACAAAGCGCGGCTTTATCTCGGTTAAGTCCAACTGCTCTATCCAGAGCTATGTTCCCGCGCTTTCTCCGCTGAGAAAGTTCGGCATAAAGGACGTTCTCGCCTGCACATATCAGGCAATTTCGGGCGCAGGCAAGACCTTTGAAACATGGCCTGAGATGGTTGACAACCTTATCCCTTACATCGGCGGCGAGGAAGAAAAGTCCGAGCAGGAGCCGCTTAAGGTATGGGGTGAAATCAAGGACGGCAAGATTGTAAAGGCGCAGTCCCCCAGCATTACAACGCAGTGCCTGCGCGTGCCTGTTTCCAACGGTCACTTTGCGGCAGTGTTTGTAAGATTTGAAAACAAGCCCTCCAAGGAGGAGATACTTAAAATCTGGAAGGAGTTCAGCGGCGTTCCGCAGGAGCTTCAGCTTCCCTCCGCTCCCAAGCAGTTCCTCAATTATTTTGAGGAGGACAATATGCCGCAGGCAAAGCTTCACAGAAATCTTGAAAACGGCATGGCTGTTTCTATCGGCAGACTGCGTGAGGATACACAGTATGATTACAAGTTTGTATGCCTTTCACACAACACGCTGAGAGGCGCTGCTGGTGGCGCTGTGCTTATGGCAGAGCTGTATGCGGCAAAGGGCTATTTTGACTGATTTGTCTGCCGTTGAGCGGACAGATTGACCACAACCATTTGAGGTATTTATTATGAGCAATACAATTTTCACAGGCGCTGCTTCCGCTATCGCTACACCAATGTTTGCAGATGGCGCAATCAATTATGACGAGTTTGGCAGAATGATTGATTTTCAGATAGACAACGGCATTGACGCCATTGTGGTATGCGGAACAACAGGCGAAGCTGCCACAATGACCGATGAGGAGCATATCGAGGCTATCCGCTATGCAATACAGCGTGCGGCAAAGCGCGTGCCGATTATCGCGGGTACGGGCAGCAACGATACAGGCTATGCGGTTGAGCTTTCCAAGGAAGCGCAGCGCATAGGCGCGGACGCTCTGCTTCAGGTTACGCCTTACTACAACAAGACCTCGCAGAGGGGACTTGCAAAGCACTTCCTTACCATTGCGGACGCGGTGGATATTCCGATTATTCTGTACAATGTTCCGTCAAGAACGGGCGTTAATATTTCAATCGACTGCTATAAGGAGTGCGCACAGCACAAAAACATTGTTGCAACCAAGGAAGCCAGCGCAAACATGAGCCTGCTTATGCAAATTGCGGCTTATACCGACCTTGACATATATTCGGGCAACGATGATGAGGTGCTTCCTGCGCTTTCCATAGGCGGCAAGGGCGTTATTTCGGTGACGGCGAACGTTCTGCCCAAGGAGAAGCATGACGAGGTTATGCTGTATCTTGAGGGCAAGCGTGACGAAGCGCTTGAAATAGCAAAGAAGCTGCTGCCGCTTGACAAGGCTATGTTTATGGACGTAAACCCCATTCCCGTTAAGGAAGCGCTTAATATCATGGGCTTCAAGGCGGGCGAGTGCAGACTGCCGCTGTGCCGTATGAGCGATGCGCAGATTGCGGCGCTTAAGGCAGAGATGGAAGCCTTTGGACTTGTAGGAAAGATAAAGTAATACTAATAATCCTTTAAATTCAGAGAATATTTTTCTTTGTTTAAACGGTTATTAGTATAAAATTTCAGCCGCGCAAATATCGTTTGCTATCTGCGCGGCATTGCTTTAGACAGCGCGAAAAATCCGTGATGGCGGCGCTGTTGGCGAAAGGACGTTGAAAGCATGATAAATATTGCAATTACAGGCGCTTGCGGCAAGATGGGCAGGGTTATCGCGGATATATGCGCCGCGCGGACAGACTGCAAAATTATCGCGGGCATAGACCTTAAGGGCGAGCAGTACGCGGACTTCACCGTGGTGAAAAAGGTGTTTGATCTGCCCGAAAAGCCTGATGTTATTATAGATTTTTCTCACCCCTCGGCGCTGTCGGATTTGCTTAATTACGGCAAGATGAACAGTGTTCCGCTGGTGCTTGCGACTACGGGCTATTCCGATGAGGAGAGGGCGCAGATTACGGCTGCCTCGGCGCAGATACCTGTGTTTTTCACGTTCAATATGTCGCTTGGAATAAACCTGCTTGTCGAGCTTGCTAAAAAGGCAACGCAGGTGCTTGGCGGTCAGTTTGATATAGAGATTGTGGAAAAGCACCATAATCTCAAAAAAGACGCACCCTCTGGCACTGCCATAATGATAGGCGAAGCGATAAACGCGGAGCTTGGCAACACAAAGCACTTTGTTTATGACCGCCACAGCGTGCGCAGAGAGCGCAGCGCGGACGAGATTGGTATGCACGCGATACGCGGCGGTACTATCGTTGGCGAGCATGACATTATTTTTGCGGGACGCGACGAGGTTATTACGCTGTCGCACAGCGCGCAGTCGAAAGAGGTTTTCGCTGTCGGCGCGGTAAACGCCGCAGTGTTCCTTGCGGGAAAAACCGCCGCAGGAATGTACGCCATGTCCGATTTGATAAAGGAAAGCTGATTGCTTCAGTATACTGAGATATTAGGGAGATTTTATTATGAGCATAACCGTAACCGAAAATATTTCCGCCGTTACCTTTAACAATGTTCCTCTGTACAAGACGATTATGGAGGATACTCTGGCAGCCGTTGCCGCAGCGGATATCAACATAGACATGATATCCATGACTGCGCCCATGTCGGAGCGCTTCGGCTTTGGCTTTACGCTTAGCGATGACGATATGCCGCGCCTGCTTGCCGCAATGAAGCAGCTTAAGGACAAGCACGGCATTACCCCCATGATAAACAGCGGCAACCGCAAAATTGTAATAAAGACTAGCGAGATGGAAGCGCAGGCAGGCTTTGCGGCAAAGGTTTTCAATATGCTTAACCGCATTGACGCTATGATTTTGCTGATAACAACAGGCGTTGACGAGATATCCGTGCTTATACGCGAGGCAGACGCTGACGCGGCTGTAAGCGGGCTGGAGGAAATGCTGAAATGATTGGCTTCATTTCGGCGGCGTCAACGGCAGAAGCTGCTGACGAAATAACTTTAGGCGAGCAGATGAGCGAGCTTCTGGAGAAGCCTGAGGAAGCCTTGGATAAAATAGGCGATTTTTTCACTACGCTGCTTGATGGGATAGTCCACGCCATACCAACGGTTATATTTGCTGTTGTTATACTTATCGTAGGACTTATCGCGTGCAAATTTGCGCTTTGGCTGATATCCAAGGGGCTTGACAAGGCGAAGGTTGACCTTACTGCGGCAAAGTTTCTTAAGCAGTGCGTTAAGATAATTCTGTATGTGCTGCTGCTTATCGTGGTGCTGTCAATGCTGGGTATTCCCACAACCTCGGTAATTACCGTTATAGGCACGGCGGGCGTTGCAATTGGTCTTGCGCTTCAGGACAGCCTTTCAAACGTTGCGGGCGGTTTTGTGCTGATGATTACCAAGCCGTTCAAAATTGGCGACTATATAATAATCGACGGCGTTGAGGGCACGGTGGCGCAGATATCCATTTTGCATACCAGACTTAATTCAGGCTCAAATCAGGCGATATTTATCCCAAACGGGCAGGCGGTAAATGCCACTGTCGTAAACAACTCCGCCAATGCTACGCGCCGTGTTGACCTTGTGTTCTCCATATCCTATGAGGACGATTATGATAAGGCGCGCGAGGTCTTGCTTAACATACTTGAAAGCAACCCAAAGGTGCTTAAAACGCCCGCGCCCACAGTCCGCATGAAGGAGCATGGCGCAAGCGCGATTGTTATAGCGGTGCGCCCGTGGTGCGCAACCTCGGATTACTGGGACGTTTATTTTGAAACCACCGAGGCGGTTCGCCGCGCGTTTATTGAGAATAATATCTCGATACCGTATGACCAGCTTGATGTTCATGTTATTAAGGATTGATATTACCACATATAAAAAAATCCGCTTGCGATGTGCAAGCGGATTTTTTGCGTTCTTCGGGAGTTATTGTCTTATGTAAATTCCCTGCTCCTCAATGTAGTCCTCAAGCTGCTGCTTCATTTCGTCCACCCAAGTCGGCTCGTCCGTTATCGGCGAACTTTCGGCAGAAGCGGGAGTGTTTTTATCGTCCATATCCATATCAGTATACCTCGCAGCCGTCATAGTAGAATGTAAGGATATCCTTATAGTCATAGCCCCAGTAGGTGGCAAGGGCATTTGCGCCGTTCTGGCTCATTCCAACGCCGTGACCGTAGCCGTAGGTTGTGAAGATAAAGGAATCGGTATCCGCGTCATAATCGACATCAAATGCAGCGGAACGCAGGTCATAGCCCATTATCCTTTCGCGGAAGCGCTTGCCCGTAATGGCAAGCTCATCGCCGTCGCTGTCGATATAGCTTGTGTTTCCGCCTATGCTCATCTGACCTACATAAAAGCCCTCGGAATAATCAATAATTTCAAACCACTCGGACGGGTCGCCCTCAAGATAAATGCCCGTTTTGCTGTAAACCCTGTCGCGGATATCGCTGCTGGTATAGGTGGCGGTTTTGCCGTAGTTGGGGTCGTATTGCTTGTCCAGCTCGCAGTATTTGCTGATAAGGTAGGGGTAGTAATTTCCCCAGACCACTTCGCTTGAAGCAGTGTAGCCCGCCGAGGAAGCCGAATATACCGCCTGAATTATCTCTCCGTCATAGTAAACGCACTCGCCGATAACAGATTCGACCAGAACCTTTACAGAATCGTTTATGCTGTCGGCAAGTATAACACTGGGATATGTGCCGTATTTGTTGCAGAATTTTACATATGTATATGCCGCAACCGCCTGCGCTTTTATTGCTTCGGGCGCGAATGCGTAGCCTACCTCGTTCTGGGTGACGCGCGCGATTATCTCCGCCGCCGAGCCTGAAACGACCTCGCTTCCGTTCTTTACGGTGAGGATTTCGCTAGCCGCGCCGCTGTGGTCTGCGGGAGGTGTAACCTCTGCTTCGGTGGCTGTGGTTGTTGTTGCGGTTGTGGATTCCACAGGTATGCCCGCGGGAGTGGTTTCGGCTGTGGTTGTAGTGGTTGCTGCCGTTGTTGTTGCGGTGGTAGTTGCAGCGGTGGTAGTAGTAGTCGTCGCTGTGGTTGTGGTTGTCGCAGCGGTTGTAGTAGTAGCGGCAGTTGTGGTAGTAGCCGCTGTGGTAGTGGCTGCGGTTGTTTCATTGGGAATTACGATATAATCCTCATAGGGAGAGTCATCAGGGATAACAATATCAAAGTCAACATCGTCCATCACATCGGGGTCTGCTCCCACAGGTGCGCAGGTGGTATGTACAACCTTATCGGCAACATCGGGCTGGCGGAAGTTGTTGAACTGCATACTTACGCTGCCGCTTGACTGCGCGCTTTCATCGGGGACTATAAAATCAATCGTACCTTGTCCTGTGGAGTTTTCCTCTTGATTTTCCTGCGGTGCGCCGCTTTCCGTGCTTTCTGCGGAACTGTTTTCTGCGGCGGCGCTTGAAACGGATTTAACGTTTCCCATCACGCCGCAGGTAAACACATACACATTGCAGATACACAGCGCGGTTATGATTTTTGCAAGTGAAATTCTTTTCATAGCATCTCCGTCTTATCCTTCGGGATTATCCTGAAGTCCATGCTTTTCAATGTATTCGTCCATGCCTGCAACGAGGGAGGTATCCCATGTTCTGCCGCTCCATCTGCTGCCATAGGCGGTATCGTAAGCTTCAAAGTATTTTATGCTGCTCTTGCGCACGATTTTGTCCGTGTCAACTTCGGGGCTTTCGTTTTCGCGAACCTTGCGCGCCACAACAACAAGCCTTACGCCGTCCTTGAACAGCGACTCATCGCAGGTGGAAAGCGTAAGCAGCTCATCACCGTATTCTATATCAACGCCTGTTTCGTAAATGCTTCTGTCCATACATTCCAGAATGTAATTATAGAATTCATCGGAGTTGTCAAAGCTTACATAATTGTAGTAATCGAAAACCTCGCCCAAGTCCTCTGTAACATTTGCAAGGAACACCGCGAATATCTTGTACTTATTATTCTGATAAAGCGTGTTGAAGTCTATAACGGGGGAGAGCTTCAGAAACTCGATATTCGTGCGGTAGTTGGTAAGCGCGGAGAACTGGTACTTGTACAGCATATTGTGACCGTACAGTATGGTGTTGTTCGGCATCTGATTGGGGCCGAAAGTACCCTCGTAATCGGCAAAAATATTGCCCGCGAACAGATAATTTCTGTCAAAATCATGGTGCAGATAAAATTCGGTTGCGCGCTCTGTGCCGTTCATAATGGCTTCGCAGAAGCTGCAATAGCCGTAGGTCTGATAGGTGTTGCAGGGTACAAATTCATCTGTGGGCAGCGACTGCACAACGGGATAGTCAACGTTTGTGCCGTTAATGGTAATCCAGCCTGTGAAATCGTTGTTTGCGTCATACAGTGCGGCATACTCCTCGTTTATCGTACCTTCGGGAAGCTTGTCAAGCTGCGCCTGAGTTGCCTCTTGATTTTTGAGGTTGACTATGTATGCAACGTCATTGCCGTTTTCGTCTGTAACTGTGCCGCCTGCGGCGTTGGGGTCCTGTCCGAGGGTAGTCCACAGATGGTTGGCGATAAGCACCAGCGCAAACACCAGTATAATAAGCGAAAGCAGGAAAATAATCTTTCTGAATATTTCGCTTACGCTGTCACCTTTCCATGGTATAAGACCGGTCACAATGCTCATAAACAGGTTCTGTTTTTTCTTTTTTCTTTTCTTCTTTTTCTTTTTTTCGGGTGCAAGACCCATATCCATATCTGCCATTTGTAATCAGTCCTTTCGTTACCAAGCATTGCTTGCGGGCAGTATATCTTGTAGGGAACGTTCATTTAATCGGCAATTTGTGGGGCATAACGCGCAAAATCCAAAAGATGGGCTTTGTGCGGCACTGCCTTAGTATGAGTAGCCGTAAATCATCTCAGCAGGCCATTTTCTGCCGCCCCATTCTCCGCCATAATATTTATAGTATGCGTCAAAATAGAGCGGGTCGGGATTTTCGTATGCCTTGCTTACGTCAACGGCGGGGTCTTCGCCCTCGCGCACGCGCCTGCCAAACAGCACCCAGCGCAAATCCCAGCTTCCGTAATCCAGTATGCAGGTGGAAAGCGTGATAAGGTTGTCGCCGTATTGCAGGTCAACATCTGTGTAGAATGTGGTGCGGTCGAGTATCTGGGCAACGTAGTCATCAAAATCCGCCTTGGTGGAAAAATCCCGCCCGCGCAGATAGTAGAACACATCGCCCTCCGACTTCTGCGTATTAACCAGCATACCCGCAAATATCTTGTAGGTGCTTTCCTCATACAGCGTGCTGAAAGTAAAGGTGGGGTAGGTTTTGTAGAACTCTATGCCCTTGCCCTGCTGACCTGGCTTGTAGTTGAAGTATCTCGGCACTTTTCCGAAATACTCGCCCGACTCCATATTGTGACCGTACAGGATAAGGTTTGCGGGCTGACTGCCCGCGGAGAGGTCTATGCGGTAATCCGCAAATATAGAGCCGCCCACGTTCTTCTGCTTCATATAGTTATGGTCTAGGTAATAATCATTGTCATCGCCTTGAACCACTACATAGTCTATAAACGGGTCGTCCTTATCGCCCATGGTTATCCAGCCGACTATATCTTCGTTTATCTCAAGCAGCGGCAGAAACTGCTCCATTATCTGCGGCGTGCTGTTGTCTTCCGTGCTGCCGCTGTTCTGGCTGCTTGTGTCGATATTTATGGTGGTGCTTCCGCCCGAAACGGTGCTGTTCTCGCTTTGACCTGCGCCGTGATACAGGTCGCTTAGGCTTTCGTTCTTCTTGTTGTCGGAAGCGATTGAGGCATAGTAGCTTATGATGTACGTCAGCGATACTATCAGCACCACGGCGGAGCTGATAAAGATTATCTTTCTGATAATTTCAACGGGCTTGTCGCCTTTCCACGGGATAAGGTATTTTGCTGCGCGCATGAAAATATTATCGTGTTCCTTCTTTTTGAAGTTTGCCATATTATTCTCCCGTATAGCTTAACAGCTTGGATTTATCCCATGTGCTGCCGTACCACTGACCGCCTATGCGGCTGTAATAGTATTCAAACAGCTTTGCGTTATAGTTTCTCTGTGCAAGCGAGGTATCCACATATTCGCTCTCGCCTGGGCGCACCTTTCTTGCAAACAGTACCCAACGAGTATCTACGTCCTCGCCAAGCGGCCACCAGCAGGTGGAAAGCGTAAGCAACTGGTCGCCATAGGTGATATCGACATCTGTAAAGAACCAGCTTCTGTCCATTACGTCAATAATAAACTGATTGAAATCGTCAACGCCGCTGAAGCTTGTCTTGCTTGCGTATTTGAACACCTCGCCATACTGGCTGTCGGTGTTGGCAATAATTCCCGCGAAAATCTTGTAGGTTTCGCTGCCGCCGTCGGGCGTTGCCAGCATCACCGTGGGGTGAACCTTGTAGAATGCGACAGGCTCACGGCTTGCGTCATTGGGGATATAATATCTTACCGAAGCGAAGCGCTCGCCGCTCATCATATTGTGACCGAACAGTATTATATTTTCGTCAGTTCCGTCCCACTTATTCGTTGGGTGGGAGAATATTGTACCCGAAATCGATTCGCTTCCGTCAAACGCAAGCTTAAGATACTTGCTGTTGAGCGTTTCGCCCTGCATAACAACATCGTTGAGATATGTGCCTGTAATTTTTATCCACGCCCTTGTGTCGGGATTTTGTGAAAGCAGGCTGCTGAAATTTACGTTAAGCGGCGTATTTACCAGCGGAGTAACGTTTATTTCCTCGGTTTCGTCAATGTCTATTACAATTTCGCTGTCAGCACCCGAAGGCATGGTAGTTCCCGGCAGAGTGTTGCCCGCGGTGGGGTCGTCGTACCTGTCCATATCTATCGTGCCGTCCTCAACGCCTGCGGCGTCCTTGGTGTTGTCGTCTATCTTCTTGCTGTCGTTCATACTTACAAGCTGATAAAGCAGTATTCCGATAGTCACCGCGAACACAACGATTGCCACAAGCAGCACTATTTTTCTCAGCTTTTCCGTGCCACTGTCATGCTTTTGCGGAAAAGCGGACTCGGCAAATCTCGCAAAAGCGTTCTTGGGTCTGCCCTTGATTTTGTCCTGCTTTTTTTTCGGCGTTTTAGGCGAAGTGCCGCCGATATCAAGCTTGTCCATTGCTATATCGCGCGAAGCGCCGGTTTTCTTTTTAGGCTTTTCTGTGTAGTTAGCCATTTTGCAACACCTCTCTATATATTTTCCCTGTTCTGTGGAGCTTCCTGCTCCGTCATTATCATAAGATTAAGCAGCATAAGCGCCTTGCGCGCCGCCTGCATTCTTATATCATCTCTTTGTGAGGGCGCGCCGTCAAGCGGCTTGTCAAATAAGAAGCGCTTTGAGTACACGCCGCTTTTTGAGCATACGGCTATGCAGACCTCGCCGACGGGGTGCTGTAATGTGCCGCCCGATGGACCCGCAACCCCCGTTGTAGAAACGCCGTAATCTGCGTCTGCAAGACGCATTGCGCCAAGCGCCATTTCCTCCGCGCACTGGGTGCTGTATTCGCTGTGTGCGGCGAGCGTTTTTTCGCTTACGCCGAGGATTTTCCGCTTTATACGGTTGGAGTAGCTGCAAACGCCGAGTTCTATAACCGCGCTGCTGCCCGACACCGCCGTAAGCGCTGCGGAAATCATTCCGCCCGTGCAGCTTTCGGCGGTTGCTATTTTAACGCCGCGCTGCGACCATTTATTTATTATGTAGTGCGCCGTTTGCGCGATATCCGCTTCGGCGCGGCTGTAATCAAGCTTGTAATCTTCCATACCAGTCAATTAAAAAAGGTCTATGGTGCGTTCGCCGCAGCGCATACGCTTTATTTCGGTTTCCGCCACAGCCTTGTCTATCATGCTGTCAAAATCAAAGGAAGCTTCCGCCGCCTTTACGTCCTGTATGCGCGGCTTGGTTCTGGGGTGCTTTGGAGAGAACACGGTGCAGCAGTCCTCATACGGCAGAACCGAGGTATCGTAGGTTTCTATCTTTCTGGAAATCTCGATAATCTCCTTTTTGTCCATGCCGATAACGGGACGGAACACGGGGTACTCTGCGGCTTCGTTGGTGCAGTAAAGCGCGGTAAGGGTCTGGCTTGCAACCTGTGCAACGCTTTCGCCCGTAATTATCGCGCCGTAGCCCTCGCGCTCGCAGATTTTATTTGCAATCTTCACCATAATTCTTCTCATAAGCACGGTGAAATACTCCTCGGGGCAGTTGTCGCGCAGCGCCTCCTGTATCTCGGTAAACGGAACGCAGTAGAATTTTATATCCCCGCAGTAGTCGGTCATTTTTTCGGCAAGCGCTTCTACTTTCATTCTTGCTCTTTCCGAGGTATAGGGCGGGCTGACATAGTGTATGCAGTCCACAATAAGACCGCGCTTTGCCATCATGTATCCCGCAACGGGGCTGTCTATGCCGCCCGACAGCATAAGCAGCGCCTTGCCGCTGCTGCCTACGGGCATTCCGCCCGCGCCGATTATACGTTCAGCCGAGAGATACGCGCCGTTGTCGCGGATTTCAAGGCGGACGGTAATTTCGGGGTTATGCACGTCCACCGTCAGATGTGGGAATGCTTCCAGCACAACGCCGCCAAGCTCCTGCTGAATTTCGGGGGTCTGCATGGGGAATTTCTTATCCGCGCGTTTTGCTTCAACCTTAAAGGTTTTTGCGCCCTCAAGAGAAGCGCGCAGGTATTCTGCGGCGTTCTCTGCAACAACGCCGAAATCTTTTGGGAACACCGCGCTGCGCTGAATTGCGCCAATGCCGAATATGTAGCTCAGCTTTTTAACAACCGCGTCCATATCCACATCGCTTTCGGGCGTGATATACACCGTTGACTGTCTGCGGAAATATGAGAACTCGCCCATATCCTTAAGGCGGCGCTTTATATTTTTCACAAGAATATCCTCAAATGTGGATTTATTAAGTCCCTTTAAGGCTATCTCGCCGTATTTTACCATTATAATTTCTTTCATTTATCGTCTGAACCTTTCAATTCCTTTTTCTATATTTTGTGCCAGAATGTCAAGCTGCTGCTCTGTTGTGTCGGCGCACATACTAACGCGGATTGTGCTGTCTGCCTCGCTGTCGGGTATGCCGAAAGCGGCAAGCACGCCGCTTGTTTTGCCCTTGGAGCAGGCAGAACCGCTTGAAACGTAAATCTCCGCTTCCTCAAGCGCGTGCAGCATAATCTCGCTGCGCACGCCCTTTATGCTGAAGCTTACGATATTGGGAACGCAGCGCTCATCAGAGTTTAGCTTTACCCCCTCCATCGCGGAAAGCTTTGAAACAAGGTGCGACTTAAGCGCGGCGAAGCGCTCCTTGTCGCCTTTGTATGCCTTTACCGCCGCCGCAAGACCCGCGATAAGCTCCACAGGCTCTGTGCCGCTGCGCAGCTTTTTCTGCTGACCGCCGCCCAGAAGCAGCGGGGCGAGCCTTATTCCCTTTCTTACAAACAGCGCGCCAATGCCCTTGGGACCGTGTATTTTATGCCCCGATATGCTGATAAGGTCGCCGTCCAGCGGAACTTTAAGAAAGCCCTGCACGGCGTCTATATGTACTATGGTTTTCTCGTTTTTGCGCTTAACCAGACGGTACAGCCTTTTTACGTCTATGGCGAAGCCCGTTTCGTTATTTACTGCCATGCAGCTTACAAGCAGTGTCTTTTCGTCAACCGCATCTGCGATTGCCTGCTCAAAATCGTCATAATCCTTTGGTGCAAGGCGCTCAACGCGTATTCCGCTCTCTTCAAGTTTTGCTATCGGGTTGGCAACGGCGGGGTGTTCTATCGCGGTGGTGACTATTTTGTCGCCGTTTCTGCGGTAGGTGCTGCAAGCGCCGAAAATGGCGGTGTTGTTGCTTTCAGTAGCGCCCGAAGTGAAATATATATCCCCCTCAGGAAATTTCTCGCCAAGTGTTCTGCGCGCGGCATTTATCACCTTTTCGGCTTCAATGCCAAGGCGGTGCAGCGAACTTGCGTTGCCAAAGCAGCCGCACATAGTATCATTTACTGCCGCGACAGCCTCTGCGCACGGCTTTGTGGTGGCGGCATTATCAAGATATATCATTTTGTTCTCCGTTTTTTGTCGTAGTGTACATAATCACTCTATTATAGTATAGCACATTTCCACTGATTTGAACAGTGTTTTTTGAAATTTTTTATGCCGTTTTCATAGAGGTTACAGAACGGTTACAAACGGTTACAAAACAGTAACAAAAGCGGATAAAAGGTTACTGAATTATTACAGATTTTATTGATTTGGTTACAGTTTTGTCATAATTATTGATTTTTTCGGCGCGGGGTGCTAAAATGAAGTTGGAAAGAAAAAAGAAATCAAAATAATCCTCCAAAAATTCCTACAACGCCTCTGACGAAAGTCAGGGGCGCTTTAGGTTGTGATACTAATAACCATTTAAATTCAGGAAATCTTTGCAGAAATCCAGCACCGCTCTCGTCGTCAAAGAAACTTGACGTACATACAGTACGCCTGCGTTTCTTTTCCTAGATATCGGCACTGTCTTTCAGCAAATCTTTTCCTTCGTTTAAACGGTTATTAGTATAGAGTGGAAATAAAGCGCCATCTGCGCTGACGGTCTTAGCCGCTTGATAATAAAACAGGCTAGCGGGCGATTTGGTTGCAGCTATCGCGGCACTTTGCACAACCAATGGTAGGATTTTCGGCTTTTTATAAAGCGAAACTTTACTTTCGGTTGATATTTAGCATTTACATCAACTGCATTTTGTGATATACTGTATACAAATCAACCGAAAGGGGAACTCAGAATGTCCGTATTTTCAGCACAGCTTCAGGCGCTTCGCAAGGAAAAGGGCGCAACGCAGGAGCAGCTTGCACATCACCTCGGCGTAAGTCCGCAGGCGGTATCAAAATGGGAGAACGGCAGCTATCCCGACGGCGACCTGCTGCCAAAAATCGCGGATTTTTTCGGGGTAAGCATTGACTATCTCTACGGCAGGGGCAAGGAGGAGGTTTCGCTTGAACAGCGCATTGTAGATGAAATCCACGCACTTGAAGTAAACAACCCCGATTTCCAAAAAGATTGTATCGACAAAATGCTGAACATAATCTGGGCAATGCAGCTTGCCACATGGCACGATAACAAGTATTGGTACGATATCCCCGACATAGACGAAAAATCCTGTGTAACTGCGTCCTCGCTTACAAGCAGCAAGGGGTTCACATTTATGAGATTAAATAAGGACTTGCGGTTCTATTTTCTTGCAAAAACGCCCGAAAACGGCTATGAGCCTTTGATTTCCAAGGTGGACGAATTGGCGGAGCTTTTCTCGTTCCTCGGCGATAAAACCAATATTAAGATATTGCTGTTCATGATGTCGCTTGCGAGTGATGAAGTTGTAAAAGCTTCAACTGTGGCGGAAACCTTGCAAATCCCTGTGGAAAAGGCGCAGCAGTCGCTTGATAAGTTAAACAAATTCGGCTCAAAATACAACAGATCATTCCCTGCAAGCAAGATACTGGGCGAGCAGCTGAAGTGCGAAAAATGCTACGGAAAAGAGGGCGTTCGCACAGCACTATTTCTGGCGCTGCTGATAGTTGCAGAAGCGGTGATAAATCAGCCGGACGGATATAGTTTACAGGTAGCAAACGGCTCGGACTGGATAAAGCGGGAAAAGCTGAATTTCATCAAAAAGAATGACTGAGGGGTGGTAATTATGAAAAAGGAAAAGAAAGACAAAGAAAAGCAAAATCCTTATCACAAGGAGTACGGGCTTTTCAGCAATCTGCGGTACATATTAAGGGCAATGCGGCAGTACAGCGGGA
>CAZKXB010000041.1:0-23586 GCA_964556595.1 uncultured Ruminococcus sp. | reverse complement strand
CTCCAAGAGATAATCAAAGCCCTTACAAACGGCTTGTCAAAGCGGTTTGGGGCAGCATTATTCGTTTGATTTTCACTAGAGAATACTACAAATCCTCCCCTATTTCGGGGAGGATTTTTGCTGCTGTGATTTTGCACTGCCCTTGACAAAACGATTGATTTAGATTATAATATAAACAATACGCCCCAATGAAATAGCGCAGAGCAATGAATAGGGAGGACGCAGTTATGCCGAATAAAGCATTAGTCATAATTGATATTCAGAACGATATCACCAAAAATTACAGGGACATTATCCATAATGTGAACAATGCCATAGAATTGGCTGAACAAAGCGGAATTATCATTGTTTACATAAAGCACAATAATCTTTCTGCGGGTACAAGAACTTTTAAGCCTGACACAAAGGGCGCTGAGCTGGTTCCTGAATTAAAGGTAGCGTCGGACAATATCTTTGTAAAAACCAAGGGGAATGCGCTGACATCGCAGGCTTTTTCGGATTTTATCAGCCAAAACGAGATAACTGATTTCTTTATTGCGGGAGCGGACGCAACCGCCTGCGTGAAATCCACCTGCTTTAATATGCGCAAGGCGGGCTATAATGTAACGGTTTTGTCGGACTGCATCACAAGCTATGATAAGAGTAAAATCGCTGAAATGCTTAATTATTACGAAAGCAAGGGCTGCAAGGTTGTGCCATTGGCAAAGGCGGAACTTTAACATCTGCGCGGTGGCATTATCCGACTAAAATTTTATATTTACCCCCTTGAAAAAAAACGCGGGATATGTTATACTATAATGTAAGCATAGGGAAATCCCCTAAAGCAAACTACATTTTAAGAAAGAGGTGTTCCTTTTGAAGCACATTACTACTATCAACAAGGCAAATCTCAAGTCTACTGCTGCCAAGGGCGGCTGCGGCAACTGCCAGTCCTCCTGCCAGTCTGCCTGCAAGACCTCCTGCACAGTGGCTAACCAGAAGTGCGAAGCTGTAAAGTAATTCGCCTTGGCGTCCGCCTTTGCTTTGGCAGCGGCGGCGCTGTGGATTTGTAGAACATTTTGGGCGGAGGCTTTTCCGCCCATAATTTTTGGAAAGGCTGATAAAACCATGATACATAAATTCAAACAGCTTGGTTATAACATCGTGCTGGACGTAAACAGCAACGGCGTACACCTGCTGGACGACTGCGCATTTGATATACTTGACCATATCACCGAGAATATGTCTGAGGAATGTCCTGCGGCGCTTATAAGCGCGCTTCCCGCATATACGGAGCAGGATATCCGTGAAAGCTATGCCGAGCTTTACAAGCTGCACTGCGACGGCGCGCTGCTGACAGATGACGATTACGAGCGCTATACAAAGGCGCGTATGAAATCCCCTGTTAAGTCCATGTGCCTTAATGTTTCGCATGATTGCAACCTGCGCTGCGAATATTGCTTTGCGGAAACAGGTGATTTCGGCGGCGAACGCTGCGTAATGCCTCCCGAAACGGGCAAAAAAGCGATAGATTTTCTGATTGAAAATTCGGGCGACCGCGTTAATTTGGAGCTCGACTTTTTCGGCGGCGAGCCGCTTATGGCTTGGGACACCGTGGTTCAGACTGTGGAATATGCGCGCTCCATAGAAAAGCAGCACGGAAAGAATTTCCGCTTTACCATCACAACAAACGGTATGCTGCTTGATGATGAGAAGATTGAATATATCAACCGCGAGATGTCGAACTGCGTTCTTTCGCTTGACGGAAGAAAGGAAGTTACCGACCGTATCCGTAAAACCGTAAACGGCAAGGGCTGCTATGATATCATAGTTCCCCGCTTCCAGAAGCTTGTTGCAAGCCGCGGCGATAAGGATTACTATGTGCGCGCAACTTTTACAAAATATAATCTCGATTTTACAGACGATGTTTTGCATATGCGCGACCTTGGCTTTGAGCAGCTTTCCGCAGAGCCTGTTGTTACAGACCTTGATATGCCCTACGCTATCACGGAAGCCGACCTGCCGCGCGTATTCTCGGAGTATGACCGCCTGTGCGAAGTGATGGCAAACCGCACCAAGGATAAGTTCAACTTCTTCCACTTTATGGTTGACCTTAATCAAGGTCCCTGCGCTATAAAAAGGCTGCGCGGCTGCGGCTGCGGCAACGATTATGTTGCGGTTACTCCCAATGGTGATATTTATCCCTGCCACCAGTTTGTGGGAATTGACGAGTGGAAGATGGGAAATCTTTATGACGGCACGTTCAACGAGGATATAAAGAACACCTTTGCGGGCACTCATGTTTACAGCAAGCAGGGCTGCCGCGACTGCTGGGCAAAATTCTTCTGTTCGGGCGGCTGCAACGCAAACAGCTACATCTATGAGGGTGATATCAACAAGCCGCACAAGATGTCCTGCGAAATGCAGAAAAAGCGCCTTGAATGTGCGCTTGCGCTTGCCGTTGACAGGGCGGTTAAGGAACACGAATAAAACAAAAAGGTCTGAGAAGTTATCTCAGACCTTTAATTTTTTTGAAAATATGCCGATTATCCGCCACTGTATTCGGACAGGATTATCGGGAAGGTGACTTCCTTGTTGCGTCCAAGGGAATCCACCCTTACCACTGTAACATTTACAGAGTCGCCGGGCGTTTTTTCTGCGAGAATTTCGCTCACCTCGCTGACAGAGGTTACGGAAATTCCCTCAACCGCAACTATTGTATCTCCCACAACAAGCTCGCTTTCGGCAACCTTAAGCGTTTTGTCAATTTCCGTAATATACAGACCAGGAGTCATGCCCTGAATTGCGCCCACATATTCGCTTACCTCAAGGCAGGTTATGCCGAGAATAGGTCTGCCCGAAACATATCCCTTGGATATAAGGTCGTCTATAACCGACTTGGCTTCGTTGATTGTGATGGCAAAACCAACGCCCTCGGCGTTGTTGTATACAAGCTTTGAGTTTACAACGCCCACTACCTCGCCGTGCATATTAAACAGTCCGCCGCCCGAATTGCCGCTGTTTATGGAAGCGTCAGTCTGTATGCTGCTGAGTTCGCGCTCGCTGGTGCTGTACTGCTCGCGGTTAAGTCCCGAAACAACACCCTTTGTAACCGAGGTTTCCAGTCCAAGCGGGTTGCCTATCGCAACAACGTCATCGCCAAGCCGCAGTTCGTCAGAGTCGCCGAGTACGGCGGCGTTTAAGCCCTCTGCGTCTATTTTAAGCACCGCAAGGTCGGTGTCGGTATCGCTGCCGACAAGCGTTGCTTCGTATTCTTCCACAACACCCGTGCCTTCAATTGGGTCGGTGGTGGTTACATGGATAACAAATCTGTCCATATCGTCAACCACATGGGCGTTTGTGATAATGTATCCGTCACTGGAAATTATAATGCCGCTGCCCGCACCATACGGGTCGTTGGCGCTATGGTAAGACCGTGTGTAAACCTCCACATACACCACCGAGTCGCGCACCGCTGCCACAAGGTCGCGCGTGTATGCAAACGAGCCATCGGAGTTAAATTCGGTTTCGCCTACCGCAACATGGGTCACGGTAACGCCCTGTTGAAGCTCGTCAAGCGTGGGCTGGCTTGTACCAGAGTCGGCAGACGGCTTTGACGAGGACGACTGATTTGAGCCGCTGTCTGCGGCTGTGCCGCCGTCATTGCTTATCGGCGCGTTGCCGCCTATTAAATCCGAGCCGAAGTACGCGCCCGCAAAGCCTGCGCCGCCGCCTGCGACAATTACAGCCGCGAGCAGCGCGATAACCTTGCCCGTGCCGTGCTTTTTGCGGGTTTTCTTTGCGTTCACGGTCGGCTGCTGTATCGTATCGGGGTAGTATCCCTGATGTTCGCCGTTCAGGTTGAAGCCATTGTTATTATCATACATAAAATCAAATCCTTTCGGTATTGCCTTTATTCTTATGTTCACAGTATACCTCTTTATTGTGTAATTATTGTGAAACAAAATTGATTGATTTATAAAGATTGCGGCATTTTTCAGAAGCCGAACACCGCTTTAAGCGCAAACCATACCAGCGGTATTAGCAGCGCGGGCAGCATATTTATTGTCTTCATGTTTTTTATTCCCAGTATGGATATACCTGAAGCAGCTATAAGAAATCCGCCCACAAGGGAAATTTCCGTCATAAGACCGCCGTTAAGCACGGGTGCAAGCCAGCCTGCGCACAGATATATTGCCCCCTGCCACAAAAACAGCACACCCGCTGCAAGCGTCATGCCAAAGCCGTAGGTTGAAGCAAGCGCCATAGAGGTGACAAAATCAAGCGTGGCATTTGTGAACAGATATGTATTGTCCCCGTAAAGCGCCGCGTTTATGGGTCCCAGTATCGACAGCGTGCCTATGCAGAACATAAGTATCCCAGTTGAAAGCCCCTGCCCAAGGTTGGATTTGGAGAATTTGCCCACAAGCCTGTTGAATTTTTCATCAAGGTCGATAACAGAGCCAATCAGACTGCCAAGCGCAAGACTTACTATAAACAGCACTGGATAGCTGCTTTCGGGCATATTGCCGCATATTGAGTTTACCCCTATGCCGATAGCGGCAAGCCCCATTGCGTTATAAAGCGCGTCGCGGTATTTGTCCTTTATGCCCTTTTTCAGCAGCCCGCCTATAAGCGAGCCGCACAGTATAGTTGCCGTATTTACAAGTGTTCCTACCATAATCAAAAGCCTTCCGTGTAATAATATGACAGAATAAGCTGCACAACCCTTGCATAGCTCTGTGAGCCGTCCTCTACACCCTGAACCGTGATGAATGTGTTATTTATCGCGCCCGCCGCAGACCACACCTGTGCAACAGACGGCTCATCATCGGGATTTTCGGGCGGCGTATATTTGAATTTGTTTATATATGCGTTGTTGGCGGCAAAATCAGCCCTCATGCCGTCCGACATCAGACTGTCAGCCGCCTGCCAAAGCTGCCTGTCGGCTTCATACAGCGCGTTTTTGCAGTAAAGCAGAGCCTGCATATATCCTGCGTAGCGATATTCAGGATATTCGCTGTTTATGCAGGATAGAAAGGCGAAGAAATTGCACTCGTCCTCAAAAGCAATTCCGCGCGAATGTGCCGATTCATGCGCGGCGGTAAAAGGAATACTGTAATCAGGCTGCTCGATATTTACGTTGTTTTCGGCATAAAACGGGAAATACATACCCGTAATGCCCGTATACGACCAGAGATATGAAAGCATGACGGGCTTTTGCCGCCACACGCTTGTCCACAGCCACGGATAGTCCTTTATAATCGCATTATAGCCGCTGCCCGCGCGCGACAGCGTTGTGTACAAATCCTCGCTAAGCACGGCACAGCCGTTTTCATCGCGCGTAAGTTCCGTTTCCGCCTGCTTCGCGCCCTCGGTCAGCATTATGCAGACTTCTTCCAATTCCTCAGCCGTTCGCGCGGTCATGTCAAGCTGAAGAAGCTGCGCGGCGGTGTGGCGGTAATAATTCGCGCCATGGCATATCATGTAAAACAGCGCCGCAAATGAAACAAATCCGCATACGCAGCGTGCCGCTTTTATTACAGTTTGCCTTTTGTGGGAACTTTTCCGCAGCCTTACAACCAACATAACCACTGCAAAGATAAGCAGCGGAAGCGCGAGGATTACCGTAAGCTCCGTCAGTGAAAACGGCAGCAGCGAGGTTATAAAGCCTATCGGCACGGTAATCAGCTTGAACAGTCCGCGCGATATGACATATTCCGTAAAATCGGGGAAAAGCGGAAGCAGCAGATACATCAGCGCCGCCAACAGCAGCGGATAAAATATCCAAGTGATTTTTACAAACCTTTTCAAGCACGTCCCCCCGATAGATATGGTATATTTCAATTATAGCTTATTAACGCGTTGAAGTCAATGCTTTTTGGATTAAAATTGATAATCCTCGCAGAAAGGTTGCTTTTGGGGTGCGCTTGTGCTACAATAAATACGAGTATGAAAGCAAATATTCGATGAGCGCGTTGCTTTTATTTCCATCAAAGACCCGAACGAACCGCAAAATCTCTGGACGGTATGGACTGACGATATGAAGTCGGAATGGTTTGAGAAATATGACGCCGATGATAAAATAAAGTCACTTGCCTGGGCGCATATCGACCTTTGCGCAAATTGCGGCTCATGCGGCGGAGGAAAGCCAAAGACAGTTTTCGGGCGGGAGTTTAAGGCGGTCTGCGGCTGCACATTTAGGGTGGATAATCCCAACGCCGAGGATATAGAGTTTCTGAAGCAGAAGGTCCGACTGCGCATAGCCAATACAAGTCTTTGATGTGCTTATAAGCGGATAATTTAATTTTTTTCAAAAAAGCACTTGACAAATCTGTTCCGCTGTGATAAAATATATACGTTGTCAGTGATGACAGCGCTGTGGATTTGCTTTTGTTAAATCCGGTCGCGGGTTTCCCGCTCGCGTAAAAAATGTGGGAGTTTATATGTGCAGGTGTGGCGGAATCGGCAGACGCGCTAGCTTCAGGTGCTAGTGATCGCAAGGTCGTGGGGGTTCAAGTCCCTTCACCTGCACCATATTAAAAAACCGTCCACTGGACGGTTTTTTAATTGCAAAAGCTGCGTTCGGATTGCCCTTAAGGCGAAAGCCTTCCCCCTTTGGGGGAAGGTGGATTTTTGCCTGTATACAGGCAAAAAGACGGATGAGGGTAAACCACTCCGCTTTCGCGGGTCGTTCCCCAAGCTTAACTTGAATTGAATTATTGACAAATCTTTTGGAAACAATACCGTATACCTATTTGCCCGCGTAGCGGGCTTTTGAAATCCGTTTTTTGCCTCAGCTTTGCCGAGGCAAAAAACACTTCTATCCGCACAAGTGTACGAACTGACGGCTTCGCCGTCAGCGAGTGCGCGCAGGGCGGATGTTTCGGCGGAAAAGCCCCAACGGGGCTTTTTCGACGGTCTGAAACCGTTCACTGGACGGTTTTTTAATTGCAAAAGCTGCGTTAGCATTTAGACAACATACAAAAGCGCTCCTAATTCGGGGCGCTTTTTTGCTGCGTTTTTGTTGAAATGCAACAGATAAATCTTTCCCCAAACTGTTGACTTTGCGGGATAACGGCACTATAATAAGTAGGGCTATCCCCAGAAAGGTCGAAAATAAAATGAAACATGACGATACCGAACAATCGGAAATTGCTCTGCGCGAAAAGCGGATTTACGCGGATTATCCTGTGCCGAAAGCCGTTGCGGCAATGGTTATTCCAACAATTATCAGCCAAATCATCACCGTTATTTACAATCTGGCTGACACATGGTATGTCGGCTTAACGGGAAACGCGGCGGCTGTTGCGGCGATTTCTCTGTGCCTGCCCGTGTATAATATAATGACCGCCATCGCAAACCTGTTTGGAATAGGCGGCTCAAGCGTTATCACTAGGGCGGTCGGCGAAAATCATCACCACCGCGCAAGGCGCGCTTTTGTACTGTCCGTTCGCGGCAGTCTGATTATGGCGGCGGCATATTCGCTTGTGCTTTGCATTATCGCAAGACCGTTTCTGATGGCTATTGGCGGTGACGAAGACAGCATTGATTTTGCCGTATGGTACACAATCATTACCATGGTTATCGGCGGTATTCCCACAGTCATGTCGGCGGTTTTCGCTCATCTTATTCGCAGTACGGGACAGGCAAAGGCTGCAAGCTTCGGCATTACGCTGGGCGCGGTTCTTAATATGGCGCTTGACCCGCTTTTCATGTTCGTACTGCTGCCTGCGGGAAACGAGGTTGTCGGCGCGGCAATTGCAACTGCGCTTTCCAACACTGCCGCTATGATTTACTTCATTATCTATTTGGTGAAACACCGTGATATCTCGATTTTCCGCTTCACGCTTGAAAACCGCCGCAGCGTCCGTGTAACGCTGTGGGATATTGTAAAATCGGGACTTCCGAGTTTCTTTCTGCTTGCCGCAGGGCAGATTTCCAACTTCTTTCTCAACGGTATGATTGCGGATATGGGTTCAAGCGCGGCGGTTGCGGGAATTGGCGTTGTCCGCAAAATCGACTCCCTCGCCTATGCCATAAACCAAGGAATTACGCAGGGAATGTTACCCATAGTTGCATACTGTTATGCCTCAAAAAGAACGGCGCGAATGAAAGCGGTTGTTGGCTTTTCGGCAATGCTGACTGTAATTTTCTCCCTTGTTTGCAGCGTTTGCTCTTATCTGTTTGCCCCGCAGCTTATTGCGTTTTTCATAGATGAAGCTGAAACCGTTGCTTTTGGCGCGGAATTTCTGCGCGTATTGTGTATAGCTGTTGCGGTTTATCCGCTGCTGTTTGTGATTATAGCGGTGTTTCAAGCGGTGGGGGAGGGCGTAAAGCCTTTCGTCCTCTCGCTGCTTAACAAAGGCTCGCTTGATATTGCTCTTTTCTTTGTAATCCGCAGCTTGTTTGGCTTGGAATACATTTTGTGGAGTACGCCGATTATGGCAGCAATCGCCCTTTTGGTGGGAATTATTTTAATCGCGCGCTTTTTCAAAAAACAATTAACTTAATAAAATTCTGCTTCACACTGATTTGCTGATGTTGTGGCTTTTGATACAGCTCACGCTTTCCTTTTATCCATTGCAAGCAGCATGGCGCACATTATCAGCACACACAGCGACATTCCCATGTTTACTGAGAAAGTCTGTATCTCAAAAACCTTTTGCGCGCTTACTGTAATTTCCTGCGGCGGCAGAAGCAGACCGAACAGCGACAGTGCCGCGCTTATTGCGGCGGCGGGCAGACGCGACAGCATAAACGCCTTAAGCGGAAGCTTTCCCGCCCCTATCGCGACTACTTGAAGTATCACGCACACTCCGCCAAAGGACAGCAGTGCGGCGCATATCGGCAGCGCGAATGCACCGCTTGGGCTGACGGCGCTTATTCTGCTTATCTCCAAAAGCGCGGCAGCGGCGCTTCCTGAGTCCGTTGGTATTCCTACCATCGCCATTGCCGCTGAAAAGACCACTATCATTGCGCATACCGTGAACATTACGCGCGCCCCCGACATTACGGAGTTTATAAAGCACTGCGCGCTGAGGTCATAGGCGGTTTCCTGCGCCTTAAGCCGTATGCGTTCGCCGCTGCGGCAGACTGCGGCGGCTATAATCAGCGAGGATAAAAAGCACGCCCCGAACAGAACCGCGCCCGCCGCTGCGCTGCCGAATACCCTGCTGCCAACCACGGATATTATGAAGGAAGGCCCGCTTCCGTAGCAGCAGCAAAGCAGCCGTCCCGCGTCTTTCGGCGAAAGTCGGTTCTGACGGCAAAGTTCCGACAGCAGCCGCGCGCCGACAGGGTATCCGCCGATATTGCCCAATATAAATACGGCGCAAAGCTCCTCGTCAAGCCGCAACAGCTTTGAAAGCGGCTTTGCGAGCGGCTTCAGAACCGTGCGGTAAAGCCCGCTGTTTTGCAGGTAAACCGAAAGCACCGTAAAGGCGAAAAGAGATGGAATAATAACCTCCAGACACATGGCGGCAGCGCCCTGTGCCGCATGGCTTACCGCGCCGGAGTTAATCAGCAGCAGCGCTGCCGAAACTGCCGCCGCAAGCGTCAATATGTATTTCATACAACCTCCGCAATTTTTGAATACGCGGCAATATTTATTCCCCGAACAGTAATAAATGCCGCCCTTTGCCATAATTATATTTATGTAAGACAAGTTTAATGCGTATAAGGAGGCAAATGGATATGGGCATAAAGGATAAGCTGATACAGCTTGGCGATTGCACGGGGGAGGCTTACATAACTCTGCGTGGCAGCAGGGAGTTGTGCGCAGAAAACTGCCGCTGTATAACTGCCTGTGATGAAAATGTGGCAGTGCTTTGCTTAAGGGATATAAATGTGCGCGTGGTTGGTACGGCGCTTGTGCTTGAAAACTTCGGCGCTTACGGCGTTAAGCTTACGGGGGAAATCCACTCGCTTACCATTGAAAGGGACGGTGGCAAATGAGGGGTCTGGCGCTTGGCTATGTTGAATTCAGCGGCATAGGCGGATTTCAGGAGAACTTTGTATCCGAACTGTTGGACAGCGGAATAAAGCTGCGTGGCATTACGGTAAGCGGGGGCAGGATAACGGGCGCAGTGTCCCCGCTTTGCTACCGAAAAGCCGCCGTGGCGGCAAGAAAGCACGGCGTTAAGCTAAGAGCGGGGCGGCGCGGCGGCTTGTATTTTACGGCGCTTAAATACAGCAAGCGCGCGGGACTTTATGCGGGACTGATGCTGTTCTTCCTCATAATATCGCTGGGAAAATCAACGGTGGCGGATATACGAATAACGGGCGACGCTCCAAAGGCGCAGGTTATGGATATTCTGGAGCAATGCGGCATAACCAAAGGCGTTTCCAGAAGCGGACTGAACCTTTCGCTTGCGGAGCAGAAAATTATGCTGGAGGTTAAAAATACCGCTTGGGTTGATGTTTCCTGCGTTGGGTGCAGGGTTCTTGTTGATGTACACAGCGGCACGGAAGCTCCCGATATTTACGACCCCACAACGCCCTGCAATATCGTTGCCGCGCGTGACGCGCAGATAATAGAAACCACCGTGCGCAAGGGTGCATTGGCGGTGGAAAAGGGCAGCGGCGTGCAAAAAGGCGGATTGTTGGTAAGTGGAACTGTGGCGGACGGGGGCGGACGGATTTTATATCTTCACTCAAGCGCCGAGATAATCGGGGAATTTACGCAGACGGAGGAGTTTTACGTTCCGTACAGTGAAACGCTGAAGCTGCCGAACGGCGAAAAAACGGAATACAAATATCTTGTTATTGGCGATGATATTTATCCGCTGTTTTGGGGTGATGCGTATGTTGAGGACAGCCTATATTCCGAACAGACCGAAAAGCTCAGCGTATTCGGCGCGGAAACTCCCCTGCGGCTTATTACGGGAGTTTTTACAAAATACATCTATACCGATATAACCAGAAGTGATGACGATTGTATCCATGAGTTCAAAAACCGCAAAGCCGATTATGAGGAAAATTTTCTCGCCGATTACGAGATAGTTTCGGCGGTAGAGAAATGCACCCCAGAGGAGGGCGGCATACGCTTTGTTGTGGAATACACGCTGCGCGGGGATATTGCACAGGAGCAGCCGATAGAAGCGGCGCTTGACGATGCCTGATATGGAAAAATTAAGGCGATACCACAAATTTCTGCGTGGTATCGCCTGTCTTGTATTATGGGAGATTTTATCTGTTGCGCTCTTTGATGGCGCGCTCTATCTCTCTGCCCGCATCGCGCTTTGCCATATCCTCGCGCTTATCGTGCAGCTTTTTGCCCTTGCACAGTCCCACCTGAACCTTTACGCGGGAGTCCTTGAAGTAAAGCGAAATGGGGATAAGCGTGTAGCCGCCCTGCTTTACCTGCCCGAAAAGGCGCATAATCTCCTTTTTATGCAGCAGCAGCCTGCGCACACGGTAAGGGTCGCGGTTGAATATATTGCCCTTTTCGTATGGAGAGATGTGCATATTCTTTATGAAAGCCTCTCCGTCGTCAATGGAAATCCATGCGTCCTTAAGATTTACGCCGCCCGCGCGTATGGATTTTACTTCCGTTCCGAAAAGCTCTATTCCCGCTTCAAGGCTTTCTACTATAAAATATTCATGCCGTGCCTTGCGGTTTTCGGCTATGGTTTTTGTGTTCATTTTACCTCCATGCCTGTTACATTCCAACGCAGTATCTTAGTATTTGCACCGCGTCGCTGCTGCGCACCCAGCCATCTCCTGTGACATCAGCGGCAAGCCTTTCTGCGTATGTATCAAGCGCTTCAAGTTCCACCACTGCGCGCAGTATTCTTACAGAGTCTGCGGTGTTTACTTTTCCGTCGCCGTTGCAGTCGCCCATAACCACCACGGTGTAGGTAACGCCGCTATTTGGCGCGGATACGGTCATTCCCGTGGCGAGCCTTTCGCTGTCGCGTGCTGTTTCTCCGTCTGATGTAAGTATTGTCAGCGCCTTTCCGTTTTGCATACGGCTTCTGAATCCGCCCACTGTAAGCTGTGTTTTGAACGGCACGATTACCGTCATTTTCTCATTATCTACCGTAAGGGTGGAGGAAACAAGGCTGAAGTTTTGCAGCACCGAGCTTATGTAATAATCTCCGCCGCTTGAAACTGTAAATATCGCGTAACCATCGGTTATGACAACCTCTTTCACAAATTCTCCCTTTTTCTGCGAGGAGTTCCACTTATACAGGTTGTATACGCCCTTTGTGTAAACATCGGAAACGTCTATTTTTACAAGCGCCGCCCCAGGGAAATTATTGGTGGACTTAAAGGAAATTATTTTGTAGTCGCTTGCGCTGCCTGCCTCGGTTCTGATTGCGGATTCGTTTGCGCTTTCGCAAAGTATTTCGGGGTTGAAGTCGGCGGGCGCGGTTACATCATTGCCGTTGAAAGTTATTGTATATTCCGTGCCGCCGCGCGTTGTTCCCTTTGCGGTTATGGTTTCGTCATCGCCGTATATGGCTTCAAAGCTGCTTTTGGGAATAATATCGGGAGTTTTCTTCAGCGTTGCGGAAAGCGAAAGCTGTGCGCGCTGAAAGTCTTTTATCGCGGTATTTGCGGCGTATACGGTGGTATTTGTGTCGGTTGAGGCTGTGGTCAGCGCGCTGACTGCGGCTTCAAACTTATCCCAGCTTGCGGTGGAGTAATCGTCCTCTTTGTAGGTTTTGGCTATCGAAAGCAGGCTGGTAAGGGTTTTCTTGGTGTCCGCATTTACGCCCTTTACAAGGGAATCGGCAGCCCTGCGCAGCGAGTCAAGCGCGGTTTTAAGCATATCCGTATCCGCGGAGGGATAGTCCAGTATTGCCTGCGCGGTTTTCTGGGAAGCCTCATACGCCGTCCACGAGGAGGCGGTGTATTCGCCCTTGTCCAGTGCGCTGCACTCGTCTATAAGCACCTCGAGCCGCTCGCGCAGGCTAGAGGGGCTGCTTCCATCAAGAAAATAGATTTTGAACTGTGCAGAGGTGTTTGCGTTCTGCGTAGCAACGTTAAGCCCTGCGCTGCCCGTAAGCACGCCCGTTTTGGTGACAACGCCGTTTTTGTCGGTGAATTTTGACAGGTCTGCGTCCACCTTTACTCTCTCGTTATGCTCCTCGTCCTCATATTCAAGGTCGTATGTGGGAAGCTCTGGGTCATAGAAGTATTTTGGAAGCTGCGTGCCATCGCTCAGTTCCAGTGTTGACAGAATTTTGTCCTTTAATTCGTTTACGTCCACATTATCGCCGAGTATGTAGTAGTACGCGGTTTTGGTAAGCTGAACATGGCGCTGGTCATCTGTGCCAAGCAGGTTGTTGGAGATATCCTTAACGTTGATATCAAGCGCAACAAACCATGACGGCGCTTTTACAAGGTAGTTGTTGCTTATGTCGATAGACGTCAGCTTTTCCAGACAACTGAGGTCAAGATTTTTCACGTTGTCTATGCACAGCAGGTTTTCCGAAAGGTCAAGCGTGCGCAGATTGAACATATACTGTATCACGGGCGGCAGATATTCAAGCTCCATTCCGCTGAGGTCAAGCGAGGTGATTTTTTGCAGGTCGCCGTAGGTCATGTCGTCATAATCGGATTTTGCGGCTTTTTCAATCTTTTTAACAAGGTCGTCATTCCATTCCTCATCGTTAAGCAGGAAAAGCGACTCGTCCACATAATCCTCCTTATCTACCTTGGTGCTGACGGCAGAAGCCGTGATATTTACAGCCGTGCCGCAGGAAAGCGCAATGCTGAGCGAAAGTACGGCTGATATGATTTTTTTAGTGAAGGTCATTTTTCATGTTCCTTTCCCGATAAATCGTTCTTAAGGCATAAATATACTGATACACCTATACATATTTTATTATAACACAAAAACGCGCGCTTTTCAATAACCAAATTGCAGTTTGTCCGAAAAAAGCGCGCCCGCATTTCGTCAAAATCCACAAAAGAAATATAAAAAATTGTTGCACAAAAAAGTAGACTTTTTTGTGTGGTTATGATATAATGTTTATAGAAGATTTAGTTTTGGAGGTATGTTGCTATGGCTAAGAAAAAGCTGTTTGGAAATAATATAAAGCCTTCCTGCAAATATTGTGCGCTTGGCACAGCGGGCGAGGGCGATAAAATCATCTGCTCAAAATTCGGTGCGGTAAAGGCTTATGATGCCTGCAAGAAGTTTGAGTATTCCCCTCTTAAGAGAATACCCAAGAAAGAACTTCAGCTTGCAAATTCCGCAGTAAACGATATTGATTTCTGATATCGCCTTGTGTACATAACAGGGCGCTCACAGACTGCCAGAGCCGCGCATTTCTGCGCGGCTAAAAATATATTATGCCGAATTCCATGCCCCGATTGGCGCGCAGGCGCTTTCGGCATGAAACGGATACGGCGAACAATGCGAAATTTGTTGATTGAGAGAGGTAATGGATAATGAAGAAAAAACTGGCGCTTATCCTCGCGGCGGTTATCCTGACGGGAATGTTTTCCGCTTGCGGAGGAAAGAATACATCAGGCGCGGATACTTCTGATTCGGGTATTTCAGAGGTGGCGGCGGGTGTTTCCGCAACCACTGCTTCCAGCTCCAAGATATGCTATACCGCTCCGCCTGTAGAATCTTACGATGCGGACGATATTGCCGAGGACGGCGATGCTGATAAAACGCTTTCTGTGGAGGAGGATAATCCCAAACCGACAACAACCGCCGCGCAGACCACCGCGGCTGCGCAAACCTCCGCAAGCACAAAGACGTCAACCACCGCGCAGACCACCACAACTGCGGCTCAGTCCACAACAACTATTGCGACAACAGTGCCGCCGTCCACAACAGCAACCGTCGCTTCAACAACGGCTGCAACAACGGCATACAGCGCAACGCAGGCAAGCACATATCCGCGCCCGCCTGTCGGCACTATGAAGCCGATAGACCCCGAAGCCACATACGGCTACAACGCGCACGATTATCTTGATTGAGGATTTAAGCTTATACATCTGATAGGGCAATATCGCGCATGATTTCGGCGCGGCATTGCCCTAAAGCTATTGCGTGCTGCTGTTTTTCTCCGTTAAGGGTTGAAAAAGCCTTGAAAAAGCTGATTAAATGTGATAAAATCATATTGTTAATATACTGACCAACAGAAAGGGAAACTGATATGTATAAATACGAAACACATCTCCACACAAAAGAGGGCAGCGCCTGCTCCAGCGCGGCTGCCGCAGATATGGCAAGGGCGCATAAGGAGCTTGGCTATGACGGAATATTTGTCACCAACCATTTCTTTAACGGCAACACCTCCGTACCGCGCGACCTGCCGTGGGAAAAGCGCATTGACGAATACTGCCGCGGCTATGAGCTTGCAAAAGAGGTCGGCGATGAGATAGGTCTTAAGGTGTTCTTTGGCATTGAGTTCTGCAAATACTCCGCCGATTTTCTGATATACGGAATAGACAAGGACTGGCTTAAGGCTAACGAGCAGCTTCTGATGTATGAGGACGAGCGCAAGCTGTTCTCCACCATAAGAAACGAGGTGGGCGGTTTTATCGTACACGCGCACCCGTTCCGCAGCGACCCGTATATTCATCACATCAGCCTTTATCCCTATGACGTGGACGCGGTTGAGGTGATAAACGGCAGCCATGACCCGCGTAAGATGTATAACGAGCGCGCAACGCTTTATGCGGATATGTACGGACTTGTAAAGACGGGCGGCTCTGACAGCCATCATCTGCACGCGCTGTTTGGCGGCGGAATATCCGTCCCAGAGCCTATATGCGAGCCTGCGGACTATTTCCGTATGCTGAAAGAGGGCAAGGTAGTTCCGCTTCAGCGCACGCTTCCCGTATAATTCAGGCAAGATGTCCCCGCCGAACGGCGATTGGGCGGAGTTTTCTCCGACTTCGCAAGCCAATCTGCCGCGCCGCACAGCTTTTGCGGCATGACGGGGCAGACCCCTTATTGAACGGAGGAACAAAATGTTCAATATTCTTGTAGTTGACGACCATGCGCATATACGCCGCCTTTATGAGTACACGCTTGAAAAAAACGGCTATAAGCCCTTTACCGCCGCGAACGGCAGGGAAGCGCTGGAGCAGCTTGATGCAAACCACATAGACCTTATAGTGCTTGACGTAATGATGCCTGAGATGGACGGGTATACCTTTCTGCGCACTTTGCGCGGCAGCGGCAGCGAGATACCCGTGCTGGTGATAACCGCGCGTGACGGCGCGGAGGACGTGCGCAAGGCGTTTACGCTTGGAACGGACGATTTTATGGTGAAGCCTGTTGACGAAATTGAAATGCTGCTGCGCATAAAGGCGCTTATGCGGCGCGCAAAGATATCGGAGGAGAAAAGGATATCTGTGGGCGGCACGGAGCTGATTTATGACTCGCTTGAGGTGCGGTGCGGCGGTGAAGCCGTGACGCTGCCGAAAAAGGAGTTTCAGATATTGTTCAAGCTGCTTTCGTTTCCCGATAAGACCTTTACCCGCACAAGCCTTATGGAGGAATTTTGGGAGATGGATTCCGACAGCGAAATACGCACGGTTGATGTACATATAAACCGCCTGCGCGAGCGTTTCCGCGATAACGAGGATTTCGAGATTATAACCGTGCGCGGGCTTGGCTATAAAGCGGTGCGCAAGGCAAAGGCAGGCTGATATGCGTAACGACAAAATCGCAAGGCGGCGCAAAGGTCGCTATACAACGCGCCTGACGTTCAAGCTGGCGCTTCTGGTGCTGATAGTATTCACCATTGCGGAGGCGCTGACATTTACGGGCGCGATAATAATAGGCTACCTTGGCGGCGGCACAAACGATACCAACAGTATGATTGCCTCTGTTGCGGCAAGCATTATAATAGGCGGACTGCTCGCGATAATCGCGGGCAATATTGTGCTGCACCCGCTTAATGAACTTATCAAGGCGACCAAAAAGGTGATACAGGGCGACTATACCGCGCATCTTGAGATGAGCTGGAAGCAGAAATTCACCGTGGCGGAGCTTAACCAGCTTATCTCCATGTTCAACGAGATGACCGAGGAGCTTTCCAGAACCGAGATGTTCAGAAAGGATTTTATAGCCAATTTTTCGCATGAGTTCAAAACGCCGCTTGCTTCAATCTGCGGTTTTGCGCGGCAGCTTCATGAGGGCGGGCTTACCCCCGAACAGCAGAAGGAGTTCTCCAAAATAATTCTTGACGAGGCGGAGTATCTTTCCGTGCTGTCCTCAAATACGCTGCTGCTTACCAGCATGGAAAACCGCGATATAATTTCCGACAAGACCGAATTTTCACTGGACGAGCAGCTTAGAAGCTGTATGCTGCGCCTTGAGCCGCGCTGGTCGGCGAAAAATCTTGAAATAGATATGGAACTTGACGAAACCCGTTTTTTCTGGAACGAGCAGCTTCTTTCCCATGTGTGGAATAATCTGTTTGACAACGCGGTAAAATTCACCCCCGAAAACGGAAGCGTCAGCGTGAAATGCCGCGACGAAAACGGGGCTGTTATTGTGCGTATCCATAACAGCGGCGCGGTAATCCCCTCGGACGCACTGCCGCACATATTTGAAAAATTTTATCAGGCGGACGCTTCTCATGCCACCAAGGGCAACGGTCTGGGGCTTCCGCTTGTGAAAAGGGTGCTTAGCCTTTGCGGCGGTCAGATAAGCGTACACAGTGCCGAGGACTGCGGCACGGAGTTTACCGTTACCCTTTACCGCGACCTTAACCGTCCCACCGACGCGCTGAAAGAAAAGAATGGTTAAGCGCATCATACTGCGGGAGAAATTACAATGAAACCGATAAATATTGCCGTCACTGCGGCAAGCTTCAGCGGCAACAAAGGCGCCGCCGCAATGCTGAAAAGCTCGATAAGCCAACTTAAGCAGCGCTACGGCGAGAGCCTGAATATAACGCTGATGTCAACCTATCCCGATGATGACAGACGGCTGATTGAACAGCTTCCCGAAAAATACGATTTTATAAAAGTGGTAAATGCAAAGCCTGCGCGGCTGATGTTTCTTGCGTTTCCGCTGGCGCTGCTGTACAGTTTTATGCGTTTTGTGCCGCCGCTTGGGTGGCTTCTTCGCCTTAACGGCATAATCGGCGCGTACAGCAAAACCGATTTGATTGTTGACGAGGCGGGAATATCCTTTGTGGACAGCCGAGGTTCTGTAATGAATATATATGCCTTTGTCTGCGCGGCAGTTCCCATGCTGTGCGGAGTGCCTGTTGTAAAGTATTCGCAGGCGATAGGGCCGTTCCATAAGCGGCTTAACAGGCTGCTTGCGCGGCTTGTGCTGCCTAAGATGAAGCTTATCTGCGCGCGCGGCGGGGAAACGCTTAAAAATCTGCACGATATAGGCGTGTCGGATAATGTACGGCTGTGCGCGGACGGCGCGTTTACCATGGCGGACAGCGCGTATTATGATATGGCTGTGGAAAAGCTTTGCGGCGGTGATGATTTTTACGGCGGCAATGTCGTGGCGCTGTCATTAAGCAGCGTTGTGGATAAGAAGTGCCGCAGGCTTGGCATAGATTACAAGCGCTGTATGGTGCAGCTTGTGGAATATTTGAACAGCCGTGGCTTCAATGTGCTGATTATAGCCAATGCTGCGCGCGAGGGCAGTGCCAAGCCGCGCAACAATGACCTCATGATATGCTCGCAGGTGTATGAGTGCTGCACCGATAAGCGGCGGGTGCGCTGGTATCTGCGCGAGATGTCCCCCGAGGAGCTGCGCGGGCTTATTTCGCGGTGCTGCTGCCTTGTGGGGTCGCGTTTTCACGCAATGATTGGCGCGCTTGAAAAATGCGTGCCTGTGCTGCTTGTCGGCTGGAGCCATAAGTATAAAGAGGTTTTGGATATGTTTGGACTGGGCGCGTATGCGGTTGATTATTCGCAGCTTGAAACGGGCGTGCTGTATGAAAAATTCGACAGCCTTATCGCGCAAAACGGCAGCATACGGGCGCAGATAGCGGCAAAGCTTCCCGAGGTAAAAGCAAGCTCGCTTGACAATATCGCGCTTATTTCGCGGGAGATTGACCGCGCGGTGGGAATTGCAAAGCCATAAGATTTTTGTTTAGCTTCTGAGGTGAACCATGGATAAAACCAAAAACAGCAGCAGAATACTTACCGTTTGCAAAGTTGCTTTCGGAGTATTGGCGATTATATTTGTTGCGTGGTATTTTATCCGCAATCGGGAGGATTTTGCCGCAGTAATCGCTAATGCCGATATCGGGATTTTTCTGTTCTCAATGCTGTTTTATTTCGTTTACAAGCTTACCCTTGCCTCGCTCTGGCATTATATTACAAAAATCAACGGCTGCGCTATAAGCTACGACAATGCGGTCACGGGGTATTTGTATTCCATACTGGGCAAATATATCCCCGGCAAGGTGTTTATGCTCGCGGCAAGGCTCACCTATTATAAAGAGGAGGGCGCGCCGCTTTCGCGGGTTACGGTGTGCTTTTTTATAGAAAACATCTGTACCTTGCTTGGCGCGGCAATGTTGTTTATTGTATCGCTGCTGTTTTTCCCGAACGAGCTGCTTTCGGACTATCAATGGATTACAATTCTGCTTATAGCGGCGTTTTTTATTGCAATACACCCAAGGGTGATAAATCTGGTACTTAAGCCAATCGGCAGGCTGCTTAAAAAGCCGCTTGAAATCCCTATGCGGTATTCGCAGATGATAAGGGTTGTGCTGCTGTTTATAGCCAACTGGCTTATTGTGGGCGTTGGATTTTATATTCTTACAAAGTCAATCTGTCCCGCGGTTGAGCTAAATCAGCTTTTGTTCTGCGCGGGAGTATGGGGAGTTTCGGCGATTATCGGCATACTGGCGGTGTTCGCGCCGTCAGGTCTTGGCGTGCGCGAGGGAATTATCACGGCGGGACTTATGCTGATTATGCCGCAGAACGAGGCGGTGGTTATCTCGGTGCTGTCGCGCCTGTGGCAGACGATACCGGAGCTTGCGCTGGTTCTGGCGGCGTTTGTCTATTCCCGCATAAAGAAAAGAAAAGCCGCCAGCGGCGGTGATAAATAAGCGGCAGACCGTTATTCGGCTCTGCCGCTGTTTTTTGTGCGCTCCGCGATAATATCCGCAGTGTAGGCGTATTCGGGGAAATCCGCGCGTATTCTTTCGGCGGCTTTTCGGCAGAAATCCGCGCGCAGGTCGGGGTTGTCGCGCATTGCCTGCTTTGCTCCCCAAAGATGGGTGAAGCTGCTTTGAGGGAAGAAAAGGTGATTTTTGTCAAGCAGCGTTTTTACGGGCGTTCCTGTGTATTCGGCGCACATTGCCGCCATGCGCTGCTCCGCAAAAACCATGTAGCACAGCCTGTCCTCGCAGGAAACCGCCGATTTCATAAAGGCTATCGCCTGTGAGGTATAGAACAGCCTGAAATCGTTGTCGGGCAAATAAAGAAACGCGGTATTAAGCGGCAGAACGCTCTCGTCGAACTGCGGTATTATGTGATCGCGAAGCCTGAAATAGCCAAGCGGAGGATAGATGTCGGGATAAAGTTCCTCGCGGTGAGCCGCTATTATTTCGCCGCCGAAGTCAAGCTTTTCCCACACGATAAAGTCGGTGTCCAGCATAACGCAGGGCGCTTCGGCTTCACGCAGTGCAAATAGCTTGCCGCCCGCCCAGAACATCTGCGGGTCAATGCCCTCAAGGTCATCGGGAACGCAGACCTGCACCCCGTCCCAAATATCGCACAGACCGAGTTTTTCATAATATTCCGCTCCCGCGCTGTCGGCGAAAAGCTGTATTTCGCCGTTGTGCCTGCGCCAGTTCAGCGCGGACAGCACGGTGCAGTAAAGGTCGAAATCCTCAACCGAAAACGCTCCGCTTTTCTTTGCAAAAAACGGAGCGGTGGAGATTATATGGATAGCGTTCATAGTAAACCTCAGATATTGTGTATTCCGTAGCCGAAGCGGTTAAGCGGATACATTGCAAGACAGCGGTACATAATTTCGTCATACTCGTCCGCCGTAAGAGGGCAAAAGCTGCCGTAAAGTGGTATCCCTTTATATGATGAGGGCAGCGCCGCTGCGAAAGACCCGAACGGCACATATCCAAACGAGCCGAAATTGAACGAGCCATAGCCGAAAGAGCCTGTATAAGCCGCCGCAAAAGAGCCGCCGATACCCGCGCGGCGAAACGAGCCAAAGCGCCATTCCCACTCCCATTGCCACGTTTTAACGAACGAACCGCCCGCCGCGCCGTAGCCGAATGAGCCGTAGCTTAGCGAACCATAACCGAACGAGCCGCCCGAAAACATTTCCGCAAGGCTTCCGTATCGGCTAGCAAAGCCGAAAGAATAGCTGCCCGCGGAGGTGTTGGCGGAAGAAGGCGTGTGATTTCCGCTTCTGAGGGCGTTTATTGCGCGCACAAGGTTTTCGTCCGTTGTGTGGACGGGAATATCCATGCTTTCATGCTTGAATACGGCGGTCAGCTTTTCGTTAAGCGCAGGGTCGGCGGGGTCAAGCTGTTCAAGCTGCTCCGCATAATCCGCACCGCCGTGGGCGTTAAGCCAACGTATCAGGCTGCCCGCCAGAAAGTAACCGCGGACAGCAGCAATATCAAAATTATCAGCGATATCATCAGCAGAGAATATTTTCTTCCTGCCAAGCCATATTGCACAATCCATCGGTTCCTCCATAGCAACAAACAATTCCTTAATCAGTATATCATATTTCGCGCCATATTTCAACAACTTTCCGAAAATTTATTCAACGTTGTTGGCTAATTTGTGAAAAAGCCACAATCACGCAGCCGCCGCAACTGCGAAAAACCGCGCAGATATCCCGTTTTAAGCCTTGCGCGGATTTGGGCGCGCGGTTGGTTATATTTCGGGAAAATTCAACTCCGCGTGTTGGCGGGGAAATATTTCGTCGGTTTGTGCAAAAAAATCGGCGAGGTTTGCGTTTTTTTGGCTAAAACTAAGCCTTTTTTCGGGCTTAAATCCCTTGACAAAAATAATCAGATGTTGTATAATACTATAATGTATCATAATGGATATGTGCGCGAAAAGCCCGTTTTTTGATGGAAAATTGCGAGATTTTCCGCTAAAAAATGTCACTGCCGCGTGCTATTGCGGAAATAATTTAAGGAGTGATAAAGCCGATGGTGAATGTAAAACCCGTACAGCTCGGAAAAAACACCAGAATGAGTTTTTCCAAAATCAACGAGGTAATTGATATGCCGAACCTCATTGGTATCCAGAAGGACTCCTATGACTGGTTCCTGACGGACGGTATCAAGGAAGTGTTCAAGGACGTTTCCCCCATTACCGATTCCAACGGAAAATTTGAACTTTCGTTCATAGACCACCGTCTTGACGACAAAACAAAGTACACTATCGAGGAGTGCAAGGAGCGCGACGCTACCTATGCCGCTCCCCTTCGCGTTACCGCACGTCTGCTCAGCAAGGAAACGGGCGAGATTATGGATAACGAGATTTTCATGGGCGACTTGCCGCTTATGACAGAAAGCGGTACTTTCGTTATCAACGGCTCAGAGCGTGTTGTTGTATCGCAGCTTGTACGTTCTCCCGGTGTTTACTACGGCTTTGATTACGATAAAACGGGCAAGAAGCTGTTTAAGGCTACTGTTATCCCCAACAGGGGTGCGTGGCTGGAGTACGAGATGGACTCCAACGATGTCTTTTATGTCCGCATAGATAAAAACAGAAAAATCCCCGCAACAACTTTCCTGCGCTCTATCGGACTTTCTTCCAATGAGGAGCTTAAAGAGAAATTCGGCGAGGACGACAGAATTATCCGCACAATTGAGGATAAGGACAGCACGCAGAACCGTGAGGAAGCGCTGCTTGAGGTGTACAAGAAGCTTCGTCCCGGCGAGCCGCCAACGGTTGAGTCTGCGCAGAGCCACCTCAATACCCTGTTCTTTGACGCAAAGAGATATGATTTGTCCAGATTTGGACGTTACAAATATAATAAAAAGCTTGGCATTTCCAACCGTATCAGCGGCAGAAAGGCTGCCTGCACGGTTATCGCGCCGCTTACGGGCGAAATTCTTGCCGAGGACGGCAATGTAATTACCCCCGAACTTGCGCTTGCCATTGAAAATGCAGGTGTAACGGAGCTTTCCGTTTACAATCCCGACGGAAAGGCAGTAAAGGTTGTCGGCAACGGCATGGTCGATATCCACTGCTACGCTTCCGACCTTGACTTTGAGGCGCTAGGTATAAACGAGCAGGTAAGATTTGCTGTTCTGGCAGAGGTTCTCGAAGAAGCCGAGGGCGACAACGAGAAGCTTGCAGAGCTGCTGAGAACTCGCTGCGAGGAGCTTATACCCAAGCACATTACCCTTGATGATATCTACGCTGCGGTAAGCTATTTCATCAACCTGTGCGAGGGCGTGGGCGATATTGACGATATCGACCACCTTGGCAACAGACGTATCCGCTGCGTGGGCGAGCTGCTTCAGAACCAGTTCCGTATCGGCTTCTCCCGTATGGAGCGCACAATCCGCGAGAGAATGGCGCTTCAGGCGCAGGATCAGGAAAAGGTTTCCCCCTCGTCGCTTATCAACGCAAGACAGGTTATCTCCGCGATGAGAGAGTTCTTCGGTTCTTCTCCGCTGTCGCAGTTTATGGACCAGAACAACCCCC
>CAZKXB010000040.1:0-23843 GCA_964556595.1 uncultured Ruminococcus sp. | reverse complement strand
AAGCATTTGAGGCTGTAATAAAGCATATTGAAGAATACACACGAGGTTAATTATGGAAGAATTTGTTTTGATACGACCGACGAGCGAATATGCGAGCCAGATTATTGAATACAGACAAGAGTTCCTTAATGCAGGCGACTCCATGAACGGGACGGGTTCTCTCCGCAGAACCTCGAACCCCGATGAATATATACAGATTTGTTTAGAGCACGAAGACCCTTTGAAGATTCCTTCTCACTTAGTTCCTGCCACACAATTCTTTTTTATTCGTAAGAGTGATAACAAATTGGTTGGAATGATTCAAGTCAGACATCGTTTAAATGACTATCTTGAAAAATACGCAGGTCATATCGGTTATTCTGTAAGACCGTGCGAACGGCGTAAAGGTTATGCAAAGAAAATGCTGAGAATGGCACTTAACTTTTGCCGTGAAGTTGAGATTGATAAAGTGATGATTACTTGCGTTGATGGTAACATCGGAAGTGAAAAGACAATCCTTGCGTGCGGCGGCGTTTACGAATATACGATACATGAACCGGATGAAAATGAAGATTTGAAAAGGTTCTGGATAACGCTGTGATGGAGGATCACGCGATGTCGAAAAGCTAAAAATACTTCAGGGGCAAAACGGTTTATCGATAATAATTTGGCAAGGGGAGAAGTAGAAAAATGCAGCAGAACGCTGTAAATAAATATTTCCGTTAAATTGCCATGAAGTTGACTTTTTCCACGATTTGTGTTATACTTGTTTGTGACAAATTGTGGAATGAAATGGGGCGATAAATAAATCTTAAAATGGTTTGAGTAATCAGCGGCAAGTCATGATTGAGGTTTAAGCAATCCTAACTATATCTTTAACCAGTGCAAGCGAAAGGGTGGTCATAATTATGAAAAAGAATATCAGAAAGATAATGGCGGCTATACTTATGATGGCAGTTGCTATAAGTCCGTCCGTTATGTACGGCGGCTGTGCGGCACAACCAAACAATTCAGAAATAATATCCGATTACCAAGACAATTCAATTAGCGAAGATGTTACAAGTGGTGATGTGATAAGCAGCGCTGAAACAAGCAAGCCCGAAACGAGCAAGCCCGAAACGAGCAAGCCCGAAACGAGCAAGCCTGAAACGAGCGAGCCTGAAACAAGCAAGCCCGAAACTAGCAAGCCTGAAACAAGCAAGCCTGAAACGAGCGAGCCCGAAACTAGCAAACCCGAAACGAGCAAACCCGAAACGAGCAAGCCTGAAACTAGCAAGCCCGAAACTAGCAAACCCGAAACTAGCAAACCCGAAACGAGCAAACCCGAGGCAAGTACAAATGCTCCGACTGAATCCGCCAATGAAAATAAAGATTCAACCCCAAAGGAAGAACAAGAAAAAACATACGCTATGAATAACAGCCATGGCGATCGTCTTGAGGCAAAGCCAGGTTATACAAGCGCAAGCTATGTTAAAGAGATGTATGACACTTCAACTCATGCGTCATCTATATCTATTCCTCCTATATTCGATTATACAGATTACACTTTTTCTATGGGACGGGAGGAACTGGCAAGCAGCGGATGCTACTGTTTAACCTTTAAATGCGACGAGGCGGTGGACCTGGAATTTATAGAAGAATATGTGAAGGATTTGGAGCAGTATGGATTTACCTTGGCAAAGAAATGGAATATAAATAAACAAATGATTAAATACTTTATGAATTGCGACAGTCCAATTGCATCTCCCGCAGATTCTCTTTTGGACGAAAGCTATGATATGACCGTTGCAACTTATGAAGACTATACAAAAAGTTCTGTGATATTCTATTATCCTGCGGAAGTGTCAATATCCACAGGCAATGCGGATATGGTATATAACAAAATAAACACAAGCACATCCTTTACAGACAAGGGTGGAAAGTACATCTTTGCAACTACGGGCTGGGGCGAAGCGGATAATGACCGTATCAGCATAACGATTGACGCTGGCTATTACAAAACAGGAGATGTGCTGAAGAAGAAAGACTTTGAGGAACAGAGTAGCGCAGGTGACAACAGGCTTTGCTACATATACGTTTCAGGAAACACATTTGAGAGGGATAACAACAATAAACCTCTTTATGTGGCTGATATGTCAGATGTAACAGTAACTATACTGGAGAACAGCGATTATGCTATGGCTATTTCATATGTAATCAAGGCTTCATGTGGCTCATATGTGTATTGCTTAGAAGGTATATGTGTGGAGGAATTTGGAGGTTCGCAAATATCTGACGATACCGATTGGGGAACAGATACGTCTGGCAGCATTTCCGGTCACGACAAATGCCCGTTCTGTTCTGGATCGGGATTTAATGTATGCTCTCTGTGCAATGGCAGCTGCCATTCAAAATGCTACAAATGCTCGGGCGGCGGTTTGGTTCAATGCAGTCTGTGCCGCGGAACGGGTCATCATTGGGCAAATGGTATGTTCAACACGTGCTATGGCTGTTCAGGACATGGAAGCATCACTTGTACAGCCTGCCAAAGAGGTTTTGTGAATTGTATTTCCTGTAACGGAAAAGGAAGAACCAAATGCAATTTTTGCAATGGTTTAGGCTGGAGATAAACTTTTTTGATACAAAGGAAAAAGCTGTTGAGGAAGCGTTATCTGTTATTCAGGCGAACCACACAAGGCGGTAGTATTTTCGACATTTTATGAAAGAAAGGCAGCCAAAATGATACAAACCAAACGTCTGATATTAAGAAAATGGCAGGAGGCTGACGCTGAGAGCCTTTATAAATACGCAAAAGACCCCGCTATCGGACCGATAGCGGGGTGGCAGCCGCATAAATCCGCGGAGGAAAGCCTTGACATAATCCGCAATGTGTTGAACGGCGCGGAGTGCTATGCAATCTGCGAAAGGGACGGCGGCGAGGCTATCGGCAGCATTGAATTAAGGCTGAACGGGCATACCGATATGACCGATAAGGACGATGAATGTGAACTTGGCTATTGGCTTGGAAAGCCGTTCTGGGGCAGGGGATATATGCCCGAAGCGGCAAGGGAAATTCTTCGCCATGCGTTTGAGGATTTGAAAATGTCAGCCGTTTGGTGCGGCTATTATGACGGAAATTCAAAATCCAAAAGAGTGCAGGAAAAGGTCGGCTTTGTGTATCATCATACCTGCGACGACATTTTTTTGCCTGTTATGAATGAAACGCGCGTGGGTCATACCAACGTAATGACTAAGCAGCATTGGGAGCAGTTGAAAAATCAGCAAATATGAACCGCTGTGGAATTACATAAAGCGAAACGGCGCGGAAAGCTTTAAGCTGACTTTTGCCGAAATTGAGGGCATTGCAGGGATACCGATAGACCATTCTTTTTTGAAATACAAAAAGGAACTGACGGAATTCGGCTATGAGGTCGGCAAAATATCCATGAAAGAACAGACGGTGGTCTTTAAGAAAACTGCGCCTTGATAAAGCGCGAATTTATGCTTCTGCGGGGTATTGCAATTTTTGACGATAAGTGTTATAATAATTATACCAATTAAAAATTCGTGGCTATTGGTTTAGTCTGCGCAATTATTTTCATGGAGGGATTTATAAATGAACAAGCTTAAAAAGCTGGTGTGCATGGCGATAACAGCGTCTTTGATACTGGGTACGGCTGCCTGCACAGACACTGCGCCAAGCGGCGCGAACAGCGGCGCGGCTATAACATCCTCAACCTCGGCGGGTACGGGCGCGGGTACTACAACCGACCCTGATGCAAATGCCGCCACCGATGAGGAAATTAAAGACCTTGACACGGGCGATTATACGCCAAGCGGCAATGCGGGTACTGTCAAATACCTCGGCTATTATGACATAACCGTTGACCAGAAAGCAAAGCAGCAGGTTGACGTTTTTCAGACGGAACTGTACGGCGGTCAGATTGAGTGGATTTCCGCGTCATTCGGTTCAGCGTATTATGAAAAGCTTGCTGCGCTGATATCCGGCGATGATTCGCCAGACCTGCTTACCTTTGAGCCTGAGTCGTTCCCTTATGGTGTGTCAAAGAATATCTATGAGCCGCTTGATGATTATTTTGACATTGACGACCCGCTGTGGGCTAATATGCGCGATATGATTGAACTTTTCGACTACAAGGGCGACCATTATTTCTTCCCGCACAGAATGGTTACATGGTACTCGCTGGAATACAACCGCAAGACCATTGCAGACGCAGGACTTACCGACCCTTATGAACTTTACAAAAACGGCGAATGGACATGGGACGCTTGGCGGCAGCTTATGCTGGATTTCTGCAATCTGTCCGATGAGAATATCGGCTTCTATGCAACTGACGCTACCATTAACGCCTTTGTCTGCACAACGGGCACAGTATGTATAAACTATATTTCGGGCGGCGATATCCAGAATAATCTTGCCGACTCCAACGTTACAAGGGCGGTTGAATACCTCGCGGAAATGGGCAGAAGCGGACTTCTTTATCCCACAAGCCACCCGCACGGCGACTGGGTATCTCCGCAGGTGTTTGCAAATGTATCCGATAAAATCCTGTTCCTTGGACTTGAACCTGAGTGGGCTTATATCGCAATGACGGAAAATGTTCAGAATCCATCGGGCGTTGAGAACGATATTCTGGGCACTGTATCGGACTTTGCATTTGTCCCCTATCCCCGCGACCCTAAATCCGACAAGTATTATCAAGGCACAAACTGCTTTGGCTACATGATACCCAAGGGTGCGAAGAATATTAACGGCGCGGTTGAATTTATCATGTGCAGCCGACTGTTTGAGGTTGACGAGGAAATTCAGGCGCAGGTTAAAAAAGACCACATCAATCCCGAAAAAATCACCTATACCGCTGGCAAATACGCAGGCATGGAAAAATGGCAGATGATTTGGGACGAGGACGTATACGACCTCTGGGTTGAAATGCGCGACCCCGATAAATTTGAATTTGTGTTTGAGGATTTGTATGGCTTCGGTTCGGAAATGCAGGCATACATAGGTCAGTCCATAATCGACTGCACTTTCGGCGAGGAGTCGTGGGCGCAGCGCAGTGCGGAGGTTATGCCGCAGGTTCAGGCGCTTATTGATGAATACACCGCTTAACCACATATATTGAATATCACGCCGCGCGGAGATTAAACTCTGCGCGGCGAATTTTTATGCAAAAGGCAAATTGCCTAAAATCCACTGTAATTTGCCAAAAAACTTGTAACTCTCTGCGATTGACATTAAATGAAAACAGGCGTATAATTAAAGAGTTTGAAAAACAAAAGAAAAAGAGGACAAAATTATGGTAAAAAAATATATTTCCGACCTTAAAGCGGAATTTAAGGGCTACAACGGCAAACGCTTTGCCAAGGACGCTATGGCGGGAATTACGGTTGCGGCGGTGGCGCTTCCGCTTGCACTGGCGTTTGGTGTAAGTTCGGGCGCGGACGCGGCTGCGGGCATGATTACCGCGATTGTTGCGGGAATAGTTATAGCCATTCTGGGCGGCGCTTCCTATCAGATTTCGGGACCCACGGGCGCAATGGCGGCTATACTGCTTTCGGTTTCAGCGCAGTATGGCGTTATGGGCGTGCTTACGGCGGGATTTTTGTCGGGCATTATTCTTATCCTTGCGGCGGTCTGCCGCGTGGGCAAGCTGGTTTCATATCTTCCCGCGCCCGTAATAACAGGCTTTACATCGGGCATTGCGATAATCATTGCGCTTGGACAGATTGATAATTTCTTCGGCACAACCTCGGTTGGCGAGAATGCCATACAGAAGATTATATCCTACTTCAACGGAGAAGGCTCTTTCAATCCCAACTGGTATGCCGTAATGTTCGGCGGTCTGGTTATGCTGATAATGATTGTATATCCCAAGAAGTGGAACGCGGTTGTTCCCTCGTCACTGGTGGGAATAATTGTGGCGCTTATTGTAAATATGCTGTGCTTTTCGCAGCCCGTTGTGGCAGAGGTCAGCGCAATTCCCGCAACGCTTATCGCCGATAACAGCATTATATCAAAGGGATTTCAGCTTGACAATATCACAAGCCTTATAATGCCCGCTGTTTCGGTTGCGGCGCTTGGAATGATTGAAAGCCTGCTGTGCGGCGCTTCTGCGGGAAAAATGAAAGGCGAGCGCCTTGACGCTACCCGCGAGCTTGTGGCACAGGGCATAGGCAACATGGTGATACCGCTGCTTGGCGGTGTTCCCGCAACGGCGGCTATCGCGAGAACTTCTGTCGCAATAAAATCGGGCGGACAGACAAGGCTTGTCAGCGTTATTCACTCTATTGTGCTTATTCTGTCCATGTTCCTGCTTGGCGGGGTTATGAGCCGTATTCCGCTTGCGGCGCTTGCGGGCGTGCTGATGGTTACCGCTTTCCGCATGAACGAGTGGCATTCCATCAAGAATATATTCGGCAAAAAGTTTAAGTCCTCCATACTGCAATATCTTATAACCATGGTGGCAACGGTTGTGTTTGACCTGACAATCGCCATTGTTATCGGCGTGGTTGTGGCTATGCTGGTGTTTATCGTGAAAAGCTGCGAACTTGATGTTGTGGTCAGCGAGGTTGATGAAAGCAAGCTTAAGGGCAAGACCGTTGCGGACGATCACAGCGAATGTAGGGTTGTATATCTTTCAGGCCCGCTGTTCTTCGGTACGCAGGAGAAGCTGATTTCCTCCATTGCGCAGCTTCGCGGCAGCGAGCAGCTTATAATCTCCATGCGCGGCGTGCCAAGCGCTGACGATATCGCGCTTGGCGAGCTTGAAGCGCTGTACAGGCAGCTTCATGATGACGGCACACACGTTGTTTTCTGCGGCGTTCAGGACAGCGTAATGGAAATGATGGAGAGGGCAGGCTTCAAGGAACGCATAGGCGACTATCATTTCTATTGGGACGCAGTTGCCGCCATCAAGGCACTTGAGCAGACAAAACCCGAAATCTACGCATGAATACAGGCTGGCGATAAAGCACCATCTGCGTCGTTAGATATGCAACGGCAGGCACAAAGCCTAGCCGTTGCATATCTTCCTAGCATCTGGCACTTCCTCACCAGCCTGTAGTAATCTTGGGCAAGTATAGTCTGGCAATAAAACGCCATGCCTGTTATGGACTTTCAATAAGCAAAGGCTGCACGGAAATAATTCGTGCAGTCTCAGACCGTCGAAAAAGCCCCTTTGGGGCTTTTTCGACGAAACATCCGCCCTGCGCGCAAGAGTTTACGGTTTTACCGTTGGGAAGCTGTCAAGGATGCCTTTAGGCAAGGCAAAGCCGATTCCTTGACAGGTTCTCAAATCAGTGCTACGCCCCGACAGGAGCAATCTCCCCCGCCCCCTCGGAGAGCGCACGATGGCTGTAAGCCATACCACCGCCCCTTTGGGGTAGTGAGTAAGTGCGCCCTTCGGGGCAATCATTTTACAGATTGAAATCGATGTGCTCATATGCTATAATTTTGACATACAAACTAAAATTGTGGAGGTATTTTATGAAACGAGAATTAGGAATTGCAAGATGTGGACTTGCTTGCTGTCTGTGTTCTGAAAACACAACCTGTCACGGGTGTAATTCGGGAGAATGTCCTGGCAAGGACTCGTGTGAAAACAGGACATGCTCCACATCGAAATGTTACGACCATTGTTATAGTTGCATGGAAGATTGCAGAAAAGGTTTGCTGTCCAAGGTAAAACCATATGGCTTTACTTTGTTTGTTAAAAGATATGGGGAGCAAATGCTGTTAGATTGCTTAGAACGCAACGAAAAAAATGGCGTTATATATCATCGTGAAGGTGTCGTTGGCGATTATGATGACTTTGATGATGTAGAAAAATTGATCATGTTCATTAAAGAAGGGAAGCGATAACTTCCAGTTTGCAAAGCTGTTAGAGCAGGCGCATGACCGCATTTCTGTGCGTCATGCACCTGCTCTATTTAACGCTCATCCCCCTTCGACCGATGTGTCACTTTACCACAAATGAGCCGCAGTCATTATGTATTAGATAGTAGAAACTACCCTTTACATAGTAACTGTTGAGAGCGGATTTTGATACGGTCATGAAAACATACCATTTTTATGACACAGTGGTATCGTTCAATAAAAATTTTAATTTTGATCCACCATTAGACACGATTACCTGTATCATTACCATCAACGATGGAGAGGACGATTATTATACGTCCTATCGGGCCATATTTGATTACGATTTGAATATTATTGATGATGTTATTTCTTGACGATTGTGGTATCAAACGACCTGCTCTTTCTTGCTTCTTTATAAATGAGGATGGAACAAAAGGCGAATGTATCCTTGATACCTAAATGACAACTTCGCATTTATCGGGGAAATAGCAAAGCCAGCCGAGCCAGTCAACGGTCAAGATGAACGGCGCATAAATGCGCCGCCGTTGACAGACTCGCCCGCCTTTGCTGATAGGCAATCAAGGCGGAAAAGCCCCAACAGGGCTTTTTCGACGGTCTGAGGCTGCACGGAAATAATTCGTGCAGCCTTTGCTTATTTGTGAAATAGCGTTGTTCAGATTTCCTTTATTGATACAACCTTATATCCCGCGTTTTCTATTGCCGCAGAAAGCTGCTCGTCCGTGACGGCTTCGGTCAGCGTTACTTCTGCGGATTTTGAGGCAAGGCTGACATTTGCGCTGACGCCGTTAATTGCGTTAAGCGCCTCTTTAACGTGGGAAACGCAGTGTCCGCACATCATTCCCTCAATGGCTATAAGCTTTACGCGCTTTTCGGCGGCAGGCTGTTTGGCGGGAATTTCGGCAGCGCCGCATAGCGAAACGGAACAGTCCTCCGTGCCGACAGCTTCGGCGCGCGCGTTTTCCACGCCCTTTACCTTGAAAAATCTGAGCCGCAGCGCATTTGTTACAACGCATACGGAGCTAAGGCTCATTGCCGCCGCCGCTATCATGGGGTTAAGCTTAATGCCGAACGGGATAAACAGCGCGCCCGCCGCAAGCGGTATTCCCACCGAATTATAGAAAAACGCCCAGAACAGGTTCTGCTTTATGTTGCGGATTGTCGCCCTGCCAAGCGATATAGCCGAGGCTGCGTCACACAGGTCGCTTTTCATAAGAACAATGTCGGCGCTGTCTATCGCGATATCCGTTCCCGCGCCTATGGCTATGCCAACATCTGCCGATACAAGCGCGGGCGCGTCATTTATTCCGTCGCCTATCATGGCAACGCGCCTGCCCTCGGCTTTGAGCGCCGCGATATGCTCCGCCTTTCCTGTGGGAAGAACCTCGGCTATCGCCTTATCGACACCCGATTGGCGGCGTATTGCTTCGGCGGTGCGCGCGTTATCTCCCGTAAGCATTATAACCTCAATGCCCATAGCCTTAAAGCGGCGGACGGCTTCGGCAGAGGTAGGCTTAATGATATCTGCGGCAGCTATAACGCCGATAACCTGCTTTTCGTCCGCGATAAGCATAACCGTCCTGCCCTCGTCCGAAAGCCTTGAAAAATCGCTTTGAGCGGACTTGCAGTCAATTCCTTTTTCCTCCATAAGGCGCATATTGCCGACATAGTAACGCGCGCCGCCCACAACCGCTGTTACTCCCCTGCCGAAAAGCGTATCAAAATCGCTTGCGGGCAGCGCGGAAAGCCCCATTTTCTCGCCCTGCGCAGCTATCGCGGAGGACACGGGGTGCTGCGCCAGACGTTCTATGCTGTACGCTGTAAGGAACGCGCCGCTGCGGTATTCTATTATATCGGTGCAGCGCGGCTTGCCCTCGGTGATGGTTCCCGTTTTGTCAAGCACAACGGTGTCGATTTTGTGCAGCGTTTCAAGCGCGGCTGCGGATTTGATAAGAATACCGTTTTCCGCGCCCTTGCCTGTTCCCGCCATTATGGCAACGGGGGTGGCAAGTCCAAGCGCACAGGGACAGGAAATAACAAGCACCGATATTCCCATCGAAAGCGCATGGGTAAAGCTGTAATCCATAAGCAGCCACACCGCAAAGGTTATCGCCGCAATTCCCATAACAACGGGCACAAACACGCCGCTTATCTTGTCGGCGGCGCGCGCTATCGGCGCTTTTGAAGCGGAAGCGTCCGACACAAGCTCTATAATCTGGGAAAGCGTTGTTTCGCTGCCCACCTTTTCCGCGCGGAATTTGATAAAGCCGCTGCTGTTTATCGAGGCTGTCAGAACCTTGTCGCCCACCGCTTTTTCCGCGGGAATACTTTCGCCCGTCAGCGCGGATTCGTCAATCGCGCCGCTGCCCTCGGTGATAATTCCGTCTGCGGGAATACGCTGTCCTGCGCGCACAACGCAGATATCGCCGACAGCAAGCTCGTCCGCGCGGATAGTGATTTCCTTGCCGCCGCGCTCAACCACGGCGGTTTCGGGGGCAAGCTGCACAAGCTTTTCAAGCGCTTCTGCGGTCTTTGCCTTGGAGCGGCTTTCAAGATATTTTCCCACCGTGATAAGGGTGAGTATCATGCCCGCGCCCTCAAAATAAAGGTCATGCCTGAAAGTGTGGACAAGCTGGGTATCTTCCGCCGCCGTGCCGTAGCACATCATATACACCGCGAATATTCCGTATGCAACGGAAGCCGCCGCGCCCGTTGCAACCAGAGTATCCATATTGGGCGCGCCTTTCAGCAGCGCCTTAAATCCGCGCGAAAAATACGAACGGTTAAGATAGATTATCGGCAGCGTAAGCAGAAACTGCGTAAATCCGAATGCCGCCGCACCCTCTGCGCCCTCAAGAAACGCTGGCAGCGGCGCGCCGAACATACTTCCCATGGAAACATACATCAGCACCACAAGAAATCCCACCGACAAAAACAGGCGCAGCTTCATTGCGCGCGCTTCGGCGTTTTTTCGGTCTGAGCTGCTTTGTTTGCTTGCCTGCGGCTTTTCGCCCTTGACGGTGCAGCCGTAGCCCGATTTTACCACCGCGTTTATTATATCGGCTTCGGAAATACCCTCGTATTCCACGGTCATGGAAGCGCTCATAAGGCTTACCGCGACCTCCTTTACGCCGTCAAGCTTTTTAACAGCCTTTTCTACATGGGCGGAGCAGGCTGAGCAGCTCATGCCCGTTACGTTGAATTTGCTTTTCATTCTGAATACCTCTTTTGCTGTTAGTTGGGACTAACATATTATATAGTATTATACATCAATAATGCGTTTATGTCAAGCCGCATACTTGCATTTTGCGGAATAATGTGGTACAATAACTCCATACTGTCAAAATTATCGGAAAACGGGAGGATATTTGCTATGTTCGGACTGTTCGGCAAAAACAAAAAGCTTGGCAAAACCGAGGAAGAAAAGCGCGCAGAACTGCTGCCGCGCACCAAAAAGGTTCAGTTTAAGCCTATGAAAATCCCCGAAGCCGAAGCGCTGCTTGACAGCGATATCCGCAGCGTGCTTGATTTTACTCCCGTAAATTACTATGCCACAAAAAACAGCTATCTGCTTTGCACCTTTTATTATGCGGAGGATTACGGCGAAATATATATGCGCTTTGAGTACCGCGTGGACGATATTTGCAGGGGCAAAAGCAGATTTTACACTGTTGATAAGACGCTTATGCGTGATATACTGCGCAAATTCGGCGTAAATATCAATATTTAAGGAGCGGAAAATGAAAAGAAGTATACTTAATGTGCCAATAGAGTTTGACAAAAACGATTTTTTCAGCCTTTTGTCGCTTTCGGCGGGATATTCCATCGCCTGCCAGAACCGTATGGGAGAGCTTGTTATAGGCGAAAACGGCTGGAATGTCGATATAAAGGGCGGCACGATAAAATTCGGCGACAGCGTATTCGGGTCGGGCGTACTCGGCTCGGAGTCGCATGAGAGCGGAACATGGCTGTGGGCATGGGCTAATACCGAGGGCGGACTTCCCGAAATAGCCGCCGCTCCCTCGCGCAGGGCGAAAAAGCTGCTGCAAGGCTGCCCTGAGTTCGACAACGGCAAATTCATGCTGGACGAGCTTCACAGCGGTCACAATCTGTCCATGGTAAGCTGCGCGGTAAGCGATGAGGATATCTGCTATTATCGCTGCCCGTACAGCGGCGGCGCGGCGTTTGTAACCGTGCGCGGACTTCCCGCCGAGGTGTTTCAGCCGCTTTCGGCGCAGGCTTTTGTAAGGCAGTATATCGAGATAATAAGCGGCTTTTACTGCGACCACAGACTGCTGCTTGCGGGCTTTTTGTATCAGAGCGGTTACGGCTTTGAACAGCACGGCGGCGCGGTTATCGCGGATATAGGCGGCAAAGCTGTTAATTTCGGTTTTGAGGAAGTTCAGGGCTTGTGGCGGCTGGTTGATATTTCATAAGGTAAAGTGATAATGTACAAAACCGCATTTTGCGTTTTGGTTATCTTGCACATCTCTATTTGTGACAATTGACGAAAATCATCAACAAAACGCAATGATTTATTGACAAATAGGCTGATTGGTGCTATAATTTATAATAAATTAACAACAGTCAATTACCCGACGGTTGTGGATATATTTCAGAATATATGTGAGGTAAGTATCATGGTAAGAGTATTGGAAGATAAATGTGTGGGCTGCAACGCCTGTATCAGAAATTGTCCCGTCCCCAATGCCAACAGGTACGACGGCAAGGCTGTACACGTCAATGTCGATGAATGTATCCAGTGCGGCGAGTGCATAAAAAACTGCACCCATGGCGCAAGAGATTATGATGACGATATCGAGGTTTTCTTCAACGAGATAAAGCGCGGCAATGTTTCGCTTATCGTTGCGCCCGCTATAAAGACGGCGTTTGACGGAAGCTGGCGCCATGTGCTTCAGTGGCTGAAAGAGCTTGGCGTGCGCGAAGTTTATGACACAGCGTTCGGCGCGGATATATGCACCTATCTGCATATAGAATATCTTAAACAAAATCCGGGCGCAAAGGTGGTTTCGCAGCCCTGCGCCGCTATCGTAAACTATGCGGAAAAGCATAAGAAAGAGCTGTTTTCAAGCCTTTCGCCCATACAGAGTCCTATGATGTGTACGGCGGTGTATGTCAAGAAATATCTCGGCAGCACGGATACGCTGGTAGGTCTTTCGCCGTGTATCGCAAAGGGCGATGAGTTCAGAAATACGGGCATAATCAAGTACAACGTCACATTCAGAAAACTTGCGGAGTACATAAAGCAGCATCAGGTTGTGCTTAAAACAGGCAGAAGCGAGTTTGAGTGGTCTGACACGCGCGGCTTTGACGGCGCATTTTACCCCATTCCAGGAGGTCTTAAGGAATGTCTTAGAGAATACGACCCCGACCTCAACATTGTTACCTCCGAGGGCGCGCAGAAGGTTTACGAGGACCTTGACCACTATCTTGCCACAAGCAAGGATAAGCTTCCCGCGGTTTATGATGTGCTTTCCTGCGAGTTCGGCTGCAATTCGGGCGTAGGCTCGCGCGAGGATTTCAACAGCTTCAACGCCTATGACGTTATGATAAGCGCAAGGGGCTGGGCAAAGAAGCAAAGCGGAATAAAGCGCTTCCACCGCGGCATATTCAAAAAGCTTGATATCAATGATTTCCTGCGCACCTATACCGACAGAAGCGTAAGCAAGCAGCCTACCGAAGCGGAGATAAACGCAGTGCTTGACAGTATGGATAAGCACACTAAGATGGAGCGTGAGTATAACTGCCACGCCTGCGGCTATAAATCCTGCCGCCACATGGCGCTGTCCATTATCGCGGGCAACAATACTCCCATGAACTGCGTACAGTATGAGAAAAAGCATATCGAAAATCTCCACCGCAAGACTGCGGAAAGCCGCGACAGCATAGCGCAGGCAGTGCTTGAGATGAAAGACGCGCTTGCAAGCTTGCAGAATAAGGTTATGCCTATCGCGGAAAATTCCGAGGAGCATCTTACACGCAACAGTCAGGTTACCGAGGAGATGCGCGCGCTTAATGAGCAAATCCGCGGCGCGGTTGAAGCGATTAACGATATCAACAGCTCGGTGCGCGATATCAGCACAAACATAGACGAGTATGAGCGTATGCTTGGCAACATCAAGGATATAGCAGAGCAGACGCATATTCTGGCGATAAACGCTTCTATCGAGGCTTCAAGGGTAGGCGCACAGGGCAAGGGCTTTGCGGTTGTTGCAAACGAGGTTCGCTCGCTTGCAATGAAGTCCAATGCAACCGTTAAAAAGGCTGAGGCGAACACCGCCCAGATACTCGCCAGCATAAAGAATATACATGAGGTTACGGGCGAAATCACCAACAAGATGGACGCTACGCGCCAAAGCGCTGACAACACCAGAGTGGCTATGGACAGAATACGCCAAGGCTCTGAGGAAATCAGCGGCAGCGTTCAGGAGGTTTCCGCTATTGTAGAAGAGCTTAACGGCATGGTTGAGTCCATGGCTGCGGAGTAATTGCGTAAATTGAATAGTCTGACCCGCGCGGATTTCTGCGCGGGTTTTGATTTTGTAAGCCGAAAATGCGTAAAATCCCGCAATTATCACTTGATAAATAGCGATAATTATGGTACAATAAAAGGAGTACGCTTTTATGTATTGTGGGAAAGCGGCTGTCTGCGCTCTGTTCTACCGTGTCAGGAACGGGACGCGCGGCGGCTTCCGTGACGAAAGGAGTTAATCAAAAATGATAGTTAAACCTAAGGTAAGAGGATTTATATGCACCACTGCTCACCCGCTCGGCTGCGAAGCGGCTGTAAAGCAGCAGATAGATTATGTAAAGGCTCAGCCCAAAACTGAAAACGCGCCCAAAAAGGTGCTTGTTGTGGGCAGCTCTATGGGATACGGTCTTGCAAGCCGCATTGCGGCGGCGTATTCCTGCGACGCAGCAACGCTTGGCGTGATGTTTGACCGTCCTGCAAGCGGAAATAAGACCGCTACATCGGGCTGGTACAACACCAAGGCTTTTGAAAAATTCGCCGCCGCTGACGGACTTTACGCGAAAACCGTAAACGGCGACGCATACTCGGACGAGTGCAAAAAAGAGGTTATCGACCTTATTAAATCCGATTTGGGCAAGGTGGACATGGTGGTTTATTCACTGGCTGCGCCAAGGCGCGCGGTTGGCGATACGGTGTACAGCTCCGTGCTGAAAACAACGGGCGAAAGCTACACAAACAAGTCTATCGACCTTAGAACAAACACCGTTTCCGAGGTTACTATCGAACCCGCGACCGATGAGGAAATCGCGGCAACCGTCAAGGTTATGGGCGGCGAGGACTGGGAAGCGTGGATAGACGCGCTTAAAGCCGCTGACGCTATTGAGGACAACGCCGTTACCGTTGCCTACTCCTACATTGGCCCGAAAATCACGCACCCCATGTATACCGAGGGTTCTATCGGCAGGGCGAAAGCTCACCTTTACGAAACCTCGAAGAAGCTGACGGAGAAATATGCCGACAGCAAAATAAAAGCGTACATTTCTGTCAACAAGGCACTGGTTACTCAGTCAAGCGCAGCTATCCCGATTGTGCCGCTGTACATTTCCATTCTGTACGGGGTTATGAAGAAAAAGGGCGTGCATGAGGGCTGCATAGAACAAATGTACCGCCTTTTCAACCAGAAGCTTTTTGCGGGCGCAGCCGTTGTTGACGATAATGGCATGATTCGTCTTGATGACCTTGAAATGCAGCAGGATATTCAGGACGAAGTTTCGGCGATATGGGAAAAGCTTGATGCCGATAATTTCAAGGCGCTTACAGACCTTGACGGCTATTGGAGCGATTTCTATGCGCTTTTTGGATTTGGAATTGAGGGAGTGGACTACGAAGCAGACGTTGAGGTCTGACCGCTTGCGTGCCATACCCCTCGGTTCGATTGGTGTGAGATATGTTTATATTCAAAAGAAAGAAAAAGGAGCAGTCTGACGAGCTGCACCATGAGTACGGCGTAATCAGCAACTGCGGATACATACTGCGCGCGTACAGAAAATATCGTCCGTCCATGATACCGTGCCTGCTGATAGGCGGTATCACGGGCGCTTCCATGAGCTATATCTGGACTATCATAGGCAAGCTTGTAATTGATATGATAGAACAGCAGCAGAGCAGTCCCGAAAAGGATATAATGCCGCTGCTGTATCTGATTATAGTCACGACGGCGGTAGAGTTTGCCATAATGTGGCTTAATACGCTTGTCAGCAAGAAATTGGATTTGGGCTTTACATTCACGCGATTAAAGCTTGTAAAGGAGCGCATTGCAAAATCCCTCAGCATGGAATACGAGCAGCTTGAAACGCCCGATATGCTGGACAGGCTGCAAAAGGCGAAGCGCGCAACGGCGTTTTCGGGCGGCGGCGTTGAGGGACTTATGCGCGATATGTGGAATTTTATGATACAGTTCACCTCGGTGATAACCGCTGTTTCTATAATTTCCACACTTAATCTGTGGCTTGTGGTGATAATCCTTGTGCTGTCGCTTATTCAGTTCGAGTATTTCGACTATATCCGCATAAAGGATAAAGAGGTTATGTGGGACGCTATGGCGGGAACATGGCGCAGGCTGGAGTATATGCAGACCGTTTCCACCGACTTCAGCTTTGCAAAGGATATAAGGCTTTACGGCATGAAGAAGTGGCTTAGCCGCAAGCACCACGAGGTAAACGAGGAGGAGCTTGCGCGCTGGGTTAAAAGCCGCACCTACTGGCAGTACAACAGCCTTTTTTCTTCGGGAATTGCCGTTGTGAGAAATGCGGTTATATACGGCTGGCTGATACTTGAAATGCTTAACGGCTCAATGAGCATAGGCGAATTTACGCTGTATGCGGGAAGCGCAGCCGCCATGTCAACCGCGGTAAACGCCTTTTTGCAGTCGATAGGCGGCATGAGAGAGCGCTCCTCGCGCATGGACGATTTCCGCTCGTTTATGGATATAAAATTCGGTGACGAGGATAAAAAGACCGTTCCCGTGCCTAAAGCGGATAAGTATACTTTTGAGTTCAGAAACGTTTCTTTCCGCTACAAGGGACAGGAAACCTATGCGCTTAAAAATCTGAATCTTACATTTGAGGGCGGTCAGCGGCTTGCGGTTGTGGGACTTAACGGCGCAGGCAAGACAACCTTTATTAAGCTGCTTCTGCGGCTCTATGACGTAACGGAGGGAGCAATTCTCTGCAACGGCATTGATATCCGTGAATTTGACAGAAACGAGTATTTCAGGCTGTTTGCGCCCGCGTTTCAAGAGGTGGAGGTGTTTGCGTTCCCGCTGTCCGAGAATATCTCAATGACCACCGCAGAGCAGACGGACAAGCAAAAGGCGGAGGAATATATTCGCGCCGCAGGCATGGGCGACAAGGTTGATAAGCTTCCCAAGGGCATGGATACAGAGCTGTTAAAGGTGCTTTATGATGACGGCGTAGACCTGTCGGGCGGCGAAAAGCAGAAGCTTGCGCTGGCGCGCGCACTGTATAAAAACGCGCCTGTTGTGGTTCTGGACGAGCCTACGGCGGCGCTTGACGCACTTGCGGAGTACAGGCTTTATCAAAGCTTTGACGGCATGATAGGCGATAAATCGGCGGTGTATATTTCCCACAGACTTTCCTCAACGCGCTTTTGCGATACCATAGCTATGTTTGTCGCAGGAGAAATGGTTGAATACGGCACGCATGAGGAATTGCTTGCAAAGCATGGCGCATATGCGGATATGTTCCATGTGCAGGCGCAGTATTACACAGAGGACGGCGCTTCCCTTAGCGAAGCTGTTATCGAGGGAGGTGTCGCAAATGTCTGATATTGGAAACACAAACAATAAAAAGCAGGAAAAGGGCGTTGTTATTAAAACGCTGAAGTACTTCTTCCCTGTTGCATGGAAATTTGACAAGGCGTATTTTATTCTTTCCGCGCTTAATGTCGTTGTGGCGGCGGTTCTGCCGTTTGTGGATATTTTCTTTCTGCCGCTGCTTGTGGACGCGCTTTGCGCCGAAGCAAAGGACGCCGCGCTTATTTTCACCTATGCGGGGCTTATGGTGGGACTTGATATTGTTATCGGGCTTATCAACAGCCAGCTTAGTATTCATCTTGAAAAATATGAGGACAAGTTTCTTAACTATCAGGCGGAGCAAATAGCCGACCGCTGTATGGAACTTGACTTTGCGCTTACCGAAAACAAGGAGTGCCTTGACCAGATAGACAAGGCGCGCGAGGGCAAGGACTGGTCGGGCGGCATACATGGCATTGCAAAGGCATTCTTTGCAATAATCAGCAACATAATAAAAATCTGCGGCGTGGTAGCGGTGCTTGCGATAAACGCGCCGTGGCTGCTGCTGATAATCGGCGGGCTTCTTGCGATATCCGCCCTGCTTAACGCGAAGAAAAACGATATTGAGGTTAAGCATTTCGCAAAGGGCGTGGAGATAAACCGCGTGCTTGGCTATGTTACGCGCGAGGTGGAGGAATTCCGCTACGGTAAGGATATCCGTCTTTACGGCGCGGCGGGAACGCTTATCGCCAAAGCGTCAGAGCAGATGAGCAGAATAAATGCGCTTTTCAAGAAAAAGGCAGACGAGCGCTATCCGTTTGATATCGGCGAAACCGTGGTGACTGCGCTGCGCGATTTCGGAACTTATTTTTACCTTGGCGCGCTTGCGATACTTGGCTATATCACCATCGGCACTTATTCCCAGCTTGTAACCTCGGGCGGAGTTTTCAATTCCTCCCTGCGCGAGGTGATGTACGGATTTCGCGATATCGTGAAAAGGTGCAACTACGGCTACGAAATAGTAAAGCTTATGGAATATCCCGCCATGCTGCAAAAGGGCAGCACAAGTGTTGAAAATCTTGAAAAGCCGCATGAGATTGAATTTCGCAATGTAAGCTTCTCCTATCCCAATACAGGAGTGCAGGTGCTGAAGAATGTTTCCATAAAGATAAAGGCGGGCGAGCGCCTTTCGGTTGTGGGACTTAACGGCGCGGGCAAAACCACGTTTATAAAGCTTCTGTGCCGCCTGTATGACTGCGATGAGGGCGAGATACTTCTTGACGGCGTAAATATCAAGCAGTATGATTATGACGAGTATATGAAGCTGTTTTCGGTGGTATTTCAGGATTTCAAGCTGCTGAGCTTTTCAGCAAAGGATAATATTCTGCTTGGCAAAGAGGACAGCAGCGAAAGCATTGACAGTATGTTTGAAAAGGTTGGGCTGCTTGACAAAATAAACAGTCTGCCAAAGGGCAGAGATACCATGATGTTCCGTCAGTTTGACCGCGATGGCGTTCAGCTTTCGGGCGGCGAGCAGCAGAAGCTTGCCATAGCGCGTGCGCTGTATAAGGACGCCCCCGTGGTTATCCTTGACGAGCCGACTGCTGCCCTTGACCCTGTGGCGGAATATGAAATATACTGCCGCTTTAACGAGCTTGTGGGCGGCAAAACGGCGGTGTATATTTCCCACAGGCTGTCAAGCTGCAAATTCTGCGACAGAATAGCAGTTTTCAGCGAGGGAACTATAAAGGAGCTTGGCACGCACAGCGAGCTTGTACATAAGCGCGGCGGCATATATGCCGAAATGTTCGGCGCACAGGCACAGTATTATATCTAAGGCAATACCGCGCAAAATCCCAAGGTCGGTCTTTGTGCGGCGCCTTAAACATCGGCAGATTTGCGGCGCGGCGAGCGCTGCGCTGTAAATCTCAGCCGCTAAAAACAGGAGGGCAATTATGGTTGTTCCAAAGCGTATTGCTTCAAATCTGATAAACGCGCTCAAGGGCGGCGTTGTACCCAGAACGGGTCTTGGCTATATCGCGGTGGGACGCACCGCCGAAATAAACGCGCTGCTGCATGACGTTGACATCACAGAGCAGGGCGGCGCATTTTTCCGCTTTATCGTGGGAAGATACGGCAGCGGCAAAAGCTTTCTGCTGCAAACGGTAAGGCAGCACGTCATGGATCGCGGCTTTGTTGCGGCGGACGCAGACCTCTCCCCCGAACGGCGGCTTATGGGCAGCAAGGGACAGGGGCTTGCAACCTACCGTGAGCTTATGCGCAACCTCTCCGTAAAGACAAAGCCTGATGGCGGCGCGCTGCCGCTGATACTGGAGCGGTGGATAACCTCTGTAAGAAGCGAAGTTATGGAGGAGGGCACAGCGCCCTCGGATATCTTCTTTGAAACGGCGGTGGAGAAGAAGATTTACGCCAAGATAAGCGTACTTCAGGATATGGTTCACGGGTTTGATTTTGCAAAGGTTATCAACACCTATCACAAAGCTTACACCATGGGCGATGAGGAAAAATCCGCCTGCGTTATAAAATGGCTGAGGGGCGAATATTCCACCAAAACGGAAGCTAAGAACGACCTTGGCGTAAACGTAATTATAACCGATGAAAACTGGTATGATTACATCAAAATATTCACCGCGTTTTTTGTTGCGGCGGGATACAAGGGCTTTGTTATCATGATTGATGAGCTTGTAAATATCATGAAAATCCCTCATTCCGTAACGCGGCAGTACAACTATGAAAAAATTCTTATGATGTATAATGACGTGCTTCAGGGAAAGGCTGCGCACCTTGGCATAATTATGGGCGGAACGCCGCAGTGTATCGAGGACCAGCGGCGCGGTGTATTCAGCTACGAAGCGCTGCGCTCACGTCTTGAGCGCGGCAGATTTGCGACAGATGATGTGCATGACCTGCTTGCGCCGATAATAAAGCTTCAGCCGCTGACTTATGAGGAACTGACGGTGCTTACCGAAAAGCTTGCCGAGATACACGCGGGGCTTTACGGCTACGAAAGCCGCGTTACGCTGGAGGACAGAATATATTTTATCAAGACGGAATTTGGCAGAGTGGGCGCGGAAGCCAACATCACCCCGCGCGAGATGATAAGGGATTTTATAGAGCTGCTTAATATGGCGGTGCAAAATCCCGATAAAACGCTGCCGCAGCTTATGGGCGGCGAGGATTTTTCCTTTGCGCCAAGCGAGGAGCAGCCTGATACAGCAGGCTTTGAGGATTTTGAGCTGTAAAATCCATAAGGACGCGGTGGCTGATATCGCGTATTCGCAGCGCGCGGAGGGGTATTTCCCTGTTTGCGCGGTGTCCGCTCAGGTCAACACCGCGCAAAGCTTGCGTGTGGTTACGCCTTAAATCGGGAGGGAAAGCATGAGCAGCGTATTTTATCGTCTTGCACCGTTTATTCAGGAATACATTTACCGCAACAAGTGGGAGGAGCTTCGTCCTGTGCAGGTAAAAGCTGCCGAAGCGGTGTTTGATACAGATGAAAATTTGCTTTTAAGTTCGGGTACGGCTTCGGGCAAGACGGAGGCCGCGTTTCTGCCTGTGCTTACGCACCTGTGGGAGAACCCGTCCAAGTCGGTGGGAGTGCTGTATCTGTCGCCGCTTAAGGCGCTGATAAACGACCAGTTTGAGCGGCTTGAAGGCTTGCTTGAGGAAGCGGATATCCCCGTCACCAAATGGCATGGTGACGCTTCGCAAAGCGCCAAAAAGCGCGTTTTAAGACGTCCCGCGGGCGTTATCCAGACCACGCCCGAAAGCCTTGAAAGTATGCTTATGCGCAATTCAAGCGGGGCATACCGCCTGTTTTGCGACCTGCGCTTTGTGATAATTGACGAGGTGCATTATTTCATGGATAACGATAGGGGACTTCAGCTTTTGTCGCTGCTGGAAAGGCTGGCAAGGCTTATCGGCTTCCACCCGCGAAGAATAGGATTGTCTGCGACGCTTGGCGATACGCTCAATGCGGAAAAATGGCTTTGCATGGATACGGGGCGCGGCTGCATAACTCCCAAAACCGTGGAAAAAGGCAGAGCGCTGCGCCTGTCGGTAAAATTCTTCCCGATAAAGCAGAAGCTGCCCGCAAGCGACAGCAGCGCGCTGCTTGAAAACTACTACAATTATCTTTACGAAAGCACCACGGGCAAGCGCTGCATATTGTTTTCCAACTCCAAAGGCGAGGTGGAGGAAAATATTGCGCACCTGCGGCGCATTGCGGAGCAGAAAAAGCGCGGCGACTGCTATCTTGTACACCATGCGAATATATCTCCCGCGCTGCGCGAGTTTGCAGAGCAGCGCATGAAATCCTCCGAACTTCCCGTATGCACGGGTGCGACAGTTACGCTGGAGCTTGGCATAGACCTCGGACGGCTTGAAAGAATAGTGCAGACAGGCTGCCCGCTTACCGTTTCGGGACTTGTGCAAAGGCTTGGAAGAACAGGACGGCGCGGCGGAGTTGCCGAAATGCGGTTTGCGTTCAGATATGATATGAGCCTGCCGCCGCAGGAGTTTTATAAGGAAGTCAACTGGGATTTTGTCTGCTGCATTGCAATGATACTTCTGTACACGCGCGAGCGGTGGATTGAGCCTATGTATCTGCCGAAGCTTCCCTACTCCCTGCTGTACCATCAGACAATGAGCTACATGGCTTCACAGGGCGAGGTTCAGCCGCAGGCGCTTGCGAAATATATCCTCACACTTGGCGTGTTCAGTCATGTATCCAAGGAGGACTACCTCTGTCTGCTGCGGCATTTGCTGCAAAACGGACAGCTTGAGCGCAGCGAAAGCGGCGGTCTGCTTATCGGCACAAAGGGCGAAGCGGCGGTGAATAATTACGAATTTTTGGCGGTTTTTTCCGTTCCCGATGAGTTCAGTGTGCGCTGCGGCGCGGAGGAAATAGGCACGGTGCAAAGTCCGTTTCCCGAGGGCGCGCAGTTCGCGCTTGCGGGTCAGGCGTGGGAGGTTACCGAGCTTGACAAAAAGGAACACCGCATATATGTCAAGCATATCCCCGGAATTTCCTCAAATATGTGGCAGGACAGCGGCAACGAGTATGTCCACACGCGGGTTATGCAGAGCATAGCGCAGGTTCTGCGCTCGGACGAGCAGTATGCCTTTCTGGACGAAACGGCGCAGGCGCGGCTTTCAGATATCAGAAAATCCTGCCGCAGCGGTGTAACGGCGGCGTGCGGCAGCGTTGTACCGGTAACGGAAACGCTTTTCGCGGTTTTCCCTTTTGTGGGAACAAGAGCCTGTGCGGCGCTGTGCTTTGCGCTGCGGCAGCGCGGCTTTGACGCGCAGACCTACATCAGCCGATATATTCCCGTCTGCATTGAAGTGCGCACGGATATGGGCATTGAGGAACTTTGCGCTGCCCTTTCCGATATCAAGCAAAACGGCGCGGATAAATACAGCTTTGATATCCCCGACAACTGCGAAATTGCGGGGAAATACAATGACTACATCCCCCGCGAGCTGCTTAAAAAGCAGTATGTCGAGGACTATCTCGACACTGAGGATATGCGGCTTAATATGCAAAATGACAGCTACCGCCGCATTGAGTAACGGTATAGACAGCAAAACGCCCGCAAGCTGAGCAAACAGCCTGCGGGCGAGCGTATTTTTGCTTGTATTACAGCAGCTTCTTGTAAAGCTCTGTTATCTCCTCAACGGAGGTATCTCTGGGGTTTCCGGGACGGCAAGCGTCATCATAAGCGGACTGTGCAAGGAACGCCAAATCCTTTTCCTTAACGATATCCTTAAGGTCTGCGGGAATGCCAACGTCCTTGGAAAGCTGCTTAACTGCGTCAACGGCAGCCTTTCTGTACTCCTCCTGCGACATATTTTCCGTACCCTTAACGCCCATAGCCTTGGCGATATCGCGGTACTTTTCGCCCGTGCAGGGAGCGTTGTACTCCATTACGGTGGGGAGAATTATAGCGTTTGCAACGCCGTGGGGAGTATCGTAAAGTGCGCCTAGCGGGTGAGCCATGGAGTGAACTATGCCCAGTCCTACGTTGGAGAAGCCCATACCTGCCACATACTGACCGAGAGCCATGCCCTCGCGTCCGTCGGGAGTGTTGTCAACCGCACCTCTCAGCGAGCGGGAAATTATCTCGATAGCTTTAAGATGGAACATATCGGAAAGCTCC
>CAZKXB010000039.1:0-24079 GCA_964556595.1 uncultured Ruminococcus sp. | reverse complement strand
CAATTCTGCGAGGTACAACGCAGTTGTTCCGCAATCTTTGTGCGGTATTGCCTTAGGAAGCAGACCGCGGGAAATATTTCGAGCGGCGCTGCCTCAACACTTGCTATATAATTACTATAACACAAAACCGCCAATATTTCAAGTAGTTAATATTTTTTTATTAAAAAAAGACGTCCGAAAAAACCTCAAACGTCCTTTTTATCAAGTTTCTGAAGTAATTATTTCGTGCCTATGGAAAGCGACTCTGCCAGCTTGTTTGCGGGCATGGTCTGGATAAGCACCTTACCGGGACCCGTAACAACGGTGTTGAACAGACCCTCGCCGCCGAACAGCGCGTTGCCTATGCCCTTTACGGTCTGGATATCCATGGTGCAGGTTGCGGACATTCCCGCAAGATAGCCTGTGTCGATTACAAGCTGCTGACCTGCCTGAAGCTCGTACTCAACGGTGTAGCCGTCAATCTCGATAAATGCAAGACCGTTGCCGTGCAGCTTCTGCATGATAAAGCCCTCGCCGCCGAAGAAGCCTGCGCCAAGCTTTTTCTGGAAAGCAATGGAAAGTTCCACACCCTCCTGCGAAGCAAGATAGCCCTTTTTCTGCACGATAAAGTCGCCCTTGCTTACATCAATCGCCATAATAGAACCGGGGAAGCTGGAAGCTATGGCAAGCATACCCTGACCGCCCTCTGCAACATATGTATTCTGGAAAATGGACTCGCCCGTAAACATCTTGCCGAATGCCTTGCCTATGCCGCCAACGCCTGTGGACATTTTCATATTGGGGGTCATCCATGACATACCGCCCTGCTCGCACATGATTTTCTCGCCGTTCTCAAGGTAGAGAAGCAGCACGGGAAGCGGCTCGCCCTTAATTTCATATCTCATAATAATTATCCTCCTTGCTGTTCCGTGCGTTTATCACACAGATAGATTATAGACTAAAATAATCAGAATGTCAATACATTGACAAATTTTCGTTTAATTCCACAGATAACCAAGACACATTTTGGTTATTTAGCCGTTTCAATTTTTCAGCTCCCTCAAGCCCATAAGCAGCATATAGGCAATGGTCAGATAGAAGGTTATCCCCATGCCATTGCCCATAATTATCATCACCGCCGCGGCTGCCGCAAAGGACAGCGCCGCCGCAATCCCCGAAACCCAGCCGCCAAATCCCATATATGCCGCTGCCGCCCTTACCATCAGCGCCCCGTCAAGCTGCCCTATGCAAAGCAGATTAAACGCGCAAGTCACAAGGTTGACGGCGGCGAATTGCTGCGCGCCGCACAGCATAGCCGCCGCAAAAAGCAGCAGATTTGTGCAGCACCCCGCCGCAAGCACGCAAATCTGTCCCCAAAACGCAAGCCGCTGATAGGGGCAGCTTATGCGTATCCCCGCGCCGTAAAGGGTAAGGCTGTCGGGACTTTCACCGCAAAGCAGGATAGCCGCAAAATGCCCAAATTCATGCGCGGCGGCGGCAAGTATGGAAAACAGGCACACCCCGCTTTTATCCAGAAAAAAGCAAATACAAAGCACCGCAAAAAAGGAAAAATCCATGCGCACCTCGGTTTTGCCGATACTAAAAACAATCATGCACTATATTTATTAGACACGTCCGCAAAAAAGAACCGCCCACGACCTTTTATCGCGGGCGGATTTGCTGTTATTGTTTTCGGGCAAAGCCTGTCGGATTTTGCACGATTAGTCCTTGAATACCGCGCCGCTGCTTGCCGAAGTGACAAGACCCGCGTATCTTTTAAGATAGCCGCTAAGCTGCTTTGCGGGCTTTATGCCGCCTGCCCTGCGCTGCGCGATAACACTTTCCTCCACAAGAAGCTGAACGCTGCGGTTGGGGATATCTATGTGGATTTTGTCGCCGTCCTCAACAAAGGCGATAAGACCGCCCTCTGCCGCTTCGGGGGAAACATGACCTATCGCCGCGCCCCTTGAAGCGCCGCTGAAGCGTCCGTCAGTGATGAGTGCAACGCTGCCGTCAAGCCCCTTGCCGACAATTGCCGCTGTGGGCGCAAGCATTTCGGGCATACCTGGACCGCCCTTGGGTCCCTCATAGCGGATAACAACCACATCTCCCGCCTTGATTTCGCCGCCAAGGATAGCGTCACACGCCGCCTGTTCGCCGTCAAATACGCGCGCTGTGCCTGTAAAGTCCATCATTTCTGGCTTTACAGCGCCCTGTTTTACAACGCTGCCGTTCTCGGCAAGGTTGCCGCTGAGGATTGCTATACCGCCGTCACTGCGCACGGGCGCTTCCAGCTTGTGGATAATCTCGCCGTCTGCTTCGCGCGCGGCGGCAATGCGCTGCGCCTGTGTTCCGCTGACGGTAAGCGCGTCCGTATTTATATGACCGCCCTTTGCAAGCTCGCGGATAACGGTCTGTATGCCGCCGCAAGCGTTCATATCGGTGATGAAAACGCTGCTTGCGGGGTTAAGCTTTGCAAGCTGAGGGGTTTTTCTGCTCATTTCGTCTATATCGGCAAGGGTAATATCCACCCCTGCCTCATGCGCAATGGCAAGCAAATGCAGCACCGTGTTTGAGGAAGCGCCTATCGCCATATCGGTGGCAAGCGCGTTAAGCATATTCTTTCTTGTCAGAATATCGGACGGGCGCAAATTTTCGCGCACAAGCTGCACAACGCGCTCTCCCGACTCCTTGGCAAGCCTGCGGCGCGCGGAGTTTACGGCAGGCTCTGTTCCCGCCGTGGGAAGCGCCAGTCCAAGCGCTTCGGTAAGGCAGTTCATGGAGTTTGCGGTGTACATTCCCGAACAGCTTCCGCAGGTGGGGCAGGCGTTGTTCTCGTAGTCCTTAAGCACGCCCTCGTCAATCTCCCCCGAAGTAAACTGACCGATAGCTTCATATATCTCGGAATAGCCCACGCGCTTTCCCTGAACGCAGCCGGGGTTCATAGGTCCGCCGCTTACGAAAATACAAGGCAAATCCATACGCGAAGCCGCAAGCACCATTCCGGGAACAATCTTGTCGCAGTTGGGAATAAACACCACGCCGTCAAGCGGGTGCGCGGTGAGCATAACCTCAATGCTGTCGGCGATAAGCTCGCGGGAAGCAAGGGAATATCTCATGCCCTTGTGGTTCATTGCCAGACCATCGCAAACGCCGATGGTGAAAAACTCAAACGGAACGCCGCCCGCGTTTCTTATACCGTCCTTTACGCACCTCGAAATCTCATGCAGGTGCTGATGACCCGGAACGTAGTCGCTTGCGGCGCAGACAACGGCGATAAACGGTCTGCCCATCTCGCTGTCGGTAACGCCAAGCGACTTAAGTATCGCCCTGTGGGGAGTTTTCTCCGCCCCCGCCTTTATCAAATCACTTCTCATTTTTATGTATCCTTTCTTCTCGGTGCTTTATCTTTCCGCGGATTTGTACAGCATTGCCGCGCCGATAATGCCCGCGTCATTGCCAAGACTGCACACGGCAATCTGCGTATTTTTTCTGCTGTTTCTGGAGTAAACCTGCTCCGCGACCGCCTTTTTCAGCGGCGCAAGCAGCGTTTCACCCTCGTTGCACACTCCGCCGCCTATGCAGAGAATATCGGGCTGAAAAACGTTTATTGTATTCGCAATGCCGCAGGCGAGGTATTTTACATACCGCTCCGTCACCGCCGTGCCGACAGGGCAGCCGTTTCTCATGGCGATATAGGCGGTTCTTGCGCCGCACTTGCCGTCAAGCTCAATCTGCTTTGCAAGCAGCGAGTCGGGATTTTCCGCCGCCGCTTCCGCTGTCATTCTGCCAAGCGCCGTTGCGGAGGAATACGCTTCAAAGCAGCCTTTTCTGCCGCAGGTGCAGGGTCTGCCGTCCGCAACGATAACGGTATGCCCTATCTCGCCGCCCGCGCAGTTTGAGCCGCTGTAAATCCTGCCGTTTATGATAATTCCAGAGCCTACGCCCGTTCCAAGCGTGATAACAACCGCGTTGTCCGCGCCCTTTGCCGCGCCCGCGGTGAACTCGCCGAAAGCGGCGGCGTCAGCGTCATTGCCAAGGTAGGTTTTTACGCCGAACTCCGCTTCTATATCCGCGCGCAGAGGTACGTTTTCAAAGCCAAGGTTGTTGGAATATTCCACAACGCCGTCTGCGTTGCAGGTTCCCGGGCAGCCTATGCCGATACATTCCGCCTGTGAGGGACTTATGCCAAGCTCCGTACAGGCAAGAATAACGGCGCTTTTTATATCGTCCAGTATCTGCGCATAGGGGCGCGGAGCGTTGGTCTTAACTTTTGAGCGCGCGGCGATATTGAAATTATCGTCCACAATTCCACAGGCGATATTAGTGCCGCCTATATCAATTCCTATGTAGTATGCCATGGCGAACCTCCCAACTGCGGCGGTCAAACGATATCAGTTATAATAAGCTGACCGCTGCCCTTTATTGTATAAGCGCCCGTGCCCGCGTCAACAAAAACGCTGTCGCCCTTTTTGGCGCAGACCGAGCCGCTGTTTGCCGTGATTGTACATTCACCGTCCAGTACCAGAACGGAATTAAACGAGCCTTCGCCCGCCGTAAGCTTAACCTCTCCGTCAAGCTGAAGCTGATTTACGTTGAAATACTCGCAGGAGCGCAGAAGCGTCATTACGCCGCCCTCAATCTTCTGCGGCGCGCCCTGTGCCTTTGTGGGATATTTCGGGGGAACAAGCTGGGTCACCTCGCACGCCTTTTCCACATGAAGCTGGCGCGGCTTGCCGTCCGCCCCTACCCTGCCGTAATCGTAAATGCGGTAGGTGGTGTTGCTGTTCTGCTGAATTTCCGCGATAAGGATACCCTTGCCTATCGCGTGAAGCGTTCCCGCCTCGATAAAAAACACATCTCCCTTATGCACGGGGACGTTGTTTGTAACCTCAAGAAGCGTATTATCAGCGATACGCTGTGCAAATTCCTCGCGGCTGATTTCATGCTTAAAGCCGTAAAGCAGCTCCGCGCCCTCCTCGCAGTCAACTATATACCACATCTCGGTCTTGCCGTACTCGCCCTCAACGCGCATTGCATAGTCGTTTGAGGGGTGAACCTGCACCGAAAGGTTGTCCTTTGCGTCAATCAGCTTTATAAGTATCGGGAAATACTCAAACCGCGCGCAGTTTGTGCCAAGCACGGCGTTTCCCTTTGCCGCGATATATTCCGAAAGAGTTTTGCCCTTGTATTCGCCATCCGCAACAACGCTCTGTCCGTCCTTATGGCAGGAAAGTTCCCAGCTTTCGGCGATTTTGTCGCTGTCAAGTGTTTTGCCGTATTCCTCGCGCAGGCGGTTGCCGCCCCATATGTAGTCGGTGCAGTGCGCGGTAAGTTTAATAATACCCATTATAATTTCGTCCTTTCAGATGTCTTGTAAATCAGAAGCCCAGTTCCTCGTTTACTATGATTACCTTTATTCTGTCGGCTTCACGCTGCTGTCCCATTCTTACATAGGTGCAGCAGATGCGCGCGTCACTGTGGCAGTGACCGCAAAGTCCCGTTTTGGCGCAAGGCGTATTGCAGTTAAGGCGCACGGTATTTTTTGGCGCGGCAATCTCCTCAACGCGCATAATAGCCTCCGCAAGGTCTGCCACTATCTTGTTTTTGCCCACTACCAGCACAACCTGCTTTGGTCCGAACGTCATAGCGGAAACGCGGTTGCCCTTGCCGTCCACGTTGTACAGCTCGCCCTCCTCGGTGACAGCGTTGCTGCTTGCGAAAAAGGTATCCGACACAAACGCCTTGCGCGCGATATCCTCAACCTCCTCGGGAGTTTTGCCCATGGAGCGGTCAAGATACACGTCCTTGTACTCCGTCATAAGCATTGCCATAACGCCGCTTTCCTTAAGCGTTGCCGAGCCGCCCGAGGTTATCAGCTTGTCATTTTTGATAAGCGAGCGGACTATATCAAGCAGCTCCTCGCGGTTTTCCGCATAGTAGGGCTTGATTTTGTTGCGCTGGAGCGCTTTCATTGTTTTTTCGATTTTTGCTTCCATGGTGTTCCTGCTTGATATGATTAAGGCAATATTTAAGCAAAACCCAAAAGATGGTCTTTGTGCAGTGTTGCCTTAAGAACCATATCATGTCCTTTCATAAGATTTACGCCGCTCTCCCGAATAAAAAATTTTGAACAGCGGAGCAAGCGCGGCAATGAAAACTGTTCAAATTTTCGGCGAACCGCGCCGAAAAGCGGAGTATTCAATAAGGGGCAAGTCCCTTATTGAACCGTACAATGTATAATGTTGCTATATTGAAAATATTGACAATTTGATAATTTTACTGAAAAAGGAGCTTAATCAACTATCCCACATACTTCGGCAGCGCCCGCATACTTGCCCTCGAAATGCAATTCAATTGTTGACTTGTCAGTTTCCATTACATTGCGAAAATATTGTTTAATATCGCTGACGGTTGACTCATCGCCGCAAATATGAATTTGGATAAGTGATTTTGCTTTATTAACCACATATAAGTAATACAACTGCCCCTCAATACTAACAGAATAAATATTACTTAAATGGCAAAAACGCAATTTAGTGCCTTTGATTTTTGTCAAATATAAATCAACAGTCGGAACGATATAATTATCATTCATATCAGTTGTGACCAAATTGCTCATACAATTATAAACACATATATATCCAACAATTGACGCTATGAGGAAAGGCACACAAAACAATGCCGCTATTATTGTATCGAACAAAATAACTGCCGCGAGCAATACAACCCAGAAAAAAACATTTCCAAACAAAGAGAATGGATTATAGTTTAATGACAGCTTTGCTTCGCAATATCCACAGCAAAATACATATCCCGGATTAAATAATTTTAACAATTTGCCTTCATTCAATGCCAATCTCATGTCGTGCAGCAACACAATCGAATACCGCTTGATATATGAATAATAATGTATTAGGTCAGTTGTATATGACGGCTTGTTTTTTTCACGATAAGAACTTTTTGACCATATTGTATATGGCAAAAGTTTTGGGGAGGAGGAAAGATAATATTCAATCCCTTGAGAATTTACACCAAATCTATAACCTAACATAGAGCAATTAGGCGAAACAAGCGAACTTCTTCCGCAACAGGGGCATACAAATTGTTTTGGTTTCATTGATGCTCCTTAGTCCTGCAAGCATTTCTGCTTTATTGTGATTACCGAATTTTCCGCGATTGCAAACGAGCCGTCACCGCCGTATTCGCCGTAGGGTACATAATATTCCGCGGGAGATGAGCCGTACTCTATCGTATTGAGAAGCGCAGCCTTTTTGTCGGTGTACATTTCCTTGGTTATATCGGTGGAGCAGCTTTCGGAAATAATGTTGAAATAGCTGTCCAGCAGCGAACTGTCGGTATAGCGCAGGTTCTGATTGAAAAGCTCCGAAAGAACATCACAGACGATATTGAAGCGGTAGCTTTCCCCCTGTCCCAAATCGGCAAGATATATGTAACGGAACAGGTTTTCGGGAGCGATTATCTGCTCCCCCGCATTGAACACGGCAAGCTGGCTGCCATCGGAAACCGTCACGGTTTCGGGAATGGAGTAGGTAACGCTTCCGTATGCGGATACAAGGCGCACAAAAGCGTCACGGTCAAAGGAAATATATCCATCAAACGAGATGTCCACAGCGGCGCTTACCGCCTGCGCAACGCCTGCGCCGCCCTTGGAGTCGTAAATATTTGAAAGGCTGCGCCCGTCCTTGCCGACGCTTATTCCGTTGGGAACGGGTATAAACATAACCGCGCTGTCCACCGCGTCATAGGAAACGATAATAAACAGCTCAGGCGAACTGCCCGACCTATCGGAGAGCATTGTCATCACGGTGAAATTATAGCTTTCATCGGGACGGAAATCGTCTGCAAGCGTACCCGAACCCGTAAGTCCCGAAGTCTGCTTTGATTCGGGAAAGATATACCAGCTAAATGTCATTATCAAGCCGATAACAAACGCCAGCGAAATACCGAACGCTATCAAATATATATACCAGTTGCTTTTTCTTTTTACAGCCATGCTTTTACTGCCTTTCTTTTCAAAAAATCTATTGAAATTTCCGCGAATTAGTTATATAATAGTAGAAGTGTGCAAAATGAATAATGCGAAGCAAAACACTATATATCTTTAGTATACCACACTTGCACAAAAATTTCAATAGGGGTTATATATGAATAATTTTTACTGGCGAACATGGGCGGAGATAAATCTTGACACGCTCAAAAGCAACATAAATCACATAAAGACGCTTGCGCGCGGCAAGGAGATAATCGCCGTTGTTAAAGCCAACGCATACGGTCACGGGGACGTTCACTGCGCCGAGGCGCTTTCAAAATGCGGAATAAAAAGCTTTGCGGTTTCCAATCTGTGGGAAGCGCAGGGACTTACTGCGGGAAATATAAGCGGCGATATTCTTATATTCGGCTACTGCGATATTCCGCTTATTTTTGATAATCTTGACAAAAACTACATATTCACGGTCGGCACGGTGGAATATGCCAAGGCGCTTTCAGATGAAGCGATTAAGCGCGGTGTTACAGTTCCCGTACACATAAAATTCGACACGGGCATGAGCCGCGTGGGAATAACCACCGCAGAGGAAGCGGACTTTATTCTTTCCCAGAAAGGGCTTGACTGCCGCGCCGCATATACGCATTTTGCCGTTGCGGACAGCCTTGACGAGGACTGTATGCAGTACACCCGCCGCCAGTACGATAAGCTTTATGATATCTGCCATGCGCGCGGACTTAAAATGCACTGCCAGAACAGCGGCGGCATACTGTTCCACCCTGACTATCAGGGGGATTATGTGCGCGCGGGAATTATAATGTACGGTCACAAGCCAGACGCGGCGTTCCCCTTCCCCGCAGAAATAAAGCCCGTGTTCAGCCTTAAGACCGTGGTAAGCCAGCTTAAAACTATAGAAGCCGGCACAACCGTAAGCTACGGCAGAACCTACACCGCAAGCCGAAAAACCACCCTCGCCCTTATCGCCTGCGGATATGCGGACGGCTTTAACAGGCGGCTTTCGGGCAACTGGCAGTGCGGCATAAACGGCAGCTATGCGCCCGTGTGCGGACGTATCTGCATGGACCAGACGCTTATTGATGTTACGGATATTCCCGATGTTAAAATCGGCGATGTTGTTACGGTGTACTCCGACAGTCTGACGGATATATGCAGCCTTGAAAACGCCGCAGAACGCATAGGAACTATAAACTATGAACTGCTGTGCGCAATAGGCACGCGCGTTCCGCGCATCTATATCGAGGACGGACACGAAACCGAAGTTATAAGATACGTCTGATTAAAGCCGCCCAAAAATCCCGCTTGGCGGGCAAAACAAACATTTCACAAAAAATGGACAATTGTTAAGGCAAAACCGCCCCACAATTGTCCATTTTCATTATTCATTATTCATTGTTCATTATTCATTGTTCATTATTCATTATTCATTGCTATGTACTGCTCCAGCAGCTCTGCCGCGTAACGGCAAAGCTCGGCGCAGGGGCGCTTTTGGTAGTACTCCTCGGTGCGCTTTTCGGGCGCGGCGGAACTTTCCGCCTGCTGAAGCCCAAGCAGTTCGCGGCAGATTATGCTGCCGTTATCGGCGCGGAATTTATCCGCAAGTTCGCGGATTTTCTCATAAAGCGCCTTTTTGGTTTCGGTATCGGAGGGGTCTGCGTAGCCATAAAGCATATCGGCAGCCATTGTAAGCCCCGTAAACGTTCCGCATACCTCGCGCATTCTGCCGATGCCGCCGCCAAAGCCGCTTGACAGCCGCACCGCGGTGTCGAAATCAATGCCAAGTTCCTCGGCAAACGCGCCGAACACCGCCTGCGCGCAGTTATATCCCTGCTTGAAAAGTTCGTATGCTCTTTCGCCTTTTACGCTCATTTGCAGAACTCCTCAACAGCGTCCGCGATAGGCTCGGCTGCGTCTGTTTCAAACAGCTCGATAAGACCGCCGTCCACCTGCTTTGCAAGCTCGGTGTCAATGGGAAGCTTTGCCAGAACCTTTAAGCCGAACTTCTGCGCAACCTCGTCAATATGGCTTTCGCCGAAGATGTTAAGCTTCTTGCCGCAGTCGGGACATACGGCGTAACTCATATTTTCAACCAGACCGATTATGGGAATATTCATCATCTCCGCCATCTTCACAGCCTTGCCCACAATCATGGAAACCAGCTCCTGCGGCGAGGTAACGACAATAATTCCGTCTATGGGCAGGCTCTGGAATACGGTAAGCGGAACATCGCCCGTTCCCGGGGGCATATCAACAAACATATAGTCAACATCGTCCCACACAACGTCCGTCCAGAACTGCTTAACCGTGCCCGCGATAACAGGGCCGCGCCAGATTACGGGGTCGGTTTCGTTTTCAAGCAGGAGATTTACCGACATAACCTTTGTGCCTTTTTTGGAGATTACGGGGTAGATTTCCTTTTCGTTGCCCTGCGCTCTCTCGTGTATGCCGAATGCCTTGGGAATTGACGGGCCTGTTATATCCGCGTCAAGCACGGCGGTGCTGAAGCCGCGGCGGTTCATAAGCACAGCGGACATGGAGGTAACCATGGATTTTCCTACGCCGCCCTTGCCGCTTACTACGGCGATAACCTTTTTGATATTGCTAAGTTCATGCGGCTTTTCGATAAGGCTTTCGGGTTTTCTTTCTGAGCAGCTTGCCGAACAGGTGCTGCAATCGTGTGTACATTCGCTCATTGGTTTGTTTCCTTTCTTTTGGGGGTAATAATCCGTCCGAAAACGGAATTTTAATCGGCGAACAACTTAGCTGTTCACCGCATACATCAGATTAAGGCGGTTAATGGAGAGAAATACGCCCGATATGGTGTTGTATTTCTCCAGAAGTCCCTTTTCGTTGGCTGCAACTTCGGGGGCGTCATTCCAGCTTCCCATGCCGCCGAAAACGTCCGACATAACGCAGGCGAGGTAAATTCTCCGCTTGTCCTCGTCCATATCGGGAAGCTGCATTTTCTCTATAAGCTCCGTGGGGAAATAGCTGCCCTCCAGCAGCGACAGCGAAGCCGCAAAGCAATCCCTAAACGCGGGAAAGCCAAGCTCCTCCGCAAGCTTCTTCATTCCGTCAAGCGCCTTTGCAAGCGCTTCGGAATTATCCGCAAATTTGGGCAAATCCTTTGGCGCTTGGTTCATAATGCGCTGGGTTATCGTGATATTCCACACGCCGTTTTCCTTATCGAAATCCCAGTGCGGCGTAAAGCTGCTGACCTGCTTGTGCGTTCTTCTCACATAAATAATGCAATTGCTTGTGTTGGAGAAGCCGAGAATGCGCCTGTCCTTTACCTCATGCGGCATAAACATGAATATCGTGGGCTTTCCGTCCTCGACAAGCCAGTTAAGCCATTCTTCGGGAGAGGAAAGCACCGCGCCGTCCTCCATTATAAAGGTCACACTGTTCTCATACGGCAGCCTTGCAAACTCCCGCGAGCCGCCGCTTACGGCGTTTTTTGCCGCGATTGTCAGGCGGCTTGCCAGTCCTATTTCACCATTCATTATGTTATCTCCTTTGCCGCGGAAGCATGGTCGGCGAGCAAAAAGTCGGCTGCCATATCCGCAATATTGTCAAAGCCGTCAAGCGTGCCGAGGTTCTGCGGCTTTACTTCGCCGCCGTAAACCAGCAGCGGGATATATTCCCTCGTGTGGTCTGTACCCGTGTGACACGGGTCGCAGCCGTGGTCTGCCGTTATCATCAGCACATCGTCCGCGCGCATGGCGGGTATAAAATCCCGCAGCCAGCGGTCGAAGCTGTTAAGCGCCTGCGCGTAGCCTGCGGGATCGCGGCGGTGACCGAAGCTCATATCAAAATCCACAAGATTTGTAAAGCACAAGCCGCTGAAATCCTTCGACTGATATTCCGAGGTTATCCGCATATCCGCGTCATTGCCAATGGTGCGGTTGTACTCGGTAAGACCCTTTCCCGCAAAGATGTCGTAAATCTTGCCTATGCCGATAACGTCCATGCCCGCGGCTTTAAGCCTGTCAAGCAGTGTATCCTTTGGCGGCACAAGCGAGAAATCATGCCTGCGCGGGGTTCTGGTGTAGGGATAGTCGCCCTCAAACGGGCGCGCGATAACCCTGCCCACCGCGTAATCTCCGCAAAGCAGCTTTCTTGCGGTTTCGCAGTAGCCGTAAAGCTGCTCCACGGGAACAACGCTTTCGTGCGCGGCAATCTGGAACACGCTGTCCGCCGAGGTATAGACGATAAGCGCGCCTGTTTCAACCTGCTGCCGACCGTAGTCCGCAATAACCTTTGTACCGGAATATGGCTTGTTGCAAAGAACCTTGCGACCCGTTTCACGCTCAAAGCGGCTTATAATTTCCTCTGGGAAGCCGTTGGGGAATGTGGGAAACGGCTTTTCCGAAACAATTCCCGCTATCTCCCAGTGACCCGTTGTGGTATCCTTGCCCTTGGATTTTTCACGAATGCGCATATAAGCGCCGCGCGGCTTGTCAGCGCCCTTGCAGCAATCCACGCCGTCAATATTGAACAGACCGAGGTCGGCAAGGGTCGGCACATCAAGCAATCCCGTATTAAAGCAGGAGCGCAGCGTATTTGCCCCCACATCACCGAAATCGGCAGCGTCAGGCAACTCGCCAATACCGAAGCTGTCAAGCACTATAAGAAAAACTCGCTTTGCCATATTAGTAACCCCCGCCGCTTTCACCTTTTGTGAGCAGCTTCACCGCAGAACTTGTGCCGATACGCTCGCAGCCCTCGGACAGAAACATCTCAAGGTCTGCCTTGGTTTTAACGCCGCCCGCGGCTTTTATCTTAACATTTTCGCCTATATGCTGCTTAAAAAGACGTATATCCTCAATGCGCGCGCCGTCCGTGCCGAAGCCCGTGGAGGTCTTTATATAGTCCGCGCCCGCTCTTGTCACGCAGCCGCAAAGCTCTATCTTTTCCTGCTCGGTGAGATAGCAGGTTTCTATAATCACCTTAAGCAGCTTGCCGCCGCAGGAAACCTTAACCTCCGCAATCTCCGCCTCAACGCGGTGGAAATCGCCGTTTTTAACATCGCACAGGTTAATCACCATGTCTATCTCGTCAGCGCCGTTGTGTACGGCGTTTGCCGCTTCAAAGCACTTTACGGCGGTGGTGGAATATCCAAGCGGGAAGCCTATAACGGTGCAGATTTTAAGCTGCGGATACTTCTCGCGGACATATTTCACATAGCACGGCGGAATACACACCGAAGCCGTGCCGTAGCTTACAGCCTCGGCGCAGAGAGCGTCTATGCCGCTCCTGTCGGAAACAGGCTTAAGCAGCGTGTGGTCTATATGCGGAAAAATCATGCTGTTGTCCATAAAATTCACCCCTGTCAGATAAATCTGAAGCTTTTCAGCGAAATCATGCCAGACGCGGTTACGCGCAGCCCGTCTATGCCCGTTATATGCTCAACGCGCGTTGAAAAGGTCTTGAACTCCGTAAGGCTGCCCGTGGGGAGTATCTCGCACTCCGCCGCAACAGCGCCCGTGCTTTCGTATGTAAACGTAAGCTTCGCCGCGCCGCCGGGATTTGACGCCGTAACCTCAACCACATGGAACGGCTTGAATACGCAGCCCTCAAACAGCATACTGCTCTGCCAGTCATTTATAAGCGCGTATTCCTCAAGCTTTTCGTCCGCAAGGTACTCAACGCCCGTGTAGTCCACGCAGTCAACCGCCCTGACGGGGATTGAAATATCCCTGCCCTCGTATGCTTCGCCTATTACAATTATCTCAGCGCTTCTGCGGATATCAGCCGAGGAAGCGCCCACAAGCAGCTCATAAGTCCCGCCGAATATGCGGTAATCATGTATATTATCGTCCCATACCGCAAGGTCGTCCACAGGGAACTCCAGAACGGCGGTTACAATATCTCCCTTTTTGACAAAATAGCGCGCAAAGGCTTTAAGCTGCTTTATCGGCAGCGGCAGAGGAAGCTTCGGGTAGGAAACGTAAAGCTGCGCTACCTCCTCGCCGTCACAGCCGCCAACGTTTTCAAGGTCGAACGTCACGCGGATTTTCTCGCCGCGCTGATATGCGCGCTTGTCCGTTGCAAGTCCGCCGTATCTGAATGAGGTATAGCTAAGACCGTAGCCAAAAGGATACAGCGGCTCGCCGTCATAATAAAGATAGGTGGATTTTGTGCGGATTATATTGTAGTCGCGGATATCGCAAAGTTCGTCCGCCGATTTGTACCATGTAACGGGGCATCTTCCCGCAGGCGACACGTCACCGAACAGCACGGCAGCCACCGCGTCACCCATTGCAGGACCCGCGTGGGAAGTGTGCAGCACAGCGCTCGCCCTGTCGCTGTCAATGGCATAAGGGTAGCCCGAAACCAAAAACAGCACCGCTTCAGAATTTATATCAAGAATGGACTCAAAAAGCATACTTTGCTTTTCGGGCAGATTAAGGTGCTTGCGGTCGGTGGTTTCGCGCGCGTTTATCAGCGGATTATTTCCGCAGAAATATACGGCGTTGTGCGCTTCGGTAACGGCGCGCCTTACGCGCTGAACGCCCGATGAGAACACCTCGATATGCAGGCGGGAATTTTTGCCCGCCTTAAGCGCGGTGGTAACGCGCAGCGCGGATTTCTTATCGGCTTCCACAAAGCGGTTCTGCCAGTTTTTAATTACGCACTCCGAACCCTCGCGGCAAAGCGTGAATTTCTCGCGCACAAACCAGCCGTAAGGCTCGTCCGCAGTGCATTTAAGCGTGCCGCAGTCGGTGAGGAATTTATTGTTAGCAAGCGCCTTGAAGGACACCGCGCCGTCACCCCACTCGAACATTTCAAGCAGGCAGTCTTCCGAAAGCACAGGGCTGCTGCATGAAAAGCTTCCGTCCTGCTCCACTGCGTAGTAAAAGCCTGATGAAGCGTTTCGCAGCGCGATTATATCGTTGCCGCTTTCGTATATGATATTCTCCTCGCCCACAGCGGACGCTATGGACTGAAGTATAGTAGACCCGTCCGCCGAATAGCCCGTGTACCAGTCGCGGAAGTTCATATCCGCATGATAGCCTATCACCGCAATGCGGCGGGTTTTGTCAAGCGGAAGCACAGCGTGGCTGTTTTTCAGCAGAATTATGGATTTCTCGGCAGCGCGCAGCGCGGTTCTGCGGAAATCCTCACAGCAAAGCTTTGCACGGTCAACCGTGTTATACTGACAGTCGCTGTCGAACTCGCCCAGCATAAAACGCGCCTTAAGCACACCGAAAAGCGCCGTATCCAAATCCTCCTCGGATATAAGACCGCGCTGAAGCGCTTCTCTTGCCGCGCCTGTAACCACGCTCTCGTTATCCGTCATTATATCCGCGCCGTGGTTTGCGTAAACCTTGGCGATTGCTTCAACGTGGTTTTTGTCATGGCGGTGGCGGCATACGTTGTCTATAAAATCCCCGCCGTCAGTCACCGCGAAAAGCAGTCCCCACTTGTCCTTGCAGACGCTGCCAACCTCCGGATTACACAGCGCTTCTATTCCGTTTATTTCGTTGTACGAGGTCATAAGGCTGTACGCCCCGCCCTCGCGCACGGGCTTTTCAAACGCCTTAAGGTAGTAATCGTATTTCAGTCTGGTGGGAATTACCGCATTGTCCCTGCCTCTGTCCTCCTCGTGATTGTTGGCGTAGAAGTGCTTCAGCGTTGGGATAACGCGGGCATAGCGCTCGTCCTCGCCGTACATTCCGCGGCAGTACGCCGCCGCCATGCTGCCCGCAAGGCAGGGGTCCTCGCCGTAGCCCTCCTCGGTTCTGCCCCAGCGCGGGTCGCGCTCAAGGTCAACGGTAGGTCCCCACACGCAAAGGGAAGCCTTGCCCTCGGCGTTGTATATTCTTGTTTCAGTACCCGCAGCTTCGCCCACGGCTTTCATAAGCTCGGTATCAAACGTAGCCGCCATGCCGAACGGCTCAGGAAATACGGTAGAGGGACGCTCGCCGAAATCATTTCCGCGGCAGACAAGACCGCGCGCGACCTCCGTACCAATGCCGAACGATTTTATGCCAAGCCGAGGTATCTCCGCCATTCGGGTGTGGATAAGCAGCAGCTTTTCTTCCGTGGTAAGCTCGTCCAGAAGCGCCTTTGCGCGCTCATCAAAGCTAAGCGTGGTATCAAGAAACCTAAAATCCGCCATACGTTGTTCCTCCTGACTGATATATCAGCGCTATGCAGCGCGTTACTTTACCCGCTTTCTCAATATGGAATGCGGCTGAACCTCAATATCCGATGGTATTGTGAGCGTTTGCATTGCGTGGCGCGCGACATCTATTTCCTCGCCGTCCGCATTGAACATCTGCTGCGGCTTGAAGCTTATCGGCGCGCGGTTCGGGGCAAGTATCTCAAGCTCGTCCGCAAGCGTGAAATAGTTGCGCTGGGTAAGGTGCATAACGCCGTTTTCGCAGCGGTCAACCGTGCCGACGAAATCATACTCCCGCATATATCCGCTGTCCGCGAAATACTGCCCGCCATTGGTGATATCGGACGGGTTCTGGGTCTGGCTGCCCTGATTGGGGTGTCCGTAGAAAAATCCCGTGCAATAGGGGCGGTGGCTTATTTTGTTCACCTCGTCAAGCGCCCACGCTGCGGGGGCTTCGCCCCTTAAAACCGCGTCCAGCGCGGCGCGGTAGGCGTTCACCGTCACCGCAACATAGTAGGCGGACTTCGCCCTGCCCTCTATTTTAAGGCTTGTAACGCCCGCATCAAGCAGGTCGCCAAGATGTTCTATCATGCACATATCGCGCGCGTTGAGTATATATGAGCCGCGCTCGTCCTCAAACACCTTATAGAACTCGTTGGGGCGCTTTTCCTCCATGAGGTAATAACCCCAGCGGCAGGGCTGCGCGCACTCGCCTCGGTTGGCATTTCTTGCCACAAGGTACTCCGAAAGCAGACATCTGCCCGAAAAGCTTACGCACATTGCGCCGTGAACAAACACCTCAATCTCCATATCCTCTGGGATATTTCGGCGTATTTCGCGAATATTTTCAAGGTTCACCTCGCGGGCAAGCACTATTCTTTTTGCGCCAAGCTTGTATAACTCCTGCGCGGTTTTGTAGTTCACAATGCCCGTCTGGGTGGAAGCGTGAAGTTCCAGTCCGGGGGCGTACTGCTTTATCATGGAGATAACGCCCAAATCGCAGGCTATCGCCGCGTCCACGCCGCACTGCTGCGCGTATGCTATAAACTGCGGAAACTCGTCAAGCTCGGCGTTTTCGGGGACGGTGTTGCAGGTAAGGTAGACCTTTACGCCGCGCGAATGCGCAAGCTGCACGGCGTTTTTAAGCCCCTCGCTGTCAAAATTCTTTGCGCCCGCCCTCATGCCGTAGGACTTTCCCGCAAGATACACGGCGTCGCAGCCGTAATCCAGTGCGGAAATAAGACATTCCTCATCGCCTGCGGGGGCAAGCAGTTCAGGTTTCAAATTCACAATTTCACTCCTGTCTTGAGTTTCGTAAGCAAGATTATTCCTCAGCTTGTTAAAAAAGTCTGTTTTGCCCGCGCAGCGGGCTTTTCGACGGTCTATTATTCCTCCTGCTCCTGCTTGCGAAGTTCGGCGTCTATGATATTCTGCTCATGCTCCTCATTGGTCTGCGCGAAGTAGAACGCGCCATCGCTGCTGGCAAGGAAGTAATAATAATCGCTTTCCGCAGGATAAAGGGCGGCATTTATCGCTATAAGACCCGGGTTGCACACCGCGCCCGCGGGCAGACCCTCGCACTGATAGGTGTCATAAGCAAGCACGATATCGTCATAGGTGCTGCTGTCCTTAAGCACAGGGTCAATGCAGTTTTCTATATAGGTGTAGGTGGTATCCGACTGCAAGCTTGTAAAGCGCTCGGACTTAAGTCGGTTGTGGAATACAGAGGAAATCATGGACATATTATCCTCCGTTGTACCCTCTTTCTGAATAAGCGAAGCAAGGATAACAACCTCGTCAAGGGTCATGTCAAGCTCCTCCATACGCGCGGTCATGGAGCGGGTTATCTTGTTCTCAAAATTCTTGTACATCTTGTTTGCCGCAATCTCGGCGTAAGCGGTGGTATCGTAGTTGGGGTTGTCCTTCATATCCTCCACCACCCAGAAATTATAGGTATCGGGGAACAGGTATCCCTCAAGGCAATAGAAGCGGTTTTCGGTATCTATGCCCTCCTCAAAGTCATACTGCGCCAGCTTGTCCTTGTAGAATTTCTCAAAATCCTCGGCGCGGCAGACGTAGTTTTCCTCAAGCAGCCGTCCGATATCCTGCGCGGTAGAGCCTTCGGGAATCATCACGGTGACGGTTTCGCTGTAAGTTCTGACGGTCTGAAGCGTGGTGACAATGCTGCCATAGCTCATGTTGGATTTTACAACAAAGTTGCCGTTGAGGAAGTCGTCCTTATCCTCAAAGAAGTCAATATACATCTTGAAAAGGTTGGGCATTTCTATAATTCCGTTGTCGTAAAGCTCCTCGGCAATCTGCTCAACGCCCTTGTCATCGGTGATTGAGATTTCATACTGCCGCGAGGATTTCGCCATGCCCGTAAAATCCATCAGCGCCACTATCAGCCTGTACGCAAGAAACGCGCCGACGCCTATCGCAACAGCCGAAAGCAGCACGCCCAGAAATATCTGACCAAAGGTACGGGTGTGGTTATAGTGGTGCTTTTTCTTCTTCTTTTTTTTGCGGCGCTTTTTGACGGGATTTTGCGCGGCGTACTGCTGAACGGGCGGCTCTGCGCCGTCCTCAGGCTGTACGGAATCCATAAGGCGGGTTTTTTCGATATCGCCGCCCGTGCTGTTCATGTCGGTGAATTTGTCGCGCGGCATAATTCCGTCCGCGCCGTCAAGGCTGTCAAACTGCATTGTGCCTGTCAAATCCTCGCCGTACTGCTCCGCTTCATTGGCGTCATAAGGCGCAGCGCCGCCGTAAGTCATACCGTCCTGCGCGGCTTCTTCCTGCGGGAAACCGTCAGGCGTGGTTTCATCAAAGAAATCGTTATTATCCATCGTTGACCTCCGCGTCAAAAATAGTCAGCTCCGCCCTTTTATCGTGCGGCTCTGACGGCACAGTCATTCTGAAATCGGCATAGCACACAATCACAGACTTTCCCTCAAAGCGGCTGAGAAAGCGGTCGTAATAGCCCCTGCCGTAGCCGAGCCTAAGCCCCTCTCCATCAGCGCAAAGCGCAGGAACAATACACAGCGACCGCCGCGAACACACGGCAGCCGCGCCGCCGACAGGCTCTAAAATCCCAAATCTGCCCGCTTTAAGCTGCGAAAATGAATTTATTGTGTAAAAGGAAAGCTCCGTATCCCCCGAAACGGGGACGCCCACGGGAATGTCCCTGTCAAAGCAGTATTGCAGCACCCGCCGCGTATCCACCTCAATCTCGGTGGAAACATACGTCAGCACGATATCCGCCGCGTCAATCAGTGGCACAAGCTTATTAAAAATCCGTTCGTCTGCGGCACTTTTAAGCGCGGGCGGCATATTTCTGCGCTTTTCTATAAGCTGCCGCCTTAGCGCGCGCTTTACCTCCCGCATTGCATACCTGCGGCAATGCGCTCAGCCTGCGGCTTTCCGCAAAGTATCTCCACAAGGCGCAGACCGAAATCAACGGCAGCGCCGGGGCCTGCGGCGGTGGTTATTGTTCCGTCTGTAACAACGCCCTTTTCCGAAAGCACAGCGCCGCTGAGGAACTTCTCAAACCCAGGGAAGCACACCGCGCTCTTGCCATTGAGCAGACCCTTTTTGCCCAGAATTGAGGGCGCGGCGCATATTGCCGCTATCGGGATATTGTTTGCGGCACAGTAATCAATAGCCGCCTGCACAACGGCGTTCTTCTCAAGATTAAGCGTACCCGGCATTCCCCCTGGGAGAACTATCATCTCCAGACGTTCATCAAGCTGCACCTGCATATCCGTGATGTCGCACAGCATTGTAACGCCATGGGAAGCGCGAACCGCGTCACTGCCAATGCCGACAGTAACAACGTCCTTTTCCGCTCTGCGCAGAATGTCAACAGGCGCAAGACCCTCTATTTCCTCAAAGCCGTCTGCCAGAAAAACGTATACCATAAGTCAACCTCCGAATGTTATGTCAAATTTATCCTCAAGAAAAACAGGATTGTAGGAAAGCTTCGCCTTGCGCAGATTTTCCGCGCCGGTATCTTCCTCCCTGTTGATATATTTATACCTGCCGCCAAGCGACTTTACAAACTGCTGATTTATCGCGGCATAAGCGCCCTGATACTGCCGCAGTGCCTTTTCCACATGAACAACGAAAGTGTCCCGCGCGGACGGCTCGCCAAAGCAGAACGCCTGCACCGCGCCATTCACCCTTATAAGCCCGCCCGTATAGCCAAGCCTGTCGTAATATTTGAAGCTGCACCGCACAATGCAGCTTTCGTCCTGCTTGCTGCGGCTCTCCTCGTCATAGCCTAGGGCGCACATATTTTCCGCGCACCACTGCTCGTTCATCTCGGCACACTCCGCGAGATTATCCGCCGTTATCGGCTCAAAACTCCAGTCGTTTTCATAAAAGCGATTGAGGTGGTTGCGCTTTGCGTGGAGTTTCTTGCCCTTTAATTCCGCAAGCTCCTCCGCAAGATAAACATAGTCGCTGTCATCACGGCTGTACACAGCCGAAGCAGTGGGATAGCGCTGCACTATGCCCTCCGTGGTTTCGCGGTCTGCATGAATTTGCAGCGGAATTCCGTTTTCGCCGCAGTATCTCAGCAACGGCTCAACGCCCTCGTCTATATCGCAGCCGCCCGCGGGGAACGAGAACTTATACTTCCCGCCCGCCATGCGCCAGCGGACGTAATAAAGCCCGCCAAGCTGCGCTATTTTAATCCCGTAGACCCTGCGCCACACAAAATTGTTGCCAAACGTATACTCGCACCCGCGAAACTGCGAACGCGAGAGCGCCGCGTCAATCCACGGCTTGTCTGTAATTTCTATATCCCTGAATACAAGCTCCGACATCAGAAAAGCTCCTCAATGGCGGCAAGAATACGCTGATGAATAACCTCCACAGGCAGCGGTTCATCACCCTGCGCGCAGGATATCAGCCTCCAGCCGCATTTATCCGCTGTGTAGAGCGCGCTGTCACAGCACCTTTTCATAAAGTCAAGATTGCGCTCGTGTATGTCCTTTTTGCCCTCGTCGCCGTTATATCTCGCCGAAAGCAGCCTTTGCGCCGCGGCAAGCGGCATATCCAGATAAAGCACCATGTCGGGCTGCGGCAGACCAAGCTTTGCATACTCGTAATCCCACAGCCATTGAAGAAAATCGTCACGCTCGGCGCTTTCAAGCTTTGTCATCTGATATATCGCGTTTGAGGTGGTGTATCTGCCGCAGATTATTATACCGCCGTTTTCGTAATCGGCGCGCCAGTCGGTGTTATAGCTTATATAGCGGTCGGCGGCGTAAAAACTGCTTGCGGCATACGCGCCCGCCGCGCCCTCGCACGGGATATTTCCGCCGAGGTAGTCCGAAATAATCCTGCCGCTGTGGCTTTCGTAATTGGGGAAGCTTACAAGCCGCACCGCCATTCCGCGCTTTTTGAGCGCTTCAACGGCAAGCCAAAGCTGGGTGGATTTGCCGCAGCCGTCCAAACCCTCAAGCACTATTATTTTTCCTTTGCTCATGATACATACCTGTCCATTTTAATATTATCCTGTTTATTATACCACAAGCAGGAACTTTAGTCAATGGTTTTTGTAAGTTTCATACAAAATCGCAGTAAAGCGCGGCGGAATTTTTGTGCTTTGCGGTATTATGGCGGAAATTGCGCAAATTTCCGCGCAAACGCAGCGCCCCGATTTATCTTGTGTAATATTCCCCCAAAAGCAGGGTTTGTTAAAACAATTTGTGCAAATGTCACAAACAGCACAATGAATTTTGGCACAACTTCCAAACGCAAACTATTGCAACAAAATCAAAAATGTGCTATAATCAGTATAGGAATGTTTTTCATATTTTAACTGACCTATCAGTTTACAACAAAAATTTTAACCAAGGAGGAATAGCTTATGAATCTCCTTATCCATTTTGATATTGCCTCGCTGATAATACTGGTGATAATCCTCTGCACAAACCTTTACAGAAAAATGTACAAGGATATGTCCAGCGTGGTTTTCAGCGTGCTGATTGTCAGCACAATCTGCGCTGCCCTGTTTGAGTGCGCACAGATTATAATGTACGGCGTGGGCTGCCGCAATGATATCGCGTTCACAATTGTAAAGACGCTGTATATCCTGTTCCACAATTTTGCGCCGCCTGTTTATTTCCTTTACTGCATCAGCATTGCGCGCACATGGCACCGTATGCAGCAGCACCCGATTATTACGCTGCTGATGTCGCTGCCGTTCTTTATAATAACGGCGGCGTACATTGTAAATCCGTTCTTCAATTTCCTGTTTACATTTGAAAACGGTGTTGAGGTTATGCGCGTAAGCTGGGTTCAGTATGCGGTTTCGATATTCTATGTTGCGGCGACTATCGTGTATATTATAAAGAACAGAAAGCTGTTCAAGCGCCACCAGATACTTGCGCTGGCTTCTATGATTCCGCTGACAATTGTCACGATTATAGTTGACCGAGTTATGCAGGATACGCTTATCAACGTGTTCTCGAACACCGTGGGCATACTGATTATGTCAACCGTTATACAGCGCCCCGAACTTGTTATCGACACCACGACCCAGCTTAAAAAATTCACCCTGTATACAGATGATATGAGCAAGGCGTATGATAACGGCAACCACCTTACCGTTATCATGATAAATATAGAGAACTATGACTACATCTACCGTCTGATGGGATATGACGCAACAGCACGGCTGCTCAAGAAAATCGCCGACCGCCTTAACGACCTTAACATCAAATACCGCGCCTTTGCAAACTGCTATTATCTTGACCGCGGACGTTTCCGCGTGACGGTAAACAGCTTCAATACGGATAAAATACGTCCGCTCGCCTACGCGATAAACGAGATGTTCAAAGATAAGCTTACGGTCAAGAACATTGATATGACACCGAACGCTTACGTCTGCGTTGCGCGCTGCCCCGAAGATTTGGCGGACTTCCCTACACTTATGAATTTCGGTGCGGATTTCCACTTGAAAGTCCCCAACAGCGGCGACGTTATTATCGCGGAGGAACTGCTGAAGCAGCGCGAATTCAGCCTTATCAACCACATGGACGATATCGTAGACCGCGCGCTTGACCACGGAAATCTAAGGGTTTACTACCAGCCGATTTACTCGGTAAACGAAAAGCGCTTTACCTCCGCTGAGGCGCTGTTAAGGCTGATTGATGATGAGCATGGCTTTGTTCCGCCCGACCTGTTTATTCCCGCGGCAGAGAAAAACGGCACGATACACAAAATCGGCGCGTTTGTGCTTGACGAGGTTTGCCGCTTTATCGCAAGCGACAGATACAAGGAACTTGGGCTGGACTACATAGAAATAAACCTTTCCGCCGCACAGTGCATAAGAAGCGACCTTGCAGAGCAGGTTCTTAAAACCATAAAGCGGCATGGCGTTGACGTTTCCCAGATAAATCTGGAGATAACCGAAACCGCAGCGAATTACAATATGTCCATGCTGACGGAAAATATGCGCAAGCTGACCGAGGCGGGCGTTTCGTTCTCGCTGGACGATTTCGGCACAGGCTACTCAAATATGGAGCGCGTTGCTTCGCTTCCGCTGAAAATCGTAAAGCTTGACCGCACCTTTGTAAACAGCCAGCACAAGCCGAAAATGTGCATTTTCTTAGAGAATTTCATCAAGATGTTCAAGCGCATGGATATGGAAATAGTTGTTGAGGGCATTGAAACCGACCAGATGCTGCGCCGCTTCTCCGACCTTAAATGCGATTTTATTCAGGGCTACTACTTCTCAAAGCCTATCCCAGAGGACGATTTTGTGGAATTTATAAAGCAGCACAAAACCGAAAAGGTTCAGGCAGAACAGCAATAAAGGTAAATACAAGAACTCCGCACGGAATAATCTGTGCGGAGTTTTAGCTTGTTGAAAAAGTCTATTTTGCCCGCGCAGCGGGCTTTTGAAATCCGTTTTTTGCCTCAGCTTTGCCGAG
>CAZKXB010000038.1:17925-24576 GCA_964556595.1 uncultured Ruminococcus sp. | reverse complement strand
AAATCCTCGCACATACGCAAATCAAAGATTTGCTCCGTGCGTATCGGATAATTATGCCTTGCCCTATGGGCGCGGCATAATAAACGCAAGGCGTTTCAGTTGCCTTGCTGGCACAACAAACGCAATGCGCAAAAACATCAGCCCTTTCACGAACACAAGGATATGGTGAATATGGACAACAAGAAAAAAATCAAATACATCAAAATCAAGGACGAGGAACAGCCCAAGCGCAAGCCCTCCAAAAAGAAAAGCAAGGTGTGGAAAAATGTAGGTCACGCGCTGACAATTGTCGGCACAACCTTTTCCGCCATGCTGCTTATTATTGTGGTTATGCTGTGCATTGTGGCAACCGTGCTTACGGTATATATACTGGACTTTGCCGAAACAAGCTATGACGCAAACCTGCGTGATGTCGAGATGAAATACACAAGCTTTGTGTACGCATATGACTCAGACGGAAACGAAGTGGAGCTGAAACGCCTTGCCTCGGACGAAAACCGTATCTGGGTAAACTACGAGGACATGGCTCCCTGCCTTATCGACGCTGTAACAGCCGTTGAGGACAAGCGTTTTTATGAGCATGACGGAGTTGACTGGCGGCGTACAGTTTCGGCGCTGCTGTCAAACGGAAGCGATGGCGGCGGTTCGACAATCACGCAGCAGCTTATCAAAAATATCACGGGCGACGACGAGGTTTCGTGGGAACGAAAGCTGCGCGAAATCTTCAGAGCGCTCAGCCTTGAAGAAAAATACACCAAAATAGACATTATAGAGTCCTACCTTAACCGTATCTGGTTTGGCGGAATGATTTACGGCGTTGGCGCGGCTTCTTCATACTATTTCGATAAAACGCCCGCAGAGCTTAACGTGGGCGAGGCAGCTATACTGGCGGGCATGATACGAAGCCCAGGCAGCTATAATCCTTACTCCAACCTTGAACTTTGCAAGGAGCGTCAGGTATACGCCCTGCGATGTATGTATGACCAAGGCTTGATTAGCACTCAGGACTACGAAAACTTCCGCTACAACAAAGAAAAAATATATTTCGCAAGAACGGTTTACGGCGATGATTTCGGCTATATTGACGAACGCTCAGTCAAGACTGATGACGAGCCTTCCGATGACGAAATTGTTGAAGAACCCGAATACGAAGCATACAAATGGAACGGCGACTACACTGTTTCCCAGAACTGGTATGTTGACGCGGCTCTTGAGCAGGTAATAAACGATTTTGCCGAGGAAAAGGGCATACAGTATACCTCCGCCCGAAAGGAAATATACAACGGCGGCTACAAGATATATCTCAATATGGATATTGAGATACAGGAAACGCTTGAAGAAAAATACCGCGACCCATACACCGTGGTTTCAAGCTATGACTCCACAATGGCAAAGGAAGAACTTCTGCAATCCGCCTTTGTTATAATGGATTATTCGGGTACGGTTGTGGGACTTGTGGGCGGTCTTGGCGAAAAAGAGGGCGACGGTACGTTTAACCGCGCAACACAGGCAAAGCGTGCGCCGGGTTCAACCATGAAGCCTATCTCGGTATACTCCAATGCGCTTGAAAACAATCTTATAACCTATTCCACGCTGATACCAAACGCAGGTATTGACGTGCCTGATGTTGACTATAAGTGGCCCAAAAACTACGGCGATTTGTTAGGCGATAACCAGCTATATCCTGTGTGGTATGCTGTGCGCAAATCCACAAATACAGTGGCGGTGCGCGTTGCACAAATGCTTACGCCGCAGGTATGCTACAATCAGCTTACGCAAAATCTGGGATTATCCACACTAGTGGAAAGCGATATCGCGTACTCCCCCATCACGCTTGGCGCGCTTACCGATGGCGCATATCTGATTGAAATGTGCGCAGCGTACCAGATATTTGGAAACGGCGGCTATTACTACGAGCCTATGCTGTACAGCAAGGTGCTTGACAGCAAGGATAACGTTGTGCTGGAGCAGAACTTCTACGGCACGCAGGCTATCGGCAGTGACGCTGCATGGATTACAAACCGTCTGATGAAAACCGTTGTTACCGACCCGTATGGTTCGGGTATAAATGCCCAGCTTGAAAATGTAGAGGTTGTCGGCAAGACGGGTACTTCCAACAACGAAACCGACCTGCTGTTTATCGGCTGTACGCCCGACTATGTTGCGGCTGTCTGGGTCGGCAGAGATAATAACGGAAAAATCAAAAGCGGTGATGGTCAGCGCTCCTGCGCATATATATGGAAAACGGTAATGCAGGATATTCAGGATACCTCCGAGCCGCTGTACTTCACACCGGACTCGTCCTGTATCGAGCGCGAATACTGCACGCAGACGGGCTATCTTGCCACCAGCAAGTGTAAGGATACCGAGATAGGCTACTATCAGGCTGATAACGTTCCCGCCTACTGCACAGGCAACCATGCGGCTATACAGGAACAGATACTGCGCGATTCGGGCGTGCTTGACGCTGATGAAACCGAAGCAATGCAGGCAAACCCCAACTGATAGCTTGCAGAATGTCAAATACACTTTCCGATAAATTGAGAAATCCGTGCTTGAACACGGATTTCTTTTTTTACTTTAAGGATATATTCTGAGGAATATTACACTTCGTTTAACAAATAGCTTGTTCATTTCACAAATTGTATGATAGACACGGGCAGCTTTGAGAACAGAACCCGCTCAATATTACACCGAACAGCGGTCAAGCCGAACGAAGTCGCGTTCTAATATTCGGGATTACGCACAAGTTATATTATTGGAGAATATTACTTGGGGTTATACTTCTATATCCAAATCCTCCAGCAAACGCATAACCTCGTCCATGCCCTTCAGACGTATTCCCTCTTGCAGAAGCTTCATATCTGCCGTGCCTACACCGCCGACAGGCAGCGAATAAACCGCAAGCGGCTGCGTATTTCCCTCTTTGTACAGGGCAACGCCGTCCTCTGCGACCTTTATAACATAGCAGGAAAGCTGCTCGCTCAATGCAGCGGCGTCGGCGATAACGCTGCCGCCTATATCCGCAATATATGCCGCCGCGCCGCCGACAAGCGCCGCAGTCACCGCAATTCCGCCAAGTTTTCCATATAAGGACATACTATCCCCTCCTTTGGGAATAGTATGCCGCCCGCAGCGCCTTTTTATGCCGAATACAATAACAAAAGAGCCGCCCTTTTGGGGACGGCTCAAATTTGTTCTGAATTTTATCAGATAAATCCGTAGTTGGATTTACCGCTCTTTTTAACGGCATACATCGCGTCATCTGCCTTACCAATAAGGTATTCAACACGGGTGTTGTAGTCGTCCTTGATAAGCGCGATACCTATACTTACGCTTACCTTGAGCAGGTCGCCGCTGTCGCAGGTAAAGCCCTCATCAAGCCTTGCTATAATATCCTGCGCCGCGCGTGCGGGGTCATTAACCTCGGCATTTCTTATGCAGGCGATAAACTCATCTCCGCCGTATCTTCCCGCAAAGCCGTACTCGCCAACAATATTGTTTACCGTTCTTGCAACAAATTTAAGAACCTGGTCGCCTGTTGCATGGCTATACTTGTCATTGAAGTGCTTGAAATCATCAACGTCAACAAAGAGAACCGCCATCTCGGACTTTCTCGCCTCGGAAAGGGTAATCTCGTTGTTAATCTGACTTTCGACAGTTTCACGGTTATAAAGCTCTGTAAGAGCGTCATAGCTTGCGCGGGCGGTAAGCTGCTGCTCGCTCTTTTTAGCGCGGTCTATATCCACCATTGCGCCGACAACCTTAAGCGGGTTGCCGTCCTTATCGCGCAGGGTAGCCGTTCTCATAAGCACCCAGATAAAGTCGCCGTAGATGTTCTTGATACGATACTCGTTGCCCTTGAACTCCTCGCCGTTGCCAAGTCTTTCAAGGTCGCTTCTGTAACGGTCGGCGTCATCAGAATGCAGCTTTGCTTTCAGCAGGAAGCTGTCGGCAAAATGGTCGGAAGGCGCACGATAACTGAACTTCTTGTTGAAGTTGTTGGAGAAAAATACCTCGTTGGTCTTGAAATTCCACTCAAAGATAATATCGTCCGACATCTCGATAATGGTTCTGTATCTGTCCTCGCTGACAACAATTTCATCAACCAGATTGTTGAACGCACGCGATATCTGTCCATACTCGTTGTTGGAAACGGTGGAAATACGCGCTTCGTGGTCGCCGCGGCGAATTTTGGTAAGCGTTTCTTCAATTATATTAAGAGGTCTTGTAACAAGGATAGCTATAATCACTGCGGCAACAATTGCGATTATCGAAATAATCACGGTTGCAGCAATGACACCCGAAGTTGCGCCGCTTGAAAGAAGTGCGTCACGGTCATCACAGCTTGCAATAACCGCCAGACCGTCAGCGCCGCCAACGCGCGCTATAACAGCAATTCTCTGACCCTTGCCCGTAAGAGCGCCTGTGCTGGAAGCCTCGTAATTTATAATGCCGCTTACGCCGTCATCAAGGGCAGCCACCATGTCAATTACCTCTTGTGAATACTGGTCTGCCAGATTGGTAACAACAGACTCCTTAGCAATACCGTTAAGCTTGCTGTCAACTACCATCATAAGGTATGCAGAGGGAGCGTTTGAGGGGATTTTGCAAAGGAATGTATCCGCCTGAATTTTATAGAACACAACAAGGTTGTTGCTGCCAATCTTATTCTTGACGAATATCAGCTTGTTTCCAGAATTGAGGTAAAGCGCATTGTCCTTATAGCTGTTAAGAGAGCCAAGCTCCACGCCCGCAACAGCAGGCAGCTTGCCGCATATAAGCTTGCCGCTGCTGTCCACAAGAGCGGCAGCGTCGACAGACGAGTTTTCGGCAGTGAAGCTTACCAGCAGGTTGCCCGCAGCGTTTTTATATGTGCTGTCGGTTCCCGCTTTCTGTATTTCCTCTGTGTTTACAAGTATTTCATTTTGCAGCTGAACGGTATCAAGATATGTATCAAGAACCTGCACCTGATTTGAAACAAGGTCCTGCAACTGGCTGTACAGCTCGTCTGAACTGTTGGACGAAATAGTGTTGCTGGCATAAACCGAATAGATAATCATCGGGATTATCGCAAAGCATGACGCAGCAATTATTAGCATTGTTTTAACCTTCATAACAGATATATCTCCCCGTTTCCACCTGCGCACAGCGCAGATTAAATTGTGATAGCGACAGCGAACCCTGCCCGCCACGCAGACAGCACAGACCATCGGCAAGGTATCCCCCGCCGAACGGCAATTCACCTATAATACATAATAATAGTATTTATATCATTATAACACACAAACCCGTTTCTGTAAACACATCTTACATAATTTTGAATCATAATTGCAAAATTTCATTAAAAATCACCAAAACGCCAAAAATCATTTTGTTCACATTATCAGTCAAAAAATCTTTTTCGCGATAAGCTATTGATTATAAATCAATTTTGTGCTACAATAATGATATATAAGCTTGAAATGCAAGCCGTTTTGTATTTTTTATTTACGGAGGGAAATACATGAGGTCCAAAATAGTAAAACGCAATACATACAGGCTGGTTGACAACAACTCGTTTGAGCTGCCGGTACCTTTTAAGTTTGAAGTTATGAAAGAGAATATCATTGTCGCCGATTACGAAATTGTGGACGGTGAAAATATCGTATGCAATATAATAACCAAGCACAAAGAGGATATGCTGACAACGGTTCACCGCCCGCTGACGATATCGGATATTCATTTTCTGTTTTCCTGTCGCGTGTTCCAGAATAATACTCCGTACACCTTTAATATGCTGGAGCGCGTGGGTCTTGCAAAATATAACGTGCTTGACATACTGTACAAAACACACGGCGTTATCCCTTATGACAACTACTGGATTAGATTTGAGGGCGAAAAGCTTGCCTATGATGATGTTCAGTTAAGCTTCAACAAAATAATGGAAGCGCCTATCTGCCCCGCGCCGACAGCACCACAGGCTGAGGTCAAGCCGAGCGTTGACGAAATACTAAATCAGCATACCATTGACATAAGCGGCATAGTAGCCGACAATAGCGCCGAGCCTGCGCCTGCCAACGCCGAAAATATGCTGCGCACCGCGGTCGCTTTCTCCCACCCTGAGGAGGAAGATGTAAGCAATAACAAGATGAGCGAAAGCGAAATTGAAGCCTTACTGGTTAAGGCGGGCATCGCTTCACCCGTTATGTCTGACTCCGAAATTGACGCAATGTTTGCCGTGAACGACCAGCCTGAGGAACTTTCGTCCGAACCTGCCGCAAGCGATGGCGGAATGATGTCAGAGGACGCCATCGCCGCACTGCTTGCTGCTAATGCGGCTGAACCCGCACAGGAGAGCGCTCCCGCGCCCGTGGTGGAAACTCCAGCTGAGCCTGGCGGCGGCAAGATGTCGCAGGACGATATCGCGGCACTGTTCGCTGCCAATGCGGCTGACCCCGCACAGGAAAGCGCTCCCGTAGAGGAGGCTGCCTCCGAACACGTTAGCGGAATGATGTCACCAGAAGATATTGCAGCGCTGTTCGCTGCTAATGCAGCTGAACCAGCACAGGATAGCGCTCCCGCGCCAGTGGAGGAAACTCCCGCCGAGCCTAGCGGCGGCAAGATGTCGCAGGACGATATCGCGGCGCTGTTCGCTGCCAATGCGGCTGA
>CAZKXB010000038.1:0-17825 GCA_964556595.1 uncultured Ruminococcus sp. | reverse complement strand
TGTTCGCTGCCAATGCGGCTGAACCAGCACAGGAGAGCGCTCCCGCGCCAGTGGAGGAAACTCCCGCAGAGCCTAGCGGTGGCAAGATGTCGCAGGACGATATTGCGGCAATGTTCGCTGCTAATGCGGCTGAACCCGCACAGGATAACGCTCCTGCTCCCGTAGAGGAAGCTCCCGCTGAGCCTAGCGGCGGCAAGATGTCACAGGACGATATCGCGGCGCTGTTCGCTGCCAATGCGGCTGAACCCGCACAGGATAGCGCTCCCGCGCCCGCAGAAGAAACTCCCGCTGAGCCTAGCGGCGGCAAGATGTCACAGGACGATATCGCGGCACTGTTAAGCAGTATGCAGGAGGAAGCGAAAAAATAATTTTCATCTAAGCAACACAAAATCTTTACACAGATGTGAATAAATTCTGTTAGAATTATGGTGTAATCCAATTTACACACCGTTTTTCTGAAAGGGCTTATACATAATGTTTAATTCCAAGAAAAAACAACAGATAGTAAGCGGCGAGCTTCAGCCTGTCGCACAGCTTATTCCCGCAAGCGCCCAGCAGCAAATGCTTGACCAGATATATGAATTTGTGGAGCTTGAGCATCTGTATGAATCTGCTATCCGCGAGGTTAAGACAAAGCTTGAAATACTGGACAGCGAGTTCAAAACCAAGTATGACTACAACCCAATTCACCATATTGAGGACAGGCTTAAATCGCCGCAGAGCATACTGGGCAAGCTTCAGCGCAAAGGGCTTTCGTTCAGCAGTCATAACGCCCGCACCGCTCTTAATGATATTGCGGGAGTGCGTGTTATATGCAACTACATTGAGGATATTTATTCTGTTGCGGATTATCTGACAAAGCAGGACGATGTAACGCTGATAAAAACCAAGGATTATATCAAGCAGCCAAAGCCCAACGGCTACCGCAGCCTGCATCTTGTTATAGAAACGCCTGTATTTCTTTCCGATGGCAAGGAACTGGTTAATGTCGAGGTACAAATCCGCACCATTGCAATGGATTTCTGGGCAAGCCTTGAGCATCAGCTTAAATACAAAACAGACAGCGATGTTTCCGCAGAGCTTGCGCAGCAGCTTAAAGAGTGCGCCGAAACTATCGCCGCCACCGACCTTAAAATGCAAAGCGTGTACAAGGCGCTTAAGCAAATCGACTGACGGCGCGCCACAAAATCGCATAAAAAATCCGCCTGTGTTAATGGGCGGATTTTGTGTGTAATTTTGTTACTGCGCCACGGCGTCTATATCGGTATCGCCCGAGGATACGGCGCGTATCTCAAGCCTGTGCGGCAGGCAGATAATAGGCACAACGCCTGAATTTATAGCGCCGCTGTATACGCAAACCTTATCAGGACAATCCGACTCCGTAACAGAAATATAGCCATCAGCCACAGTAACGGTGTTATAACCGTATCGGGTTGATATGGTAATCTGACAATCCTCATCAAGCGGCAGGGTTGTGTAAAGCTTGCCGTCAACATATATTTCCGCCTGCGAGCAGGGAACTGTTCCATTTTTCATAAATGCAAACGCGGCAATTCCGCCTATGCATACAAGCGCAAGAAGCGCCGCTGCGACAGCCGTCTTTTTTCCCATTGCCATACCTCAAAAAATATCCGCCCGTTAAACAGGCGGATATTTTTACTTTCCTATAATCGTGTCAAGCTTCCAGCTTCCGTTTTCGCTTATAAACCGCACATCAATCACGCGGTAAGCAACCGTGCCGCAAACGCTGCCAATTCTGACATAAGCCTTTCCGACAGCCGTGCTTCCGTCATTGCTTGTTATAACAAGCTTTGTTCTGTCCGCGCGCAGCTTTGAAAGCCCGCCGTCCGTATAATTCAGCCGAACGCTGTTTGAAACTCCACACAGCGCGCAAATCTTCTGCGCGGCGCTGTCCGTGTAATACAAAGAAATCACATCAGCCAGCATGGTGTTGTCTGTAATTCCCGACTGGGCGCAAAGATGTTCTGCAAGTGCATTATTAACGCCAATCGCGCCCTCAAACGCCGACCACAGTTCCTTGCTGCAATCGGACTCGACACTACTGCCCCACTCAAGCGGCGCAGTCATATTAGCGGTGCTGTACACGCTCTGGGTTATGCGTATTTTTCCGTCAACCACCGCTGCGCAATAGCTGCCCGAAAAGCTCTTAGCGTAATCAATCCTTGCCAGTTCGGCGATATCGTTTGTCGGCTCGATACTTCCATTGGATATAGCGTACACTCCGCTCGGCGTGTAGAAAGCGGTCTTGCTTGCGCCGAAAACTAATGTTTCATCAAAATAATCGGTAACGATAAAACTCTCGCTTGCGGGGTCAAATATCTCAATCCTGCCCGTTACCGCTGTATCAGACGGCAATATAAGCGCGTAGGTAAAGGCATAATTTTTGCTGATTTTGGGGCTGTTGTCATATGTGCGGATAATGCGCGACTTATCCGTATACACATCAACCGCATAAATCTGCGTAAGCGAGCCATCGCTTACCGCAAGATAAACGTTGCCGCCATAATAGCCCATCAGCGAAACTTTCGCCTTTGTTTCAAACGGAACATTTATATACTCCGCCTCGGTGCTGCTTAATGAAAGCGCTGCGACATAATACTCGCCATACTGCTTGACATTGAGTATCAGCACCTCGGACTCCTCATTATAGCCAACGCCTGCAAGAGTTCCGTCCATCACGGTATCCTCTGCCTTAAGGTCAAACGCAGCCTCGGAATAAGCGTCCACCAGCCACAGCTTGTTTCTCATGCCGTTTTCGCCGATCGAGGATACAATCAGCCTGCCGCCGTTATCATCAACCCAGTGAACAACAGGGCTGACGCACTCCATTGAAAAGACGCGCACAGCGTTTGTGTCGGAGAAAGTATACAAGCCAATCTCATATTCTGTCGAAGCGTAGAAAATATCTTCTGTAAGGAAGAACACATTCTGCACGCCGATAAGCTCTACCTCATGCGAATACGGCTCTGGCGAAGTGGGAAGCGTTACGCCCTCAGGCAAAGTATCAACTTCAGCGGGCTGCTCCGAAGGAATTGTCGGTTCAAGCGGCTCTGTTGGCTCTGTCGGCTGAGAATCCTCCTGTGGGAAATCGTCAGGCTCAGAGATATCGCCGCCGTCCGGCTCTGACGTTTCAGCGTTATCGCTTGTATCAGGGTCTTCGGGAACAGATGTATCTCCGTCTGTATCATTATCACCGTCGGCATCGGGAATTATATCCGTGCCTATAATATCTTCATCATCGGGTATCACAATAGTGACGCTGCCCGTAGTGGTCTGCTGCGGAACATCATCAATATCGCTCTGGCTGATATCGGGGATAACCGTATCAACCTCCTGCATAGCGTCAGGGGTCATGGGGGTAGCGGTGTCGATATCGGTCTGGGACATAAGCTCTACCAGAAATATCTCAGGCGCAGTCTGAAGCTGCGACATAACCGAACCCGCGCACTGTATGCAAAGCGCAGAAATATCATAATCGCCGCTAAATACAGCTTCAATCTGTTCTGCACTGGAAATTTTTCCGCCATCGGCAAGGTACACTGCCTTGACAGGAATCGAAACATCGGTATAGTCTACTATTACCGACTTTGCCTGCGCTGACGGCAGCGGCGAAACAAACGTCACCAGAACATCATGCACAACCTCACTGTTCTGCTCCTTGTTCTGCTGCTCGATAGCATATCTTACGCGCTCGGACGAGGAGAGTGCAGAAAGCGACTGTGCACCCGTATCCACAAGGTCAACGCCGCCCCTTGAGCCGAACATACTGAACGCAAGCGTGCCGCATACAACCGTACACGCGGCAACGGCGGCGGTAAAGCCTATCGCCATCGGGGAGATTTTCTGCCTTGCATATTTTCCTTTTTTAGCGTTTGTTCTGATTTTCTCAGTATCGAACGAATACTCGCTCATAAGCTGCTTATAAAATTCATGCTTATCCACAAGGCAAACCTCCTTTCCGACGGAATTATTTATGTTATATTGTATTCAAGATATTCAAATGTTGAACTTCTTTTTTTGCCGCTCCAACGTGCGGTAAAGCTTTGTTTTTACGGTTGACAGCTTAAGGTCAAGCCGTGTGGCAATTTCGTCAAGCTTCATATCGCAGACAAAATGCATATAAAAAATCTTGCCCACCGTTTCGTCATCGGACATGATATCGTCAAATATCTGCTTTGCAAGAATTTTGTCGGTCATTACGTCCTCAAGGCGCTTCTGGTCGCGGGACAGCTCCGCCTCAAGCGCGGCGGTCTGCTCCTCATCAAAATCAGACATATTGGAAACCTTTTCCCTGCGCTTTATAAAGCCCGAAAAAAAGCTTCTGCACTCAAACTTGGCTATGTTTATCACAAACGCTTCCGCATTGTCGATATCGTCACAGCCTTTGTCCTTAAGTCTTTTGTAAAAGCGGGTGTAAACGTTCTGTACAATATCCTCAGCGTCCTGAAAACGCGCCGCGTGGCTGACTACAAAACGCGAAACGGACTCAAACGTTTCGGCGTAAACGGTGTCAAAATAGCTATCAATGTCATTATTTCCCACGCGGACTTCACCTCGCTTATCCGCCGACATATCAGTAGTCGGCAATTTTTTTGAAAAAGTTTCAGCTTTTTATGGCAATACCGTACAAAGATTGTGCGCGGATTGCGCCGTCAGATTTTTCGTCAGATTGTGCAAATTGAGCGCAGGCGGGCTGGCGCCCGTCAAGCGAATTTTGTGCAATATGACGGAAAAGATGCAAGCAAGGCGCGTACAAAATCCATAAGATGGTCTTTGTGCGGTGTTGCCTTATATTTTTATACAGAAAGTTGTTTACAATTTGTATATAGTTTTTCCTTTATCAGGCGGGGACTATGCCCATCAGTAATATTTTGTGCCATAATAATGAGAATATATGCAAAATTCCCCTATTATATAAAACAGATTAACAGCCGCAAAAGTGACAACTCAGCGCCAAAAATCCACAAAACAAACAAAAGCCGCGTAAAAACACCCGCAGCCTTTGTTGATATTAACAACGATATTGTGCCAATTATTACTGCTGCGCGGTAAGGTCTGTGGTATAAAGTCCGCTTCCCTCTGCCAGAACTATGTCGCCCGCCGAAATGCCATTGCGTATTTCGGTATAGCCGCCGTAGCTTACGCCCACCGTTACGGGCAGTCTGTAACGCTCCTCGCCGTCAACGATTGTGACGGTGGTGCTGCTTCCCGATGAATTTATCGCAGAATCGGGAACGGCAAGCACGTTTTTCTTGCTTTCGGTAAAGTAGACTGTCGCCCAGCCCGCCGTAAGCGCAACGGGGTTTTCCTCGCGGATAGCTTCAATAACGCCGTCCTCAAGCATAAACGCTGCGCGGTTTGCCGCTGAGCCGTCTGCGGTTTCTGGAGCGCAGTCGGGCGCCATTGCCACAACAGCATCATACTCCTTGCCGTCTATCTTAACCGTGACCGCCTGTCCGAAGTGGAATTTCGCAGCATCGCCGCCCTCGACATACACGCTGATTTCCTCAGGTTTTGCAATAGAGCAGCACACATCGCCCTGCGTTACCGTGCTGCCCGCCGCGGAGCGGTTTACGCTTGTTACAACGCAGTCATACGGCGCGCGGATAGTATAGCTTTCCTTTTCTGCCAGAAGCATTTCCAGCCTGCTTTGCTCTATCTGATACTGAAGCCGCTCGCTTTCGCCGCCCGAAAGTGAAGCCGTATATGCGGTGTTTACAATGGTCTGCTGATTGCTTATTTCGTAATCAAGCCCAGATGAGTCAAGCTCCGCTATCAAATCGCCTTGTTTCAGCTCCCGATTGTTTACCGCTTCATAGCTTACCATCTGCGCGTCCGCAGGATAATACAGATACTCGGCATACGGATAACCGACAACCGCGCCTATGCCCTCGGTCTGCGATATATCCATATACTGCGCTGCCGCCACCTCGTATTGTATCTGCTCCGCGCCGTAAATAGGAAGCTTGATTTCGCCGTCCACACTGTCGCCGCCCTTGCAGCCAACAGCGCACAGCGTAACACTCAGCAAAAGCAGCAGCGCTGCCGTTTTCTTTACCATGTTAAACCTCTCTCAGGAGTTTTTCTCAAGCCTTGTAATAGCCTCCATGCACATTCTGCCGTTATGGTAGGGGCATTTCCACGGGTCAACCACAGGCTTGAACGCGGCGAATTTACCGTTTTCATCAAGCTGGGAATGCCACTCGCCGCCTTCGCGGCTGTCAATAATATTGGCTTTTATGTACTCCCAGACGTTAGCGGATATATCCAAATATTCCGCGCCGCCGTAACCTCTCTGGTATGCGTTGAGGAAGCCGACAACTGTTTCCGCCTGTACCCACCATATACGCCATGTGCTGATTTTATCATTCTCGCGCTCGTTAAGCAGAGAGCCTGTCGGCTTGTGATAAGCAATATCCGCGATATTGCGCACAATGCGTCTGTTCATGTCGGCAAAGCGCTCCGAAAGCGCCTTGTCGCCCACAGCGTCACAGGCGCGGTCGATAAGCCATGTAGCTTCAATATCATGTCCGTAGGAGTGAATATCGCCTATAACGTCCATATTGCGGTCAAAGAACACTAACAGCTTATTACCCTGCTTGTCGAATATCTTATTGTATGTAAGCTCCAACTGGAATTTCAGTCTTTCAAGCACTCTCTCGTTTTTGTCGGCGAGATAAAGCTCGGTATACGCCTCCATGAGGTGCAGGGTGGTATTCATAGTCTTGTCCGCCATCAGACCGTTCTCCGAAAGTTCGTCATTGGCAAGCTCGGTTTTCCAGTCGCGGGAAAACTTTTCAAGATAGGCAACCTCGTCCGTTGCGTGCTTTTCGATAAGCTCCACAACATCATACGCAAGCTTAAGCGCGCTTTTATCACCGCAGGCTCTGTAATAACTTGACAGCGCGTATACAAAAAACGCCTGACAATATGTGTGCTTGATATCGTCCTTTACGCTGCCGTCAGCGTTCATGCTCCAGTAAACTCCGCCATACTGCTTATCCACACACTTTTCCGTAAGGAATTCATAGGCGTGTCTTGCGTTGTCAAGCAGCGCCTTATCCTTTAGCAGCATATATGCGTTGGAATAGAACCACAGTATGCGCGAGTGCAGTATAACGCCCTTTTCGCCGTTTTTGTCGATATTAAGCGAGCTGTCCATAAAGCCTGTAAAGCCGCCGTTTTCGTCATCGCGCAGCTTGTTCCAGAACGGGATTATATGACCCGTAAGTTCATTGCGAAATTCTTTTGCTTCCATATCTTTCACCTTTTATCAGTAATACCGCAGCGCACAAAGCGAACGCTGCGGTACGAATTTATTTATGCGTTTTGTGCAGAACCAGGCGCTCTGCGAACCCTTACAGGCACTGTAAGCACCATTCTTACAGTTTCCTCCTGAATAGCCGCAATCATATCGTCAAACATTGCAAAGCCCTCAAAGCGGTACTCTACAACAGGGTCTTTCTGGGCGATACCGCGCAGATAGATACCGCGCTTAAGCTCCTCCATAGCGTCGATGTGGTCTATCCAGTACTTGTCAACCGTCTTGAGCAGGCAGATACGCTCAACCTCTCTCATTGCTTCGCTGCCCATGTCGGCTTCTCTCGTCCTGTAAATCAAATCAGCGCGCTCCTTGATAAAGTTAAATACGTCCTGCTTGGTTACTGTATTAAGCTCATCATTGGAATAGCGCAGGTCGCTGTCCATAAGGAACAGGTTGAGGTAATGCGCGCGCAGACCGTCTATATTCCAGTTTTCTGCAATACCGTCAGCGCAGTACATATCAACATTCGCCTGAATGGTATCGTTAAGCATTTTCTGGATATTGTCGCTGATATCCTCGCCGTCAAGCACTCTGGTACGCTCGGCGTATATCGTCATACGCTGCTGGGACATAACATCATCAAAGTCAAGCACGTTTTTACGGATAGAGAAGTTTCTGCCCTCAATCTTCTTCTGGGCGTTCTCAATGGTGCTTGTCAGGAAGCCTGCTTCGATAGGCTGGTTCTCGTCAAAGTTCATGCTCTCCATAAAGTGCATTACCTTGTCGCCGCCGAACAGACGCATAAGGTCGTCCTCAAGGGAGATATAGAAGCGGCTTGCGCCGGGGTCGCCCTGACGTCCCGCACGTCCGCGAAGCTGGTTATCTATACGGCGGCTCTCATGGCGCTCCGTACCGATAATGAACAGACCGCCGACCTCGCGAACCTCCTCGGCTTCGGGGGCAATCTTCGCTTCGTATTTTTTATTGAGTTCCTGATACTTGTTTCTTGCTTCGATAATCTCCTCGTCAGCGGTTTCCGCAAAGCCTGTTGCCTCTTGGATAAGCTGGTCGGAATAGCCAAGCTGCTTCATCTGGTGGCGCGCAAGGAAATCCGCGTTACCGCCAAGACGGATATCCGTACCACGTCCCGCCATGTTGGTGGCAATTGTTACCGCGCCCTTTTTGCCCGCCTGTGCAACTATTTCAGCCTCGCGCTCGTGGTTCTTTGCGTTAAGCACCTCGTGCTTTATGCCGCGCGCCTTAAGAAGCTTCGACAAAAGCTCGGACTTTTCTATTGTCACAGTGCCGACAAGCACGGGCTGACCCTTTGCGTGGCACTCCTCAACCTGCGCGATAACGGCGTTGAACTTTCCGCGCTCGTTCTTATACACTTGATCCTGATAATCAACACGGATAACAGGCTTGTTTGTGGGGATTTCAACCACGTCAAGGCTGTATATCTCGCGGAACTCAGACTCCTCCGTCATAGCCGTACCCGTCATGCCCGAAAGCTTTGAATACAGGCGGAAGAAGTTCTGGAAGGTGATGGTTGCCATGGTCTTGCTCTCGCGGTTTACCTTAACGCCCTCCTTAGCCTCAATAGCCTGATGCAGACCCTCGTTATAACGTCTGCCGAACATAAGGCGACCCGTAAATTCGTCAACTATTACAATCTCGCCGTCCTTGATAACATAATCAATATCAAGTCGCATTACGCCGTTCGCCTTGATAGCCTGATTGATATGGTGCAGCAGGGTGGTATTTTCGGGGTCCATAAGGTTCTGCACATGGAAATACTTCTCTGCCTTTTTAACGCCGTTGGGCAGCAGGTTGCAGGTTTTCGCCTTTTCGTCAACAATATAGTCGCCTGTGAAAGTGCTGTCGTAATCTTCCTTTTCGTCAAGCTCAACAACCTTGTCCATTACAAGCGTCTTGGCAAAGACGTCAGCCTTTTCGTAAAGGTCTGTGGACTTGTCGCCCCTGCCCGAAATGATAAGAGGTGTTCTCGCTTCATCTACAAGTATAGAGTCAACCTCGTCCACAATGGCATAATTTGGCGCACGCTGAACCTTATCCTCCTTGCGCATACACATATTGTCGCGCAGGTAGTCAAAGCCAAGCTCGTTATTTGTAGCATAGGTGATGTCGCAGTTATATGCCGCGCGGCGCTCCTCATTGCTCATCTCGTGCGTGATAAGACCTACGGTAAGTCCAAGATAGCGGTATACCTTTGCCATCCACTCGCTGTCGCGCTTTGCAAGGTAATCATTTACGGTTACTATGTGTACGCCCTTGCCTGTAAGTCCGTTGAGATATGCCGCAAGCGTTGCAACAAAGGTTTTACCTTCGCCCGTTCTCATTTCCGCAATACGTCCCTGATGAAGCACAATACCGCCCAGTATCTGCACAGGGTAATGGCGAATACCGAGAACTCTTGTGGAAGCCTCACGGCATACGGCAAAAGCGTCAACAAGGATATCATCAAGCGTTTCGCCCGCTTCAAGGCGACCCTTAAGCACACCTGTCTGCGCCTTAAGTTCTGTTTCACTCATTGCGGAATACTTATCGGCAATGTCAAGCACAGCCTGCTTAAGAGGCTCTATCCTTTTCAGTTCTTTAGAAGAATATGTGCCAAAGATTGACTTCAAAAAACCCATTTTTTAATGTCCCTTTCTGTTTGGTGTTTATAGTATACAATCATACAATTATATAAATACTCACATTACATTATACATCAACAAAACCGTTTTGTCAACCGCAAATAAAGCGAAACTTGCGTGAAATCCCGCAAATGATATATCGGGCGCGGCGCGGCTGAATATCTCCAGCAAAAACGCAGAAGCTAAACCCGAAAGCGAGGTGACGGCTTTATGCCACAGAAGAATTATCCCGACGAAAACGGGCGCGTCAAAAACGGCTTTGACCCTGAAGATTACACCAACTGCGCCGCAATAGGCGAATGCACCGGGCTTATTCCCTCCGCGCCGCATGAGCAGGCGGAATACGAAAGCTATGACGATGTGTATAATTTTATCCCGCACGCCCAAAAGAAAGCGCAGACCGATTAAAAATACACCCGCAAGGCTGAATATCGAGCGGCTGTAAAACAGCCGCTCCAGACCGTCGAAAAACCCCTCACGGGGTTTTCCGCCGAAACATCCGCACTGCCCGCACTCACAGACAGCAAAGCTGTCTGAAAGCATAAGGCGAAGCCGTTGCTGGCGCACAGTTGTGCGGATAGAAGTATTTTTTGCCTCGGCAAAGCTGAGGCAAAAAATGTATTTCAAAAGCCCGCTGCGCGGGCTTAATAAACTTTTTCAACAAGCTAAGAGCTGCTGCAAAACAGCCGCTCATAAGGCTTTGCGCAACTTATGCGAAACCAGTCGAGTATATTGAACGTAAATTTTACATATTGTTAAAAACGCTGTTGAAAAAGTTGAAAAATCAGCTTGGTTATGCGGATTTCAACACAAATTCAACAATTTGTTGAAAAGTCGGTAAATATAACAACGCTCCCCGAAGCCGTGTGTACAACAGTAATCACAGCCTTCTGCAAAAACGGCAGCTTCAGGCGCATTACCCATTGTATATTTTCAACAGGAATACAGCGCAGCTTTCTGAACAGCACGCCGCTGCGCACAACAAGGCTGCCCGCCACAACGGAATACCCCGCCCGCCGGAAATATAACGTCCACCAACAGCCAAAAACCACCGCCGCAATAACAAAAAGCAATATAATCCGCGGAAAAATCACCGCCCCCGCCACTAGCGGAAGCAATCCCGCAATCAGTATCAAAGTGTATGCTGCGCCGCTTTTCTCCATTTCGTCACCAACCTTTCACAACAGAGTTAGTATTATGGTTGCATAAGTTTATTATATTTATGCAATACGCCGAAATACGCCGCGATATATTGACATTTTGCACAGGCGGTGATAAAATAACAAACAAGGTTAAATAACCTTGTTAAGCTTTTTGTGCCGAGGAGGTGAGTTATCATAATAAGCACCATAACAGAAATGCTTGCCAAAGAAAAACCTGAGTTGTACAAGCGCCTGTCGCAGGAACAGTATATGCCGTTTTTCAAAAATATGCAAAGCGTATGCGGCGTGCAGCGCTTCAACAACGCCCCCGATATAACCCCAAGCGAGATGTCGCTTTGCCACACGGTTTATCTGTTCACACAGCAGCACGATGGCGCTGCGCCTACCGTGGCGGAAACAGCAGCCGCGCTCGGCGTTTCAACGCCCGCTATCTCGCGCACGCTGAAAAATCTGGAGATGAAAGAGTATATCAGACGTTCCGTCAACAACTCCGACCGCCGCATAGTGCATATTTCTCTTACGGAAAATGGAGAGCGAACAGTAAAAGAAAGCCTTGACACTATCGCTAATGTTGCGGAACGGGTTTTATCCTGCTTCAGTGATGAAGAACTTCGCGCCATGCTGGAGCTTCACACAAAGTTCACCTCGGCAGTTACACAGGCAATAAGCGAAATAAATCAAAATACATAACAAAGAAAGGAACAATGCAATGCTTGAAATTAAAAATATCACCAAGGATTATGTTACGGGTGATGAAGTGGTTCACGCCCTGCGCGATGTGACGATAAGCTTCCGCGAAAGCGAGCTTGTATCCATACTGGGTCACTCTGGCTGCGGCAAGACAACGCTGCTGAACATTATAGGCGGTCTTGACCGTTACTCCTCCGGTGACCTTATCATCAACGGAAAGTCCACCACGCAGTATAAGGCGGCGGACTGGGATACCTACCGTAACCATTCAGTCGGATTTATATTCCAAAGCTACAACCTTATCCCCCATCAGAGCGTTTTATCCAATGTCGAACTTGCGCTTACACTTTCGGGCGTATCCAAAAGCGAGCGCCGCAAGCGCGCCAAAGAAGCGCTTGAAAAGGTTGGTCTGGGCGACCAGATAAACAAAAAGCCAAACCAGATGTCGGGCGGTCAGATGCAGCGTGTGGCAATAGCCAGAGCGCTGGTAAACGACCCCGATATTCTGCTTGCAGACGAGCCTACGGGCGCGCTTGACAGCGAAACCAGCCTGCAAATAATGGAACTCATCAAGGAAATCGCCAAGGACCGCCTTGTAATAATGGTTACACATAACCCCGAACTTGCCGAAAAATACTCCACAAGAATTGTAAGACTGGTTGACGGCAAGGTTACGGCAGACTCCAACCCCTTTGACGGCAATGCGGAAAAGGAAAAGAAATCGCAGGTTAAAAAGGGAAAGAAAACCTCAATGTCGTTTGCCACTGCGCTGTCGCTTTCCAAAAACAATCTGATGACCAAAAAGGGACGCACATTCCTTACCTCCTTTGCGGGAAGCATAGGCATTATAGGCATTGCGCTTATCCTGTCGCTGTCAAACGGCGTGCAGACATATATTGACGGTATAGAGCGTTCAACGCTTTCTTCCTATCCTATTTCAATCCAGCAGGAAACCGTAGACTACACAAGCCTTGTAAACTCCATGATGGATATTAAGGAAAGCGACGATGAGGAGCGCGACCCCAACCTTATTTACACAAACGATATCTCCACGGAAATGGTTAAGTCCATGCTATCCGAAATACAGACAAACAACCTTGAGGAGTTCAAGGCATATATAGAAAGCAACCCCGATAATATTCTTGACAACATAAGAGAAATAAAATACAGCTACTCCCCCAACCTGTACATCTACGGCTATGACGTAAATGATGATGTTATTCAGGTGAACCCCTCCACCGTTATGACCGCCATGATGGGTGAACAGATGGCTTCGCAGGTGAGCCAGATGCAGTCAAACTACGGCTCTCTCATGGGCGCTGATGTAAGCAGTATGTACAACGCATGGTCGGAGCTGCTCGGCACAGACGCAATTGAAGACCAGTATGAAGTTCTGGAGGGCAAGCTTCCCGAAAGCTATAATGAGGTTGTGCTTATCGTAAACGAGCGCAACGAACTTTCGGACGTCACCCTGTATGCACTCGGTCTGCGCGACCAAAGCGAAGTGTCGGGCATGATGCAGAACATTATGGCGGGCGAAACTTTTGAGCTGGAAACAGGCGACCTAACCTTTACCTATGACGATTTTATCGGCAGAACCTACCGCCTTATGACCGCCGCAGACTTTTATCAGAAAAATGATGACGGCACATGGTCGGATATGCGGGAGGACGAGGATTTCATCAAGGAAAAGATGGAAAATGCACCCGAACTTACGATTGTCGGCATAATTCGTCCGTGCGGCGATTCTCTGATGTCCGCCTCAAGCAAATCGGGCGGTATCGGCTATACCCACGCGCTTACCGAATTTATGATTGACCGCGTAAACAGCAGCGAAATTGTAATTGAACAGAAGAAAAACGAACTGGTAGATGTATTTACGGGCGTTGAATTCCCCGTGGACGACCCCGACGAAACAACGCTTGACCGCATCACAAAATACATTGACGGTCTTTCCGAGGAGGAAGCCTCCGCAATGCTTACACAGATGTCGGGTATGATGGGCGCTTCGTCCGCTCCCGCCGCTGACGGCGAAGCCGCCGCGCAGCCTGATAGCCAGACAGCAGCTATTCCCGAAGATATAGCCGCTATGCTGACTCCCGAAGAACTTATGGCGCTGCAAAGCATGACCGCCGAGGAACAGCAGCAGTTTATACTCAGCAAGATGAACCAGTCCGCCGAAATCACTGAACCGCAGCCAGCGCTTTCCTCAAAGGAAATGCTGCTTGAAAGCCTTGCGGCGCTTCCAGAGGAGCAGCTTACAATGCTTGAAAAATATCTGCCCCAGACTGACGCAACCTATGACGGAAACCTCACATTGCTTGGCGTGGCAGACCTTGCAAAGCCCAGCGCCATCAGCATATACGCAAATGACTTTGAAGCCAAGGAAGCAATAACAGATTTTATCACCAAATATAATGATGATAAAAAGGCAGACGGCAAGCAGGAGGATATTATTCAGTATACCGATTATGTGGGACTTATGATTTCCTCTGTAAGCGATATAGTAAATGCAATTTCCTATATTCTTATTGCGTTTGTTGCGATTTCCCTTATAGTTTCCTCTATTATGATTGGAATAATCACCTACATCTCGGTACTTGAAAGAACCAAGGAAATCGGTATCCTGCGCGCTATCGGCGCTTCAAAGCGCGATATCTCCAACGTATTTAACGCGGAAACGCTTATCGTTGGCTTTGCGGCAGGTCTTATAGGCATACTGGTTACTATAATTCTGATATTCCCGATAAATGCGATTATAGAAGCTATTACAGGAATCGCGGGCATGGCAATTCTGCCGTGGCAGGGCGCTGTGATACTGGTTGTAATAAGCATGGCGCTTACCCTTATCGCGGGTCTGTTCCCATCAAGAATTGCAGCCAAAAAAGACCCCGTAGTTGCTTTGAGAACGGAATAAGCGTTCTACACAATAATTGGCTTGATACAAGAAATCCCACCCTGTCATACGGGGTGGGATTGTTGTATTTACCGCTCCATGCAGCTGCTAAAGTATTGATGGGTAGTATGTTTACAGCAGTAACTATAGCCAAAGCCAAAGATGCCATTTGCTGTTTAAGCTTTAGTTTTGGTCTGCCCTTATGAGATGACTGCATAAAATTCATCGTATAAATTATCTCCTTTCATTAGAAATAGTCATACCCTTTCATTAGAAATAGTTATACCCTCAGCTTATACCGAGGGTAGCATATCAGTGATTAACCTGTTAATTTATAACATTTACCAACCTGCTAGTGCATCCAAGACATCAGGATCAGTGATGTCAAAACCGAATTTGCCAGCCTCGCTATCCTCACGGGCCTTGGCATCGGCAGCATCAGCAGCGGCGCGTTCAGCTTCTTGCTGTGCTACATAAGCATCGTATTCGGATTCACTGCTAAAGTAGTGACCTGGATATTGAGCCTCACTGTACCCAGTGCAATAAATGGTTGGTGTTCCAGACATGTTTTGCATAACTTTAATACGTATCTGTGCTTCACCATCTGTAGGTAGAATTTCTAGGTAATCAGGTACATAACCTATAAATCCTAGATAAGGAAATGCTTCAGCTGCGTTCTCTAATGTAATTTCAGAATAAGGAATTTTTGATGGATTAGCAGTTTTTCCCTTAGTTACAAATATAGATGGATCCTTGTCTGATAAAAAGTCCGGTACAACCAAAGTGTTCACAGAGCTCAAGTCTTGAGTATAGGTGCCATCCTCATTTACCAAATCGGTGTCTGCTAAAGTGTACTTGCCATCAGGTGTTGTTTCTGCTTCAGGTTTTGTGGGTTCGGGGGTGTTGTTCTCTTCGATTACGACAGGTTCGCTGCTATCGGCATTTTCTGTAATTTCCGTAACCGCTTCAGAAGATGTTGTTCCAGCGGTGGTCGTGGTGGTGGTTGTCGCTAATGTGGTCGCGATTGTTGTCGCGGAGGTAGATTGAGCCGTTGTGGAAGATGTAGTTGAAGCCGCGCTCTCGCTGCTTACCTCGCTCTCTGCCGAATTTGCACAGCCGCAAAGTGAAGCGGCGGACAAAATCACAATGGTTATCAAAAGCTTTTTCATAGCGGTACTCCTTTTTTTATTTCTGGTAACATTATAGCACTTGTTCCCCAATTTGTAAAGCGTTAAAAGCCTTAAAACCGTTAAAAATCGCGTTTGCGCAAAGCAAAGGAATAAATCAGCGGCAGCAATACCATAAGCACAATTACCGCAGCGGATATAAGCGCAATATTGAAAAACGCATTTATCACCAGAATAAAGCCGCCCGCAATCCAGACATAACCCGCGAAACGGTGGGTACTGTTCCAGTTGTCGGAGTTGTTAAGAGTCCACGGAAGCTTAATTCCAAGCGAATAATTCTGCCTGCACTTGGGGAGATAATTCCCTATAACAATAACCGCTAATCCCACAGCAGCCTGCGCAGCGGAAATCACAGGAAAGCCGCTCTGAAAAGCATTGAGATAGATAATTAACCCGCTGATAACAGAGCATACGGGGCAAATCCATATCACAATATTGTACAGCTTATCGCCGATGTTTTGATGCTTTGGGTCATGCGCGCTGAAAAACAGACACAAAATCTGCGCCGCCAGAATGAAAAGCGGAATTGCAAAAACCGCAAAGCCTTTATGACAAAGCTTATCCGCAGTACCCTCGGCATTGAAATGCACGGCAAGCTCGTCTGGGAGCTTGCTCCATAAAAGAAGCCCGACAATCATTGGCAGCAAAATCACACAAACAGAAATAATAACAGCGGATTTATTTTTCATCGCGGTTTCCTCCTTTCAAATCCGACAGCCAAAACATAACCTCCTCCACAACGGAAATATTCAGCTCATAAAAAATATAATTCTTCTGCCTTGTTTCAAAAATCAAATCTGCTTTTTTCAGTATGCTAAGATGATATGAAATAGTAGCGCCCGTCATATCAAAATGACTTCCGATTTCGCCTGCGGACATTGCTCCGTTTTTCAGCAAAGTCAGAATTTCCCGCCGAACAGGGTCGGAAAGCGCCTTGAATGTTTCTGCAAATCCCATTTATACCTCAACCATTATTTAGAATTTTATCTAAATAGATTGTAACATATCTTGCCGCGGCTGTCAAGAGTTATTTAGATATTTTTCTAAATTTCCAATATTTAAGTAAAAACGGCAGCAAAAAATCCCGCCAACGTCAGCGGGATTTAACACGGGCATATCCAAAAGCGTGTAAAAGGGCGAGGATTACAAATATTTTTCAAACGCGATATCCGCTCTTTCAAACGGAAACTTATTTTTATTAACAGGAATTTCCACAAAGCCGTATTTTCTGTACAAATGCAGCGCCTGAACGCATTTCCTGTTGGATACTATTATGATTTTGTCGATTTGCTTGTGCTTGGCATATTCAATACAAGCCTTAAGGCAAGCACTGCCTGCGCCTGTGCCTGTGTACATTCCCTTTGCGGCAAACTTCATTATCTCCCAATCCCCATCATCACGGGGAGCAATCATACAGCACGCCATTACTTCATCACGCGCCGCAAACGCGAACAAAGCCATTGATAAAAAAACAACCGCAAAGCGCTTAGCAATGCGGTTTTTGTTATGGCAGGGGCAGAAGGACTTGAACCCTCGACATACGGTTTTGGAGACCGTCGTTCTACCAACTGAACTATACCCCTATCGGTGGTGCGCCAACAGGGACTCGAACCCCGGACCGACCGGTTATGAGCCGGTTGCTCTAACCAACTGAGCTATTGGCGCGAGTATTTGAATATAAATAAAAAAATGGTGACTCGTGGGGGAATCGAACCCCCGTTACCGGCGTGAGAGGCCGGTGTCTTAACCGCTTGACCAACGAGCCACAATATGAGATTAAGGAATAGCTTGCTATTCCTTAATCCTCTTTTGGTACACCTTCAGGGACTCGAACCCAGGACCCACTGATTAAGAGTCAGTTGCTCTACCAACTGAGCTAAAGGTGCATAAGTGTCGGCGCCTATCTATCTTCCCGGGCAGTTGCCCGCCAAGTATTGTCGACGC
>CAZKXB010000037.1:0-25349 GCA_964556595.1 uncultured Ruminococcus sp. | reverse complement strand
AACTCCTTTTCGGTCATCTTATTCACCTTCTTTCCGACCTGCCATCATCAGCGCGGAGCGGTCATTCCCCACGGACAGGCAGCCTTGCGGGTCGAGCGTCGACTGCGAGTTGCCTGTTTCGGCTAGAAATATTATTTGTTATCTCAGCTTGCTGTTCGCGGGGTCGTTAAGCCCGTGGACAACAAGCATATCATTGAGCTCGTAAAATTCGCTTTTGGTAATTGCCTTGAGATTGAACGCCATCTTCGCAGCCCCAAAGGTTTCGTATACGAGGTCGCGGCTGTGGGATTTCAGCGCGTACTTAGCGCTCTTTAACAGCTTTTCGTAAATCGTGTTCATAGCGTTCTTTTCCTCAATCTACAAATGTTCCGCGACCGAAGTCGTAAACGCCGAAATACTCGCCGTTCAGAAACACATTCGCGCGGTGTTCCGTAGGGCAGGTGATACGCAGTTCGCGCATTTTGTGATAACCTAGGTTTTCCAGTGCCGTTATTACTGCGGCAGTTTTTTCGTTCATACTCATATTTAACCTCCATGTGTTGATTTTCCCTTTTATTTATGATATAATCAGATAAAAGGGGGTGTTGGCATGACAATGACAGCTTTGCAAATTGCAGAGAAACTGATGAAATTACATACCGAAAATTTTATTCACAGTAAGATTTACTGCAAGAGGGTTGCATTAAATAGGAGGAAACCTATAAATCCTGTTGAAAGTTTTCAAGTATATAGTTTCATAGAAATTGCTGCAATGTCTTTTGGCTTAGAGCAAACAATTGATAACTTGGTAAGTATTGTTGAACTTGATGTACTCCGTAATTATAACAAGATAATTTACGATACTGTTGAGCATTACAAGACTATCGGCGCAAACCAGTCATTCAAAAATTGCTACGAAGATGATTGCAACTTTTTTATTACTTTTGCAACAAGCCTGCTGCCTTAGCCAAATGATACCGCATAACAAATATTTTGCGGTTTTCTGCGACTTTTGCAAGCCGTTCTGATGTTGCTTTAATGTGCTTTTTTTGCTCTCCGTTGTGTGTTTGGAGAGCATTTTTTTTGTTTTCGTTCATAACACTTCCCTCCCAATCATCTCGTCCGTTGAGCAGCGGAACAAATCCGCTGCCGCTACAACTATCCGCATAGGCGGGATTTTGTAGCCTGTTTCGTAGCCGCTTATTTGCTGTTTATTAACGCCAAGCCTTTTTGCGACATCTTCCTGAGTCAGACCTTTGCTTTCGCGTTTCTTTCGCAGTATCTTGCCAAATTCCATAATTTAGACCTCCTCGCTGTTGATTTTTTCTTGCTTTTGTGTTACAATATAGATGGATTACTATGCCTTTTGTGTATCCTGTGGGGTACATTTATATTATAATTCTAAAATCCAGAATTGTCAATAGAAATTATTCTGTTTTTTAGAATTTGTTATTTTGCACAAAAGAGGTGTTACATTTTTGTTCTATAATCAACTAAGTAAGCTCTGTAAACGCTATAAAACAACTCCGACAGCGTTTGTCACGGAAAAACTCGGTTTAAGCTCGTCTAAAATAACAGCGTGGAAAAACGGCTCAATTCCGAAATACGGAACGCTAGAGGATATAGCAAACTATTTTCAAGTACCAATAAGTTATTTGTTTCAAGAAGAAGACGAACAATTGAATAATGTCTTAAAAGACGATGAAAAAAAGCTTATAAGCCTTTTCAAAGGTCTTTCCGAAGAGAATAAAGCAAGGGTACTGGAAAGAGCCGCTGTCCTCGCCGAGCTTGATGCACCGAAACAAGTCACAGCGGAAAAAGCAATACCACTGTTGCCAGTGGCTGCGGATATGTCTATACATAGCGGCAAAACCATTGATATAAACCTTTACGATATGCCGTCAAGCGCAGGCACAGGAATATTCCTCGACCACACTCACTATGAGCGGCGGAAAATACGCCGTACAAACGAAGCAGAACAAGCAGACTTCGCAATACCGATTAGCGGCGACAGCATGGAACCCACCTTCCACAACGGCGATGTAGTTTTGGTTAAGTCATGCCCTTACGTTCGTGAGGGCGAAATAGGTATCTTTGTGCTTGACGGCGATGCGTTTATCAAGCAGTATGATGGAGATAAGCTCGTATCGCTTAATGCAGCATACCCGCCGTTAATGCTTTCCGAATATGATACGGCTGTTTGTCTTGGTCGTGTTTTGGGTATCGCAGAACTTAGTTAATCGTACAAAAAGAGCGGCATTTTTACTCCAAATGCCGCTCGCTTAAATTATATTTTTAATAGTATAAAAAATTGCACAAAATAATAGGATTTATTACTAGTTTTCGGCTTTCATTTCAAGTCGCGGAAGTAGTTCCGCGACAGTTCTATTTTTGTTCCTTGAGTTCCTTGCTACTATAATCCATTTATGTTTTTATTTTCAAGTCCTATTTTTGCCGCTTAAATCGCACAAACCGCGCTATAAAGCCGTTAAAAGCTTTTTTAACGCTCTAAAAAGGCTTGCGTTAAAATCCCGCCCGATATCATTAACTGCGCCCCAAAACATCAAAAACGCCCCTTTTCCGTTTGACAACGGCAGGGGCGTATCATTTATTCTTTTTTTACTTTATCCGCCGTAAAAACGGCTCTATAAAGCCACTTTTTGATTATATTGCGACTTTTCAAGCCTTTTTCGCGCTTTTTTTATTTTTCACATTATGCTTGTCAAATAACACTCTCCGTGAGGAGAGCGACCGCAAGGGACATGAACAAACGTGCATGATATTAGATTTCGATCCACGCTCTCCGTGAGGAGAGCGACAACAGGTGCTATCGGATCAGCCACGAATATTGTAAATTTCGATCCACGCTCTCCGTGAGGAGAGCGACTGTCGGGAGATGTGGTTATACCTGTTACAGTGTCCATTTCGATCCACGCTCTCCGTGAGGAGAGCGACGCGATCAGCGGCGATAAGATTGAGATACACAAGCCATTTCGATCCACGCTCTCCGTGAGGAGAGCGACCGCAAAAATGTCAAATACTCGCCTGCTTTGTTTGCAAATTTGTTGATAAAGTCCAACTTGGCAGGGAATATATGACATTCATGCAGGGCTTTTATGCTAAAAAAGCCCGAAAAACAGGTGCGAAAGCCTTGCTGTTTTTATGTGAGCTTGGCTTTCGCGGTTCAGAAAATTAACGGTTCTTCAACATTTATAGTTGTTTTTGCACCATAATGTTCAACCTTTTGGGAATGGCTGTCACCCAGATTGTAAAATCTTAAACTGTCCTTATCCGTGTCTATAAGCGATAACAGCTTGTGTTTCAAGGCTCTGAGTTCGGCGGCGTTCAAAACACATTCAAAAACGGAATTCTGAACCCTTATTCCGTAATTTTCGCATTGCTTTGCAACTTTTCTCAGCCTGCCCTTTCCCTGTGAATTTTCTGTATTGACATCGTATGTGATTACAACAAGCATCAGCCCCTCCATAAGAAAACAGGATAGCAGTCAAGGTCGCCTCTGATAAATCTTGCAAGAAGCATAGCCTGCACATAAGGCAACATTCCCCATTGGATTTTTTCGTTTAGATATGGGTGCTTAAGTTCCTCCTGCTTGCGTTCCTGCCATGCATTGAAGAAAATCTGCCTGCCTGTTTCGGTAAGCAGTACAGCACCGTCCTCGCGCTTTTCAAAATGTTCGTCCGAAATCATTCTTTTGTTGATAAGGGAGATTACAAAACGGTCGCAGAGAACCGAGCGAAGCTCCTCCACCATATCCAGTGCAAGGGAAGCTCTGCCGGGACGGTCTGTGTGCAGAACGCCAACATACGGGTCAAGCCCTACGCTTTCCAGCGCCGCCGTACACATTGATACAGCCATGGTGTAGGTCAGCGACAGCAGCGCATTTACATTATCAAGCGGAGGTCTTTTGCTGCGCTGTTTGAAATAAAAATCCTCTTTTTGCTGCAATATCATATCGTCAAATATTGAGAAATATATTTTCGCGGCTTCGCCCTCAATGCCGCGAAGCTCCTCGGCGCAGACAGCATTGCGGGCGGCGCTGACGCTTTGCATTAGCAGATTGTTCTTGTGTGCAAATGCCTGAGAGTCTATTCTCATGGGGTGATCCCTTAGCATTCTGCTGATAATATATCGGCTGTTGTAGATTTTGCCGGATATCATAAGCCTTGCAATTTCAATGCTTTTGCTGTCGTCATCGGCAATTCTGTACTGTTCGCGGCGCAGGATAACGTTGCCGCATTTTTCGCCCTCGCATCTGAATAAAAATTTCCCGCTGCGGCTTAGAAAAACAACGGGCTTGCCGTATTCGCAGCATTTGCCGATAAGTGCAGGACTTGCGCCGACAGCGCCGAACACCGTGATGCTGTCGATATTATGCAGCGGTATTTTGCCCAGAATGACATGGTCTGCGTTTATCACAACATTTTCGCCGTCAAGCGAAAGATATCTGTCCGGCGATACAATGTACAGGGAATTAAGTAATTTCTTCATACTGCGCTCCGTTCAGAATTTTGTTCACATATTCGGAAGCGGCTGTTTCTCCGCAGATTGCGGGAATGCACAAATCCTTAAGCGAGCAGGCGTTGCAGCTTTTGCTGCGTTTGACTTTTGGCGTGTAATGCCTGTCAAACAGCGCGTGCATTTCCTTTATGGCTGAATTAACCTGTGCGCGCAGTTCGTCCGTAAATTCCACCTTAAATCTGTGCTTTTTCTCGCCGTAAAATAAATAGCCATATCGAATATTGCAGCACAGCATTTCTTCAAGGCACAGCGCCTGCGCGCAAAGCTGAACTTCGTCACAGCGGTTTTCCTTTGGCGAGCCGCGCTTGTATTCTATCGGCAAAACGCTGTATCTGCCCGATTTACCGTAAAGCGGGATACCGTTGGGGTCGCGGTGAAATTCTACAACATCACATTCACCGCTTATCCCAAGTTCGGCTGAGCAAACGCGCATTGCACGGGTGATTATCACATCTCCTCTGGTTTCGTTAAGGCTGCCGTTGTGCGCGTTTGCGTGCATGGCACGACCGTCTGCCGTGCGGAAATTTTCACTCCATTGCTGCTCTACATGAATAAGCGCCCATTGTCTGCGGCAGAAAATAAAGTGCTGTATTCCCGACAGCGGCAGATATTCGTCCTCGTCGTAGCTCATCTTAATTCAATAATTTCGGGAGTAAGACCGTCAAGCTGCTCAAGCGTGATGGTGTAATCGTCAAAGGAAGCGGGCATATAAACATCATCTTTAAGCGTAACTTTCAGTGAGCGGTGTACCTGCGCCGAGGAATATTTCGGCGTTTTGCAGCCATGCTTCCACCAGTAAACTCTGCAAACCTCCATGCTTCCCTCAGGGCGGGCGGAGGAGCAGTCATTCTCGAACAGCGTAATAAGCGCCTGCTTGATTTTTTCAGCGTCCTCCTCTGTAAAGCCTGTCTTTTCGGCAAGCTGGCAGTTTATGCTGCCCTTGGCAACATACATACCAAATTTCACAAAATACTTAAGTCCCATGGTATCGGAGGATTTTTCGTTCTTGCCGCTTTCGCTGTTTACGCTTTTGGTAATCTGCATATCAATTGTATTGATAGGGGAAACGCTTTTGGCAAGGCTGATTGAAACGGGACCTCTTACACCCACGGAAACCGTATCTCCCTTAAATGCAAATACCTGACCAAAGCTTCTTACGTCAATCCATTCTGCGCAGGCAGCCTTTGCAAAATCATCGCGGTTGGCTTTCTTGCCCTGCTTCATCAAATCCTTGAGCGCGGCGCAGGCGTCGGCTCTTGCTCTAAGGCTTTCGCAGCCATCATCGCAGCGGTCATCGGATTGCACGAAAATTTTCTCGCCCATATCCTGAAGTCTGTTTCTGATTTTTCTTTTGATGCAGACATCGGATATTATGCCCAAGCCGTCAAGGTCATCGCGGGGGCGGTTGCCGTTAAGCGGGTCACCGTTGGGATTTGCGTTTTCTGCGGTAAAAATAACTGCGAAATCAATCTTTGTGTTTAATGTGTTCATGGTTTATTCCTCCTCGTTATTGTCGGTGTTATTGTTAGTGTTGGTGCTGCTGTTATTGTGCTTTGTAAGTTCGCGAAGCTGACAACTGTATGCGTGCAGATATTCGGGCTTAAGCCTTTGGTTGTTGCTGAAATTCTCGTGACCCATTCGCTCGGTGATTTCGTGTATAAGTCCGTCGTAAAATTCCCTTTGCTTTTCGGACATTTTTTTAAGATACGGTTCAAGACGTTCGCGGATTATCTGCCAAGTATGTGCGGGACAGTTGGAAAAGGCGTTGAAATATCTTCTGGCGTTAGTTGTGCGTTTATCGTCTTTTTCGTATGTGGAATACTCCGCCTTATCCGCAACCGCGAGCAGTCTGCCGAAAAGGTAATCTCTGCTGTTGCAATTTTTGTCAAGTGCCATAGAACAATCCTCCTTAGTAGCTTCAATTTGTTTTTTTCTTATCATGCCGCAGGCTGTTTCAAGAACTCTGCGCCAATTGTAGTCTTTATCATACATCTGCGGATTTGACGCCCTGTTTACAAGCAGATTTACTATATCCTGCGGCAGCGGACGGTTTTGTATAACGCAGGGGATAAGCCGCAGATAAGCGTCGCGCTTTATGTCCGATTTTTTTGATGGGCATGAAATCACTCCATTTTGCTCCGTTCCGAATGCACATTCGACAATGTCTTTGAATGAAAATGAATTGGGCTCATAGCGTTTTTTCGAACTGTTGTACCTTACCCATGCAGTATCGCTGTGCCACTTTTGTTCATTATCAAAAAAATCCGAGCTTTGCATTTCGGTATACATACACATCGAAAGGCGACCAGGCGTTGCCGCGTCAAGCGCCATCAGCATGGTTTTTGATGTCGGTTCAAGCCTGTTTTTGCAGCCGAAAATGGATTTTTGCAGCTTGTCCTTATATGCCGCGCCCATTGTATCGCCTTCAAGTTCGGGTTCTTCATCGTCATTTATTCCGAACTGTGCCAAGCCGTTATAGAAATCAGCCGTGATATCGGGAACATCGTTAAGCGCGCTTTCCCATGTAATCAGCGTCATAGTGCCTAATGTCAGCCCTTGCCTTTCCACAAGCCATTTCAGCGCGTTGTGCGCCTTTTGGGAGAACTCATAGCTTACCGAAGCCGCTTGCTCCTTGTTGGCAAATCTGCCCCTGTATGAAAAGCCGCTTTCGTCATTTGTCGAAATAAGCTTCGCATTGGTAGCGCCGCCGCATATCTTTTTGGGGTGTTTATATGTGACGGGAAGCTGCTTTCCAAGCGCGTAGCAAAGCTGAATTTCACCGCCCTCCATCGACGTATTGAACGCGATAAATGCGTCGAACAGCGATTTGTCGCACCAGGTTTTAGGCTCTCTTTCGTCCTTGTATATTACGCGGAAGCGGACGAAGCTGTCCTCCTGTGCAATGTCCGCAATCTTTGCTCCGCTTGTCAGCTTGCCCGTGCCGCTGTCCGTCTGAAGTACATTTGCGGCGATAAGGTCGGACATAAGCTGCCCCTTGCTGACATAGGCAAGTATGGCTGCTACGGCGGGGTGGGAGTATTCCGACTGCGCCCAGCGTTCAAGCTGTTCCAGATAATCCTTGAAATATTTGGAGTTGTCAGAACGCTTGCCGTCCACATATTGCGGATAATCCTGCGCAATGTACAAAAGCTTGTCCGCAAGCGGAAATGCCGCAATGCCGCTGGTTCGTGCGCCCGCCGCTTCGGTTACGGGTACAACAGTAATCGCGTCAGCTTTTTCAATACGCTCTGCGGAGATAAAATCGCCCTGTTCCGACAGCGTAAGCTCTATCTGCGCTTTCATGGTGGTGTGAGAAATCGGCAGCAGGGGAGAGGCTTCGTTTTCGGTTTTGCCGCATTGCTGCTCGTAGATGTTATAAAGCTCCTCAGTCCAGCTCATTTTCGCCGCCCTCCTCAAACTCCTCAAGTCCGCTGAAGTTGTTGTACTGCTTTCCGAAAGGCTTGATTTCCATATCGCGAATGTGCCTTTTTATCGTACATTCCTCCGGTCGAATAAACTCAATAACGCCGTTTTTCATCACGGGCTGCCATAGGCGCACAGTAAGCTTGCCCTTGTCCTCGTCAAGCACAGCTTCGTCCGCGTATGTAATGCCGTGAGACATTAAGCCAAACGGGATTTCGCCCATGTTGTCATAGTAACCCTCGCCCTCGCCGAAAACGCAGGGTTCTACATAAGCCATACATTCGCGCGTGCCAAGAAATGGGTCGCGCCTGCCGCCCGCCTTAATCATTCGCTTGGCGATGTTGTGGTGCTTGTTTTCGTTGCGGTCGCCTGCAAGTTCGGGGCGGTTGTCGTTCCATTCAAAATACGCTCTTACCTGATACTCTACATCTTTCAGATATGTGTAGTACGCCAAATCGTTGCCGCCGTTATAGCTGATTGGGCGTATACCACGGCGCTCGGTGCTGATTTTGTTCATAATGCGAACGCTGTCTATATACCAGATAAGGGTCGGCTTGTAGTATACAGAGTGCAGGATGCCCTTAAGAGATTCGAATGTTGGTATGGGATACGAGGTTTTCTCGCCGCCGGGGCGGGTGATGATGTCGGAAAACAAGGCGTAGTCACCGTAAACCTTGAATTCCACAATATTTTTGTGTTCCGGTTTGCTCAATAAAATCACTCTCCTTTTTAAGTCAGCGCCGCGCAGGTTTTGCTTGGAATTTTGTACGGCGTTGTTTTTTAGGTTTTGCGGACTTTATTTCAGTTAATATTATATTTATGTCCGTTAAATATTAACATACTTTTTGGAGTTTGTCAAGAGTTTTTTGAAAAAATTCTTGACTTTTTTTTAAAAAAGTGTATAATATCTATGTCGCTGTAAAAAGCGAGGATTGAAATAGTTATTATTATATTTTAGGTATCGCTTTGCCGCACGGTTTTGTCCGTGCGGCGCTTTTTTTAATACACAAGCGCTTGCATGGGGCGAGCTTGTTCTGTCACGCCGAATTCATCGCTGTAATATTCCTCGCGCAGGATATACACGCCGTACTCGGCGGTATAAATCGCATTTGCTTTAAGAAGCCTTTCAAGCTGCTGCGGGTACAGTCCCACGGAATATATCTGCGCCTTTCGCAGGCGGCTGTAAAGCAGCTTGTCCGCACCGCATGATGTAAGGTCTGCTATAATTCCGCGGGCTTCATCATTGTATGGCACGATAACGCTTTGTGTAACGCTGTCGATAACCTCAAAAATTCTGCCTGCGCTGAGCGGAAGTCTGTAAAGCGCCCCTAAAGGAATTTTCTTTAATCCGCAGCGCACCGTTGAAAACGACAGCATATCAATAAGGTCAGTGGCTGCGCCGCAATCCTCGGCGGGATAGGAAAGCTCCTGTTTGCGCTCTCTGAAAAGCGCGCTGTAAAATGCCGACATACTGTCGGGCGAGAGCAGGTCGCTGTCGCCGCAGCGGTAAAAAGCTTCGCGCGAGGCATTCTGGGCGCATTTTATTTCATAAAGCTGTCCCAAATTTTCATCGCAGAGGTTAATAATATATGTATCGCAGCATGGGTACTGTCCGTTTCGGTTGCATCTGCCTGCCGCCTGCGCGGCGTTGTCCAGTCCCGCAAGCGAGCGTATAACGCATCGGAAAGATATATCCACGCCAGCTTCAATAAGCTGCGTTGTTATGCAGATTACGCGCCGCCCCTCCGAAAGCGCGCTGCGCAGCTTGTCCATGGCTTTGCGTCTGTGCTGCGGACACATTGCGGTGCTTAAGTGAATAATGAGCAAGTCCGCTTCGGTTTGAGTAAGCTGCTTTGTTTTGTGGTAAATCTGTCTGGCGGCGTCCTTGGTGTTGGTGATAAAAAGCACGCTGCCTGTTTTGGCAAGCTGCTCAAGGCAGAATTCCGCCGCTTCGGAATAAGTATACCCCTGCGTTCGGGTCAGATTGACCAGCTTGGTGCGCCTGAAGCGCTCAAAATCTGCCGCAAAATCGCCCGTCATGCTGCCCTGTTCGTCAATCAGCAGGGGGAACTGCCTGTCGCCGTCAAACGGCGGCTGCGTTGCGCTGCACAGAACCACGGCAGCGGAGCATACATGGCTCAGAAAATTTATCGCAAGATTAAACAGGCGAACGCACTTAAGCGGCAGCGACTGAACCTCGTCAATAATTATAACCGCATTGCAAAGTCGGTGGAAACGGCGCACCGCGCAGGTGCGGCTTGAAAACATTGTGTTTAGAAGCTGCACAAGCGTTGTGGAAATAACAGGGCTGTCCCATCTTTCGGTGTGATACTGATAATCCGAAAGTTCATCGCAATCGCTGTCGGGTTCGGGGATAAAATTTGAGTGATGTTCAAGATAAAAATTCTCATTATCCGTAAGGCGGCGCAGTATATCGCTGTTTTGTTCAAGTATGGACATAAACGGCGCGGTGTAGATAATTCTGCCGCAGCCGAATTTTTTGCAGTAATTTGCGGCAAACCGCATAGAGGAAAGGGTTTTGCCGCCGCCTGTCGGCACGATAAGCCGCGTAACCTTAACCCTGTGTTCCGCGAATGCCGCGCAGCGCTGCGAAATATCGGCGCGCGCCGCTGTAATTTCGTCCTGCTTGTGCGAAAGCCTTGCGCACTCTGCGGTGATATTGTCCGCCATTGTTTGCCAAAGCTGCTCGGTGGAAATGGGCTGCGGCACGGCGGTATCGTAATTGAACGCGGCGGCGTTTATTCTGTCCGCGTCAATCAATATGGAGGCTGCAAGCCGTTCAAACATACCGCTGTAAAAGCTTAGCCGCTTATAAAGGCAGCTCTTATCGGGCGCGGGCTTAGAAATCTCCGCTATTTTTTTGATGACCGCTTTGTATTCTTCCGTGGCTTTTTCCAGCAGCCGACAGGTTTCCTCCTTGGGAAACAGGATTTCATAGGCGGCGACTATTTCGTCATAAAATTCGTCCTTTGATGTGCGCTGTTTTATGTAATCCGTTCCGTTGTCTTTAAGCCAGTCATGCAGCGAGTGGTGCGATAAAATCACCCGCGCGATAAACAGCGCAGCGTCATTCTGCGGCGGCTCTGCCAGCGACAGAATATATTTCGCGCCCGCGTAGCAGTGGTCGATATCGCCGCGTTTATACCCGCCGTTTCCGTGTATGTAGTCATTGAAAGCGGTGCATAGTTTTCCCATATCATGCAGCAGGCAAATAAGCCTGATTATCTCGGTTATGCCAAGCCCCTCAGCAAGCTTAACGCCTGTTTCGGCGGTGAATTTCAGGTGCTGTTCGGTTGTTTCGGTGCGGTCGCCGCTGATGTGGGCAAGCATTTCCTGTGGTTTCATTTTAATCACCTCGTTGTATCGGTACAAGCCTGTTTTTACTATATTATAAGTAAATTTGCTATGCTCAGTCAAGCATAAATCGGGACAATTGAATTTTTGTGCAAACTCAACAATTCCGCGCAATCGGCTGTTGGTATATTTTTATTATGCTTCATTTTTTGGGATTTTTCAATACCTTTTGCGTGAATGGTAGAAATACTTCCTAAACGGCACTTTTTATCCAATATCTAACAATTGACTTTTGCACTGTGTTATGGTATAATAAACGCAAAGCGTTTATTATACGATTAAAAATCCTCGCACATACGCAAATCAAAGATTTGCTCCGTGCGTATCGGATAATTATACCATGACTTGCAGTCATGGTATAATAAAACGCAAAGCGTTTATTATACGATTAAAAATCCTCGCACATACGCAAATCAAAGATTTGCTCCGTGCGTATCGGATAATTTCTGCGCATTGTACATATGTAATTCGGAGGGAATATTACATGACAACGGTATATTGGGTGCGCCATGCGCAATCGGACAGGGGCGATTATGCCGACAGGGTAAGACCGCTTACCGCTGAGGGACTTACCGATGCGGCAGAGGTGACGCGCGTGCTTTCTGATAAAGGGATAACGCGCATTTATTCCAGTCCGTACAAGCGCACGCTTCAGACAGTCGGCGGTCTTGCCGATAAACTTAATCTTCCTATCGGCGAGGTTGAGGATTTCCGCGAGAGAAACGCGGGAAGCTGGCGCGGAGATAATTTCCTGAATTATATCGAAAAGCAGTGGCAGGATTTCGGTTATCACATCTCAGACGGCGAGTGCCTTGCCGATGTTCAGTCGCGCAATATCGCCGCGTTGAAATCCGTGCTTGCCGAAAGCGCGGGAGAAAAAATCGCGATAGCCACCCATGGCACAGCGCTTTCCACCATAATAAATTATTATCGTCCGCAGTTTGGCTTTGCGGATTTTATGCGCATAATCGACTATATGCCGTATGTTCTGCAAATGACGTTTGACGAGAACGGAGGACTTTGCGGCATGGAGGAATTGCTCATTATAAAGAAAAAATATAAATAGAGATGAGCAAAACTCAAATCTGCCCAAAGGCGTGCGCGATATATTGGCATCAAAGTTGGTTGGCTGTTTCTATATTTTATAGTGATTAAATTGTTCCTTATGCCTTATAAAACCGCTTGGCTATTGGGTTTGTGCGGTTTTGCTAAAGGCTGAAGTAAATGAAAAGGAGTGTATGTCATGCTTAAAAACAAGGTTGCGGTAATCACGGGCGGAACAAGAGGTATCGGCTTTGCCGTTGCACAGGCTTTCCTTAAAAACGGCGCAAAGGTTGCCGTTTTAGGCTCGCGCAAGGAAACGGTGGATAAGGCGCTTGCAAAGCTTTCCGCCGAAAATCCCGCTTGGGAGGTTATGGGACTTTATCCCGACCTTACCGATTATGCGGCGGTAGAAGCGGCTTTTGCCGAGGTTAAGTCGCGCTTCGGGGGGATTGATATTCTGGTAAACAACGCGGGCGTTTCCGCGCGCGAGCCGATTGAAGCGTACAAGGCGGAGGACTTCAAAAGCATTATGGACTTGAACGTAACGGCGGTGTTCAACGGCTGCAAGGCTGCTGTTCCGTATATGAAAGAGGCAGGCGGCGGCAGCATAATCAACACCAGCTCCATGGTGGCGAAATTCGGTCAGCCGAGCGGCGTAGGCTATCCCGCTTCAAAATTTGCCGTGAACGGTATGACGGTGAGCCTTGCGCGCGAACTTGGAAAATACAATATCCGTGTTAATGCGGTTGCTCCCGGCGTAACCCGTACCGATATGGTTGCGGCGCTGCCGGAGGAGATGGTTGCGCGCGTTTCTGCGGGAATACCCATGGGCAGGGTAGGCGAGCCTGAGGAGGTCGCAAATGCCTTTGTATTCCTTGCAAGCGGCATGGCAAGCTATATTTCGGGCGCGGTGCTTGCGGTTGACGGCGCTTCCATGAGCTGACGAACAGCGCGGAATAAAATAAAAAGAAATAAAAAAATAAGCGCTCGCTTTGCTTGAAAGCGAGCGCTTATTCTGTTGCGTCAAGCTCTGACATTAAGCAGCGTACCCTTGCCGTCGGGAGAGGGCATTGAGTCCATCATGTCGATGATGTTGTCCATTGAAGCTTCTGTGGCTTCCATGGTTTTCTTCATCATACCAATGGAAACGGAGTTCTGCAAATTCGCCATAGCCATGCCTGTTGCCAGAGCGGCAATTGAAGATTCCATAAAAACGCCTCCTTGCTTTTTTACTTGTTTACAGTTTATCACATTTTTGCTGTATTGTCAAGCGGAATTTGCTCATCTTGCTGCACTGCTGTGTGGCGGTATTTCGGCGTTTGCAAAGTTTTTTTAGGTAAATGCCACAAATTTTACAAAACATATTGATTTTTTGGGAAATGTGTTGTATACTATAACTAGTAGTATATACTCATCAGTCATTAAGCAAAGGAGAAATCTGTTATGGAATCTAATATACTTCTTGAAAGCGGTACTAACGAGCTTGAGGTGCTTGAGTTTATGGTGGGCGACCAGTGCTTTGGCATAAATATTGCCAAGGTTACCGAGATTATGAATTACACCCCCGTTACCCCTGTTCCCGATGCGCCGCCTGAGTTTGAGGGCGTTTTTACTCCCCGTGACACCGTTATTTCCGTTATTGACTTACATAAGGTTCTCAACAGGGAAAGCAACGATGTAGAGCATGATTTGCTTATCGTTTGCCATTTCAACCAGATGGACGCAGGCTTCCATGTAAGCGCCGTAAAGGGTATTCAGCGCATTTCGTGGGAGGATATAGAAAAGCCGCCCGCAATTTCGGGCGATGGCGCAACAAATGTTGCAACGGGCATTGCAAAGCTTAAGGACCATATTATCCTTATCCTTGATTTTGAGAAGATTGTTTCCGACCTTAATCGTGCCGCTGTGCTTGATACCACAGGCATTATGAAGGGCACGGGCAACCTTGACGACAAGCACATTGTTATTGCGGAGGATTCTCCTTTCCTTAACACGCTTATTGTCAACACGCTTAACGAAGCGGGCTATAAAAATGTTGTTCACTTTGACAACGGCAAGGACGCTTGGGAGTACATCAGCGGTCACAAGGAACTTGGCGGCGATATGCGCCAGCATATTTCCTGCCTCATCAGTGATATAGAAATGCCCAAGATGGACGGACATCACCTTACAAAGCTCATCAAGGACGACCCGCAGCTTAAGTGCATACCCGTTTACCTGTTCTCCTCGCTGATTAACGAGCAGATGCGCGCAAAGGGAGAAGCTGTCGGCGCAGACGCACAGTTCTCAAAGCCGCAGATTAGTGGACTTATCAAGCACATGAACGAAAATATCTGATATAGCTTCGGATTAAGAACCTGTCCGCATAGGAAAATCCGCACATTTTTCCTGTGTTTACTGGTTCTAGGGCTGCATGGCTGTGTGCTGTGCAGCCTTTTAGCGTTTTGGCGGCTTGCCGCAGTTAAAAAACTGTTGACAATCCGTTTGCAGTGTGATAAAATCGGCGGTATTTCTGCCGAAAAGATAAAAGAACAAAAGAAAATGAAAGGAGCGCCAACATAATGATAATCGACGCACACGCACACATCTTTCCCGAAAAAATCGCTGAAAAGGCGGCTATGGGAATAAGTGACTTCTACAACATACCAATGGACGGCAACGGCACGCTGTCAACCCTGCTTAAGCTATGTGATGAGTCGGGGATTGACCGCTGCATTGTTCATTCGGTGGCTACCGTTCCGCATCAGGTGGAAAGCATCAACAACTTTATCGCCGAGAGCGTGCGGCAGTTTCCCGACAGGCTTATAGGCTTTGCCGCGCTTCACCCCGATTATGAGAATATTGCGGCTGAAACGGAGCGCGTTGTGGGTCTTGGTTTGCGCGGAATTAAGCTGCACCCCGATTTTCAGAAATTCAAGATTGATGATGAAGCTGCGTTCCCGATATATGAGGCGGCTGTAAAGCACTCTCTGCCTGTGCTGTTCCACGCGGGCGATTACCGCTATGACTTTTCGGGTCCCGAAAGACTGCACCATGTAATGGAACTTTTCCCTGATATGAAGATAATAGGCGCGCATTTTGCGGGCTGGTCTGAGTGGGATAAGGCGGAAAAAATCCTTGCGGGCAGCGGAATTTATGTTGACCTTTCAAGCTCGCTTTACGATATGACTCCCGAAAGGGCAGCGGAGCTTATTCATGCCTACGGCGCGGACAGAGTTATGTTCGGCACGGATTATCCCATGTGGACGGCGGCGGAGGAGTTGGAGCGTTTCAACAAAATCCCCCTTACAGAGGAAGAACGCGAATTGATACTGTACAAAAACGCCCTGCGGCTGTTGGGCGAAGAATAACGGAGGTAATGCAATGAAAAAATTGATTTGTCTGGTCGCGGCGGCGCTTGTTATGATGGCGGCGGCTGTAACCGCTTCGGCACAGTGCGAAAGCGCACAGCAGGCGGTTGACAACATAAATGTCGGCTGGAATTTGGGCAACACTTTTGACTGCAAGGGCGACTGGATAAGCGGCGGCGTGGAAACTTACGAAACCGCGTGGGGCAATCCCGTGGTTACGCAGCAGCTTATCAAGGGCGTAAAGGCTGCGGGTTTCAACGCGATACGCCTGCCCGTTACATGGGACGCGCACGTTGACGGCAAGGGAAATATAGACGAGGCGTGGCTTGACCGCGTGCAGCAGGTTGTGGATTATATTCTGGACGAGGGCTTGTACTGCGTGCTTAATGTCCACCATGACGGCGGCTCGGACGGCTGGCTTGTCGCTTCTTCTGACTGTGCAAACGGCAGCGGCGGCGCGCGCTTCAAGGGACTGTGGACGAATATCGCCACCCGCTTCAAGGATTATGACGAGCGTTTGATTTTCGAGTCCTTTAACGAGGTTCTGGACAGCAACACAAGCTGGACGTCAAGCACCACTAAGGACGGATATTCCGCTTTGAATAAGCTTAATCAGATTTTTGTGGACGCTGTAAGAGCAACAGGCGGCAATAATTCCACAAGAAATCTCATGGTGCAGACCTATTCGGGGTCAAGCTCTGATGTAACGCTCAGAAGCTTCGTTCTGCCGAAAGATACGGTCGATGGACACCTTATCGTGCAGGTTCACAGCTATGACCCGCAGGGCTTTACTTATACAGAGGCAACATGGACAACCATGACCGATACATGGGGCAGTAAATCCCAGATTGAAACGATAGAGTATCTTTTTGAGCTGCTGGAGGATTATTCCGACAGCCTTGGCGTTCCGTTTGTGGTAGGCGAGTTCGGCGCGCAAAGCAAGAACAATGACGCCGCCCGCGCGCAGTATGCGGCGCTTGTGGTTTCTGAGGGCGCAGAGATAGGCGTTAAGTGCTTCTGGTGGGATAACGGCGCGGATTTTAAGATTATAGACCGCACAACGGGCGCAGTGACTTCCTCCAAAATTGTCAAGGCGCTTGTGGATAATGCACAGGGCAATTACAGCGTGGAAAATTCCGTTATGCTCGGCGATGCAAACGGCGATGGAAAAATCAATGTCGCAGACGCTTCCGCCATTCTGAAATACAGCGTGGGTCTTGGCAAGGTCAATATGAAAGCCGCAGATTTCAACGGCGACGGCAAGGTAAACGCGGCTGACGCTTCGGCGGTGCTGAGATACTGCGTGGGACTGTGATTTTTGTCCCAAAATGAAAGTTGCGCATTTTGATAATTTCAAAACAATGTTAAATTTGCCGCGTATCGCGCGCAAAGGTTGAAACAAAATGTGCATTGTAAACAAAATATATTTTTGTGATGAAAAATTGCAAAAAAAATCTTGCAAAATCACAGGGTTTGTTGTATAATGAATTTGTCAGATAAGGGCGGTGTAAGCCGCTGATGTGACATAAGTCATTTTTAGGAGGAATTTACCAATGGCATTAAAAAATCAGTACCTCATCGACCTGCTTGAAAGAGTTAAGAAAAGAAACGCAGGCGAGCCTGAATTTATTCAGACAGTTACAGAAGTTTTCGAGAGCATTGAGCCTGTAATCGACCAGCGCACAGACCTTGTTGAAGCAGGTGTGCTTGAGCGCATTGTAGAGCCTGAAAGACAGGTTATGTTCCGCGTTCCGTGGGTTGACGACAACGGCAAGACTCAGGTAAACCGTGGTTTCCGCGTACAGTTCAACTCCGCTATCGGTCCGTACAAGGGTGGTCTTAGATTTGCCCCCAACGTATACCTTGGTATCATCAAGTTCCTCGGCTTTGAGCAGATTTTCAAGAACTCCCTTACATCGCTTCCCATGGGCGGCGGCAAGGGCGGTTCCGACTTCGACCCGCAGGGCAAGTCTGACGGAGAGGTTATGCGTTTCTGCCAGAGCTTTATGACAGAGCTTTACAGACACATCGGCGCAGACCTTGACGTTCCCGCAGGCGATATCGGCGTAGGCGCGCGTGAAATCGGCTATATGTTCGGTCAGTATAAGAGATTGAAGAACGAGTTTACAGGCGTACTTACAGGTAAGGGCATTCCCTACGGCGGTTCTCTTATCCGTCCCGAGGCAACAGGCTACGGCGCTGTATACTACACCACCAATATGCTTGAGCATTTCGGCGACACTATCAAGGGCAAGACCTTTGCAATCTCCGGCTTCGGCAACGTTGCATGGGGTACAGTAAAGAAGGTAAACGAGCTTGGCGGCAAGGTTGTTACAATCTCCGGTCCTGACGGCTATGTTTACGATCCCGATGGCATTTCCACCGATGAAAAGGTTGACTATATGCTTGAGATGCGTGCTTCCTGCCGCAACAGAGTACAGGATTATGCAGACAAGTTCGGCGTTGAGTTCCACGCAGGCGAGAAGCCTTGGGGCGTTAAGGCTGACATCATCATGCCCTGCGCTACCCAGAACGAGGTTGGCATGGCAGAGGCTGAGAAGATTGCCGCAAACGGCGTTAAGTACTATGTTGAGGTTTCCAATATGCCTACAACCAACGAGGCTATTGCATTCCTTAAGTCCAAGGGCGTTATAGTTGCTCCCTCCAAGGCTGTTAATGCGGGCGGCGTTGCCGTTTCCGGTCTTGAGATGAGCCAGAACTCCATGCGTTATAGCTGGACAGCAGAGGAAGTTGACGAGAAGCTTAAGGGCATCATGAAGAACATCTTCACATCTTCCATCGAGGCTGCAAACAAGTATGGTCTTGGCGATGACCTTGTAGCAGGCGCTAATATCGCAGGCTTTATCAAGGTTGCAGAAGCTATGAAGGCACAGGGCTGCGTTTAATACATAGCGGTTTCATATTGATTTACATGGGGCGCTGCACTTGCTGCAGCGCCCTTTTGCTGCCGATAAAGGCACGGGAGCTTTGCTTTTCCCTCTTGAAAAAATATGAAATATCTGCTATAATATTTTTACACGATAAAAGGGGGATACTATGAGCAACATCACCTACAAATACATCAAAAACAACAAGGATATCCAGACCTATATAAACTATGCTGACGCGGCGCTAAGCACTATCGGCTATACGGAACATTCAAATGCCCATGTGGAGCGCGCGGCGGCTACCGCGTACATGATTTTAAGCAGGCTTGGCTATGACGAGCGCACCTGTGAACTTGCCCAGATTGCCGCGTATATGCACGATATCGGCAATGTTATAAACCGCGTTGACCATGCGCAGAGCGGGGCGGTTATGGCGTTTCGTCTGCTGGATAATCTGGGAATGCCTGCGGACGAGATTTCGCTTATAGTTTCCGCTATCGGCAACCATGACGAGCATACGGCAAGCCCTGTAACTCCGATAGCGGCGGCGCTTATCATTGCGGATAAATCCGATGTTCGGCGCTCCCGCGTGCGCTCAAAGGACGGACCGTTCGTGCCGAGTGACGAGAACCTCGCCGCCGATATCCATGACCGCGTAAACTACGCAGTGGAGCGGTCGGAGCTGTACTTTTCGGAGGACTGCCGCGAGCTTATCCTTGAGCTTGCGCTTGACCTGAAAATCTCGCCCGTTATCGAGTATTTTGAGATTTTCCTCACCCGAATGAACCTGTGCCGCCGTGCCGCAGAAAGCCTTGGCGTTGCGTTTGGATTGGTGATTAACGGCGCGCGTATCCTGTGATTTCTTTATAATATGCCAATTTTATGGGGAAAAAGTATGGCTATTTGATAAAATTTGTTGAAAATTCAAAAAAGCCCTTGCAATTCGGGCGAAAATATAGTATCATATTATTGGCGCAGTAAGCCGTTTTGGTGCGGCGGCTGCGCAACAAAATGCAATGTCAGGAGATAGCGCAATGATATCGTTACTCAGCTTTTGTGCAGAATACGTTTATCGCTTCCGTTCTCATGGCATAGTTGCACTTAAATTGCGATTTTAGGATTTATGGCTGTATTGCATTATACAGCCTTTTGTTTTGGAAAGGAACGTGAAATTATGTCAGATATCAAAAAGGTTGCCGTTATTATGGGCAGCGACAGCGACTTTCCCGTTGTGAGAAAGGCGGCGGAGGTTCTTAAGCAGTTCGGCGTGCCGTTCGAGCTTCATGTGCTTTCCGCGCACCGTTCGCCTAAGGAGGTTGCGGCTTTCGCTTCCTCGGCAAGAGGGAACGGCTTTGGCGTTATTATTGCCGCAGCGGGCATGGCGGCGCACCTTGCGGGCGCGGTTGCGGGAAATACAACACTGCCTGTAATCGGTATTCCCGTAAAGGCAAAGGCACTTGAGGGCATGGACGCACTGCTTGCAACGGTTATGATGCCCCCTGGGGTTCCTGTGGCAACGGTAGGCGTTGACGGCGCGGCAAACGCGGGTTATCTTGCGGTGGAAATCCTCTCCGTTGCAAATGACGAACTTGCGCAGAAGCTTGCCGATTTCAAGAAAAAGCAGAACGAAAAGAACCTTGAGGCTGACAGAAAAATCGCAGAGATGGCAAAGGAAATCTGAGAAGCCGTTTTCTGCCAATACTTGGACGGATTTTCAGACCTGAACAGGAGATATAAAAATGGGCGGATTTTTTGGAGCGGCTTCCAAAAACGATTGTATTACAGACGTTTTCTTTGGAACCGATTATCATTCACATCTTGGCACAAAGCGCGGCGGTATGGCGGCGTATTCACCCGAAAAGGGCTTTCAGCGCGCAATTCACAGCATTGAAAACACGCCGTTCAGAACAAAATTTGAAAAAGACGCGGTGGATATGCGCGGAAAGCTTTGCATAGGCTGCATAAGCGATACCCACCCGCAGCCGATTATCGTGCGCTCAAAGCTTGGCAGCTACGCCATTGCAAACATCGGCGTTATAAATAACGCGGACGAGCTGTTCAACGGACTTATGCAGATGGATTATGCAAGCTTTGAAACGCTTTCAAGCGGCGCTATCAACTCCAACGCGCTGGTGTCTGTGCTTATTTCCCACAAGGATAATTTTGTGGACGGCATTCGCTATGCGCAGCGCAAGGTTGAGGGTACGCTTAACCTCGCCATCATGACGGAGGACGGCATTATCTGCGCGCGTGACAGACTGGGCAGACTGCCGATTATCATAGGCAGGCGCGGCGATGGCTACTGCTTTTCACTGGAGCATTTCGCTTTTCAGAAGCTTGGCTACGAAACCTATAAGGAGCTTCGCCCCGGCGAGATTGTAAAGCTTACCGCGGACGGCTGCGAGGTGCTTGCCGAGGGCTATGACGATATGCAGATGTGTACCTTTATGTGGACATATTACGGCTACCCCACGGCGGTGTATGAGGGTGTTACGGTCGAAACCATGCGCACCCGCAACGGCGAGATTATGGCGGAAACCGATATCAAGAACGGCACGCTGCCCGATGTTGATTATGTATGCGGCGTTCCCGATTCGGGAGTTCCCCATGCTATCGGCTATGCGAATAAAAGCGGTATTCCGTTTGCGCGTCCGTTTGTAAAATACACTCCCACATGGCCAAGAAGCTTTATGCCGCAGAACCAGTCCATGCGAAACATGGTTGCAAAGATGAAGCTTATCCCGATACATGAACTTATTTCGGGCAAGAAGCTGCTGTTTGTGGACGACAGCATTGTGCGCGGCACGCAAATGCGCGAAACGGTTGAATTTCTGTACGAAAACGGCGCAAAAGAGGTGCATATGCGTTCCGCTTGCCCGCCGATAATGTACGGCTGCAAGTATCTTAATTTCTCCCGCTCAAATTCCGAGATGGAGCTTATCGCGCGCCAGATTATAAACGAGCGCGAGGGCGAGGCGGGCGTTAAGTATATAGCAGAATACAGCGATACAAAGACCGAGCGCGGACGTTATCTGCGCGATGAAATCTGTCGCAGGCTGAAGCTTACCTCGCTTGAGTTCCAGACGCTTGAGGGCACGGTAAAGGCGGTGGGTCTGCCCGAGTGCAAGCTGTGCAGCTATTGCTGGACGGGTAAAATTCCACCAGAAAGCCCCGAATTTTTGCAGATGAGCATGATTTAATATTACACGATAAAGACAGTCTGCGATTGCTTTTGGCTTTTGCGGGCGCGACCATAATCTTAAAGGAGTAAAAACATTATGACTAACAGTTACAGTGACAGCTACAAGGCGGCGGGCGTTGACGTTACCGCAGGCTACGAGGGAGTTCGCCTGATGAAAGCGGACGTTGAGCGCACAAAAATTCCCGGCTGCATAAGCGGTATCGGCGGCTTTGGCGGTCTTTTCATGCCCGACCTTTCGGGAATGAAGGAACCCGTACTGGTAAGCGGCACGGACGGCGTAGGCACAAAGCTTAAAATCGCTATGCTGATGGACAAGCATGACACCATAGGTATTGACGCGGTTGCAATGTGCGTAAACGATATTATCTGCTGCGGCGCAAAGCCTTTGTTTTTCCTTGACTATATCGCGATAGGCAAGAATGTTCCCGAAAAGGTTGCGCAGATTGTAAAGGGCGTTGCGGACGGCTGCGTTATGGCGGGCTGCGCGCTTGTGGGCGGCGAAACCGCAGAGCATCCCGGCATGATGGCAGAGGACGATTACGATATCGCGGGTTACAGCACAGGCGTTGTTGATAAGGCTAAGATACTTGACCCATCTTCAATCAAGGCGGGCGACGCTATTATCGGTATCGCTTCAAGCGGCGTTCACTCCAACGGCTTCTCGCTGGTAAGAAAGGTGTTTGACGTAAACGAGGAGAACGTAAAGGTGTTTTATCCCGAACTTGGCAAGACGCTTGGCGAGGCGCTGCTTACTCCTACAAGAATTTATGTAAAGCCCGTGCTTGACCTTATAAGCAAGCTTGAGGTAAAGGGCATTTCGCACATTACTGGCGGCGGCTTCTATGAGAACCTGCCCCGTATGCTCCCCGATGGAATTACCGCTAAAATCAAGAAGGGCAGCTATCCCGTTCCCGCTATCTTTACCCTTATGCAGGAAAAGGGAAATATCCCTGAGCATGATATGTACAACACCTTCAACATGGGCGTTGGCATGGCAATAGTTGTGAACAGCGCAGACGCTGACAAGGCGGTTGAAATACTTAAGGCAAACGGCGAGAATGCTTTTGTTATCGGCGAAACAATCAGCGGCGATGAAGTGATTTTTGAGTAAAAAAAGCCGCTGGGAGTAAAGCAATGTTTTTTTCAGACTTGTTTTCGCGAAAGCCTTATATTGATGCTGATAATTTTTATGTGAACGCATCTGTGGACGGGATAACAATAAATGGCTGTGATATTGAAATTCCATGTCACATGGCGGCTGTCAGAAAGCTTCTTGGCAAGCCGAGGGTTTGCAGAACTAAAAGCGGAAATGTTATCCACACATATGACAGTCTGGGAATTTTCTTTTACACAAAGGGCAATTCGGTCGTGTATTGCGTTGAATTTCAGATGAAAGAGCTGAACGGCAAAATAAAGCACGCTCCGAAAGGAACTTTTAATGGCATTCTTACAATTGATGGCAAGCCTTGGGAGGAATACATGAGTAACGGCGAGGATACGGGATTTACCCGCAGGCTTGTGCTTGGATTGTATAAGCTGAACGCCGAGTATGCCGATTATTGCGGTGACGATAAAGGCTTTGTCGGCGTGTATTCCAGTTTGTCCATACAAATCGGTTAAGGAGCGGTTATGAAGAATATTGTGGTTCTGGTGTCGGGCGGCGGCACTAATTTACAGGCGCTTATTGACGCTGAGAAGCGCGGCGAAATCAAAAACGGCAAAATCACCTGCGTTATTGCAAGCAGGGCAGATGCTTACGCGCTTACCCGCGCCGAAAATAACGGAATTAAAACCCGCGTGCTTGTCCGCAAGGATTATGCGGACGTTGCGGCTTACAGCAAGGCGATGGCTGACGCGCTTCGCGAGGAAAAGGCTGACCTTGTTGTTTACGCGGGCTTTATGACCATACTTGATGAGCAGGTGTGCAAAGCGTTCCCGTACAAGATGATTAACGTTCACCCTGCGCTTATTCCAAGCTTTTGCGGCAAGGGATTTTACGGGCTGCACGTTCACGAGGCGGCGCTTGCAAAGGGCGTTAAGCTGTCGGGCGCAACGGTGCATTTTGTGACGGAGGAGTGCGACGGCGGTCCTATCATTCTGCAAAAGGCGGTTGAGGTTCAGCAGGGCGATACTCCCGAAACGCTTCAAAAGCGCATTATGGAGCAGGCAGAGTGGAAAATACTTCCGCAGGCGGTGTCGCTGTTCTGTGAGGACAGGATAATAGTTAAGGACGGGGGTACGCAGATACTATGAAAACAGTAGAGCTTTATCCCAGCAGAAAATTCAACGGCACAGAGGGCGAGGTTTTCTCCTCGCTGTTCAACAGAAAAATCCATCTTGAGGCAAAGCGCCTTGACGAGGGATACACAAGAAAATCCGCGGAGTTTTTTGCAAATCTCCCTGAGGAGATGATAAGGACAATCCTCAAATGCACGGCAGAATATGTTCTGGCGCTTGTTGACGATTATGGGGAGGATTTTTATCCCGCAGACGAGTTTGATTTTGATGAGAACACGCCTTGCGGCAGGGTTCTGGATTACATAGAGCCTGTTGTGCTTTCCGTTATGGACAGTAAGGTGTTTGCCGTTGAGGACCTTGTACCCGCGTTCCGCCTTACGCTTGCCTTTACGCCAATCGCCGATGAAAATATAGAGTGGACGGTTACAGAAAACGGTGTGCTTTATGTGGGCGAAGCGGCGAATACCTCGCCTTGGGACAAATCCACCTTCAAAAAGGGCTGGAATTTTGTTTAAGGGGCGCAGCTATGAACGAGGAAAAATTCAGCGGCAAGGCTGATTTGTATGAAAAATCCCGCCCGTCCTATGCGCAGGAAGCTATCGACCTTATAAAGAGCGTCATTCCCGCAGACGGCAGAATTGCGGATATCGGCGCGGGTACGGGCATATTCACACGGCAGCTTGTTTCGGCGGGCTTTGAGGTGTGCGCGGTAGAGCCTAACGCGGATATGCGCGCAAGGCTTGCTGAGTGCGGCGCGGAGGTTATTTGCGCTTCTGCGGAGGATACAGGTCTGCCCGAAAAAGCGTTTTCGCTTGTGACGGCGGCTCAGGCGTTCCACTGGTTTGACGGAGTAAAATTCCGTGAGGAGTGCCGCAGGATACTTGTCGATGGCGGCAAGGTGCTGCTGCTTTGGAATAACGAGGATAAATCCGCGCAGATAAAAAGCGCCATTGACGAGGTTTGCCGCAGCTTATATACGCAGTACAAGCCGCGCGCCGAGTTTCGCAATGAGCTTAACGAGGACAGTTTCTTTGCGGAATATAAGATTTACAATTTCCGTAACGATTTGATTTTGGACAGGGAACGTTTTATTGCGAACAGAATGTCGCGCAGCCATGCGCCGCGCAAGGGCGAAAAGAACTACACCGAAATGGAAAGCGCGCTTTCGCGGCTTTTTGATAAATACAGCACCAACGGAACAGTAACAATACCAAATTTCACGCAGTGTTATTTGGGAACAGTATGAGGAGGACAATATGGACTATATCACACTTGACAAGGAACTTAATTCCCTCAGCTATCACGGCAGAG
>CAZKXB010000036.1:23322-25484 GCA_964556595.1 uncultured Ruminococcus sp. | reverse complement strand
AAGGCATCAACGCTGCTATGAAGGCTGCTGCTTCCGCTTCCTACGGCTACAACGAGGATCAGATTGTTTCTTCCGATGTTATCGGTATGACATACGGTTCTCTGTTTGACGCTACACAGACAATGGTAGCTAAGATTGCTGACGACCTCTATGAGGTACAGGTAGTTTCTTGGTACGACAACGAGAACTCCTACACATCTCAGATGGTAAGAACAATCAAGTACTTTGCAGAGCTTTAATTCCTAACAGAATTAAATAAAGCAGTGGGCGTGTGCATTTGCACACGCCCATTCAGGTTGGCGATAAAGCACCATCTGCGTCGTCACGCCGCACTACGGCAGGCACAAAGCCTAGCCGTAGCACGGGTTCCTAGCATCTGGTACTTCCTCGCCAGCCTGCAATACAACAAAGTAAGGGCGTATGCGTTTGCACACGCCCTTCGTTTTTGTGTGGGTGCTGTCAAACCGCGTCCATAAGCGTTCCTATCATCTTGAACGCCTTTGCCGCCGTCATTCTGCGGAAGCTGCGCCTTTTGCCGAGCGCGTTTACCGCCAGAAACGCAAGCCCGCCCGTGACGGTTCCCGCAATTGCCGCTTTTATGCAGGTTTCCTGCTTTTTGGTCATATATATCAACTCCTGATTTTGTTTGCAGAAATATTATCTGCCGCCGCACAGCTTATATCCAAGGAAATTATTGCGCCTGTTTCCGATTTTTTCTTTTTTCTTAAATAATCGAAAAATACTTGCAAATTGTTGATTATTGTGGTACAATGGATAGGATATGAATAAGGCGGTGATTTTATGGAACTTAATATCGTGCTGGCACAGCCGCAAATTCCCCAGAACACGGGAAACATTGCCCGCACCTGTGCCGTTACGGGCGCAAGACTGCATATAATTCGTCCGATGGGCTTTACGCCCGATGATAAGCACCTTAAGCGCGCGGGTCTTGATTACTGGAGCTATCTGGATATCACCTATTATGACAGCTTTGAGGATTTTTTCGGGCGCAACAGCGGCGAGTATTTCTATTTTACCACAAAGGCGCAGAATTGTTACAGCGATGTGCAGTATCCCGATAAATGCTACCTGTTTTTCGGCAGGGAGGACGCGGGGCTTCCCGAAAAGCTGCTGTTTGAAAACCGCACGCGCTGCGTGCGTATTCCCATGCGCGACACGCTAAGAAGCCTTAATCTCTCCAACAGCGTGGCGATAGGCGTGTATGAAACGCTTAGGCAGTGGGGCTTCCCCGAACTTCAGAACAACGGCAGGCTTACCCAGTTTGACTGGAGCAATGCCGAATAACGCGAACCCATAATCGAGAAAGGAATTTACCAAATGAACGAGAATGTCAGAATTATAACCGACAGCGGCTGCGATATTTCGCGCGAAATTGAGGAAAAATACAGCGGTCTGCTTGTTATAATGCCGTTTGATATAACGATTGACGGCAAGACTTATGTTGACCGTAAGGATTTTACCCCGCAGGAGTTTTACAAGCTGCTTAAGGAGAACGAGGAAATCCCCAAAACCTCGCAGATTACTTCGCTGCGTTTTGAGGAAAAATATCGCGAACTTTATGCCGAGGGCGTGCGTGAAATTATCGTTGACGTAATAAACGGCGCAGGTTCGCAGACATATTCCAACGCGATTATGGCGAAGAACGCCGTTGAGGAGGACTGCCCCGAACTTAAGATATACACCGTGGACAGCCGCACCTACACGCTTGGCTACGGCTATCCCATAACCGAGGCTTGCAGAAAGCTTGCGGAGGGTCAAAGCGCGGAAAGCGCCGCCGCCTATCTTGAGGACTGGGCGAAGCACTCGGAGGAATATATAATCGGTTTCGACCTGCGCCACATGAAAAAGTCGGGCAGAATTACCGCGGCGGCTTCGTTCCTTGGCGAGCTTATGGGGCTTAAGCCGATTATTCAGCTTGTGGAGGGAAAGACCGAGGTTCTTAAAAAGGCGAGGGGAGAAAAGGCGGCTATTGACGCGGCGGTTGAAATTATCGCGGCGAACGCAATCCCCCAAACGCCGTATTCTATTATTACCACCGTGCGCCCCGAACTGGAAAAGGAGCTTATAGACAAGCTGACCAAAAGACTTGGCAGCGCGCCCGCCATGGTTGAGCCGACAGGCGTTGTGGTTGCGTGCAACGC
>CAZKXB010000036.1:0-23222 GCA_964556595.1 uncultured Ruminococcus sp. | reverse complement strand
TTGGCAGCGCGCCCGCCATGGTTGAGCCGACAGGCGTTGTGGTTGCGTGCAACGCGGGTCCTGACTTTATTGGCGTAATTATACGCGGCAAGGAGCATGGATAATTCTTTTGGCTGAATAACTCAGGCGCATTTGGAAACACCAAACGCGCCTTTTGCTTTACAGTAAATTTTTATTTCAATTGAAGTGCGGATTTTGCGGCCTTGTCTGCGGCGGCTTCGCGCTTGTCAATCAGTGCGGATATCGCGGCGCATTTTGCGGAGGTTTCCGCGTCGCTGTCGCGCGGGTTAAGCGTAAGTATTCGTTCCAGTATCTCCTGCTCGGCGGCGCGCACAGAAATGCTTGCGCAAGGCTCGCAGAAGCGTGCCTTTTCGTAAAGAATCTGGGTGTCGTAGCCGCACTGCCGCTCCGCAGTGGCGCGGCTGATGGTTTCCAGCGCTTCATTCAGCATGGCGGTGAAGCGCTCGCCTGTGGGGTCGGGGTCGGCGGCTTCGATTTCCTTTGCGGGAATAAGCGCCAGCGCCGCCGCGATAATCGTTATGGGGAGCAGATAAACCGCCGCGTTAAAGCCAATCAGCGTTAAGCCGCACAGCGCGGCAGAAGCAATCAGCGCCGCCATTGCGGCAAGACCGATATCCCAACGGAACAGCAGGCTTTTGCGCTTATGCAGCGCAATTGCGGGAATTTGAAGCGCAGCCGCCGCCAGAAGCAGCGCGCAGCTTATAAGCGGCGCTAATTCGTTTGCGGCGGCAATTCCCGCCGAAGCACAAACGGCGCAGACCGCCGCAAGCGCAATATGCAGTTTTTTCATGGCAGCTCCTTTTGTGCGGCGGCAAAGCGCAGAAACGTCCTTGCGCCGAGCTTTGCATACCAATGCTCAAGGTGGGTATAGTGGATAAACACGCTGTCGCAGCCGCGTTTTTTGAGGAAGTCGGCGGCAAGCGCGGTTATTTGCAGCCCAAGACCCTTTCGGCGGTGCTGCGGCAGAGTTCCCACGCAGCCGATACTGCCGATTTTGGATTTTCCGTCCGACAGCGCGCAGTATTCGTCCTCGCCGACTATGCAGAACGCGGCAATATCCTCGCCATGAAAGCCGCAGAAAAAGCAGCCGCCGTCCTCAAAATACTGCACCCATTCCTCATCAACCGCCGAAACGGCGCGGCGAAGCGCGGAAATATTTCCCTCATAAAAGCCGAACCTTATATCGGCGGGAACGCTGTACGGCGGGGGAGCAAAATCCCGCAGAGGAAGCTTCATCTCGCAGAACGCGTCCGACAGCTTGTAGCCGCGTTTGGCGAAAAAGGCGCGGCTGTTTTCGGCAGCGCCGGGTATGATTTCGCCGCCGAGCGAAATCCTCGTTCCACCGTGGGACTGTATGTATTCTTCGCATTGGGAGAGCAGCAGCGAGCCTTCGCCCCTGCCGCTGAAATCGGCTGCAACGCAAAGCATGGTTATCCTGTCGCCCGCGCACACCGCGAAGCCGTTTTCGGTGCGGAAAAGCTTTGAGCTATCGGTAAACGTCAGCCGCGCGAAGCTTTTCTGGTCGGTGCTGAGTGTGGGGAAACATTCTCTGAAAATTTCGTATTCGGTCATAAAAATCTCCCATAATCATACTACTGAAATGATTATAGCATTTCAAGCCGCCGCTGTCAAGGCTTGAAATTCTTGGGGATTTATGCTAAAATAGCATTGAGGTGATTTGTGTGAAATTATCCGTTTTCTATGAGCATATATTTGAAGCCGCACAGCAAAGCGGCAAATCGGTTGAATGGGTTCTGGGATACGCCAAAAGCTGCGGCATAGACCTGTTGGAATGTGACCTATGGCGGCTTTCCGACCGCGAGGAGCAGCTTGCGCTGTTCAGGCGGTGCGGCATGGGCGTTTCCTGCATATATTCGCATTTTGATTTTCTGCATGACAGCGCGGAAATCTCGGAGAAAAAGGGCAGGGAGCTGCTTAAGGCGGCGGAATATTTCGGCGCGGGCAAGGTGCTTTGTCTGCCTGGGCTTTACAGCGGCGCGCGGGACAGGGACGGCGAAACCGCGCAGTTTATCGGCGGGATTTCGTGGCTTTGCGATATGGCGCGGGAATACGGCGTTGCTGTCACTATTGAGGACTTTGACGATATAAATTCCCCTTGCTGCCGTATGCGGGATATAAAGGCGCTGCTTGACGGCTGCGAGGGACTTCGGTATACTTTCGATACGGGAAATTTCCGCTACTGCCTTGAGGACGCGGAGGAAGCGTATGGACTGCTTCGCGATAAAGTGGCGCACGTTCATCTTAAGGACAGAAGCTATGACCCCGCTCGCCGCAATGCGGACAACACCAACGGCAAGCCTGACCTTGCGGGGGAGATTATGTATCCCGCCGAGGTGGGCGGCGGAATTATCGGCGCTGAACGGCTGATAAAGCGCCTGCTTTCGGACGGCTATGACGGAATTTTCGCGATTGAGCATTTCGGCGCGGCTGACCAGCTTGCATATATGAAAAAATCCGCTGAAAGCATTATGTGTATTATGGGGGAAGTATGATAAGGGTAACGGTATGGAACGAATATCTTCACGAAAAGCGGCAGCCTGAGGTTGCGGAGATTTATCCCAACGGCATACACGGCTGCATTGCGGAGTTCCTCGGAAAAAACGAGGACATCACGGTGCGCACCGCAACGCTTGAACAGGAGGAGAACGGTCTTTCGGAGCAGCTTTTGTGCGAAACCGACGTTCTTGTCTGGTGGGGACACATGGCGCATGATAAGGTGAGCGAGTATACGGTTGAGCGGGTTTGCCGCCATGTTTTGGGAGGAATGGGGCTGGTTGCGCTACATTCGGCTCATCACAGCAAGGTGATGAAAGCGCTTCTCGGTACAACGCTTAACCTTAAATGGCGGCACGGCGACAGGGAGCGCGTATGGTGCGCAATGCCCTCCCACCCGATAGCCAAGGGCGTGCCGCAGCATTTTGAGCTTCCGCGCGAGGAAATGTACGGCGAGCCGTTTGATATCCCGCGCCCAGATGATACGGTATTCCTCGGCTGGTTCGGCGGGGGAGAGGTGTTTAGAAGCGGAGTTACATTCACGCGCGGAAACGGCAGGATATTCTATTTTCAGCCGGGGCATGAGGAATATCCCATATATCATGACGAAAACGTTCAGCGCATAATCACAAACGGCGTGCGGTGGGCGCATAACGCGGATATTTCACACCGCGCCGTGATACCTGTTGAAAATCCGCCCGCGCTTGAAGAAAATGCTTGAAATGCCGATAAAAGTGTGGTATACTTTAGGTTAGAGGTCTAGGCAATATTGCCATCGACAATTATTTGACGGAGGTGCGAAATGGCAGGCATACTTAACTACGAATGTCCATGCTGCGGCGGAAAGATAGAGTTTGACAGCTCGTCACAGCAGATGAAGTGTCCCTACTGCGATACCGAATTTGAGGTGGAGGCGCTTAAAAGCTACGGCGCGGCAATGAACGAAACCGAGCAGAAGCCTATGGAGTGGGACGTTACCCCCTCCGGTGAATGGCGCGAGGGCGAAACTGCGGGAATGTCGGTGTATACCTGCAACTCCTGCGGCGGCGAAATAGTCGCGGACGCAACCACAGGCGCGACCTCCTGTCCTTACTGCGACAGTCCCGTGGTGCTTACGGGGCAGTTCAGCGGCGGTCTGCGCCCCGACCTTGTTATCCCGTTCAAGCTGGATAAGGCGGCGGCTGTTGCGGCGCTTAAAAAGCATTTGGAGGGAAAGTTCCTGCTGCCTGCGGCTTTTAAGGACGAAAACCATATTGACGATATAAAGTGCATTTACGTTCCGTTCTGGATGTTTGACGCGGACTCGGACGCAAGCTTTGCTTACAGGGCGACAAGGGTTCGCCATTGGGAGGATAACCGCTTCCGCTATACGGAAACTAAGTATTACACGGTTCTGCGCGCGGGACATATCGGGTTTGAGCATATCCCAGTGGACGGTTCTTCAAAAATGCCCGATGACCTTATGGAGTCTATCGAGCCGTTTGATTTTGCGGACGTAAAGGATTTTGACACGGCGTATCTTTCGGGATATCTTGCCGATAAATATGACGTAACCGCCGAGCAGAGCATGGAGCGCGCCAACGCCCGCGTAAGGGACAGTATGCGTGACGAGTTCCTTAAAACCGTGACGGGATACAGCACGGTTACGCCGCAGCGCGAAAGCATATCTTTGCACAACGGCAAGGTTAGGTATGTGCTTTGCCCCGTGTGGGTGCTTAATACCTCGTGGAACGGGCAGAACTTCCTGTTTGCCATGAACGGTCAGACGGGCAAGTTTGTGGGAAATCTCCCCGCGGACATGGGCAAATTCTGGAGATTTCTGCTGCTGTTTTCGGTTATTTTCGGCGCAGTGGGCGCGGGTATCGGCGTGCTGCTGGGACTAATGGGCATTATCTGAGGAGGGTGGACACATGAAAAAATTAGCGGTTCTGGCTATATCCCTTATGACAATGCTGTGCCTTTCGGTGACTGCGTTTGCGGATTATGGCGGAGGTTCGGGCGGCTCGGTAAGCGCGGGCGCTGTTGTTGGCGGAATAATTGTCGGCATAATCGTTGCGGTTGTCGTGATGATGGTGCATAAGGGCAAGCTTAAAAGCGTGAAAATGCAGCACGCGGCGGCAAACTACATAAAGCAGGGAAGCATGAAAGTTACCGAAGCGCGCGAAATATATCTCTACAAAAAGGTTGACCGTACCGAAAAGCCAAGGGATAAGGACTGACGGCGGTTTATTGCATACTGGCGGCTTTGCAGATTTGCAAAGCCGCTTTTGGTTATGCGCCGCGTTTTTCTGAAAATCTTCCCGCTTTTTCATGTTGTTTTCACAATTGTGGTTTATACTCTATACTATCAGATAAAACAAGGACACGGGCTGTTGACAAAGTCTATCTTGCCCGCGAAGCGGGCATTTGAAATACATTTTTTGCCTCAGCTTTGCCGAGGCAAAAAATACTTCTATCCGCACAACTGTGCGAACTTACGGCTTCGCCGTAAGTGAGTGCGGGCAGTGCGGATGTTTCGGCGGAAAAGCCACAACGTGGCTTTTTCGACGGTCTGCAAGGACAGCCTTTTTGTAAACCAAAGGAGAATATAGATGAGCATAAGCTTCAGAACACTCGCCGCGCTTTGTTCGGTGGCAGTGTCGCTTAATACGGGCTGCGCGGCAAGGGAAAGCGCAAACGCCTCGGACGGCGCGGGTACGGCTTCGGTGTTTGAGATGGGAAATGGCGGCGCGCAAATTCCAACTGCGCCCGAACAGCCGCAGCCTGAGGAATTTATTCCCGCCGATAAAGCGGACGGAGTGGTTAAGTTTTACGGCGACAGTATCGGCGTAAGCGGCGGCGCAAAGGTTGAGGGCAGCACGGCGGTGATAAGCGCGGGCGGCGTTTACCGCGTTTCGGGCGAGTGTGATAACGGGCAGATAAAAATAAACAGCGCGGACAGCGTGACGCTTATTCTGGACGGGCTTGACCTTTCCGCAGATGATGGCGGTGCGATAGAAAGTTCGGGCGGAGGTCTGGTGATTTCCCTCGCCGAGGGTACGCATAACAGAATAACGTGCAGCGGCGCTTACGGACTGTACAGCGCGGAGGATATCACGGTAAACGGAAGCGGCAGCCTGCTTGTCAAAAACAGCGGCGGCAGCGCGATTGAAAGCGGCGGCGATATAAAGCTGTGCGGCGGCGAGATAAGCCTTGTGGCGGGCGGTGACGGCATTGTAAGCGCGGGCGATATCTTTGCGGCGGACGGCAGCGTGACTATTTCCAGCGGCGGTGACGGAATATGCGCAAACGGCGCGGGCAATCTGAATGTTACAGGTGGCGCTCTTGCCGTGACTTCGGGCTATGACTGCATACAGACGCGCGGCAGCGTGTTTATAGACGGCGGCAGCGTTAAGCTTAACAGCGGCGGCGGCAGTACGGCGCTTATTTTCAGCGACAGCGGCGGCAGATATTTAAGCGCAAGGCACGGCGGTTATTCCACTGACGGCAGCGCGGAATTTGATTTTTCGGAGCTTTCCTCGGGTGATGGCAGTTCTGTCGGCAGCAAAAAGGGCGTGCGCGCGGACGGCTATATCAGCGTAAGCGGCGGCAGCGTGGAGATTTCCTCGGCGGACGACTGCCTTTATGCAAAGCGCGATATCCGCGTTGACGGCGGCGAGATTTCGCTTTCCTCGGGTGATGACGGTATTCACTCCGACAGCGGCGTTGCGGTTTTAAGCGGCAGCGTTTCGGTGGAGAACAGCTATAATTCCATAGAGGGCATGACGGTGGAAATAAGCGGCGGCAGCGTTTCGCTTAACTCCCGCCGAAGCGCGGTGGTCGCAGCGGGCGGAACGGGCATTGCGCAGTCCTCGGCGGCTGACGCTGCGGACAGATATGTGAGCGTTTCGGGCGGAGATGTGGTTATAAATGCGGGCGGCAGCGGGATAGATTCGGGCGGCTCGGCGGCGATAAGCGGCGGTACGCTGACGGTATATTCGGGTGATGAGGGCTGCTTCGGCTCGGTAGACCACAGGAATTATTTCATGCTTAGCGGCGGAATTTTCGCGGCGTTCGGCTCGGACGGCGCTACAAAAGCGCCGAATGTGCTGTCAAGACCTTGTATTTCCGTGCTTGCGGAAATAGCGGCTGGCAGCGTTGTGGAGATAACGGACAGCGCGCAGAGCATACTGTTTTCCGCGGCGCTTCCCCGCCCGTGCAGCTCGCTTATGTTCTCGTCAGAAAAGGTTACGGCGGGCGCGAAGTATTTTGTGTATGTGGACAGCGTTCTGCAAAAGACAATTACCGCGCTGGACGGCATAAGCGGCGATGGACCAAGCGGCAGGGTTACGGGTATATTTGACTCCATAGGCAGCAGTATGAGCGGCAGGGACGAAATAAGCGCTTAAATAAATGAAAAATAGCAAAAGCTGCGGGGCGTTATCGTTTGCCCTGCGGCTTTGTTGTTTTTTTGCACAAAAAAATCGCTGAAAGTTCGTTAAAAATATTACTTTACAAAATCGCATTTTTTACTTAAAATAATAGTAGGATTTTAGCTTGGGAAAGGCAGTGTTATAATGATAAAAAAAGCGGTTACAATGAGCGATATAGCAAAAGTAATGAATGTAAGCACCGTTACCGTATCAAAGGCGCTTGGCGACCGTGACGGCGTAAGCGAGGAGCTTCGCGAGCGCATAAAGCAGAAAGCGACCGAGATGGGCTATCGTATGCACACGGGCGGCAGGGGCGTACATGACGGGCTTAGCTACAATATAGGCATTGTGGTGGCGCGCCATTTTATCGGTGACGCAAGCTCGTTTTACTGGGTGGTTTACCGCCATATTGTGGAAATGCTTCAGACGCAGAATTTCTACGGAATGTTGGAAGTCGTGAATGACGCGGAAAGCGGCGAAGCGGAAATCCCCAACTCCGTACTGGATAAAAAGGTGGACGGTCTTATTGTGCTGGGACAGTTTGCGGACAGCTATGTTCAGCGGCTTATGAGTTACAGCCTGCCTACGGTTTTTCTGGATTTCTACGGCAGCCGCGAGGACGCAGAAGCGGTGCTGTCGGATAATTTCTACGGCGCTTATATGCTTACAAGCCACCTTGTCGCAAACGGACACAGAAAAATCGGTTTCCTTGGCAGCATAAGCAGCACTTCGAGTATTCAGGACAGGTATCTGGGCTACTACAAGGCGCTGCTTGAGAACAGGATTCCGCTTCGGCAGGACTGGGTGATAAGCGACCGCTCCAACGAAAGCGATATTTTCCCCGAATTTACGCTTCCTGCGGATATGCCTACCGCCTTTGTGTGCAACTGTGACGAAACCGCCTACAAGCTTGTAAATCAGCTTAAGGCTGCGGGATATTCCATTCCTGATGATATTTCGGTGGTGGGCTACGATAATCATATATATTCCACCATAAGTATGCCGAGGATTACCACCATTGACGTAAACAGCCGCGTGATGTCGGCGGAGGCGGTGGATATAATTCTGCACAAAATCCGCGACGGCAGCTACAAGCGCGGAAGAACCCTCGTGACAGGAAAGCTTGTGCGCCGCGAAAGCGTAAAAAATCTTAACGCGGATAAATTGTAAAAAATATTTGATTTGCACTTGACAAATCGTTTTTGTTGTGGTATACTTATAAAGCCGCTTGTGCGGGGTTTTAAGCATTTTTATGCACCCTAGCGCAGCGAGTCTGATAAAAATGAGGTAAAAAATATGTACGCAGTAATCGAAACAGGCGGAAAGCAGTATCAGGTTAAAGAGGGCGATATCCTTTTTATTGAGAAGCTTGAGGCCGAGGGCGAAATCACATTCGACAAGGTTATCATGGTAGGCAAGGACGACGGCGTTACCGTTGGCGCTCCCTATGTTGACGGCGCAAGCGTTAAGGCTACTCTCCTGAAGAATGGCAAGGCTAAGAAAATCACAGTGTTCACCTACAAGCCCAAGAAGCACATCAAGAGAAAGATGGGTCACAGACAGCCTTACAGCCAGGTAAGAATTGAAGCTATCAACGCATAATGCTTAAAGCGGTTTTCTATAAGGGCGCAGAGGGCTTTACGGGCTTCAGCATAAGCGGTCACGCGGGGTACGGCACAGAGGGTAATGATATCGTCTGTGCGGCGATAACCTCCGCGGTGGAGCTTACCTGCAACACCGTGACGGAGTTTTTCGGCGCTGACGCGGTGGCGGAGGTTTTTGAGAACGAGGTTCGCCTTACCCTCAATAAGCCGAGCGTGCCGTCACAGCAGCTTATCGCGTCGCTTTACGCGCATATCGAAAATATCGCGCGCGAGCATAAGAAAATCAGGCTTGAAATCAAATAACAGGAGGATAACATAATGATTAGATTAGGTTTACAGTATTTCGCACATAAAAAGGGCGCAGGTTCTACCAAGAACGGTCGTGATTCCGAGTCCAAAAGACTTGGCGTAAAGCGTGCTGACGGTCAGTTTGTACTGGCTGGCAACATTCTGGTAAGACAGCGCGGCACACATATCCACGCAGGCAATAACGTAGGCATCGGTTCTGATGATACACTGTTCGCTCTGGTAGACGGCACAGTTAAGTTTGAGCGTCTTGGCAGAGATAGAAAGCAGGTTAGCGTCTACGCTGACTGATAACCTTTACGGTAACAGCATAAGGCGGATTGCTACGATCCGCCTTATTTCTTGTTTTAGTGAATGGGTATTGTTTTTGAATTTGGCGGGATAATATTCTTGAAATCGGTGTTTTTATGCGCTGATTTTATGAATACCGCAGGACGGAAAGGCAGGGAGATACAATGTTTGTTGACAAGGTTGAAATATCCATAAAAGCGGGTAACGGCGGCAACGGCGCGGTTTCGTTCCACAGGGAGAAGTATATAAACGCGGGCGGTCCAGACGGCGGTGACGGCGGCAAGGGCTCTGACATTGTGTTTCAGGCGGACGATAACCTGTCCACGCTGATAGACTTCCGCTATAAAAAGAAATATGTTGCCCCCGACGGCGAGAACGGCGGCGCGCGCCGCTGTTCGGGAAAGTCCATGGAGCCTACGGTTATCCGCGTTCCCAGGGGCACGATAGTAAAAGACGCGCACACGGGCAGAATAATGGCGGACGTTTCCGATGACGAGCCTGTTGTGGTTGCGCGCGGCGGCAGGGGCGGCAAGGGCAACCAGCATTTCGCTACGCCCACGCGCCAAATTCCGCGCTTTGCAAAGCCGGGTTATCCGGGTGAGAAGTTTGACGTTGTTCTTGAACTTAAGCTGCTTGCGGATGTGGGACTTGTCGGCTTCCCCAATGTGGGAAAATCCACGCTCATCAGCGTTGTAAGCGCGGCAAAGCCTAAGATTGCGAACTACCACTTCACAACGCTTACCCCCGTGCTTGGCGTTGTAAAGCGGGGCGAGCGCTCCTTTGTAATGGCGGATATCCCCGGTCTTATCGAGGGCGCGAGCGAGGGCGTGGGTCTTGGTCACGCATTTCTGCGCCATGTGGAGCGCTGCCGTCTGATTGTTCATGTGGTGGACGTTTCGGGCATTGAGGGTCGCGACCCCAAGGAGGATTTCGAGAAAATCAATCTGGAGCTTGCCAATTTCTCGGAAGATTTGGCGCACAGTCCGCAGATAGTCGCGGCGAACAAAAGCGACATGGCGACCGAGGAGCAGATTGAGGATTTCCGCAAATTCATCGAGGAAAAGGGCTTGAAGTTTTTCACCATTTCCGCTGCCACTACGCAGGGCACTGACGCGCTTATGGACTGCGTTGTGGAGGAACTGGACAAGCTTCCTCCCGCAAAGCGCTTTGAGGTTCAGCCGCTGACGCTTGAGGAACTGGCGCTTATGGAAAATGAAAAGCACAGCTTCAAGGTGGAAAAGATTGATGACGTTTATGTTGTTGAAGCGGAATGGCTTGCGCCTATCCTTATGACGGTGGATATGGAGGACTACGAGAGCCTTCAGTATTTTCAGCGCGTTCTGCGCTCCAGCGGCATAATTGACGAGCTTGAGCGGCAGGGTATCCAAGAGGACGATTTGGTTTCCATATTTGATTTTGAGTTCAATTATGTAAGATAAGGTGAGCCTTTATGGATTTGAAAAGTGCTTTTTCGCGCAGTGTTGAGCGTTCCACGGCGGGCAGCCGCGAAACCTCGCAGCGCGTGATTTCCATGCTGAATGGGGGAAAAAGCGCGCTTTACTTCGGTGATGAGTGCGTTACTTCCGCGCTGCTTAAGCAAGCGGGCTTTGAGGTCACGGCGCTTATCACGGACGAATACAGGGCGAAGCAGAGCGGCGCTGGGTATTCGGCTAGCTTCACATTCCCTGAGGGCGGCAGGTTTGACGTAATCTGGCACAGCGGGGGCGCACAGCTTCAGACCGCACAGCAGACGCTTGCGGCGCTTAAGGCGCACTGCGCACGCGGCACAAGGCTTGTTTTCCGCGCGCTGTGCTGGCTTATCGACCCGTCACCCGATACCCGAAGCTACTGCAAGCAGCGTTTCGGCTTTATAGAGCCGCTTGACGCGGTGCTGTACACCGCAAAGCAAGCAGGCTTTACGGTGGAGGATTTTTATATTTCCCCCAGAAGCGACTGGACGGAGAACCTCTACAAGCCGCTGCTTAAAGCGGCGGAGGAGTATTCGCAGACCGCTGACGGCGAAGCGCTTGCGGGCATGAACGAGCTGAAAAAGGAAGCGGATATGTTCGAACTTCACTGTGAGGAGTACAGCTACGTCTATTACATATTGAAAGGTTGATTTTATGGCTCTTACCGAAAGGGAGGCTTCCCAATACAGCCCCAACGTACTCGCCTTTTACGGCGACAGCGTGTATGAGCAGCTTGTGCGCAGGCAGGTGGTTCTGCGCGGCAGCACCAACGCGGGCAGGCTTCATGACCTCGCCGTAAGGCAGGTGCGCGCTTCATACCAGTGCGGGGCGGTTTCCGTGATAGAGCCTATGCTTACCGAAAAGGAAGCGGATATACTGCGGCGCGGCAGAAACGCGGCAGGTATATCCGTCCCCAAAAGCGCGAAGCCGTCGGAATACCGCAGAGCAACCGCGCTTGAAGCGCTGTTCGGCTATCTTGAGCTGACAGGGCAGCACGACAGGGTGGAGCAGCTTTTCAATGAAATTTGTAAAGCGCTGCCTGTGGAAGAATAAGAGCGTTCCTGCTCTGCCGACAGGCGGCAGAACGGAGCGTGTATGGGCAGAAAGCGGCGTTCGGCATTGGCTGAGTGGACGGCGGATATCGCGGTGATTTCGCTGGCGGCGGTGATTTTTTCGGTGGGCGTGGTGTGCTTTATCTCGCCTAATGATATCGCCCCAGGCGGCGGCACGGGTATAGCGATAATCCTGTCGGAGCTTACGGGGCTTCATACGGGAACGCTTATCGCGGCGGTGAATATTCCGCTTATTATCGCGGGATTTGTGCTGCTGCCGAAGAAAATGATGATAAAAACGCTGATTTCCGTTGCGCTGATAACCGTTTTTACGGATTACGCGCTTGCCGATATCCCCGTTTACAGGGCGGAGGGCGGCAGCGGCGTGCTTGCGGCGGTGTTCGGCGGAGTGCTGCTTGGCGCGGGCGTTGGGCTTACCTATGCAAGGGGCGCGACTTCGGGCGGCACGGATATAATCGCGAAAATCATCAGCCGTTTCAGACCAGATTTAAGGCTTGGCGGGATACAGCTTGCCGCAGACGGTATTATTATCGCGGCGGGATTTGCGGTGTTCCGCAATATTGACGCGGCGCTTTATGCGGTGATTTCGGTGTATGTGCAGTCAAGGCTTGTGGATACGCTGGTTTACGGCGGGCAGGAGAGCAGGCTGCTTATGATTTTTTCGGATATTCCGCAGGCGCTGTCGCAAAGGCTGCTCAGCGCGGATTTCGGGGTTACGCTGCTTAACGGCGAGGGCGCGTACAGCGGCGCTGAAAAGCGCGTGCTGCTGACGGCGGTGTACAAGAGCGACTACCGCGAACTGCGCCGCATTGTAAGGCAGACCGACCCTGCCGCGTTCATGATAGTAGCAAGCGCGGGAGAGGTTTTCGGAAACGGCTTTCAGCCACTGGATTAAATGACGGGCGCGTGCAGAATTCCCCCCCAAAAAAAAGGATTTTGTGCAGCGCGGTTTTAATAGGTTTACAATTTAATTTTTATAAGGAGATAAAAGCTATGTCAGGACATTCAAAATGGAGTACCATCAAGCGCAAGAAGGGCGAAAAGGACGGCGCAAGGGCAAAGGTTTTCACGAAGATAAGCCGTGAAATTCTCGTTTGCATTAAGGAAACGGGAAGCGCAGACCCCGCCAACAACGCCAAGCTTGCAACGCTTATCCAGAAAGCAAAATCCAACAATATCCCCAACGATAACATTGACCGTCTGCTGAAAAAAGCGGCGGGCGGCAGCGAAAAGAACGATTACGAAAACTGCGTTTACGAGGGCTACGGACCTAACGGTGTTGCGGTTATAGTTGAGTGCCTTACCGACAACAGAAACCGTACTGCGGGCGAAATTCGTCACTATTTCGACAAATGCGGCGGCAACATGGGCGCAACGGGCTGCGTTGGCTTTTTGTTCTCGCTTAAGGGAATTATCGTTATCGACAACGAGGACGGCGACATTGACGAGGACAAGGCAATGGAGGATATCCTTGAAAGCGGCGCTGACGATTTCAGCTTTGAGGACGGCTGCATTGAGATAACAACCGAACCCGCAGAGGTGGGAAATGTTGCTGAAGCGCTTCGCGGCATGGGCTACAATGTGGTTTCCGCGGAGGCGGAGCAGGTTCCCTCTACATACACAACGCTGACGGACGAGGACCATCTCAAGAAGATGAACCTGCTTCTGGAACTGCTGGACGATAACGACGACGTTCAGAATGTTTGGCATAACTGGGACGAAGAATAAAGTCAGACCAGCGATAAAGTACCATCTGCGTTGTCACTGGTTTGCAAATTTTTCCAAGCGGCATAACGCGGCTGAATCCGTTAATAATAACTCTGCGTGGAAGCACGCGGAAGAATTATTTTAAGGAGAAAAAGCTATGCTTAGAAAATTTGCTTGCCTGTCTGCGGCGGCAGTGGCGGCGACATTGCTGTCCGTTTCGGCTTTTGCTGCAAACGGCGGTATTGTCGGCGATGTTGTGGGCGCGGGCGAAAATATAGTAAATGATGTAGTGGGCGCAGGTGAGGACGTTGTTGATGACGTTGCGGACGCTGTAACAGGCGACAACAACGGCACAAACGGCGGCACTGCCAACGGCGCTACAAACGGTGGAACTGCTAATAATACAAGCGGCACAACAAGCGGAACTACAAACGGCACAACCAACGGTACTACAAGCGGCGCGACAAATGGCACAACCAATGGCACTGCTAACGGAACAACCAACGGCACAACCACTTCGCAGAACCCTGTGACAGCCGACCCGTTCAGCTTTGCGGCGGTAGCGGCAATGGCGCTTGCGGGCGCGGGTCTTGCTTTGTCCGCACGCAAGGACGATTGAGAATTTGTAAGCTAAATTAAGTTATAAGCTGCGCTCCCGAACGGATTTCGGGAGCGTTTTTCTTTTGTTGGGTAAAAAATTATTTGATTTGCCTAAAAATAAGCTTAACTTTGTGTTGAAAATGACAGTTGCAATTCTTTACAGAATGTTGTATAATAAATCGTGAGGATTTAGTGTTTCGCTATCCCGTATTGAAAATTTTAGGAGGATATTTCTTATGAAGTTAAGAAGAATTTTAGCTGCTTCCGCAGCGGCTGTTGTTGCAGCTTCCGCTATGTCTGTTGCATCTTTTGCAGCTGAAGAGGTTGCAAACAGCGGTTCTGTTGTGGTTAAGAGCACAGGTGGCTGGTGGGATGATGTTTCAATAACTGAAGAAGAGTTATTAGGTGATGTTAATCCTGAAGATGTTACAAAGGTTGTATTTTCTGTTGACAATGCAGGAAGAGTAATGTTCCAGGCTGAATCTGGTAATGGTGAAGCAACATGCGTTGATCTTACTAAGGGTGGAACAGTAGAGGCAACTGACCTGTTATTTGGCGAAGGTTATTATTGGATAGGCTTTGGCGTTTCTTCTGATGATGCAACTTTCAAGACTACATTCTCTTGGGATGTTTATGCTGAAAAAGCTGATGATGTTGTAGTTGATGAGCCCGCTGACGAAATCGTTGACGAGCCTGCTGACGAAACTCCCGATGTAATCGCTCCCGCTCCTGATGATGCTATCGATGAGGAGCCTATCGATGAGGAGCCTATTGATGAGGAGCCTATTGATGAGGAGCCTGCTGATGAGCCTGCTGACGAGCCCGCTGGCGGCGCAGCTGACGCAGTTGTTGACACCGACAACACCACCGAGACAGGCAAGGACGCTGTTGACACAGGCGTTGAGGGCATTGCTGCCGTTGCTGGCGTAGTTGCACTTGCAGGTGTTGCAGTTGTTGCTTCCCGCAAGAGAAAGTAATTAAGCGTTACTTGTACTTACGATAGTTAAACACTAATCGCACCCCCGCATTTTTTGCGGGGGTGTTTTCTTTTGAAAAAAATTTCAGCGATTGCAGAATATCTATTGACAAACAGGGGCAAATGGGATATAATAGATGAAGTGAATTACGAAAATCAAGCACCTTTAAGGCGGCACTGAGAGGTCGGCAAGGTATGATGTTTTCGCTGCGCGGGTATAGCTATAACTGTATCTTCCGTGCGCGTAAAATATGAAATTATCTGCCTGTCACTGTCGCTGACAGGCTTTTTGTTTTGCTGGAAAGGGAGTGAGCCGTCATGTGCTGCACCGAAGGACTTGCGGTAAAGGCTGAAATACTTGATGAAAGCGCGATTGCAAGGGCTGTTACCCGCGTTTCGTTTGAAATTCTCGAACGCAACAAGGGCACGGAGAGCCTTTGTCTTATCGGGCTTTTTTCGCGCGGTGCGGTGCTTGCCAAGCGTATCGCGGCAAAAATCGCCGAGGTTGAGGGCAGCGAAGTTCCCGTGGGGCTGCTGGATATTACGCCGTTCCGTGACGATATGCCAAAGACGGGTATTCCCGATAACAGCGAGATACCGTTTGATATAAAGGATATGCGCGTTGTGATAGTTGATGATGTTATTTTCACGGGGCGCACCGCAAGGGCGGCGATAGACGCGCTGATGTCCCGCGGCAGACCCAAGCTTATCCAGCTTGCAACGCTTATCGACAGGGGTCACAGGGAGCTGCCAATGCGCGCGGACTATATCGGCAAAAATCTTCCGACTTCCCATGAGGAAAAGGTTAAGGTTATGGTAAAGGAAATTGACGGCTGCGACAAGGTGGTTATCTACGGCAGCAAGGAAAGCGCTGACTTTGGAGGGGCGAGATGATATTATTTTTGAAGAACGGCTATGTGGTTGACAGCGCCAGCGGCTTTGAGGGCAAGGCTGATATCGTCATAAAGGACGGGGAGATACAGAAAATCGGCAAGCGGCTTAGCTGCGCCAAGGCAGACCGCACCATTGACTGCACGGGACTTACCGTAATCCCCGGTATATGCGATATGCACGTTCATTTCCGCGACCCCGGTCAGACCCACAAGGAGGATATAATCACGGGCGGCGAGGCTGCCGCTGCGGGCGGAGTTACCGCGGTTGCGTGTATGCCGAACACCTCTCCCGCGGTTGACAGCGCGGAAACCGTAAGGTACATCATAGAAAAGGCAAAGCAGTGCAAAACCAAGGTCTACCCCGTAGGCTGCATTACAAAGGGGCTTAAGGGCGAGGAACTGTGCGATTTTGAGGAACTTCGCAAGGCGGGCTGCGTTGCGGTGTCGGACGATGGCAGACCCGTTAAAAACGCAAGGACTATGGCAAGGGCAATGGTCAAGGCGCATTATGCGGGACTTAAGGTAATCTCCCACTGCGAGGATTTGGATATAATAAACGGCGGCATTATGAACAGCGGTAAGGTTTCCAAGGAACTGGGCGTTCCCGGAATGCACCGCTTAAGCGAGGATATAATTACTTCAAGGGAAATTACCCTTGCGACCGACCTTGAAATGCCGATACACATTGCCCATGTTTCCACCATACAGAGTATGTCGAATATAAGGGTGGCTTCGCGCTACGGCACAATGGTGACCTGCGAAACCTGCCCGCACTATTTCATGCTGACAGACGAGAAGCTTCGCACGCGGGACGCGGACTACCGCATGAATCCCCCGCTGAGAACGGCTGATGATGTCAAGGCGATAACCGAGGGAATTTGTGACGGCACGATAGACTGCATTGTCACCGACCACGCGCCCCACACTGCCGAGGAAAAATCCGACTTTATGAAAGCGCCCAACGGCGTGGTTGGTCTGGAAACCTCGCTTGCCGCAACGCTTACCGCGCTGTATCACACGGGAAAAATCCCGATGTCGAGGGTGGTTGCGCTGATGTGCGTAAATCCCAGAAAGATACTGGGCATAGACGGCGGCTCGCTTCAAGTGGGCGACACTGCGGATATCTGCATATTCGACCCCAATGAGGAGTGGAAGGTTATCCCCGAAAAGCTGCACTCAAAATCCAAGAACACCTGCTTCAAGAACAAGGTGCTTAAGGGCAGGGTGAAGTTTACGATACTGGACGGCGAAGTCGTTTACGAGGACGGCGCAGAGGAGCAGTAAGCAATAACAATTAACATAAATCACATAAACGAAAGAGAGGAAGCAGAAATGTCATTTGACAGACTTATTGAAAACATTGAGCGAAAGCAGAACCCCACCGTGGCGGGTCTTGACCCCAAGCTTGACTATGTACCGGAGTACATCAGGGCAAAGTGCTTTGAAAAGTACGGTGAAACCCTTAAGGGCGCGGCAAAGGCGCTGCTGGAGTTTAATAAGGGACTTATAGACGCGCTGTGCGATATAGTTCCCGCTGTTAAGCCGCAGGCGGCTTATTACGAGATGTACGGCCCTGCGGGAATGAAAGCGCTTCAGAAAACGCAGGAATACGCCCGCGAAAAGGGTATGTTTGTTATAACAGACGGCAAGAGAAACGATATCGGCACTACCATGGAGGCTTACGCTATCGCGCACCTTGGCAAGGTCAAGGTCGGCAGCAGCGAGATTGAGCCTTTCATAGGTGACGCGCTGACGGTGAACGGCTACCTCGGTTCGGACGGAATAAAGCCGCTTCTGGATATCTGCCGCGCAAACGATAAGGGAATTTTCGTGCTGGCAAAGACTTCAAATCCCTCCTCGGGCGAATTACAGGACAGAAAGATTGAAAATATGCCCGTTTACGAGGTTATGGGTCATATGTGCGAGGGCTGGGGCAGAGAGCTTCCCGGCAAGTATGGTTACAGCGGCGTGGGCGCAGTGGTGGGCGCAACCTACCCCGAACAGATTGTATATCTGAGAGAAGCGCTGCCCACAACGTTTTTCCTTATCCCCGGCTACGGCGCGCAGGGCGCGGGCGCAAAGGATATCGCCGCAGCGTTCGATAAGAACGGTCTTGGCGGAATTGTAAACAGCTCCAGAGGAATTATGTGCGCATATCAGAAAGAAAAGTGCGATGAGCATGAGTACGCTCAGGCGGCGCGCCGCGAAGCAATCCGCATGAGAGATGATATAATGAGCTTTGTCGGCAAAATCACACTTAACAATAAATAAAGAACAAACAGGAGGCTTAGTATGTATCTGGAAACAACAAAGAAAGCCGTTCTTGTTCTCGCCGATGGCACGGTTTTTGAGGGCAGAAGCCTTGGCGCAGAGGGAAAGGTTATCGGAGAGGTCGTATTTACAACCTCGATGGTCGGCTATCAGGAAACCCTGACAGACCCCGCGTATTGCGGTCAGCTTGTGGTGCAGACGTTCCCGCTTATCGGAAACTACGGCGTAAACAGCGAGGACGGATATTCCGCGGCGAATACTCCCGCTGGCTACATAGTCCGCGAGTGCTGTGAAGCGCCGTCAAACTTCCGCTGCGAGGGCACGCTTGAGGATTACCTTAAAAAGAGCGGCACGGTGGGACTGTGCGATATCGACACACGCGCGCTTACCAGAATAATCCGCGAAAAGGGCGTTATGAACGGCGCTATCGTGTGCGGAGATTACGATAAGGACGCGCTTCTTAAGGAGATAAACGAGTTTAAGTCCGAAAGAGCCGCCGCAAAGGTAAGCGTAAAGCAGCCGCAGCGCTTTAATGCCGAAAACGCAAAATGCACCGCAGCGATTATCGACCTCGGCATGACAAACGTAATTAAGGACGCGCTGCTTGAAAGAGGCTGCAATGTTGTTGTGATGCCTTATAATTCCACGGCTGAGGAAATTCTTGCGGAAAATCCGAACGGCGTTTTGGTTTCAGATGGTCCTGCCGACCCCGCAGAGGCGGTTGAAGCAATAGCAGCCGTAAAGGCGCTGTGCGAAAAGCAGATTCCTGTTTACGGCGTTTGCCTTGGACATCAGGTTCTGGCGCTTGCGAACGGCGCAAAGACCTACAAGCTTAAGTACGGTCACCGCGGCGCAAGCCAGCCCGTTAAGAATTTTGAGAACGGCAAGACATACATAACCGCGCAGAATACAGGCTATGCGGTTGACAAGGACAGCTTCCCAGAGGGAACGGCTGAAATTACCCACATAAACGGCAATGACGGCGTTTGCGAGGGCGTGATTTACCTTAATATTCCCGCGTTCTCCACGCAGTTCCGCCCCGATACATCGGGCAGCCCTCACGATTCCGGCTATCTGTATGACCGCTTTATTAAGATGATGGAGGATAAGTAATATGCCGTTAAGAAGTGATATAAAAAAGGTTCTGGTTATCGGTTCGGGTCCTATCGTTATCGGACAGGCTGCCGAGTTTGACTATGCGGGCACACAGGCGTGCCGCGCGCTTAAGCAGGAGGGTCTGGAGGTTGTGCTTATAAACTCCAACCCCGCTACCATCATGACGGACAAGCACATGGCGGACAAAATCTACATAGAGCCGCTGACGCTTGACGTTGTTGAGCGCATTATCGAGATTGAAAAGCCCGACAGCGTGCTGTCTACCCTTGGCGGTCAGACAGGTCTTACGCTTTCCATGCAGCTTGCGGAGCAGGGCTTCCTTGCAAGCCACGGCGTAAAGCTTCTGGGCGCTGTTCCCGAAACCATTCACAAGGCAGAGGACAGACAGGCGTTTAAGGATACAATGGAGGAAATAAATCAGCCCTGTATCCCCTCAAAGGTTGTTGAAACTGTTGAGGACGCTATGGAGTTCGCCGAGGTTATTACATATCCCGTTATCGTTCGTCCCGCGTTTACGCTTGGCGGCACGGGCGGCGGTATCGCGTACAATCCCGATGAGCTGCACGAAATTGCTACCAACGGTCTGCGCCTTTCGCCCATCACACAGATACTTGTTGAAAAGTGCATAAGCGGCTGGAAGGAAATTGAGTTTGAGGTTATCCGCGACAGCAAGAACAACACCATCACCGTATGCTCTATGGAGAACGTTGACCCTGTGGGCGTTCATACGGGCGACAGTATAGTTGTTGCGCCTGCGGTAACGCTTACCCCTGTGGAGTATGGTATGCTGCGCTCTGCGGCGCTGAATATCGTTCAGGCGCTTGGTGTTGAGGGCGGCTGCAACTGCCAGTTCGCGCTGAAGCCCGACAGCCTTGAATATGCCGTTATCGAGGTAAACCCGAGAGTTTCGCGTTCCTCTGCGCTTGCTTCCAAGGCGACAGGCTACCCGATTGCAAAGGTTGCGACAAAGATAGCAATAGGCTATACGCTTGACGAAATCGTAAATCAGGTTACGGGCAGCACCTACGCTTGCTTTGAGCCGACAATTGACTACATGGTTGTAAAATTCCCCAAGTGGCCTTTTGATAAGTTCGTTTACGCAAAGAAAACGCTCGGCACACAGATGAAGGCAACGGGCGAGGTTATGGCTATCGCGCCCAGCTTTGAGGGCGGCATGATGAAGGCTGTGCGCTCTATCGAGCTTGGCATGGATACGCTCACCAAGAAATCCCTTACGGCGCTTTCTGATGAGGAAGTTGAAAAGAAGCTGTATGACGTTGATGTCGACCGCTGCTTCTGCATCTTTGAAGCGCTGAAGCGTGGAATTTCCGTTGAAAGAATACACGAGATTACCATGGTTGATAACTGGTTTATCAACAAACTCAACAACCTTGTAAAGCTGGAAAAATGGCTTGCCGAGGGCGAACTTACCGAGGAAAAATACGCCGCAGCCAAGAAGTACTGCTACCTTGACAGCACAATTGAGCGCATTTCGGGTCAGAAAGTCAAGAACAGAAAGCTTGCAAGCTACAAGATGGTTGACACCTGCGCGGCTGAGTTCTCTGCGGCAACGCCTTATTTCTACAACACATTTGACGATGAAAACGAGGCTAAGGAGTTTATCGACACCCACCCCTCCGACAAGAAAAAGATTATCGTTTTCGGCTCAGGTCCTATCCGTATAGGACAGGGTATCGAGTTTGACTACTGCTCGGTTCACTGCGTATGGGCGCTGAAAGAGGAGGGCTGCGAGGCGGTTATCTGCAACAACAACCCCGAAACCGTTTCCACCGACTTCGACACGGGCGACAGACTTTATTTCGACCCGCTGACCAGAGAGGACGTTGAAGCGCTTATCGCTACCGAGAAGCCCTACGGCGTTGTGGTTCAGTTCGGCGGACAGACCGCTATCAAGCTTATCAAGCACCTTACCGACCTTGGCGTTAAAATCCTCGGCACATCTGCGGCGGACGTTGACGCGGCAGAGGACAGAGAGCTGTTTGACGAGCTGCTTGAAAAGTGCGGTATTCCGCGCCCCAAGGGAGAAACCGTATTCACCACCGAGCAGGCGCTTAAGGCTGCGGACGACCTTGGTTATCCCGTGCTGCTGCGTCCCTCCTACGTTCTGGGCGGTCAGAACATGATTATCGCGCACTGCGACAATGATGTTCAGGAGTATATGGAAATCATCACCGCGACCGAGCTTGAAAACCCCGTGCTTATCGACAAGTACATGATGGGTACAGAGGTTGAGGTTGACGCAATCTGTGATGGCGAGGACTTCCTTATCCCCGGTATTATGGAACACGTTGAGCGCGCGGGCGTTCATTCGGGCGACTCAATTTCGATTTACCCCTGCCAGAACCTTTCGGAGCATATCAAGCGCGTTATCATAGACTATACCGAAAAGCTTGCAAAGGCGCTGCACGTTATAGGTCTGGTAAATATCCAGTACGTTGTGTATAATCACGAGGTATTTGTAATTGAGGTGAACCCGCGTTCTTCCAGAACCGTTCCGTATATCAGCAAGGTTACGGGTGTTCCTATGGTTGACCTTGCGACAAAGATACTGCTTGGCAAGAAGCTTAAGGATATGGGCTACAAGAGCGGTCTTTATCCCAATGCGGATTACATTGCGGTTAAGGTTCCCGTGTTCAGCTTTGAAAAGCTGCATGATGTTGACAACCAGCTTGGCCCTGAGATGAAGTCCACGGGCGAGTGCCTTGGTATCGCGAGAACATTCGGCGAAGCGCTGCTTAAGGGTCTTACCGCGGCAGGCTACAAGATGTACAACAAGGGCGGCGTGCTTATCTCCGTAAAGGACGGCGACAAGAACGACGTTATCGAAATCGCAAGCCGCTTTGAGGCTTTGGGCTTTGAAATCTACGCGACAAGCGGCACGGCTTCAATGCTCAACAGAAACATGATTGCGGCAAACCACGTTTACCGTATCTCCGAGGGCGAGCCGAACGTAATTTCTCTGCTGGAAAGCGGCAAGATAAACTATGTTATCTCCACCTCCGAAACGGGCAGAAAGCCCTCGCGCGACAGCGTTAAAATGCGCCGCAAGGCGGTTGAGCGCTCCATTGCGTGCCTTACTTCTATCGACACCGCGAACGCGCTTCTGGAGTGCCTTGAAATGCACAAGAGCGTAAACGATGTTGAGATGATTGATATTACCACCATCTGATTTTAATTCGCGCAAACAAACCCGAACGGCGAGAAAAGCTTCCCGCCGTTTTTGGGTATCATGAAAGGAAATTAAATGAAAATAGGCAAATACCCCGTCAAGCATACCTACAAAGTTCCGCGTATCGTGGCGGACGTGCTTTCGCTTGGACTTGCGGCGCTGATTGTATCGGCGACATTAAGCTTCCTTGAGGGCTATAAGGAGTTTTATGACCGCATTGACCTGTCAAATTCCACCGTGGCTGAAACGCTGATTAAAAACAACCCCAATTATGAGTGGAAGCAGTATATTTCGCTGATTTTCCCCGTGCTTGCGGTTGCCGTATTTGCAGCGTATCTTGTGCTTGTGCTGAAAAGCCATCAGCTTCGCGGCTTTGACATAAACAAGCGCAATGCGCAGCGCTGCTATGACGCATATGCGTTCGGCGTATCGCTTGTGAAGCTTCCCGTGCTGATGATAGTGTTTGATTATGAGGTTATCGTGCAGGACAAGCTTCTGGCGGGATATTACGGCGGGCTGTCATGGTTCAGTTGGCTTACGGTTTTATGTGTGCTGCTGATTTTGATAATAGTGCGATATACGCTGCACAGGCTTCAGCGCGTCACCGCAAAGCCGCAGACCGCCGAGGCAAGCTCCGCAATAAAGGTAAAGGCTGTTGCGGCAGACCGCGAGCAGAGCGGGGAAGCTGAGGAAATTAAGGCAATACCGCACAAAGATTGTGCGCGAATTGCGCCGTCAGATTTTTCGTCAGATTGTACAAAATGAGCGCAGGCGGGCTG
>CAZKXB010000035.1:0-26538 GCA_964556595.1 uncultured Ruminococcus sp. | reverse complement strand
AGCTGCTGCCGTACAACATCTGCTGCTGGGGCTGCGCGAGCGGCTCAAAAGGCAGTTACAATTACAGCCCCGCCTATCTGCAATTTGAGATTTGCGAGGACGGACTGACGGACAAGGAATATTTTAACAAAGCCTTTGATTTGGCGGCTCAGCTTTGCCGTGAATGGTGCGACAGCTACGGAATTTCGGTTGACAACATCGTAAGCCACAAAGAAGCTCACGCTCTCGGCTACGCCAGCAACCACGGTGACCCTGAGAATTGGCTCTCCAAATTCGGCAAGGACATGAATTGGTTTCGCGCAAAGGTAGAAGCGCTCGGAATGAAGTCCTCGGATAAGTTGTACAGAGTGCAGATTGGGGCGTTCCGCAGCCGCCAGAACGCGGAGAACTACCTCAAAAAGGCACAGGCTGACGGATACAGCGGCTTTGTGGTGGAAGTGGAAGCTTAATCGCGCCTGCGAATAATTTGTGATTTATAGCAACACCGCCCCGTGGGAGTGACCATGGGGCGGTTTTTTGTATAATTGTTCAAATAAATTTGCGTAAAATGTATATAATATACTTGACAGCGTATATATAAATGTGATATAATATAAGCGAAAGGAGTGATATTATGACACAGGTAAATTTTAGAATTGAAGAAGATGTAAAAAACAATGCCGAAAAAGCTCTGAAGGATATGGGCTTGACTATGTCAACGGCAATTACTATGTTCTTAGTTAAGGTTGGTAGGGAAAAACGCATACCGTTTGAAATCAACGCCGACCCTTTTTACAGTGCAGAAAATATTGCTGAGCTGGAGCGGCGAGTAGCTAAGCTCAAGAGCGGTGATAGTGTTCTGAAAGAGCATAATCTGATTGAGGTTGATGACGAATGAAAAAAATGTGGCACGATGAGGCTTGGGAAGAATATCTTTATTGGCAGAGCCAAGACAAGAAAACTCTCAAAAAAATCAATAAATTGCTGACAGATATTGATAGAAACGGCTACAACTGTATAGGCAAGCCCGAACCGTTAAAAGAAAATCTCTCTGGCTATTGGAGTGTGCGCATTGATGAACAAAATCGAATTGTATTCAAAATCTCTGGTGAACAATTGGAAATTTTGCAATGTGGCTCTCACTACAGAGAAAAGTAACATAAACAGCTTCGCCCGATGGTAAAAACACCATCGGGCTTTTTCTTTTTGCCTTAACATCGAAAATAAGGCGGTCCACAGCTTCTATAACGGCAATTTCGGCTAATACCCAACAACTTTCCTTGCCGAATTGCAAAATTGATTTAAGGGGCAATTCTGATGTTAAAACAGGAAGCGCAACTTTTCAACAATTTCAACATTTGTTTTTTTCCGCCGTTGCCGTATACTACTACTGCGACAGCAGTAGTAGTATATCTATATCTTATTCTTATTCTACTTCTATATGCGTTACCGTCACGTTATGTCACGTTACTGTAACGTTACTGTAACGTTACGCATAACGTGATGTAACATTACAGCGAATAGTAATACTGCTTGATTTTTTCTGCCATAAGCTTTCTTCGCTCGGAGAGAAACTGCTGATATGAGCTTGCATCCATTGTCAACACCGAACGCGGTATGCAGTTTTTGTCAAGGCTTGCCCAAAATCCTGCTTCGGTATTTATATTTCCGATTTGAGTGCCATTTATGCTATGTTGCAGATGTTCGGGGAAATATTTGTTCGGAGCGTCTGCTCCTATTGCTTTGTTAATTGCGGGGTCAAGATATGTAAAGTTTGCAATCTGATTGATATAACGCTGTTCTGTAATTCCATTTTCTTTGAGATATGCCTTTGGGAAAATATGATGGACTTCCCCACTTGAAATTAACGGTCCTATGCTTACGGAACTGTGGAGCAGGGATTTATCGCCTGAATGAACTTGAGCTGCAAGATAAATGCAGAAAAACGGACTGCTTGTTGAGGCAACTTCAAGCTGACTTACAAGCTGTCTGTTCCAAAAGTCTGGGGTAAGATATGCCGACTCCGTTTCATTGAACAAGTGTAGAAATCCGTGTTCTTTTATTGTTGTGAGGTCACTGTTCATACGGCTTTCGGGTGACATTGAATACCTTCCCGTAAGCCTTGACAGGACATACCAACGTGTTACATAATGCTTAATTTCCTGCTTTGATATTTCCTTGCCGTAGTAAAGATGAAGGAACAGCATATAGGCAAAGTTAAGTGGCATTTGCGCGTTTAAGAGTTTTGAATTGATGAAGCCTATCGACTCTATAGCGGTAGTAAATTGACTGAAGCAATAGCTGTCCATAAAAGACAAAACACCTTGGCTTAACTTGTTAAACGTATCTTCAACAATTTCTTCTTTGTAGTCTTTTTCTGCAAAATCTCTGCCTGACAACAAACTAACTAATTCGTTAAGTTTTGCCCTGCCAAATTTGAACATAAGGGCAACACGGAGCATATCGGTATAATCTGGGTTGTATATATCCTTCTTGTCGTTTGCTAGCCAAGCCATTTTCGTGGCATAGGCTGTATCCATAAAATCGGGGTCATCTGTCTTGATTTCGTCCAAAAAGGAAGGTTCAACCGCCAAATGGCAGAAATAATCAATTGCTTTTCTGAGATTTGTACCATCGTAATCATCGTTCGCGGCAATCTTAGACATTGCAAAATCCGCTTCGTTAAGTCTTTTGCCTTGTGAGTTAATGCGCACAAAAACTTCTGTGACCTCTCCGCTTTCCAGAGTTGGCGGGAGGATAATAGCACCAAGATGACGATTTTTTATAGCAGTAAGTTTTGATATAGCCTCAAACACCTGTTCATCATCAGCTTCTGGATTACTTTTCATATATTCGGAAAAAAGCTTTATCTGTGAATATTCAGTTGAAAAGTAGAGAGAAATGTCTGCTATCCAACGCTTGTCCTTTAATATAGGGGCTGTTTGAACCTCAAAACGCTCATCAATTGGATTGAATGCGATTTTTATTGTGGTTTTCTTGTAGCTTGCGGTCCTGACAGTCCAGCCAAGCAAAGCTGCGGCAAGAGAAGTTACACGCTGCTGTCCGTCAATAAGGATTTGTTTACCGTGTGCGCCCTCACCGCTTTTCAGCCTGATATCGGGGTTTTGTGAGATTATGAGATAGCCAGTCGGATATCCGCGATATAGCGAGTCAACGAAGTCGCGGACTTGTGTTGCGCTCCAGACATAAGGGCGCTGCATATCAGGTATGGCAATCGTCCCCGCAGAAACCATACCAAGTAACGACCACACCGTATACTGGTTAAGTGTATAGGTTGTAAATGTTCCGCTCATAAAAACCTCCGATAATTTTTTTGATTATTATAACGCTTAAAGGCTGTGATGTTAATACAAATGCCGTAACATTGACAAACGGCAAAACCGCCGCCCAACTCGAGTGCAATATTACATTTATGCAAATCGCTTGACAAACGCTGATTACCTGTGCGAAAATCAACCTACACCAACCACATACTATAATCAGGGGGAGATAATATGATTAAGCATAAAATTGAAACTGTATACATAAGACTCAATGAATTGATGGACATAGTAAAGGTAATGACCGATAATGCGGTCACTCCAGATGAAATGGCGGCAGCATTGCATACCATAGAAGATATTTTGGAACTTAGGCTGTCAGAACTTCAAAAATTGATTTATGACACTCAGTAATGATTTTCCCAAAGGCTATATGCCCTTGGGAATTTTTTTGTTTATGAAACGTATGTTTGCATTCTGCCATACAATCTGCACAAATTTCCGAACGGCATTTTGACAAATCGAACTTACACGGTGATTTGAAAGTATACCAATATAACTTCATCACCTTTGAAAAACGCTCTAAAATCGGTCTTAAAACGTCTTACACGTTAGTATAGCATATATTTTCCGTCTTAGGCAAAAAAATATCAAAAAAATCAAAAACTTTTCAAAAACCGCTTGACAAATTACCGTTTGGAAAGTATAATAAAGTTACAAACAAAAATTACAGTAAATGTAAGGATTTGCAAGGAGGACTCACAATGACAAAGCACGAATTCACAGAACGTACCAATTACTGCCCAACAGTCGAGGAGTATCAATACATTGAAGAAAGCTATTATGAATTCGATGGATTAAAGGATGAATTTTGCAAGCAGTGGTTGAAGGATAAGGAGTCTGGTAAGTGGGAGTTGGAACTTCGTCTCCGCAAAGAAATATACCAGCAGAAAAAAGATTATGAAGCTAAGATAGAAGAGATGGAAGAAAATCTCCATTGGTACAGAGAGCAGTACAGAGAGCAGTTCGAGGAAATAAAGAAGTACAAGGGAATGGTACGCCGTATTACAAACATTATTAACGAGTAAGGAGGTAAGAACTATGTATACACTTCAGGTAATGTATCAAAAAAGATGGCGTTGGGGTATCGTCCAGTACGATACTTTAAAAGCCGCAGAACAGCGAGTACAGGAACTCGCACGGGTCGGAATTAAGTCCAGAATTAGACTCACAGCGGAACTTTATGATTGAAGGCGTTTGTCAGAAAGGAAAAGGAATATGATATTTATAAACACAAATTGTAGCGGATATGCCCCAGAGCAGTGTGGCAGAACCGTTACTGTAAGCGAGCTGATAAGTACGCTCCAACAATATAATCCAAACAGCAGCATATATTTCCGCAATGATAATGGCTACACATACGGCAGCATTACTGAAAACGATATTACAGATGGAGGAGAGCTAACATGAATGTAACATTTAAGAAAGTCAAAATCTGTCCGCATTGTCACAAACCACTCATACCGACAGATGTAACAGACAACTATGTTTGGCAGTGTATAGACTGCAATGAAGATTTTTATGATGTGGAATGTCGCTATGAACAGTGTGCTGTCATTCGTCGAGGAAACCTTGATATTGTTCTGTCTTACGCAGAAATGGGCGAAATTGGACGACACGTTGCCTTTGAAGATGTCAAAAACGATGTTTTTAACAGACTTAGCAACGACGTGGGTAATACAAATATTGTTCACGATGCAGATGCAATTAAAACCATTGCGGCAATGGCTGAAAAACGCTTTGACAACAGCGATTATTGGAACACAATTGACGCATGCATTGCAGAATACATACGCGAAAAGGAGAGAAAAAAATGAAGCATGAAAGAATGACGAAGCTAGACGCAACACGTGAATGGGTACGGGGGTTCAATACTTTTCCTCGTAAAATGATTGAAAATCTGATGTCCAATAACCCAGATGAATGGATGGAAGTTACATTACCATCAGCTGGTGACAAAGTATATGTCTACGATGTCCCCGAAGGGTTCCCTCACGAGGGAACAATCCATAACTACGATATGGATAGCGACCTTTACTGCATAGAACTCGACACAGGCGAGAGGCTGTCAGTTGGGTATGATGACTTTGAGGTCGAGCGATACAACAATGGCTTACCTATGTGGGACACGCTCTGGCAGTTCGGTGATAGTGCTGATGATTATTGGCTGGAGGAAATGAATGGCATACAGATTATGTCAGACTGCGGCTTTCGCATTTACAGCCATGAGGAGTTCGGGTATTTCTTTGGCATAGATGCGGCAGGACTGGACTTCTATGAAGCGTTCTGGTTACCTTTGTATAATGCCAGAGGGGAGGTACAGGCAGATGGAAATGAATAGAGAGCAGGCCTTTAGAACGGTTGCAAAGCATATCTATATTGCCTATCCGACATATTCCACGAGTAGAACAGAAATAGTAGTCCTTGCGGACAGCGAAGGAGAAGCCAGAATGTTGGCAAGCGGTTACTTTCAGAGAAGTCTAATTATGGTAAAACCAGTTGAGGCGACCAAGAACGCACAGATATACGAAATCTAAGGAGGTTTAACTATGGGACACGAAATCAGATACGCAACCTATCCAGAGAATGTAGACAAGAAGAAAGTTCAGGCAGAATGGGACGCTGAGGTACAGCGTATCTGCCATCAAGAAGGGGCAAGCGGACTCGGAAGCCCCATCCGATGGCTTGATAAGGTTTGCAATTCGTATGACGACGCTGAGGAGTACATAGAAAGCAAGGATAATGGTCAGTACGACCAGTTGGCAATAAAATACCTTGAGTGGCAAGATATGGAGATTCCGTCAAGTAAGAAGATATTGGAACTACGAAAGAGAACTCACACACTTCATACGTGCTATATAAATAAGGCTAATAAATTTCATTTTGCAAATAGTCAAGCAGTATACGTTACCTGCAAAGGTTGTGGCTCAAAGATTTCTCGTACACATCTAAAAGGAAACCAATGCCCAGTGTGTAAATCGGATATGCGACCCGATAATGTGCTGAAGTCCATTGAGTCGGCAAAAGCCTCGTTGGAAAAAGCTCGCAAGGCGTTGAAAGCCGAGGAGGAGAAACAGTATGAAAAATGCAGGAAACGAGCAAAGGTAAGATGGCTCGTAAAAATTGAATACCACATTTAAGGAGAATCAGAACAATGTTAAAAATGTCATTCTTTGATGGAACGCTTGATAGAGATGAAGCAAAAGAAATAATAACCAATACCACTAAAACTATCAAATACACATACGGACTGGGATATAGAAATCCCACAACACATCGCAAGCCCATATCAAAAGAAGAAGCAATTCATATTATAAACACAGAGTCTTTGTTGGATGTGACGGAATTTGAAGATTATATTCATCTTAATGCCTACTCAGATAATGATATGTGGTAAGAGAGAGGATGAAAGATGATTACTGTAAGAGATTGTGTTAAAGAGTATCTGACAGCAGATACATTCAATACAGTTACTGGCTGCAACGGTAAGTCTGCCCAGTATCAAGGGCTTGAAGGCAGAAAGATGGTGTTTGGACTTTACAACGAGGACGGCGACCACGAGAGCGAAACAACCGACCTTGAAGCCGCATTGGACTACATCGGTTTGGAAAGAGACCGCTCTTACAATCCAGTCTATCAGGCGTATAAGGCATTGGCAGATTGCGAGGAAGGTGATGAGACTATCGCTATTGAGGAAGCAATCGGTTACTTAGGGGAGGCGTTGCAATGAGACTTACAAACGAGGACTTGCAGTTTCTTCGTCAGGTTCATACGCATTTATACGAAACAAACCAAAGACAGTTATCGGTTCCACTCGCTGGTTTGATTGGTCGTATGGAGATGATGAGGGACGAACAGAGAGCGTCGAACAAACGCAGAGCCGCAAAGAACAGAGAGAACGGTTACACTTGGAACTCGTCATACCACCCGAAGAAAAGCAAGTACACAAAGGAGGCTGAAAACGATGGCGCTGATTGAAAAGCTGATTGAGGCGGGTTATCCACGCAAGGAGATGTACCACCATTACTCCGACCTTTATATCTTTGTTACACCGCTGACGAGCAAGGTTGTAGATGAGTGGTTCAAAGAGCAGAATCTGAATAAGGAGTTGTTCGTATCACTTTTCAGGGACAATGTTACTGGAAAGCAGATGTACGATATAGCATTTCAGTATTACGAAGGAGGGAACAAAGATGGCTTATCAGAGGAAAACTCGTGATGTCTGGTATCTATTGGTGAATTATGGTTGCGGATGGGAACATGAAGTGACAGAGTTCACAATAAAAGAGGCACGACAACGACTGAAGGAGTACTGGGAGAATTGTCCCCAGTACCCAGCCAGATTAGAAAAACATAGAGAAAGAATTGAGGTCAATGCACATATAGAGGGGGAATCAAACTAAATGATAACGAGCAGAGAGGACTTCCTAATGCAGGTACTGCACTGCGGCATATTGGACCTTAAGCTGATTGACGGTGTAGGCTATGACTTTTGCGACATACTTAAATTGGACAGCACATTCCAGTTCGAAATTAACTTCGTGATGGCAATGGTGTTCGAGTATGGATATTCCCAGATTGCTCAGGCGGTAAACGACCGCATCTGTGAACTGGAGGCAATTCCTAACGGGCGAGAACTGGAAGCCGATGAAGAACTGGAACTTGCTGAACTGAGAACATTGGAACCATACGAGGACTTCGCAGCATACCACAACTACATAGACACTCACGTCTGGTGTGAGAAAAACAAGGCGATTTACAAGAAGTACCTCAGTGAAGCCTTAGATGACTTTGCAGAAGGGGCAGGATTTGAAATCATTATTGAATAGGGTTGAAAAAATCCGAAAGATGGTGTATAATTGATAGAGTGTAGTAAAGTTGCACAAAATCAGCCAATTCCGTTGCTTCCCGTAAACATACGGGATGCTATGTTTATTGGAAGCAGGAGATAAAACAATGCTCAACATAATAACCCCGCAGCTTCCCGAGTGCTGCCGCATAATCTGCGTCAGCGATATCCACACCCACTGGCGGCAGCTCGACAGCCTGCTTAAGCAGTGCGAATACAAAAAGGGCGAGGATTTTCTGTTTATCCTCGGCGATATTCTGGAGCGCGGCAGCGACAATATCGGCGCGCTACGATATGTGATGAAGCTTTGCGAAAACGAGAGAGTTCACGTCATCTGCGGCAACAACGATACCTATGTGACAGGACTTGCACTGCGCTATGACGACAAAAAATTTCTTGAGCGCTTTTCCGCAAAGCCAAACTGCTGCTTCGGCGAGATGGCACAGTCGCTTGGGATAGCCGATTTTTCCGCAAACACCGCCGAGAAGCGCAGAGTGGTCTATCAGCATTACAAAACCGAAATTGATTTTGTACATTCGCTTCCCAAAGCTATCGAAACTGACGATTTCATCTTTGTTCACGCGGGGATTTTGGACAAACCCGACTGGCAGAACTGCGAGCAGTATGAGGTTATGCTGATACCGCGGTTTGTGGATAAATCCCACCAATCTCCCAAAACCGTTGTGTCCGGGCATTTCCCAACCTACGCAATAGGACGGCAAAACAACAATCTGCCGATATTTGATTTTAAGCGGCGCATAATTGATATTGACGGCGGCGCGGGCGTTAAGCCTGCGGCACAGCTTAACGCGCTGATAATAGATAAATGCGGCAGCCGATACAGCTACCGCACGGAGTTCCTTCCGCTTGGCGAAAAGCATACCGTCTGCGGGGATTTTTCGGGCAGCGGCGAGTGGATTTTCTCGGATTTTGAGCAGCACGCCTTTGAGCGGCTTGATAAGCCTGCGCCAGAGGAAATGGCGGTGTTCCGCAATATCACAACAGGCGCCGAGGGTACTGCACCGCTGTGCATGAGCGGCGAACGGGGCGGCACGCTCCATGTGTGGGGAAATCTAAACAGCTTCCCCGCCGTGCATAAGGGCGAGCCGATATGGACTTTTGCAGAATACGGCGAATACTGCTGGTGCATTACGGCAAGCGGCGAAGTGGGAAGCGTCAGAAAAAATCTGATAACATAGAATAACAAACAGTAATATAGATAAGGAGAAATACAAATTGTTATACGAACTGAAAAAGCAGGAGGGGCGCGCGCGCCGCGGAATATTCCACACCCCGCACGGAGATATAGAAGCGCCGTTTTTCATGAACGTGGGAACTGCCGCCGCCATAAAGGGCGCGATTTCCTCGGTTGACCTTAAAGGACTTAAAACGCAGGTGGAGCTTTGCAACACCTATCACCTGCACCTGCGCCCCGGCGATGACGTGATATATAAAATGGGCGGTCTGCATAAATTTATGAACTGGGACAAGCCTATCCTTACCGACAGCGGCGGATTTCAGGTGTTTTCGCTTTCCTCGCTGCGCAAGATAAAGGAGGAGGGCGTTTATTTCGCCTCGCATATAGACGGCAAGCGTATCTTTATGGGGCCCGAGGAAAGTATGCGCATACAGTCACACCTCGCCTCCACCATTGCAATGGCGTTTGACGAGTGCATTGAAAATCCCTCGCCGTATGATTACGTCAAGCAGTCGGTTCAGCGCACAACGCGCTGGCTTCAGCGCTGCAAGGACGAAATGGCAAGACTTAACGCCGACCCCACAACCATAAATCCCAAGCAGCTTCTTTTCGGCATAAATCAGGGCGGAACTTTTGACGATATCCGCGTTGAGCATATGAAAACCATTAGCGAAATGAACCTTGACGGCTACGCAATCGGCGGTCTGGCGGTGGGCGAGCCTGCCGAGGTTATGTACCATATTCTGGACGAGGTTCTGCCGCACGCTCCCCAGAACAAGCCGCGCTACCTTATGGGAGTCGGCACACCCTCAAATATAATAGAGGGCGTTTACCGCGGCGTTGATATGTTTGACTGCGTAATGCCAAGCCGCAACGCACGCCACGCTACCGTATTCACATGGAGCGGCATAATGCACGCCACCAACGAATGTTACAAGCTGGACGAGCGTCCGCTTGACCCGCAGTGCGACTGCCCCACCTGCCGCAATTTCAGCCGCGCCTATATACGTCACCTGTTTAAGGCGGGAGAGCAGCTTGCGGGCAGGCTTGCCGTGCAGCACAACCTGTATTTCTACAACACGCTTATGGAGCGCATAAGAGAAGCGCTTGACGAGGGCAGGTTTGAGGAATTCAGAAACAAGTACTCTCCCCTGCTTGCAAGGAAGCTTAAGGGCGATGAGGAATAATAACTTTCTGTATATTTTACAATAATACAACCCGCAGGATTACAATTCCTGCGGGTTAATTTTATTCTGTGCTGCGGTTTATACTAATACCGTTTTGACGACGATAACGGTGCTGGATTTCTGAAAAGATTTCCTGAGTTTATTAGTATTATACCAGTCCAAAAACATAGGGGATTTCATAGCCCTCAGGCAGCACTATCATCACAACAAAATTGCCATCGCGCTGAATTTCGGCAAGCGTTACCCAGCCCTCGGCGTTTTCGGGATAATCCTCATCCGCTGCGCCGCGCTCTATGCGGTCAAGAAACTCCTCCTCGATATAATCCGCTTCGCGGTCGGTTCTGGTCTGCACAATCATAATTTCGCAGGGATATCCCGATATCGGCGGGGCGTAATACAAAATCTGCTCATAATCGCAGTTGTAGAAGTTGGGGTAATTTGCGCTGATAAGGTCTGTATTATTGCTTTCGTCAAACAGATTAAGCGGCTCCATATCTTCGGGCTGCTCTGCCATTATCGCTTGGTACAGTTCGTTTACGTCATAGTAGTTGCCCTCATATACATAGTCGTCCTCCGCCGAACTGCTGTCGGACTCAGATGAAGATATCACGCTGTCTGCGGAGCTGCCGCTGCCGCCTGAATTGTCTTTGTCACCCGCACAGGCGGTAAGAGAAATCATCATCGCCACAGCAAGCACAAACAGTAAACACTTGTTTTTCATAAATTTCCTCCTGTACACTTCATTCCCCCGATAGTATATCGGGGGAATGAACAATTTATTCAGTTGTTGACTTGGTACAAAAATTCCAATTACTTAACAAAGGGATTTTCGCTGGGATACAGCATACCTGCGGGCTGATTGAAGCCGATATCCTCTACGCCAAGGTATCTGAACAGATTGAACAGAGCCTTGCCGTGATGACCGAACGCAACAGCGCCGTGGTGGGGATAGTTCTTCTCAATCAGAACGTGGCGATAGAAGCGACCCATCTCAGGGATAGCAAACACGCCGATACCGCCGAAGCTCTTGGTTGCAACGGGAAGAATTTCACCCTGCGCAACATAAGCGCGGATTTGCGCGTCAGCAGTGGACTGAAGTCTGAAGAATGTGATGTCGCCGGGGATAATATCGCCCTCAAGCGTACCCATTGTAACCTCCTCAGGCAGGCTTCTTGCCATAATCATCTGGTTCTTCATTGTGCCCTTTACAAGCTTGGAGCTGCAAGTATTGCCGCAGTGGAAGCCCATAAATGTATCAGTGTGCTTGTAGTCAAACTTGCCCTTGATGGACTCCTCATACATATCAGCGGGAACGGAGTTGTTGATGTCAAGCAGCGTAACAGCGTCCTGTGTAATGCAGGTGCCGATAAACTCGGACAGTGTGCCGTAAATATCAACCTCGCAGGAAACGGGGATACCTCTGCCCGTAAGGCGGGAGTTTACATAGCAGGGAACAAAGCCGAACATGGTCTGGAACGCGGGCCAGCACTTGCTTGTCAGCGCAACATACTTTCTGTAACCCTTGTGAGCCTCTATCCAGTCAAGCAGAGTAATTTCATACTGCGCAAGCTTGGGCAGAATATTGGGCATCTTGTTGCCCTCGCCAAGCTCCTTTGCCATATCTGCGGCAACCTCTGCAATTCTGGGGTCGCCCTCGTGCTTCAGGAAAGACTCGTACAGGTCAAGTTCGGAGTTCTCCTCAATCTCAACGCCGAGGTTATAAAGCTGCTTGATAGGCGCGTTGCAGGCAAGGAAGTTAAGCGGGCGCGGGCCAAAGCTGATTATCTTAAGCTGGGAAAGACCTACCATTGTTCTCGCAACAGGCAGGAACTCATGAATCATATCGGCAACCTCTGCGGCAGTGCCAACGGGATATTCGGGTATGTATGCCTTGATGTTGCGCAGCTTAAGGTTGTAGGAAGCGTTGAGCATACCGCAGTAAGCGTCGCCTCTGCCCTGGATAAGGGAGGTGTTGGAATCCTCCTCGGCAGCGGCAGCGAACATTACAGGGCCGTCAAAATGCTTTGCAAGCAGGGTTTCGGAAATCTCCGGACCAAAGTTGCCAAGATATACGCAAAGCGCGTTGCAGCCTGCCTTCTTGATATCCTCAAGAGCCTGCACCATGTGAATTTCGCTTTCAACTATGCAAATGGGACATTCATAAATCTCGGCAGCGCCGTACTTTGCGGTGTAAGCGTCAATAAGAGCCTTTCTTCTGTTTACGGAGAGGGATTCGGGGAAGCAGTCACGAGAAACCGCAACCACGCCCAGCTTGATTTCGGGAACGTTGTACATTGGTTTAATTTCCTTTCAGAACAATTTTTATTGATTGTAAGGCAAAAAAGTAACACTATTTATAGTGATACCGCACAAAGATAACTTCTGCGCGCAATGCCCTATATATAGAATAGCACAAAAATGTCGGTTTGTCTAGTAGTTTTCGGACGTTTTTGCCGAAAAACGCAATGTAAATAATGTTGAAAAATTCATAGCGAAGTGATATAATGTAGATAATCAGCAAATTTGCGGGAATAATCCGTACATTAAATACAAAGGAAACAACCAGATGATAAAAAAGCTATTATTTTTCACCGCGCTTTTTGCCGCGTTTTTTGCGCTGGGAAGCTGCGCTTATGCCGACCATGCCGAATATATCGGCTCACAGATATCTGCCGAGGGCTTCGGTGCGCCTTACTACCTCACTGATGGCGACGAGCGCACCTATACCAACGCGGAAAGCGGAAGCATAACCGCCGCCAACAGCGATGGTATAGCGGCGCTGTATATCGTGTTTAACCGTCTGCCCTCGCAGTGGGAACTGTCGGACGGCAGTCAGACCGCAGCGTGCGGCGAGAACGGCTTTCTGCATGAGTTTGTGGACGTAAAATCGCTTATGGGCGAAGCGGCGCAGGAGGTAACACTTAATTTCCCAGATTATGTATCCATCGACGAAATATATGCGTTCACTGACGGCGAGCTTCCCGACTGGGTTCAGCAGTGGCAGCCGCCCTGCGAAAAAGCCGACCTTGTAATGTTCTCCTCCCACGCGGACGATGAACACCTGTTCTTTGCGGGCGTACTGCCCTATTACGCGGTGGAGCGCGGACTAAGCGTGCAGGTGGTGTATATAATCAACCATTTTGACTCTTACTCCCGACCGCATGAGCAGCTTGACGGTCTTTGGGCGGTGGGAATACGCAATTATCCCGTGATGACGGATTTCCCCGACCTTTACTCCGAATCGGAGGAATACGCGCTCTCCGTATTTTCATACTACGGCGTTGAATTTACGGATTTTGTGGATTATATCACGGAGCAGATACGGCGCTTCAAACCGCTTGTTATAATGACCCATGATGTAAACGGCGAATACGGACACGGCACGCATATTCTTTGCGCAAAGGCGGTAATGCAGGCGGTTGAACTTAGCGCCGACCCCGAATATCACCCGCAGTCCGCCGAGAAATATGGCGTATGGCAGCCGCAGAAAACCTATCTGCACCTCTACCCCGAAAACCAAATCACAATGGACTGGGATATCCCGCTTGATTCTCTTGGCGGCAAAACCGCTTTTGAAACCTCGCGCCTTGGCTTTGACTGCCACGAATCCCAGCACTGGACTTGGTTCTATGGCTGGATTTACGGCAAAAGCTACCCCGTAAACGCCGCAAAGGATATCCGCAGCTATTCGCCATGCAGCTACGGTTTGTATCAGACCACGGTGGGCGCTGATGTTGCGGGCGGTGATTTTTTTGAGAACGTGACAACCTACCCCGAACAGGAAGCCATTGCCGAAGCTGAGCGGCTGGAACAGGAACGCCTTGCCGCCGAAAAAGCCGAGCAGGAGCGCCTTGAAGCCGAGCGCCTCGCCGCAAAGGAAGCCGCCCAAGCCGAAAAGCTGGCTGAGGAGCAGCGCCTTGAGCAGGAACGCCTTGAAGCGCAGCAAGCCGAAACCCAATCCGAGCGGCAGACGATAATAATAGCCGCCTGCGTATGTGCGGCGGCTGCGGCGGCGATAATCGCGGCGGGCGCGATTATTGCGGGCAGGAAAAAATCCAAGCGCAGATAAATTCCATACAAAAAAGCCGCGTTGCGAAAACGCGGCTTCAGATTATAGACAAAGTCCATTTTGCCCGCGTAGCGGGCTTTTGAAATCCGTTTTTTGCCTCAGCTTTGCCGAGGCAAAAAACACTTCTATCCGCACAAGTGTGCGGATTGGCGGCATAGCCGACAATCCGTGCGCGCAGTGCGGATGCTTCGGCGGAAAAGCCCCAACGGGGCTTTTTCGACGGTCTAAAGCCGCGTTGCGAAAACGCGGCTTTCTTTAACTATATGCATTGCTGACTCAATCCATAGGCACAATTATATTTCTCTCGTTCTTGCCTGTGTTTATCACGGTCTTATAAACCGTGCCGTTTGCGGGAAGCTCTACGCTGCACTCGCCGCCGTTTTTGGACAGTATCTCGCAGCTTGTAACCTCGCCGTTTTCCCACTCGGCGCTTACCTCGAAGCCGCCTCTTGCACAAAGTCCCTTAAAGCTGCCGCTTTCCCATTCCTTTGGCAGTGCGGGAAGCAGCCTTATCACGCCCTCATGGCTTTGCAGCAGCATTTCCGCTATTCCCGCAGAAGCACCGAAGTTTCCGTCTATCTGGAACGGCGGGTGGAAATCCCAGAGGTTTGCAAACGTGCAGGAGGAAAGCAGCCCGCGCAGCAGCTTGTAGGTGCGGTTGCCGTCACCCGTGCGCGCCCAAAGATTTATCTTGTACGCCCTTGCCCAACCCGTGGATTCATCTCCGCGGTCATTCATAGTGGCAATTGCCGCTTCCATAAGTTCGGGGCGGGAGCGGTTTATCTGCTTTCCGGGATACAGTCCCATAAGATGGGATATATGACGGTGATTTTTCTGGATTTTTGTGCGGTCAAAATCAGGCTCGTCCTCCTCAAACCACTCCTTGAGAAGTCCCGTTTTGCTGATGTGATACGGCTTCAGCTTCGGCAGCATTTCGCGCACCTTTTCGGCAAGCTGCGCGTCACCGCCCACAATCTCCTCCGCCTTGAGGAAATCTATAAACAACTGCTCAATAAGGCTCTGCTCATAGGTATTGCCAATGGTGGCAGGGCCATGCTCTGGGCTGTATGTGGGCGAGGAAACAAGTCTGTCCTGCTTCTCATCATAAATAAGCCACTGGGTATAAAACCTTACGCTTTCGCGCATTATGGGGTATATCTTTTCCTTAAGATATCTCTTGTCGCCCGTAAATTCATAATGCTCCCATATATTCTGCATAAGCCAAGCAACTGCGGCGGTAGACCAGCCCCAGTAAAAATCCCAGCCAGGCGCAGTCCAGCCAAACGGCGAACACTGCGTATGCGCAGTCCAGCCGTTTTCAGGGTGCTTCTCATCGGAGATTATGTTGTAGTATTCCTTTGCCGTAACACGTCCGGGAGCGCGCAGACTGTCCAGAAATTCCACAAGCGGCGGAACGGTTTCTGCCATATTAGTATTATATGCGCCCCAGTAATTCATCTGGAGATTTACGTTTATGTGATAATCGCAGCACCACGGCGGCGTGTTGTTTTCATTCCATACGCCCTGAAGATTTGCGGGAAGCGAACCCGCTCTGGAAGAAGAAATAAGCAGATATCTGCCATACTGGAAATACAGCGTTTCCAGCTTGTTCATTGCCGCGCGCTCGCCGCGCCTGTATGCCTCTATCAGCCTGTCGGCGGGCAGGTCGTCATACTGATTGTTTATATCCAGCTTTACCCTGCCGAAAATAGCGGAATAATCCGCAAAATGCTCGTCATAAAGCGCGTCCCAGCCAAGCCTGTACGCAGCCTGTATCGTGGGAATGGTGATGGTCGCGGGGTCTGCGCCTGTGCGGTAGGTGGGATATTTCATCTCGTAATCGGTCGCCGCCGTTATGTAGATAACCGCTTCTGTCGCTTCCTTTACGGCAAGTCTGCCGTTTGCGCGCATTACCTCGCCATCGGTCTGGATAAGCACTCTTGCGTCAAAGCGCATACCGTTATCCGCAACGTAACCGCTGTAACTGATAAGACCATCGTCGTCCATATAAATATCGCAGGGGTGAGTTTTCTCCGCGCCAAGCACAAAGCCAAGCCTGCCCTTTTCGGAAACGGTAAAGCGCAGCGCAACCACCCTCGCGGGATAACTTGCAAACGCTTCGCGCGTATGCTTTACGCCGCCCATGGTAAATTCACAGGTATACAGCGATTTATCAAGGTCAAGACTGCGGCGGTAATCCTTCGCCTGTCCGTTGGGGACGTTAAAATCTATCACCATGTCGCACAGCAGAAGATATGTGCCGAAATCGCCATCGCCCGTAAGCTTTTGCAGAATTTCCTCGGCTTGCTTGTTCTTGCCTTCCTTAAGAAGCTGCTGAACCTGCTTAACATATTTATATCTGTCGCGCTTATTTCCGCCGTAATAATCGGGACGGTTTTCACACGGACCGCCCGCCCACAGCGTCTTTTCATTGAACACTATGCGCTCTCTGCGTATTCCGCCGAACATAGAAGCGCCCAGATATCCGTTGCCTATCGGAAGGCAGGTCTGCTCCCAAAGCGAAAAATCGCCCTCATGGTCAAAATAAATAACATTCTTGTCGCTCATTTTTTCGCCTTTCTGCATCAGCAAGGGTCAGCCGAATGCCGTAATAACATCATTACAATTATAGCACAAGTGCCGCCCGTTGTCAACAATTCCACACAAGCGCACAGCAAAACAGCCGCTAAGCCGCTGGCAAACCGACCGCCGACATCAGCGCTCAGGATACTCAAGCCCATCAAGAACGCCCGAAACAATTTCAGACAGTATCCTGATATTATCGCTTATATCGCCGCTTACCCTTGGCGTTTTTACGCAATGAAAAATACCCTGTATAACAAAGGAAACAATAAGTTCGTTTTTATTGGTTTTATACTGCGGGGATTTATCAAACACCGCCACCGATATGCGCTTTTCAATCTTATCCGAAGCCGTGGCAAATCTGCCGCCTGAGAAAATAGTATCTATATCCGCGCGATGAGCCACAAGCGCCATGAAAATCTCATTGGCGTGCTGCTTGGGATTATCAAAGAAATTTCCCTCAACATTAAGGTCTTTAAGAACCTCGTCTATAAGCCCGTCCTCAATCTCATCTGCCAGTGCGTATATGTCGGAATAGTGCAGATAAAATGTCGCCTTATTTATTGCCGCCATTTTTGTAAGCTCTGTTACGGTGATTTTTTCAACAGGCTTTTCGGCGCGAAGATTAAAAAACGCCTTTTTTATCGCCGCTTTCGTTCTTTGTATTCTCTGATCCATCTTTTCCTCCAACCTTAAAAAATGCCGCACAAACGCGGTTTTTCGGGCTTTGCGGATATACACGCGCAGCCCTGCGTACTGATATGACTTAAGCAAAATAAATATTCGCCGCCTGCAAGCTTTGCACGCCTGCGGCTGACTGCGGTGCGTTTACATTACAAACGCGCTGTCCACATTAAATGACAGGGCAAATCCCTTACTGAATAATATAGCACAAAAATCGACTGTTGTCAATAATATTTTTGAAACAGCGACAAAAAATATTTTCCGCCCTCTTGACGAAATATTGCGAAAAAGCAAAAATAATTTGCAAAAAACTCTTGACAAACAAAGCACGTTGTGATATAATAATTAAGTCGATACGGCGTATCGGCTGATATTAAAAGTGTGGACAGTTGGCTGAGCTGGTCTAAGGCGCACGATTGGAAATCGTGTAACGGCTAATACCCGTTCCAGGGTTCGAATCCCTGACTGTCCGCCATGAAACCACCTGCTTTTGCGGGTGGTTTTTTGTTTTTGCAGTAAATTCCGTTGAGCCACGCCCGCATTGCCGCCAAGCATAAGCATAGAAAAACTCCCGCAGGGTCAGCGACCCATGCGGGAGTTTTTGTATCAGCCAACATACTCGTAAGAGTAATTCAAGGGATTCTGCGCAACGCCGTTTACACGGGTTTCAAAGTGCAGGTGATTTCCCGTAGACCAGCCGGTAGTGCCGACATAGCCGATAACCTCGCCTTTGTTTACCCACTGTCCCTCATAAACAGTGGTGGCGTAGCAGTGCGCGTACAGCGTGGAAAGTCCGCCGCCGTGGTCGATAATAACATAATTGCCATAGCCGCCGTGCCAGTCGCCGTCATTAAAGGCGGTTATTACCGTGCCGCTCTGCGCCGCGTAAATATTTGCGCCGCCGATGCCCGCGTTGCCTATGTCAACGCCGTAGTGATTGCCGCCGCGCCACGCGTCATATCCGAAATATGTAGTAAAATACTGGTACTTTGTGTCAAGCGGCCATCTGAAGCCGTCGCTGCTGTAATCATAGCTGCCCGAAAGCTCCGCCTGCTTCGCCTGTATCGCCGCCTCTATTGCCGCGTTAAGTTCTGCAATCTCGTCCTCGTAGTCCTCGACATCGCTTCTCAGCGAGGAAATCTGATATTGCAGGCTGTCGTTATACGCCGCATATTCGCTTAGCTTGTCATAGCGCTCGTCCGAAATTGACTGAACCTCGTCCTTTTTATCCTCAAGTTCGTCAGCTTCTTTTTCAAGCAGCTTTATCTTGTCCTGAAGCGCCGCCTTGTCGCTGTTAAGCTGCGCTATATCGTCATTAAGCCCGTCAATAAGCGCTTCAAGGTGCTGGATATCGGCAAGCAGCTTGTCCATAAACTCCATATTCTGCTCTGAAACATTCTGCACAACGTCCACATAAACAAAGAAATCATACCAATCGTCCGAGCCGTCAAGAATAGGCACTGCGTCAGAAGTATCATTCATATAAAGCGCGCGTATAAGCTTTGCGAACTTTTTCAGATTTTCCTTGTTTTCCGCTTCAAGTTCGCTTATAGCGTCCTTTTTAAGCTCAATTTCCTCCTCCTTGTCGGAAATTTCCTCCTCGACCAGCTTAATCTCATACCGCTTGTCCGATATGCGCTGCTGCATTGCGGTTATCTGACCGCCAAGGTTGTCTATTTCGGCATTATAACCCGCTATCTGGTCGTTTATCAGACTCATTGCGTACTCATTATTTGCAATATCGCCGCTAAGCCCGCTAATCTCCTGCTCGCGCACGGCATTCTCCTGCTTAAGCTGCTCCGCCTTTTGTTCAAGTTCGGAAATCAGCGCGTCATAATCCGTCGCACCCGCCGTTGTTTCAAAGCGAACCGACGGCACAGCCGCCACAGCAAGCGCCATAAGCAGCGCAAGCGACAAGCGTGTTATACGTCCCTTGTTTTTTGTAAGCTTCCCCATGTTGTTTTCCTTTCGTCAAAGTCAAGCCGCATATACTCTCACATTCCCCGAAAGCCGCGGCAGCGCACAAATCTGCGTATTATGTATCATTGAAATAAAGGTATACTGTTATTATACCACCGATTATCTGCCCTGTCAAGCGGGAAATGCTTCCTACATATCAACACGGAAAACAGACGCGAAAGGTTGCATAAAAGACGTTTTGCCCTGAGGAAATCCCAAGGCAAAACAAATCTCAATATTCCGCTCAGCCGTTGCTTTCCTGACGGCTGTTGATAAGTTCGGCATAGAAGCCACCCTTTGCAAGAAGCTCGGCGTGAGTTCCCTGCTCCACGATGTGACCCGATTTCATTACCAGTATGCAGTCCGCCTCGCGTATTGTAGAAAGCCTGTGCGCTACCACAAAGCTGGTTCTGCCCTTCATCATGCGGTCGAATGCGCTTTGGATACGCATTTCCGTGCGGGTATCTATGGAGGAGGTTGCCTCGTCCAGTATCAGCATGGGCGGCAGGGTGAGCATAACCCTCGCAATGGAAAGAAGCTGCTTTTGTCCCTGTGAAAGGTCGCCGCCGTCCGATATTACAGTATCATAGCCATTAGGAAGTCTGCGGATAAAGCTGTGCGCATGAGCCGCCTTTGCCGCTTCAATTATCTCCTCAAGCGACGCGTCGGATCTGCCGTAGGCGATATTGTCGCGCACTGTTCCCTTAAACAGCCATGTTTCCTGAAGCACAATGCCAAAGCTGCCGCGCAGGCTGTTTCTTGTAAGCTGCTTTATCGGCGTGCCGCTTACCCTTATTTCACCCGACACCACATCATAGAAGCGCATAAGCAGATTGATAAGCGTGGTTTTTCCGCAGCCAGTGGGTCCCACAATGGCGATATGCTGTCCGCTTTTTACGTTAAGATTAAGGTTTTCAATCAGCGGCTTTTCTGGCACATAGCTGAAAGAAACGTCATCAAGCACAACGCTGCCGTCACAGTCGGTAAGCTGTGCGCAGTCGCGGTCGGAGGGTTCTTCCGGCTCGTCTATCAGTTCAAAAATACGTCCCGCCGAAGCAATGGCGTTCTGAAGCTCCGTGATAACGCCCGAAATCTCGTTAAACGGCTTGGTGTACTGGTTTGCGTAGGACAAAAAGCAGGAAAGCGCGCCAACGCTAAACGCTCCGCCCGATGTTATAACCTTAAGCGCGCCAAATACGCCGACACCCGCATACACAAGCGAGTTGACAAAGCGCGTACAGGGATTTGTCAGCGCGGAATAAAACTGCGCGCGCCTGCCGCAGACATTAAGCCGCTCATTGATATCGTCAAAGCCCTGCTGCGAGGTCTGCTCATAGCCAAAAGCCTTGACAAGCTTCTGCCCGCCGATATGCTCGTCTATAAATCCCGTAAGCTCGCCCTTAAGTGCCGACTGCTCGCGGAATTTGTTGAAACAAAGCTTGGATATAACCGCCGCAACGATAAAGGAAACAGGCGTAATCATCACAACCACAAGCGTTATTTCCAAATTAAGCGAAAGCATAAAGCCCAGTGTTCCTATAATGGTGACAATGCCCGTGAAAAACTGCTGAAAGCCCTGCAAAAGTCCGTCCGATACCGCGTCAACATCGTTTACAACGCGGCTGATAATGTCGCCGTGCGCGTTTACATCTATATACGACAGCGGGATTTTCTGTATCTGGCGGAATGCGTCTGTGCGCAGCGCCTTAACAGTGCGGTGGGTTATGGCGTTGGTGCAGAAATACATCAGCCACTGAAGTCCCGCAACCAGCGGAATAATAACCGCGATTTTTATAAGGATAGGACTCATCGCGGAAAAATCCGCGCCCAAGTCGGTTATGCAGTCCACCGCCTCGCCTATAAGCACGGTTGTGTACAGCGACAGCAGCACGCTTGCCGCAGCGCAGACCACCGCAACCGCCACAAGCCACAATTGCGGCTTTACATAACGAAGGATACGCAGCAGCGCGCCCTTTTTATTTTTCTTTGCCACGGCTTATCCCTCCCTTTCCTGTTCAATAAGTTCCTGCTCAGTATACTGCGTAAGGCATATTTCGTGATAAACCGCGCACTCGCGCAGAAGCTGCGCATGAGTGCCTATGCCCGCAACCTTGCCATCGTCCAGCACTATTATTTTATCCGCATGGCGTATGGAATTTGCTCTCTGCGACACTATCACAACCGTCATTGAAAGCGCGCCCAGCGCCTTTCTGAGCCGTGCATCGGTTGCATAGTCAAGCGCGCTTGAGCTGTCGTCCAAAATCAGTATTTCGGGGGATTTTGCAACCGCCCTTGCAATGGCAAGGCGCTGCTTCTGTCCGCCGGAGAAATTCTTGCCGCCCTGAAGTATCCTTGCGTCCAGTCCGTCTGGCAGGCTATCGGTAAACTCCTTTGCCTGTGCGGTTTCAAGCGCCGCAAGTATCTGCTCGTCGGTGATATCTGTTCTGCCCATGGTCATATTTTCGCGGATAGTGCCGCTCAGCAGTTCCGTTTTCTGCGGCACTATGCCAAGCTTTCGGCGAAGCTCGCTGTCGGGATAATCCCGCACATCTGCGCCGTTAATCAGCACAGCGCCATCCGTCACGTCATAAAAGCGCGCCAGAAGATTTACAAGCGTGGATTTGCCCGAACCCGTACCGCCGATTATGCCGAGGACTTCGCCGTTTGCCAGCGCAAAATTTATGCCCTCAAGAGCCTTGTCCGCTCCCTCGCCGTCATGATAGGAAAAGCTTACGTTTCTGAATTCTATCGCGGGCGCTGCAGGGTCTGTCTTGGGGGAAGATTCAGCGCCCACAACACTCGGCTTTGCGTCAAATATCTCGTTTATGCGGTGGGAGGAGGCAGCCGCCTTTGTAAACACCGTAACAAGGTTTGCAACCACCACAAGCGCCAAGGAAATCTGCGTCATATAATTTACAAGCGCGATAACCTGTCCCTGCGTAAGTCCGTCAACCGAAACCATGCCGCCGCCAAGGTACACAATCAGCAGATATGCCACGTTTACCACCACAAATATCGCGGGATTAAGCAGCGCGTTTATCCTGCCCGCTCTCAATGCAAATTTGCGGTATTCCTCCGCGCTTTCCTCAAAGCGCTGCTGCTCATGCTGCTGGCGCGCAAAGGCTCTTACAACGCGCACACCCGAAAGGTTTTCACGGGTTATGCGGGAAATACCGTCAAGGCTTTTCTGCTGCCGTTTGAACAGCTTTACCGTCACCGTCATTACAGGAACCATTATGCCAACGATAGCCGCCATACAGCCAAAGAAAATAAGCGACAGCCTTAAATCAATAGTCATTGCCATTATGGTAGCGCCCACAACAAGAAACGGCGCTCTTATAACAAGGCGAATAAGCATCGCAACCGCGCTTTGCACCTGATTTACGTCATTGGCAATGCGCGTAACCAAAGCGGGCGTGCCAAGGCTGTCAAGCTCCTTATAGGAGAGCGTGTTGATGTGCGCGTAAAGGTCATGCCGCAGCCTTGTGCCGACTCCCTGCGAAGCCACCGAGGCAAGATACTGGCACACAAGCGTAAACGAAAGTCCGCATACCGCAAAAATAATCAGCTTAAGTCCGCCGCTCCATACAACGCTTTCATCGCCTGCGGCAATGCCATTGTCGATTATATCCGCCATCACAAGCGGCACAATAAGCTCGAATATAGCTTCTATAAGCTTGCACGCAGGCCCTAGCGAAACGTGCAGCTTAAAATATTTAAGATATCTCGCAAGTCTAAGCAAAATAAATTCCTCCAAAAATCATGCAGTGCCGTCAGCCTGCCAAAAAGTCTGTTTTGCGCGCAAAATCCTGCGGCGCTGAACCGCAGGATTACAGCCGTTTATTTTACCCCCGCGCCGCGCATTACACCGTCCAAAACCTCAGGATACTGCCATTCAAGCGCGGAGCGCTTCAACATTCCAAAGGTTTCGCCGCTGTAAAACGAGCCGTTGTCCCACCAGAAACAGGGAATACCAAGCTGCTTGAACTTGCCGAAATAATATTCCGCCCATGCCGCGCGGTATTCCGCGTTTGCCTTGGTGATGGTTTCAGCCTCTGCCGTGCTGTCGGCGGGAACTTCCTTCTGCGTGGTGTAGTAGCGGTTCATTGCGCCCGTTTCGCCGATTATTACGGCAATGCCCTTGCTGATAAACAGCCTGTCCAGCACCTCGGCAAGCGTGTCGATATCGTTTACGCAGGAAGCCTTGTCCTTAAGCCACAGGTGCGTTCCGCTGCTTGCAAGCGCAAAGGTATACGGAATATATGCGTGTACCGATACAATTATATTCTTATCCTCAGGTATTTCAAGCGCCGCAAGCGCGCTTTCGCTGCAATTTGCAGCATACGGGCATATCATAAGAAAACGGTATTGATTGTTGCCGCCCGTTGCGCGCACCGCGTCAATAAACACGCTGTTAAGGTGATTTACAACGGCTCTGCCCTCGTCATTGCCGCCGTTCCATTCCCACTCGGTGTTTTTCCAGCGCGGCTCGTTCATGCCTTCAAAAATAAGATGTTCGTCATAGCCCTTAAATTCCTCGGCTATCTGCGTCCACACCTTGGCAAGCTTTTCGGAGATTTCGTCCTGCTGATCTGCATAGGGCTGATACCACTCCTCATGGTGAGCGTTGAGTATAACGTACATATCGCGCGTATAGGCGTAATCCACCACTTCCTTTACGCGCGCCAGCCACTCGCTGTCGATAACGTTGTTTTCGTCCAGATGTTTTTCCCATGTTGTGGGAATACGTACCGCATTGAAGCCTGCGTCCTTTACCGTCTGTATCATTTCGGGCGTGGTTGTGGGATTTCCCCAAGCAGTTTCCGAGGATAGGCTTGAGTTGCCCGTAGCGTCAAACGTGTTGCCCAAATTCCAGCCGCAGTCGATTTTAGCGGTTAGCTCAAGCGCGGTAAGGCTTGTGTCGAACTCGTCATTCTCTCCGTAAGCAGAAGCGGACTGGTCTGCTTCAGACTGCTCCCCGCTGCTCGAGGAATTTCCTGTTCCACCGCAGCCTGCGGCGGTTATGCTTATTGCGGCAGCCGCAATAAGCGCGGCGATTTTCTTTAATTTCATGATTATCTCCTTATCATAATAATGCACATACATCATTATTATATAATAGTTTTTCAATTCCGTCAAGTGGATTTTGGCGGCTTAATAATTTTATGCACAATTACCATATTAGGCTGAGGAAATTCGGCGTTAAAGTCAAAAAGAAAAGCAAAATTAAATGTTATCGTTTTCAGCACTTGTAATTCAATCGGTTTTATAGTATACTGTTTATTAGCGGCACGTCTGTGCCCTTATACTATATTTTGTGAAGAAAGACTTCCACAAAGAAAGAAGGTCAATATGAAATTCGGCTATTTTGATGACGCCAACCGCGAGTACGTCATTACCTCTCCCCGCACGCCTTATCCTTGGATTAACTACCTTGGCACACAGGGCTTCTTCTCTCTTATTTCCAATACCGCAGGCGGATACAGCTTCTATAAGGACGCTCGTCTGCGCCGCATTACACGCTACCGTTACAACAACGTCCCCGTTGATATGGGCGGCAGATATTTCTACCTTAAGGACGGCGATACCGTATGGAATCCCGGCTGGAGCCCCGTAAAGACAGAGCTTGACAGCTATGAGTGCCGCCACGGCATGGGTTACACCGTTATCAGCGGTAAGAAAAATAACGTAAAGGCTACCGTAAAATTCTTTGTTCCGCAGGACTTCAACGGCGAAATTCAGAAAGTTACCATCACAAACGAGGGCAGCGAAAAGAAGAATCTTAAGCTGTTCAGCTTCCTTGAATGGTGTCTGTGGGACGCAAATGACGATACCACAAACTTCCAAAGAAACTTCAACACAGGCGAGGTTGAAATCCTCGGCTCGACAATATTCCACAAGACCGAGTATAAGGAGCGCCGCGACCACTTCGCATTCTACACCGTAAACGCGCCCATTCAGGGTTTTGATACCGACCGCGAAACTTTCCTTGGTCTGTACAACGGTTTTGACAAGCCCGCAGCCGTATTCGAGGACGGCAAGGCAAGAAACTCCGTTGCAGACGGCTGGAGCCCCATCGCTTCCCACTACATAGAGCTTGAACTCGCCGCAGGCGAAACCAAGGAGCTTGTATTCTGCCTTGGCTACGTTGAAATGCCCGCTGACGAAAAATTTGACAAGAGCGGAAATTATGACGGCATAAAGGCAAGCTACACAGTAGACGGTCACGGCAACGCAAAGCCCCTCGCAAACGTCATCAACAAGAAAAAGGCAAACGAAATGATGGCAATGTGCGATACCCCCGAAAAGGCAGACAAACTGTTTGAAAGCCTGAAGAATTACTGGGATAAGCTGCTTATGCAGTACAGCGTTGATTCTCCTGATGAGAAGCTCAACAGAATGGTTAATATCTGGAATCAGTACCAGTGCATGGTTACATTCAATATGTCGCGTTCCGCTTCCTATTTTGAGAGCGGTATCGGCAGAGGAATGGGCTTCCGCGACTCCAACCAGGATTTGCTTGGCTTTGTTCACCAGATTCCCGAAAGAGCGCGTGAAAGACTTATCGACCTTGCCGCTACAATGCTTGAGGACGGCGGCGCTTACCACCAGTATCAGCCGCTCACCAAGATGGGCAACCATGAGCTTGGCTCTAACTTCAACGATGACCCGCTGTGGATGATTCTTGC
>CAZKXB010000034.1:0-27075 GCA_964556595.1 uncultured Ruminococcus sp. | reverse complement strand
GTTTCAAAGGAAAGACCTGCCCAGTTTGCGGGATACTTGCCGTGAATGTTGCCGATACCTGCTGCAAGCATTGTAACGCCGAGGTCTGCAACAGCCTTGCACTCGTCGGGGTCTGCGCACTCGCCCATGCCAACAACGCCGTCTTCCTCGCCGCCGATAGAGCCAACCTCAGCCTCAAGAGAGATGCCGAGAACGTCGCAAGCGTTTACAAGAGCGGTTGTCTTAGCGATATTCTCCTCAATAGGATAGTGAGAACCATCAAACATGATGGAGGAGAAGCCTGCGTTAATGCAAGCCTTTGCGCCCTCAAAAGAGCCGTGGTCAAGGTGCAGAGCAACGGGAACGGTGATACCAAGCTCGTTAATCATGCCCTTTACCATGCCAACGATGGTTGTGTAGCCGCACATATACTTACCTGCACCCTCGGATACGCCGAGGATAACGGGCGACTTAAGCTCCTGTGCTGTAAGCAGGATAGCCTTTGTCCATTCAAGATTGTTGATGTTGAACTGACCTACGGCATACTTGCCCTCGCGAGCCTTGTTCAGCATTTCCTTAGCAGAAACTAACATAATTGATTATCTCCTTTGTTTTTGATGTAGGTTAAAAACCACTGCTTCCATTATAACGCATTTTGCCGCAAAAAGCAATACATTTTCCAAAAAAATTATTCTTCCCCTGCTTCATAGGTATATCTGAAGATTTCATCTGTTTCGGGGACTTCGTAGGAATAGCCGCTTTCATCTTCCAGCATATCGAAATATTTTTCCGCAATGGGAATTATAAAGCTTACCGCAAAGGTAACTATTATCGCGATAACGATAACCACGATTTTCTGGTTTCGCGACCAGCCGTGACGCGGCGCGGCTTCCTCGCGCACCCCAAAAACGCGCTTTGCGGGATTTGCCGCCGCGCGCATAACATAGGTCTTAAGCTTGTCCTCGGCGCAGATTTTTGTGCAGATTTCCTTATAATGCTTATCCAGAGAAATTTTAAGCTCATCGGGAAATTCGGAAAGAACGCCCTTTATATACTTCACGCTTTCGCCTGTTACAGCGGAAATCTGCTCCTCGTCAAGGTCATTTTCGTAGTAAAGATGGATAATCGTGCGCACCTTCTGCGTTTTTTGCAGAACTATTTCCAGCAGCGCCTGCCGCTTGCGGTCAAGCTCAACTCCCGTGAGCGTTACGGCGGAATCGTTGTTATCCGCCTCCTCACACAGTTTGTACACATCAGGCGCAAGGTCGCACATTTCGCAGCCATCATCATAGCTTTCATATCGCAGACAGGTCTTTACAAACACCTGCTTTGCGGAATTGAAATCCTTGGTTATTATCAGCGCCAGCGCGAATATATCATCGCCGAAGCCGTCTATAAGCTTTGCTAACTCCATATCGTCAGGTGTTGTGGTCGCTTACATGGAACTGCTTAAGGTTGCCGATTTTTGCGGCGCGCTCAACCATAATCTTCTCCACGTCATCAACGGAAACTCCGCACTGAACCATCAGCACCACCATGTGGTACAGCAGGTCGTTAATCTCGTTGGAAAGCTCGTCCTTGTCGTTGTTTTTGGCAGCGATAACCATTTCGGTGCATTCCTCGCCGCACTTCTTCAGAATTTTGTCAAGTCCCTTATCAAAAAGGTAGCAGGTATAGCTGCCCTCCTGCGGGTTTGCTCTGCGGTTTACAACCACATCATACATTTCCTTAAATGCTTCCATCATGTCAATACTCCTTTATCTTTAGCGCCTTGGCGAAAAAGTCGCGGAAACCGCCGCCAAAGCTTTCTTCAAGCAGGTATTCTCCCTGCGTCATATCGTAGTTATATTTTCCCGTGCGGGAATTTATAGAAATTCGGTCAAGCGGATAACCTTCAACCTTTTTCGGGTGCGGCTTGTCAGTGATTATAAAGCTTTTGCCCGAAATATCCGCGCCCATATGCTCATAAATTTCGTCTTCCGACAGCACAAGGCAGATTGCATTGAGATACTGCGCGGTAATTCTGCCGCCGTTGTTCTTGGCAAGCGCGCTGTAATACTCCGTCATTTCATCATCGGAAAGACGCTTGCCGCCTATGTTTCTGACGTGCGTACCCGGCTGCAATTCCTCGGAAATTCCCTCAAAATAAAGACCGCTGTCGCACGAGAAAACAGGTATTCCGTAATATCTGTAATAACTAACAGCCTTTATCCGTGCGTTTTCAAGCGGGGATTTGCCGCTTTCGTCAACCTCTGGCGGCTTTTCGGGCATATCCGCAAGGCTGATAAGCTTTATCCCCATGCCGTTAAGGATGCGGCGCATTGTGTCAAGCTTTGCGGGATTTCCCGTTCCGTAAAGCAATGTAATTTCCATCACTTTATCCTTTCGAAAAAGCAAGTGCGGTTTCCCGTATGACAAGCCGCGCCCGTCTGAATTACCTTTACAAGCAGCGTATCGTCATCGCAGTCGCCGTAGATTTCAACCACCTTTTGCAGATGTCCCGAAGTTGCGCCCTTGTTCCAAAGTTCCTGCCGCGAACGGCTCCAGAACCAAGTGTAGCCTGTTTCAAGCGTTTTCGCCATGCTTTCCTCGTTCATATAGGCAAGCATGAGAACCTCGCCGTTCTCAGCGTCCTGAACTATCGCGGGAATAAGCTCCGCTTTTTTGAAATATTTCTTTAAGTCCATAATCTTCTCCGTCTAACAATACCCGTGGTCAATCCCACCAGAAACCCCATACCGATGAATTTTGTAATAGCTTTGCCAGCGGCTTTATAAAGCCGATTCCCTGAAATACAATATCCGAGCAGAACGCAAACTGCTGTGCGGCAAGCTCAAGCGCTTTTTCCTCGTCCGAAACAGGCTTCACCGTCATTTGCAGGGTATCGTGTGAAATTACTGCGGGAACTGCGCCATAGCTTTCGTACCAGCGTTTGGTAATCGCCATCATTATTTTGGGCGACGGGCATTCGTTCCACCCGCCGAAAGGAACATAAGCAAAAACTTTCCACGGCTCGTCAACGGGGATTTTCGCAAGAACACATTCCGCTGTTTTTCCCGAAAGAATTTCTTGGAGATTCAAGCTTACCTTGCCGACATTGCTAAAATCCATCTCCTCATCGCCCTCGTAAAAATCACATTCGGGCGAAAAACCATACGCGTCAAGAATTTGCTTAAACAATTCGTCAACTTCTTCGTTAGTCTGTGACACAGCAAAGTCAATAGCCGCCTTGCGCCATTCTTCAGCGCTTTTGCCGTCATACAAATCGACTGCTGTTTCGTCAAGCCATTCTGCAAGAACATCATCAATCTGTATTATTACTGGAACAAATCCCTCGTTTCTGCCGCTTTCAAGCGCGCAATTATAAGCCGCCATAAGCGCGTTTTCGTCCGCACCCGCGGGGAAATAATCGCACGGACAGCTAACAGCGTTAATTATAGTCTGCGCATTTTTACTTGGAGAGAGTTTCATATAGTCACCTCAAACAATGTTTTTTCTTACGGGAATATTTTTGCCCGTAAGATACTTCTTAACCTCATCAACCGTAAGTTCCCCGAAATGGAACAGTGAAGCCGCCAATGCCGCCGAGGAATTTGTTTTCTCAAACACCTCGGAGAAATGCTCGATTTTTCCGCAGCCGCCGCTTGCTATAACGGGAATATTCACCCGCTCGCACACGAAATTCAGCATCTCAATATCAAACCCGCCACGCACGCCGTCCGTGTCTATGGAATTAAGGCAAATCTCGCCCGCACCGCGCTCCGAAATCTCCTTTACCCAGTCACCGAGGTCAAGGTTCATATCAACGCGCCCGCCGTTTATATACACGGAATAGCCGCCTTTGCCGTTTCGCTTTGCGTCAATGCCCACAACAACGCACTGGCTGCCGAAAATCTCCGCCGCATCACTAATCAGCTTTGGATTTTTCACCGCCTGTGAATTTACGGAAACCTTGTCCGCGCCCGCTCTCAGCGTGTCGCGGAAATCCTCAACCGTTGCAATGCCGCCGCCAACGCAAAGCGGCACAAAAACCTGCTGCGCGGTGCGCTTTACAACGTCAAGCATTAGTCCCCTGCCCTCATAGGAAGCGGTGATATCGTAGAAAACTATCTCGTCCGCGCCCTGTTTGTTGTACTCAATCGCAAGCTGAACAGGATCGCCGACCTCCTTTATTCCCTCAAAATTTACACCCTTCACAACCTTGCCATTACGCACGTCAAGACAGGGGATTATTCTTTTTGCAAGCATACGTTCTCCTTTCAGTTCTTATCTCCAAAATATCTGTATCCCAAAAAGCAAATCGGCATAAAATAAAAACACCATATCTCAAGAAGTATCGTTCCGACAGCCGAATCGCCTGAGCCGCCCGTAAACACGGGAAACATCGGCACAAAAAGACATGACAGGAAAAATACGCCGTGTATTTTCAGCATTATCGCAAGCGGCTTACCGCATTTTCTTTTCTTGTCAACAAGAAAACCACAAAAAAACGTTGAAAGCGCCATAAAAGCGTAGCCAAGCAAATCGTAGTTGAAGAAAAGGCTGCCCGTGCTGCCGTAATCTATGATACTTTTCACTTCATCGCTAAGCTCGGGGTTAAGGTTTATCGTTGTACACTCCGCAAAATAGACAATAAGGACAAGCACGACATAAATTGCCGCACACACAAGACCGACATTGCCGAAAGCTTTTCTTTCGCCGTCCTCATTCAATGCCGTAATCGCCGACATAAACAGGATAAATCCCAACGCAATGAAAATGCTGAAAAAACAGCACATAAACAAGCCTTCCCCGAACAGACCATAAAGCATACTGAGAGCAAATCCAAGCGTTGCAAAGCCTGTAACCGCCGCACCAAGCCTGCCCGTCATTCGGTTAGTCGGCATTTTCCGACTCCTCTATCGCCCGCTTAAGGTCAAGAGTTCCGCTGTAAATGCTCTTTCCGCAGATTGTGCCGTAAAGCCCCAGCTTTTTGCAGGTTATAATATCCTCAATCGTATGAACGCCGCCGCTTGCGATAATATTCGCTTCGCACGCGCGGTTTATCTCGTCAAGCTGCTGCGCGTTTACGCCCGACAGCGTGCCGTCCTTGGAAATATCCGTGAAGATTATATACTTAACGCCCACATCGGACATTGCCTTTGCAAGGTCGGTGAAATACACATCGGACGTTTCAAGCCAGCCCTCTGTTGCGACATAGCCGTTTTTCGCGTCAATTCCCACCGCGATATGCTCGCCGTATTCCTTGACCGCCTGCTTTACAAGCTGAGGATTTTTCACCGCCGCCGAGCCGATTATAACGCGCTCTATCCCCTGTGAAAGGTACATTTCCACCGTGTCAAGGGTGCGTATTCCGCCGCCGACTTCGACTTTCAGCCCCGTGTTTTTCGCCACGTCAAGGAAAATATCCCTGTTCTGCTGAGTTGCGTCCTTTGCGCCGTCAAGGTCAACCATGTGTATCCACTGTGCGCCCGCCGCTTCAAATGAGCGCGCGGTATCCATATAGCTTTCCGCTACCTTTTGGACTGTTCCGTAATCACCCTTGAACAGGCGAACGCAGTTGCCGTCCTTTATATCTATTGCGGGTAAAATTATCATTGCCGTACTCCTTAAAATATCGGGATTATCGCCATGCTAATTGCGCAAAAGTTTTCTTTTGCGCAATTGTACATCAAAGCTCCGCAAAGCAGCGCAGGATATTAAGTCCCGTTTCGCCGCTTTTTTCGGGGTGGAACTGTGCGCCGTAAACATTTCCGCTGAACACAAGCGCGGGAACTTTCATGCCATAGTCGCAGTATGCAGCGACATTTTCGCTCTCACATTCAGCCGCATAGGAATGTACGAAATAGGCATACTCCCCCGCCCCGCATCTATCCAGCAGCTTGCAGGGAGTGTTCTTTTCAAGCTCGTTCCAGCCCATATGCGGAACGGCTAAACCGCCCTTTGGCTGCATAAGCTTAACGCTGCCCTTAATCAGTCCCAGACCGTCCGTTTCGCCGAACTCGTAGCCCTTTTCAAACAGCATTTGCATTCCAAGGCAAATGCCAAGCAGCGGCTTTTTCTGCGCTTCTTCCTTGATAACGTCCACAAGCTTTGTTTCGCTGAGCATTTTCATTGCGTCCGCAAACGCGCCAACTCCCGGCAGAATAAGCCTGTCCGCCGCGCGCAGGTCGTCCGCGCTGTTTGTAACTTTGTTCTCTATCCCAAGGAAATCCAGCGCGTTTTTAACGCTGAATAAATTTCCCGCGCCGTAGTCGATTATAGCTGTCATAGCCAAGTTCCTTTCTTCAGGAAAATTCTGCTGTCGTTAAGCCGTATATGCTCCACAATATGCCCTATATTTCCCTCGCCCGCATACTGCGCCATATCGAAAAAATCGCAGTCCATGCCGCTCCAGAAAAGCGGGTTTTCATCGCCGTGAATACTGACTTCGCGCTTTAACTGTCCCGCGTATACCTCAACATAGCAAGGGTCGAGCGGGTAGGAAAAATCCATCAAATGCAAAAGTCCGATATCCTCGCGGGTTATTCCCGTTTCCTCAAAAAGCTCGCGGTAAGCCGCGCATTCGCCGCTCTCATTCGGCTCGATTTTCCCGCCGACAAAATTCACAAGCCCCTTATACGGCTCTTTTATTCTGCGGCACATAAGCATTTTCTCGCCATCGGGCGAAAAAACAGCTATCAGATTGTACCCCTGCATTAAAGCATTCCCTTTGTGGAAACAACACTTCCGTCCGTATTGCGCTTAACCGCCGCTTTAAGAGCGTATGCAAGAGCCTTGAAAAGCGCTTCGATTTTGTGGTGGTCGTTGCTGCCGTATTCAACGCGCAGGTGGAGCGTAATTCCCGCGTTGAATGCAAACGCGCGCATAAATTCCTCTGTAAGGCAGGTGTCGAACTCCCCTACCCTTTCGTTGGTGAATTGCGCGTTGAACACCAGAAACGGTCTTGCGCTGATATCAAGCGCGCAGAAAGCAAGCGCCTCGTCCATGGGAATAAATGCGTTTCCGTAGCGCATTATGCCCGCCTTGTCGCCCAGAGCCTTGGCGAAAGCCTGTCCCAAAACAATTCCGATATCCTCGGTTGTGTGGTGTCCGTCAACGTTAAGGTCGCCCTTGCAGTCAACGCAAAGCGAGAAACCGCCGTGAACTGCAAGCGCCGTCAGCATATGGTCGAGAAAGCCTATTCCCGTGTTTATGGAAACCTTTCCGCTTTCGTCAAGGTTAAGCGAAATATTTATATCGGTTTCCTTGGTTTTTCTTGAAATTTCTGCGGTTCTGTTCATATTACATTCCCTCGCGTTTTATGTATCTCAGTTATTCTCCTTGCGCACTCTGATGGAATTAGCGTGCGCCGTCAGCTTTTCGCGCTCCGCAATCAGTATAATATCGTCTGCGGCGTCAAGCAGCGCGTCCTTTGTGTAGCAAATATAGCTTGAACGCTTTGTGAAGCTTTCCACGCCGAGCGGCGAAAAGAAGCGCGCCGTTCCGCTTGTGGGAAGAACGTGGTTAGGTCCTGCGTAGTAGTCGCCGAGAGGTTCGGGGGAATACTGTCCGAGGAACAGCGAACCCACGTTGTCAATCTTTCCGATATACTCCATGGGGTTTTCAGCAACCACTTCCATGTGTTCGGGTGCGAGAGTATTGGCGATTTCGATAGCGTAATCCTTATCCTCACACACGATTATCGCGCCATAATTGGAGATAGACTCGTCAATTATATCCTTTCTCGAAAGGTAAGCCGACTGACGCTCTATTTCAGCCTGAGTTTTCTCGGCAATCTCCATGCTTGTGGTAATCATAATGGCGCTTGCGAGCCTGTCATGCTCCGCCTGCGACATAAGGTCTGCGGCAAGGTAAACGGGGTTTGCGGTTTCATCTGCGAAAACGAGAATTTCGCTAGGGCCTGCGAACATATCAATATCAACCGTGCCGTAAAGCAGCTTCTTTGCGGTTGCGACAAAAATGTTGCCTGGACCTACAATTTTAGACACTCTGGGAATTTCCTCCGTGCCGTAAGCAAGAGCCGCACACGCCTGTGCGCCGCCGCAAAGGTAAATCTTATCAACCCCGCAAAGAGCCGCAGCTACAAGAATATCCTTGTTGGCTGTGCCGTCCTTAAGCGGCGGAGTTACCATAATTATCTCCTTAACGCCCGCAATTTTCGCGGGAATAGCGTTCATAAGAACCGATGAGGGGTACGCCGCCGTGCCGCCGGGAACATACAGACCAACCCTGTCCAGACCGCGCACGCGCTGACCCATTATAACGCCGTTTTCATCGGTTACGCAGAAGCCCTCGCGCTTTTGTCTTGTGTGGAACGCGGTGATGTTTTCAACGGCGTTAAGCATTGCCATAACAAACTCGGAATTGTTCTCGTTGTACTCTGTAAGAGCGTCCTGTATAGCTTCATCGGGAACTCTGTAAAACTGCGCGTTGGGGCAGTCGAATTTTGCCGTGTAGGATTTCACCGCGCTGTCGCCGTTGGCTTTAACGTCAGCGAGGATATCCTTTACTATTTTTTCTACATCGGCGTTGACCTCGCCCGCTCTTTTTTCTACCTCGGCGAGAAACTGCTTCTCCGCGCCGTCAGCCTTGATTATCTTAATCATCACAAATTCTCCTCTATCTGCTTTACTATCTCCGAAATGCGCTCCTGCTTAAGCTTCATGCTTACCGTGTTTACGATAAGCCTTGCCGAGATGGGGGCAACATCTTCGTATACCTCAAGTCCGTTTTCTTTAAGGGTAGTGCCCGTTTCAACGATATCCACAATTCCGTCTGCCAGTCCCACAAGCGGGGCGAGTTCAACGGAACCCTCGATTTTTACTATGTCAACATCCATGCCCTTGCCCTCAAAATATCCGCGCGTAACATTGGGATATTTTGTTGCAACGGTCTTTACGCCGTAGCCTTTATAGAAATCCTCGCCCTTTTTTCCCGCAAGAGCAAATTTGCACCTGCCGAAGCCAAGGTCGGTAATCTCAAAGAATTTTCCGCCGTATTCCATTATGGTGTCCTTGCCCACAACGCCGATATCGCACACGCCATGCTCGACATAGGTAATTACATCGGCAGCCTTTGCAAGCACAACCTCTATATTCTCATCGGGAATGGAAAGAATAAGCCGCCTGCCCTTGTCGCGAAGTTCCGACACGTCATAGCCTATTTTTTCAAGCAGGTCAACCGTTTTGTTTTCAAGTCTGCCCTTGGTAAGCGCAATTCTTATGTTCTTTTTCTCCATGTCAGACCTCCTTGGTGCAGACGCTGCCGTCTGCGGCGATAATATCAATGCGATGTATTCCGCGCGCCCTTGCATAGGCTTCAGCGGCATCCGCGCTTTCAAGCACGGAATTAAACACTGCCTTTCCACCGTCAATCAGCTCTGCGCAATGCCTGAGCGCCGCTATTTCCGCGCCGTCCTGCGCATGAACCATAACGTCAGCGGGACGCGAAAGCACCTCGTCCGTATTTTTAAGCAGAACCTTTGCCGCCGCTTCAACATTTATCGCAAAGCCGACCGCAGGAACGTCCCTGCCGAAATCGCCTATAAGGTTGTCATAACGTCCGCCCGACAGCGCAGGCTGTCCGTAGCCCTCAACATATCCGCGGAAAATAATGCCCGTGTAGTAGTTTTTCTTATGCACAAGACCAAGGTCAACCTTTACCTTTTCAGCGCCGTATGCACGAAGCGCCTCATAGGTTTCCTTAAGCGCGGCAAGGGTTTGCTTAAGGCTATCGTTAATCATGTATTTCTCGGCGGCGGCAAATACCTCCTCGCCGCCAAACAGTCTGGGCAGCGCCCTTAAAGCCTCTGCGGCAGCGCCGCTGTAACCCGCAAGTGCGTCATCAAGCGCGGGATAATTCTTGTTATCAATAAGCGACTGAAGATTTTCGGACTGCTCCGCGCTTATGCCAAGTTCCTTTACAAGCAGCCTGAAAATACCGCTTTCGCCTATCTCCAGTCTGAACGAATCGCTGCAAGCCGACAGTGCGCGCACAGCAAGCACCAACGCTTCATAATCGGCTGCCCTGCGGCTTCCGCCGAGAATTTCAATACCGCTTTGCGCAAACTCATCATCGCGGGCGCTGTTTTTGGGATTTACCATGAAAATGCTCTGGTTGTAGAACAGCTTAAGCGGCAGCGGCTCGTCATGCAGCCTTGTGGCGGCAAGACGCGCGATAGGCATTGTACTGTCGGGACGAAGCACCATAAGCCTGTTTTTGCCGTCCACAAGCTTGTACATCGACTCCTGCGGAAAATACCGCACCTTGCCGTTAAACACGTCATAAAATTCCAGTCCAGGGGTCACAACCTCGGAATAACCGTAGCCTGTAAATATTTTTCTCAATCGCTCCTCAATAAGGCGCTTTGCGACACACTCGTCAAACAGCAGGTCGCGCGTTCCTTCGGGGGTAAGCAGGTCATATCTTTTCACTTTTTCCGTCCCTTTCCATGTTCGGTATAGTTATATTTTATTCACTTTAGCGTGTTAGCACACTACCATGATACCACAATAACACAATCTTGTCAATACCCACAGATTATTTTGTAATATTGCACAGCAGTATTCAACAAGGCGAGCCGCTTTTCGTCAACTCAGAACAGCGACATCTGCGCGGACTGGGGTATTCCCTCAAACACGCCCATTGCCGTCAGTGTATCCATAACGGAGCTGTTAAGACCGCTCTGCTTCTGGATATCGTCAATACAGATATAGTCGCCCGCTTCGATAACGCTTTTAAGCCTGTATGCCGCGTTCTCTCCGCAGCCCTGTATTGCAAGGAACGGCAGGCGCAGCTTTCCGTCCTCAACACCGTAGGTTGCCGCTGCGGATTTCTTTACATCTACGGGCAGCACGCCAATTCCGCGCAGCATCATTTCGTTGACAAGCATAAGCGCGTCAAGAACGCCCTCCTCCTTGGCAGTGGGATTCTGCATAGCCTGTATCTCCTTGATACGCGCATAAACCGCCGACTGACCCTTTAATACGGTATCAACCTCAAGGTTTTCTGTGTGCTTTGTCAGCGTTGCCGCATAGAATTCGCACGGGCGGTTAATCTTGAACCAGCACAGCTTTACCGCCGCAGTTACATAAGCCGCAGCGTGAGCCTTGGGGAACATATATTTAATCTTTTTGCAGCTCTCGACATACCATTCGGGGACGTTGTTGTCCTTGAATGCCTGATATATCTCGTCATTAAACAGCTTAAGCGCGTTGCCCTTTCGGGTTATCTCCATGATTTTGAATGCAAGTCCGGGCTCAACGCCCTTGTGCATAAGGTAAACCATGATGTTGTCACGCGTTCCTATAACCTCTGAAATGGTACAGGTGCCGTTTTTGATTAAGTCCTGCGCGTTGCCAAGCCAAACGTCCGTGCCGTGTGACAGACCAGAAATCTGCAAAAGGTCGGAGAAGTTCTTGGGCTGCGCGTCCTGAAGCATCTGCATTGCAAACGGCGTGCCGAACTCAGGTATGCCAAGTGTACCGCACTTAACGCCAAGCTGCTCCTCATTGGAAGCCTTAAGCGGCGCAACCGAAACAAACAGGTCATAAATATCGCGGTCTGTTGTGGAAACATCCGCAATCTTCATGCCCGTCATATCCTCAAGGTGCTTGTACAGCGTAGGAACATCATGACCCAGCTCGTCAAGCTTCAGAATGGTATCATGAAGCGCATGGAAGTCGAAATGCGTGGTTATCATATCGCTTTCCGTCTTATCTGCGGGGTGCTGAACCGCTGTGAAGTCGTATACCTCAAACTCATTGGGAACAACAACCATGCCGCCAGGGTGCTGAGATGTGGTTCTCTTTACGCCCGTGCAGCCTACTGCAAGGCGCTCCATCTCGGCGTTGTTGTAGGAAATTCCGCGTTCCTCGCAGTATTTCTTTACAAAGCCGTATGCGGTTTTATCCTGAACGGCGGAAATAGTTCCCGCCTTGAACACATGGTCCTTACCGAACAATTCTTCGGTATAGCGGTGAACCTTGCCCTGAACTTCGCCCGAGAAATTAAGGTCGATATCGGGCGCTTTATCACCCTTGAAGCCAAGGAACGTTTCAAACGGGATATCGTGTCCATCACGAATCATATCAATACCGCAGTTGGGGCAGCTTTTTGGCGGCAGGTCAAAGCCTGAGCCAACAGAGCCGTCCGTCACAAATTCGTTGAAGCGGCACTTCGGGCAGCGATAATGCGGCGCAAGCGGATTTACCTCCGAAATGCCCGACATTATCGCAACAAATGACGATCCGACAGAGCCACGCGAGCCTACCAGATAACCGTTATCCTCGGAGTATTTTACAAGCTTCTGCGCAATCATGTACAACACGGAGAAGCCGTATTTTATAATAGCGTCAAGCTCCTTATTAAGACGCGCTGATACGATTTCGGGAATTTTGTCCTCATAGCCGTACCATGCCATTGCACGGTTCCAGCAAAGGTCTTGAAGCTCCTGCTCCGCGCCCTCGATAGAGGGAGTATAGGTTCCCTTGGGTATGGGGCGGATATCCTCGTCAACCATGTCGGCGATAAGGTTGGTGTTGGTGATTACAACCTCCCTTGCCTTGGCTTCGCCGAGGTATTCAAACTCCTTAAGCATTTCGTCGGTAGTTCTCAGATACAGCGGCGCTTGATTATCCGCGTCAGTATAGCCCTGTCCTGCTTGCAGAATTTTTCTGTAAACCGCGTCCTCTGCGTCCTTGAAATGCACGTCACAGGTGGCAACCACAGGCTTGCCAAGCTTATCGCCAAGCGCAACTATCCTGCGGTTAAGGTCGCGCAGCCCCTCGTCATCAGCAACCTTGCCGCTGCGCTTAAGGAACTCATTATTGCCGATAGGCTGAATTTCAAGGTAGTCATAAAGCGAAGCTATCTGCTCTATCTCCTTTTCGCTTTTGCCGTCCAGAATTGCGCGGAAAAGCTCGCCCGCTTCGCAGGCGCTGCCGAATATAAGTCCCTCACGGTGCTTGATAAGTTCTGACAGAGGAATACGCGGCTTTTTGTAGAAATAATTGAGGTTGGAAAGCGAAATCAGCTTGTACAGATTTTTAAGTCCCGCCTTGTTTTTCACCAGAATGATAAAGTGATACATCGGCAGCTTCTTTACATCTATATTGCCGAGGATAGAATTAAGGTCGCCGAGTTTGTTAAGCTGTCTGCCTTTGCCCGCGTCCGAAATAAGCCGCTTGAATATCAGCGACAGCATTTTTGCGTCATCAATTGCGCGGTGGTGGTTGAAGTCGCCAAGCTTGTATTCCTTGGCAACCGTGTCAAGCTTGTGCTTTTTAAGGTGCGGCAAAGCGGCGCGGCAAAGCGCCAGCGTATCCACAAATCGGATATCATAATCAATGCCCTGTCTTTGGCAGGCTATACGGATAAAGCCCGTATCAAACGCCGCATTATGCGCAACAAGAACGCCCTTTCCCGCAAATTTTATAAAGGCTTCAAGCGCTTCGCGCTCGTGGGGAGCGTCAGCCACCATATCGTCCGTTATTCCGGTTATCTCCGTGATATTTGCGGGAATTGGCTTTTCGGGATTTACAAAGGTCTGAAATTCCTCCACAACCTCCATATTGCGCAGCTTTACCGCGCCGATTTCGGTGATACGTTCGGTTTCGTTGGAAAGACCTGTGGTTTCTATATCGAACACTATTATGTCATCATTGATATCGTGACCGCAGCAGCCCTCCACAAGCGCGCCGCTGTCATTGACAAAATACGCTTCCATGCCGTAGATAACTTTCATCTCGCCGCCGTCCTTGCGGATTTTTTCTACGGTGTTCATTGCTTCGGGGTATGCCTGACAGTTTCCGTGGTCGGTTATCGCGACAGCCTTGTGTCCCCATTCATATGCTTGATTTACAAGCTCCTTTGCGGGCGTAAGCGCGTCCATATCCGACATATTGGTATGCATATGCAGCTCAACGCGCTTTTCCTCGGCATTATCCTTGCGGCGGTTCACCTTAATCCCCGCGATTGAATACGGGCGCAGATTAAGGCACTTTGCAAAGGTATCAAACTCAAATTTACCCGTAACTATTATAGCCTTGCCCGTTTTAATGTTGGATTTGATTTTATCCGCGTTAGCCGAGGGGGTGATTATTTTAAGTATCTCGGAGGAGGTTTTGTCAGAGAAATACGCCGTGAATATAAATGTATTGCCATCGCGCGAGGTCTTTTCGTCCGTCTTGAAAACCTCGCCCCACAGCGTAACCTCGTCACCCTCGTTAAAACTTTCCGACATGGCAAGCGGCGCTTCGGAAATACCCTTGCCGAAGAAAAGCTGCGCCTTGCTGTCAAATCTGTCATGCTCAAAGGGCAGAACAATCTCCTTTGCCTCGTCAAGCACTGCGGGACGTCTGCCGTTTCCTCTGGAAGCGCCGCCGTTTGAACCGCCTGCCGCAGAATATTTGCTTTCGGAAGCCGCGGGCGGCGGTGTAAGCGATATTACGGGAACGGGCGCGGACTGCTCGGCAATAAGAGCTTGCTCTATATCAAGCTCGGCAGTACCTGTAAATACAACGTTTATCTTAACATCAAAAAAGCCCTTGACGTAGGTCGCGATTTTGCGGTCAATCTCCATGCCGAGCAGAATATCCCTGCCGCCGCGTTTAAGCGATATTTCGTATGTATCGCCATCGTCTGATATTTCGATATCGTCAAGATAACCGTTTATCGCGCCGAATTTTGTCTTAAGCAGGGCGATTATCTCATAAAGATAATCCACCGTAAAAAGCGAGGAATGGTACTTCGGATATACGGATACCTCTGCCTCGCCAAGCGCCGCCGTAAGTGTTTCGCCAAGCTGAATAAGCTCTGCCGCGGTGACGGTGTTATCCAGCCCGAGATTTATATTGACGGTTTTTTTGCTCTCGTTATATACGATTTTAAGCACCCTGCCCTGCGCAGCGGCGGGCGAAAGTTCAACACTATCAAACAGTTCACATAATTTTGCCGACATTTATAACTTCCTTCCATGCAAGCCGCGCGCCTTATGAGCAGGCAAAACGGCATTACAGCAGTTCTATTTCCTTTTTAAGTTCCGCAAGCAGCCTGTCCTCCGACACCTTGCGCAGTATCACGCCTTTTTTGAATATAAGACCCTCTCCATCGCCGCCCGCAATGCCAAGGTCAGCCTCGCGCGCTTCGCCGGGTCCGTTTACGGCGCAGCCCATAACGGCAATCTTTATATCCTTGCGCACATCGCGGCAAAGCTCCTCAACCTGCTCTGCAAGGGAGATAAGGTCGATTTTGGTTCTGCCGCAGGTGGGACACGACACAATCTGAACGCCGCCGCCTATTCCGCACGCCTTTAGTATATCCATGGCGGCGTACACCTCGCGCACGGGGTCGGCTGTCAGCGAAACACGGATAGTATCGCCGATACCATCGCACAAAAGCGAGCCTATGCCAACAGCGGATTTTATAATTCCCATGCGCTCCGTACCCGCTTCTGTAACGCCCAGATGCAGCGGGTAATCATACTTTTGTGCAAAGGCTCTGTATGCCGCAATCATCAGCCGCACATCAGAGGATTTTATACTCACCGCGATATCATCAAAATCGCAGTCATTAAGCAGCTTTATATGCCCTGCCGCGCTTTCCGCAAGCGCTTCGGCGGTGGGCGCGCCGTATTTTTGCAGCAGCGGCTTTTCAAGCGACCCGCTGTTTACACCTATCCTTATGGGAACTCCGCGCTTTCTGCAAGCGTCCGCAACGGCTTTAACCCTGTCGGGCGAGCCTATGTTTCCGGGATTTATTCTTATCTTGTCAACGCCCGCTTCCACAGCGGCAAGCGCTATTTTATAGTCAAAATGGATATCCGCAACCAGCGGCATTTTTACGGCAGCCTTTATTGCGGGAATAAGCCGCACGTCCTCAATAGTGGGAATTGCCGCACGGACAATATCGCACCCCGCCTGTTCAAGCTGCTTCGCCTGCCTTACGCTGCCCTCTACATCATTTGCGGGAACGTTAAGCATTGATTGGATATAGATTTTGCCTGAGCCAAGCGTTAATCCGCCGACATTTACAGTTTTTTTACTCAACTTTAATCTCAACCTCCGAAAATGCGCATTACATCGCAAACCGTGACCACAACTATCAAAAGCATAAGCACAGCGAAGCCGATAAAATGCACCATGCCCTCATGCTCAGGCTTCATGGGCTTGCGGCGTATAGCTTCTATAACAAGAAATACAAATCTGCCGCCGTCAAGCGCGGGAATGGGCAGAAGATTAAAAATGCCCAGATTTATCGTTATCAGCGATACTATATAAAGGAAATCCGCAAGTCCTTCCAGAAAGCCCTTTTCAACGGTCTGCGACACGACATTTACCACACCGACAGGGCCTGAAAGGTCGTTTATGCCGTATTTGCCCTTTGCCAAATCCCACAGCGTAAGAATTACAAGTCTGCCCGTAGAAACCGACTGGCGAAAGCCCTCTGAAATAACGCTGGTAAAGGTTTTCTCCATAGGATAAACCGCAAAATCAAAGTATATCGAATTTATCGTTCCGTCGCTGCCGAGAAGCTGAAACTTGACATCATCAAGCATAACAGACTTGCCGCCGCGCTCCACCGTAATATCAAATGAAACAAAGCCATCATCTGTCACCGTGCCGCCGCTTTGCAGCTTATACACAATATCGTTTGATGTGTACACGGGAAGCCCGTCAATAGCGGTTATTCTGTCATTTGACATAAGCTGACTGCTGCTTACGGAGTTTTCTTTGAAAACGCTGACGGTTGTTGTGGCGACATCATCAAGCGAGCAGACATAGCCCACCGAAACAAAATATCCCAGTATAAGGTTCATCAGCGCGCCCGCCACAATCACAATCATGCGCTGCCATACAGGCTTTCTGTTAAAGGCGCGGGGATTATCGCTTTCCGCGTCCTCGCCCTCCATGGAAACAAAGCCGCCGATAGGCACTGCGCGCAGCGAATACACGGTTTCCTTTCCCTGCTTTCTTAAAAGCACGGGCCCCATTCCGAGTGAGAACTCGTTCACCTGTATTCCGCACAGCTTTGCCGCGATAAAATGCCCAAGTTCGTGAATTATAATAATAACGCAGAAAGCGAGAATTGCAATAACAAACTGCATTAGCGACCTCCGAATTTTGCGCGGACAAACTCCTCCGCCGCGCTGCGGGTTGACATGATATCATCAAGCGACGGCTGCGCGATAAATTTCACGCGCTCAAGCGCTTCGCAAACCGCGTCGCCTATATCAAGAAAACGTATTTTATCCTTAAGGAACAGCGCCACGGCTGCTTCGTTTGCGCTGTTTACGATACAGGGCGCGTTGCCGTCCATGGCAATTGCCTTTCGCGCTGCGGCAAGGCAGCAGAAAGTATCTTCATCGGGACGTTCAAACGTAAGCGCGCCCACATCAAACAGCGACAGTCTGCGCGCAGGACACGGCAGCCGCTTGGGATACGTCAGCGCAAGCTGTATGGGAATACGCATATCCGCCGCGCCAAGCTGCGCGATTACCGCGCCGTCCTCAAACTCAACCGCCGAATGAATTATGCTCTGCCTGTGAACTACAACCTCAATCTGCTGCGGAGTTACATCAAAAAGGCGCACTGCCTCTATAAGCTCCAAACCCTTGTTCATAAGCGTTGCGCTGTCTATGGTTATCTTCGCGCCCATTGACCAGTTGGGGTGCTTAAGCGCCTGTTCGCGCGTGACAGCTTCAAGCTGGCTGCGGGTTTTGCCGAAGAACGGCCCTCCCGAAGCGGTGAGCAGAATTTTCTCCGCCTTGTTGCCCTCTGCGCCAAGCAGGCACTGAAATATCGCGGAATGTTCGCTGTCAATCGGCAGAAGCTTAACGCCGTGCTGTTTAATGCAGTCGGTTACAAGCCGTCCGCCTGCAACAAGCGTTTCCTTATTGGCGAGCGCGATATTGTTTCCCGCCTTTGCCGCCTCTATGGTTGGCAGCAATCCCACCATTCCCACAACGCTGTTTACAACGATATCGCATGGAAGCCGCGCAAGAGCGCAGTCGCCCTCCATTCCGCAGAGTACCTTGATATCGGTATCCGCAAGCCGCGCGCGCATATCACTAAGCAGACTTTCGTCATAAACGCAGACATATTCGGGCATAAACTCGCGCGCCTGCTGTTCAAGCCGCTTTACATCAGTGTTGACAGCCAGCGCCTTTACCCTGATGTTATGCGCGCGGCAGACCTCTAATGTCTGCATACCAATTGACCCCGTAGAGCCAAGCAAAACAATTTCTTTCATAAAAACACTCACTTAAGTCGGCTGCGCGCAAAGATATTTTTTGGAATTTTGCGCAGTATCGCCTTTAACAAAATCACCCATTCACCATATTAAGTGAATGGGCAGACGCTTACCCACGGATAATCATCGGATAAAACAAGACGATTGAACCATGATATACAGACAGCCGCTTGCACAGTTCTCATAATCGGCGAAAGCCGACCTCCGCATTACGGCGAAGATATATTTCAAGGTTCGCTCAGCCGTCCGAATTTTTAATTGCGGCAACGGCGAGCGGTTCTCATAACATATATTATGAAACAATCGGCGATAAATACAAATAGATGATATAAATAAACGGCGCAACAAACAGAACGCTGTCGAAACGGTCGAGGATACCGCCGTGTCCCGGCATTATTTTTCCGAAATCCTTAACGCCATACTCCCGCTTGATTACGGAAGCCGAAAGGTCGCCCAGCACACCGAACACAGATGCCATCATACCAAACGGAATAACTATGGCATAATTCACCTGAAAATCCTTAAAGATGAACAGATTAAACACAAGCGTTTCGACAAAAACGCCCACGCCCACGGTCAGTATTCCGCCGATAAAGCCCTCCACCGTCTTTTTGGGACTTACCTGCGGGCAAAGCTTGTGCTTTCCCATAAACGTGCCGACAAAAAACGCACCGGAGTCGCCAAGCCACGCGCAGAACAGCAGGTACACAACAAAATAAACGCCAAGCGCCATGTTGTCGGGCGCCGCCATGTACCTGAACATTACAATGGTAGAAAGCGATGAGGGAATAAGTATCGCCGCACCGCCGCACATTGCGATATGCTCTATTTTTATGTGCTTGTGCTTGCCAAGCATGATAGCAAAAAGCGCCATCACATATGCCGCAAAGCACGGGAGCAGCAGCCATGTAAGCCCGAAGATGTGCAGCGAGGGAACAATCGCGGCGGCAATAAGACTTACAACGGTAAGCAGTTTGAACTCAGTGCATTTTACGGCGCGGATAAACTCCCATGTGCCGACAATGCCGAAAAAGGTAACAGCGGCAGTATAAAGCCATATATTGTCAATAGCTATAATGGTAACGCCGATAACGATACCGACAAACGCCGAAACTAATCTTTTCGCCATAACAGTTCCCTCCTCTTAAATACCTCCGTATCTGCGGCTGCGCAAGGCGAACTGCTCAATAGCGTATTCAAGATGTTTTTTTGTAAAATCCGGCCAGAGAACGTCCATAAACACAAACTCCGCATAGGCTGCCTGCCATATAAGGAAGTTTGAAAGCCGCTGCTCACCGCTGGGACGTATAACCAAATCAAGCGGCGGCATATCGCAGGTGTACAGATGGCGCTCTATGGTTTCCTCGGAAATATCCGAAGCCTTCAGCGTTCCGCGGGAAACCTCGCCGCAAAGCTCGCGCGCGGCTTTTACAAGCTCCGCCCTGCCGCCGTAGTTAAGCGCAATGGAAGCTATAAAGCCGTCATTTTCGCGCGTATCGTTCATGATATCCACAAGTTCGGTGCGTATATCCTCGTCAAAACGGGAAATATCGCCTATAATCACAATGCGGATATTTTCACGCGCGGAAGCACGCAAATCCTTTATATACCGCCGAAGCAAATCCATTATCCCCTGAACCTCGTCAGCGGGGCGCTTCCAGTTTTCGGTTGAAAAGGCATAGAACGTTGCGCATTTCACGCCAAGCTCTCTGCACCAGTTTATGGTTTTTTTGAACACCGCCGCACCCTGCTTATGTCCCATGCTGCGCGGCATAAGGCGCTGCTTTGCCCATCTGCCGTTGCCGTCCATAATTATGCCGATGTGCTGCGGAACAGAAGCGTTCTCCATCAGATTGACATGATTTCCTTTTCCTTGGCTGCGCCGATTTTGTCGATTTCCTCAATCGCCTTGTCGGTCAGCTTCTGGATATTCTTTTCGCCGTCCTTCATATCGTCCTCGGTGATTTCGCTTGCCTTTTTCTTTGCCTTAAGCTTGTCAAGCGCGTCGCGGCGGATATTGCGGACAGCGACCTTGCTGTCCTCGCAGGTCTTGTTTACGGTCTTGCAAAGCTCCTTACGGCGCTCCTCGGTAAGCTGCGGGAACACAATTCTCAAGCACTTGCCGTCATTTGTGGGATTTATGCCCAAATCGCTCGCCTGAATAGCCTTTTCGATGGATTTAAGGGTTGAAGCGTCATAGGGCGATACGACAAGTATCCTTGCCTCGGAAACGGCAACGGAAGCCATCTGGTTTACAGGGGTAGCCGTGCCGTAATAGTCAACGGTAATCTTGTCAAGCACGCGGGGGTCGGCTCTGCCTGCGCGGATTGTGGCAAGCTCGTTATCCAGTGCGGAAACGCTCTTGTTCATTCTTTCCTTGGTGTTATCCATAATTTCTTTCATAACATACTCCAATCTGCCGTAAGGCTATGTAAAAAATCAGCTTTTATGCTTTGTAACAAGCGTACCGACAGGCTCACCCATAACAGCGTCATAGATATTGTCGGGACGGTTGAGGTCAAATACGATGATAGGTATATTGTTCTCGGTACAAATTGCGGCAGCGGCGCTGTCCATAACCTGAAGCCTTTTTACAAGTATATCGTGGTGTGTGATTACATCATACTTCTGTGCGTCGGGGAACTTTTTGGGGTCCTTATCGTAAATTCCGTCAACCATAGTTGCTTTCAGAATAATGTCCGCGTTAAGCTCAGCCGCTCTCAGCGAAGCGGCGCTGTCGGTTGAGAAGAAAGGATTTCCCGTGCCGCAGCCGAAAATAACCACCCTGCCCTTTTCAAGGTGTCTGATAGCCTTGCCCAGAATAAACGGCTCTGCCACTTGCTGCATAGTAATCGCGGTCTGCACTCTGCACACGCAGCCAAGGCTTTCCAGCACATCGGCAACAGCAAGCGCATTCATTGCCGTGGCAAGCATACCGATATGGTCGGCTCTTGCTCTGTCCATATTCTCGCTGCTTCTGCCGCGCCAGAAATTGCCACCGCCGACAACAATGCCGATTTCACAGCCGATATCCGCGCATTTCTTAATGCTTGCGCAGATTTTTTCTATCGTGGGCATATCAAGTCCGCTGCCCTTTTCTCCGGCAAGAGCCTCACCGCTCAGCTTAAGGAGAATTCTCTTATACTTTGGTGTAATTGCTTCACCCATGGTTTACCTCCGTCAAAAAGCCTTGCGGCAATATCAATAATCAAGCGCACGAATTCTGCCGAGTATCTCAGCGCACTCGGAAAGCTTTGCGCAGGCGTCCTGAACCTCGCGCTCTGTCATTGCGTCTGCGATAAACGCAAGCTCGTTTTCGGGCATATTGTTTCTGGAGAGATACTTTGCGCCCTTGAACTCCGTATTGATGACAGCTTCAGCGGCAGCCTTATCCTTTGCGAGAACACGGATATAATTTGCGCAGTTAAATCTGTCAAAGCTGCGTATAAAGCCCTGGTCGCTGTCTTTCCATGTAAGCGAGATACTTGTATTCTCGTGCTTTACGGCGGAAATTATGTCGGAAACCACCGCGCTTGCCGTAGGAAGCTTACCCGCGCCCTTGCCGTAGAACACAACATCGCCCGTCGCGTCGCCGCGCACAAGTATAGCGTTAAACACATCATTTACGCCCGCAAGCTGGCTGTCGTCCTTAATAACTGCGGGAAATACGCCGATGGAGATTTCACCGTTATCCTCTCTCTTGGCGCAGCCGATAAGCTTTATCTTGCTGTCGCAGTTGTCGCAGTAGTTTACGTCCTCAAGCGTTACCTTGGTAATTCCCTCTGTGTGGACATTTTCGGGGTAAACGTGCCTGCCGAATGCCAGCGAAGCAAGAATACAGATTTTGCGGCAGGTGTCGTGACCGTCAACATCAGCTGACGGGTCGCGCTCGGCGTAGCCAAGGTCCTGCGCGATTTTAAGCGCCTCGTCAAAGCCCATGCCGTCGCGTATCATCTTTGTCAGAATGAAATTTGTTGTGCCGTTGAGTATGCCCGCGATTTCGTCAATCTCGTTTGCTTCAAGGCAGTTATGGATAGGCTTGATAACAGGAATACCGCCGCCAACGCTTGCTTCAAAGAAGAAATTCACATTGTTCTCCTTTGCTATTTTAAGAAGCTCCGCGCCCTTTGCGGCAACAAGCTCCTTATTGGAGGTAACAACGCTTTTTCCTGCAAGCAGAGATGACTTAACGTAGCCGTAGGAAAACTTAAGTCCGCCGATAACCTCGGCAACCACCGTAACCTCAGGGTCGTTAAGGATAACGTCAAAATCCTTTACAAACTTATCCTTGTAGGGGCTGTCCTCAAAATCTCTGATATCAAGGATATACTTGATATCCAGCTCCTGACCGGCTTTTCTTTCAAGGCTCTCCTTGTTTTTGTAAAATACCTCGACAGTGCCGCTGCCCACAACGCCGTATCCCAATACAGCAATCTTTGCCATGTGAAAACTTCCTTTCCCGAACCGTCTTGCCGTATGCCAAGCCCCATAACTCCGTTTTTACGGCGCTCTGCGCGGTTTTACACACATTTGCGGCAAAAAAGCTCTTTTGCTCTTAATATATTATCTTATATATTATAGCATACAGTTATTTTTTTTTCAAGTAGTTTTTACCTGTCAGACCGAAAATATCACTCGGCAAGCGCCGCTTCGATAAGCGCACGCTCCTCCTCGGTAAATTCCGTTCTGCCTGCCGCTTCAACGTTTTCTGCGATTTGCAGCGGCGAGGAAGCGCCGATAAGAACCGTTGTAACCGCGGGGTTTGAAAGCACCCATGACAGCGCCATCTGGGACAGCTTCTGCCCTCTTGCCGCCGCAATGTCGTTAAGCTTATTCAGGCGCTTAAGCATCTGCTCGGTAAGCTGCTGCTTAAGCCAAGTTCTGCCGCGGCAAGCGCCGGAATTTTCGGGGATACCGTTAAGATACCTGTCGGTAAGAAAGCCCTGATACAGCGGTGAGAAAACGGCTATGCCTATGCCCTGCTCCAACGCAAAGCGGTCAAGTCCGTCACTCTCAATCCAACGGTTAAGCATGGAATATGACGGCTGATTTACAACAAACGGCGTTTTCAGCTCGCGGAAAATTTTCAGCATTTCGGCGGTCTGCTCGGTGTTGTAGTTGGAAATGCCGACATACAGCGCCTTTCCCTGCCGAACTGCGTTGTCCAACGCAAGCGCGGTTTCCTCTGCGGGCGTTTCGGGGTCGGGTACATGGTGGTAGAAGATATCCACATAATCCAGTCCCATGCGCTTAAGGCTCTGGTCAAGCGAAGCTGTAAGGTATTTGCGCGAGCCGTTTCTGTCGCCGTAGGGACCCTCCCACATCTCATAGCCTGCCTTTGTGGAAATGCAAAGCTGGTCGCGGTATGCTCTCATGCCGCGGTCAAGGATTTTGCAAAGGTTCTCCTCCGCCGCGCCGTTATAGGGATTGCCGTAGTTGTTTGCAAGGTCGAAATGGGTTATGCCAAGGTCAAACGCGGTGTGGCACATCTGCTCCATATTCTCAAAATTATCCTTATATCCGAAATTCTGCCAGAACCCCAGAGAAATCGCCGAAAGCTTAAGTCCGCTTTTTCCGCAGCGGTTGTATACCATTTTGCTGTATCTGTTTTCATCTGCTTTGTACATATTAAAATTCCTTTCTGTTTCAATTCCGAAACACGCTAAAACCCCTCGGAAATGAGGGGTTTTATGATATGTCAGGGCGCTTTATAGGTAAATGTGATAGAAATGCTTGTTACAGCAGTCTTGCTGTCAAGCGGCATAATCTGCGCAGTGCAGTCGGTGAAATCGCCATCGGCGGTTCTTGCCTCATCAGGAAGCGAATTTACCCAGCCGTTGTAGAGATTTACTCTTGTGCATTTTCCGTCATCTGACGCGGTGTATTCTCTGCCCGCAAGCTCATAGGGTGCGTTATTGATAAGGATTTTGTCAATATTCACCGTGTATCCAGGGAACAATTCCTCGCCGTTGGATATGCCGATTGCCGAGAACGCCGTTCCGTAAGCCGCGCCGCAGCCAGAAAAATCAAGACTGATGGTGTAAGTTCCCTCGCCTGTGATTTCCACATTTTTGGCTTCAATGCCCATGGTTTTATTTGTGGGGTCATAGGTATCGCCAACGCTGTACGCCTTGCTCCAATCGCCGCTCTGGAACATTATCCACGCAACCGCCTTGCCATCTTCGGGAAGCACCTCGTCATCGGAAACAAAGCCTTCCTCGGCGCTTTCAAGCCTGTCGGAGAGCCTTGTTTTCGCGTTGGACTTTACCTCGTCAACGGAAAGAGAAACCTCGTTTTCATAGCGGCGCTGGTCAAAAATCTCGCCAATGCTTTCGTCCGCCCAGATAAGGCTGCGGCGCTTGTAGAACTCACTGCAATCCCACAGCAGCGGGCAGAAATCATAAAGGTCACAGTTATCCAGAAGATTATTATAGAAATCATCACGGTTGCTTTTGCCATTTCCCATAACGGCATACTCGCCGATAACAACGCCGTAACCCTGCTTTGAGAATTTGCTGAGCTGCTCAAACAGTGAGTTCTGTTCCCTGTAATCATTGGGCGAACCCCAACTGTTTACACCCGTTGTGCCGCAGTAGTCCCACGGAGTATAGTAATGCACCGAAAGCAGCAGCTTATCCTCGGCTGTATCCTCAGGCATCACAAATCTTTCATCACAGGTCATTGCGATATCGGTGTTATATCCCGCAATAAGCAGGAAACGGTCGGCATTGTTGCTGCCCTGTGCGCGGATAAGCTTTACAAACTCGCTGTTGATTTTATTGGCGGTTTCGTAGCACTCGTCCTGCGTAAGAACGCCCTTGCTGCCTGTGATTTCCTTGTCGTTAAGGCGGTCGCCAAGTTCCTCGTTGCCCGCTTCAAATATAAGCTTGTAGGAGTAATTCTTGAAGCGCTCGCCAATCTGCGTCCACATGGAATTATACATATCCCATGCCTGCTGGCGCACATTCTCGTCCGCAGAACCGAACATTCCCCACCAGCCGCCGTCCCAATGGTCATTTATTATAACGTACATATCCGCGTCAAGCGCGTAATTTACAACCTGCTCAACGCGCGCCATAAGACGCTCGTCTATGGTGTAATCGCCGCTTTCATAGTTCATGCCGTTTGTCCACGCCACGGGTATTCTTATGGTGTCAAAGCCCGCCTCTTTCATGCCCTTAAGCATTTCGGGAGTGGTGTAGGGCTGTCCCCAGCCTGTTTCCATAAAGGAAGGGTCAGTGCCGCTTACATAGCCGCTGTGGTTATACGCTTCAAGCGTATTGCCGAGATTTGTGCCGTTGCCCATAAGTCGGATAACCTCAAGCGAGGTAAGCCGATTGCCCTCGGCAGTGTTCTGTGTATCGTCGACCGAAGCGCCGTCGGAAGCAGAAACGCTGTCGCCCTGCGACTCACCCGTTCCCGCGCAGCCGCTAAGCATAACCGACATGGCAAGCGCAAATGCCGCAAGCGCCGATGCTATACGTTTTTTTCTCATTTTTTCCTCCGATATTATCATAATATTGACGTAAAAACGTTTACATCAAGTATTTTAACATGAAATGTGCATAAAATCAAGTAGTTTTAATAAAAATTTTCTGTCATTTCAACAAATGGCAAAAGAATGCTGTTTGTCGCTTTTTTGAAGTTAAAACAGGGCTTGACAAGTGAACAAATTTATGATAGAATATAGGAGTTGTTTGAATATGCCGGTATGTTGGAATTGGCAGACGAGGCGGACTCAAAATCCGTTGGTAGCGATACCGTGTGGGTTCGACCCCCACTACCGGCACCATAGCAGAACACCAATCTTGATACAACAGGTATCACGATTGGTGTTCTTTTTTATGCGTCTTGTGCCGCTTGGCAATGAAAAGCAGTCCCGCCGTTATGTATAATCAGCCAGCAGGCTCAGCGTGTGGGTGTATCTTCCGCTGTCTGTCTGACAGCCCGCAACAACGGATATGTAGGTTTTTCCGTCCTTGACAAACGCCGCAATAAGACAGCTTCCCGCTTTGGGCGTAGTGCCTGTTTTCATTCCCACGGCGTTCGCGTTGTAAAAGCGGCTGCCGCTGTCAAGAAGCAGGTTGGAGTTTACCCATGTTATATTTTCGCCCGACTCAAAAACCACATATTTTTCGGGCAGCCGAACTATCTCGCTTATTTCCTGCACCGACAGTGCATATTCCGCAAGCGCGGCAAGGTCGCGCGCAGTTGTATATTGTCCCGCGCTGTCAAAACCGTCGGGCGTGTTGAAATGGCTGTTCTCCATGCCGATTTCCACCGCAAGACCGTTCATAAGTCCGCAGAAATAATCAACCGCTTCGCTGTCGGACATGGCTTCGTTGCCGCTGACAATGCGCGCGGTAGAAACAGCAGTGGCATACGCTGCGTCATTCCCCGAAACAAGAAGCATTGCCGTTATCAGGTCGTAAAGCTTCAGCCTGTGTCCCTCCAGTATAAATGACACGCTTGAGCCGTCAGGCACTAGCCGCTGCTCCGTACCAACAGTGTAAATCTCCTGCGAGTCCACATACTTAAGCGCAGTTGCCGCCGCAAGAAGCTTGGTAAGGCTTGCGGGCGCAATTCTGTCATCAGCACCGCTTGCGTACAATACCGCGCCGTCATCAGCACAGCACAGAATTTCGGCTTGGCATACCGTTTCCGCTGTTAAACGTGCGGCAAGGCACACAACTGCTGCCGCAATCAGCACGATTATTATGTTTCGGCGGATATGCCGTTTTTTCGGTTTAGGCATCTTTTTTTCGTCATTTTTTGCGCCGCTTTCGGCTAAGGCAATACCGCACAAAGATTGTGCGCGGATTGCGCCGTCAGATTTTTCGTCAG
>CAZKXB010000033.1:0-27543 GCA_964556595.1 uncultured Ruminococcus sp. | reverse complement strand
TTTGATTACAGTTTTGCTAAAGCGGTTGACAAAAATTCGCAAGCGTGGTAGCATAATAGTATAGATGTAGAACAGGCGCTTCCATACGGCGCACAGAAATACGGTCGCTTGACGCGGCAATAAAGATTGTATGGAGAAATGGCGGAAAATACATGGACAGTAACATAGGAAAAAAGCTGGACGGGCGTTATGAGCTGCTGGAGCTTATCGGCGTTGGCGGTATGGCCGATATTTACCGTGCAAAGGATATTGAGGAGGACCGTATTGTTGCGGTTAAAATCCTTAAGACCGAGTTCGCGGGAAGCGATGAGTTCCTTCGCCGCTTCCGCAATGAGTCCAAGGCGATTGCGCTGCTTTCTCACCCCAATATCGTAAAGATTTATGATGTCGGCTTTACCGAGAAGGTGCAGTTTATCGTTATGGAGTATGTGGACGGCATTACTCTGACCGACTATATCGAGCAGCAGGGCGTGCTTAAATGGCGCGACTCCATTCATTTTACGGTGCAGATACTGAAAGCGCTTCAGCACGCGCATGACAGGGGCATTGTCCACCGCGATGTAAAGTCGCAGAATGTTATGCTGCTGCGTGATGGCACTATCAAGGTGATGGATTTCGGTATCGCGCGCTTTAACCGCGAGAACAACAAAACCATGTCCGAAAAGACTATCGGCTCCGTTCACTATATCAGCCCCGAACAGGCGCGCGGCGATATAACAGACGAGCGCAGCGATATCTATTCCGTAGGCGTGGCGCTGTATGAGATGGTTACGGGCAAGAAGCCGTTTGACGGCGATACGCCTGTGTCAATTGCGCTTATGCATATGCAAAGTACGCCCAAAAAGCCTACCGAACTTAACAGCACCATTCCCGAGGGTCTTGAGCAGATAATACTCCGCGCCATGCAGAAAGAGCCTGCACAGCGCTACCAGACAGCGGGCGAGATGATTAAGGACCTTGAGGAACTTAAAAAGAACCCCGGTATAATTTTTGAATACAAGTATAATTCCACTGACGGAACTACAAAATACTTTGACCGTCCCATTCCCGCAGGCGGACAGGATAATGTGCGCCGCCGCAAGGAGATGGTGGTTGAAATCCCCGATGACGATGACGATTACGACGACGAGGATTACGATGACGACGATGACGAGTATGAGGAGCGCCGCTCTCCGCTTGTGCCTATACTTTTTGCGGTAGGCACGGCGTTTATTATCGCGACAGTGTTCCTTGTGCTTATGCTTGTAAACAAGTATTTCGGCAGCGGCAGTTCTCAGGCTTCAAACGATTCTGCGGACAGCGATACTTCCATTAGTATCACCGCTTCAGATGAGCTGCTTATGCCTAACCTTCTCGGTCTTACATGGGACGAGGCGGTTGAAAAGTATTCGGATTATATCAACCTTGTTGCGCAGACCGAGTATTCCCCTTACGAAAAGGACGAGATTTTTGACCAGGAGTTCCCAGAGGGCAGAAAGATAAAGGTTGGCGCTACCGTTGAAGTAAAGGTAAGCAAGGGCATTAAAGAGGTTGAGATACAGGACGTTACCAACCTTGCTATTGACGCTGCAGAGCGCAAGCTTGTAAAGGACGGCTTTGTTGTTAAGAAATCCTTTGCGGAAAGCGAGGATATCCCCAAGAACAACGTTATCAAGACAGAACCGCCTGCGCATGAAATGGCACAGCAGGGTTCGACCGTTATCGTATACGTCAGCCTTGGCGCGGGCGACACGCTTATGACAGTTCCCAAGCTTACGGATATGCCGATGAGCGAGGCGCTTGAGCGCTGCAATGAGTATTCGCTTGTACCGAAGATTACAATGGTTGACAGCGAGGAGGAGGAAAACCGCGTCCTTACGCAGAGCATAGCTCCTGGTGAATTTGTAAGCAAGAATACCGAGATAGAGCTTGAAGTAAGCACGGGCGTAATTCCCGAAAAGACTATAAACATCAGAATTCCTATTCCCGCAAGCGCAAAGGGCGAGTTTGAGTTTAAGTACTACATCGACGGAGAACTTGATGTGGAGAACAGCGGTGATGTGTATGATGTTGAGCTTATCGCCGAAAATGGCATTGCCTATGCGCTTAAGGGCAGAGAGGGCGATGTTAAGGAGTTTACCGTAAAGGTTACTTCGCAAAAGACGGGCGCAAGCGGCGTTTATATGAAGATTGAGTTTACGTTTGCAACCGGTGACGGTGATAATTCCTATGAATTTACCGAGAGAAACTCCAGCATATTCAAGGAGCTGCTTGCGGCAGAGCCTGATGACGACACGAGCAGCGAGCCTGATGATACAAGCGAAACTTCGGGCGATGAAAGCTCTCAGCCCGATGAGGACGAAACCTCCGATACAAGCGAGCCTTCGGACGAGGGCGGACTTCCTGTGGACTGATTTCGATAGGAGGAGATAGTTATTTCTGCTGAATTTAACGGCAAGATAATAAAAGCGGTTGGGGGTATCTACTATGTAGATGCCCTCGACGGCGTATTGAAAGACACCGTGGTGAAGTGTAGCGCGCGTGGAATTTTCCGTAAGGAGGGCATAAGTCCCTCGGCGGGGGATAACGTCCGCGTTGCCGAGGAGGAGAATACCGACCCCGTTATCACCGAGATATATCCGCGCAGCAATTTTCTTATACGTCCGCCGCTTGCAAATCTTGATGGAATTGTTTTTGTAAATAGCTGTACAGAGCCGCTTCCCAATCGCTTCGTGCTTGATAAGCTTGTGGCGATAGCGGACAGCAAGGGTATCGAGCCGCTTATAGTTTTCACCAAAACCGACCTTAAGGACGCGGGCGAGCTGATTGATATTTACACGGCAATTGGCATTGACGTGTGCCTTGTAAATAATCTTACGGGCGAGGGCGCGCAGCAGGTTATGCAGTTTATCAGCGGCAGAGTTACCGCGTTTGTGGGAAATTCGGGCGTTGGCAAATCCAGTCTGATGAACGTGCTTTTTCCGCAGCTTGAACTGGAAACCGCGCACATAAGCAAGAAGCTTGGGCGCGGCAGGCACACCACCAGACAGGTGGAAATGTACAAGCTTGCGGGCGGTTATGTCGCGGATACTCCTGGCTTTTCCACTGTGGAAACTGAGCGCTACTGCCGTATTCCCAAGGGCGAGCTGGACGGAGCGTTCCGCGAGTTTGGCGAGTTTAAGACGGAGTGCCGTTTTGCAAACTGCGCCCACATAAAGGAAAAAGGCTGCGCAGTGCTGGCGGCATTGCAGCAGGGAAAAATAGCGCAGTCGCGCTATGACAGCTATCTGAGAATGTACGAGGAAGCGGGAAAAATAAATGAGTGGGAATAAAATATGCTCCATAATCTGCGGCGCGCCCGACGGCAGCATTGACAAGGCGCTTGTCGAGGGGCTTGTGATATGTGCGGATAAGGGACTTGACCATGCGCTTGCCGCGGGTATTACGCCCGATATAGTTGTGGGGGATTTCGACAGCTGCGCCGCAAAAGTCCCCGATGGCGCGGAGTGCATAAGGGTGTTGCCGATAAAGGACGACACCGATACCATACTTGCGGCTGATACCGCTATACAGCGCGGTTACAGTCGGCTTGGATTTTTCTGCGCGCTTGGCGGCAGGTTTGACCACACATTCGCTAACGTGCAAATGCTGCGATATATCAAGAAAAAGGGCGCGGACGGCGTGCTGTACGGCGGCAGCGAGAAGCTGTACCTGCTGTGTGCGGGCGAAAGCGCGGAAATAGCGGAATTTAACGGCTTTGTATCGGTATTTGCGCTGAGCGATTTCGCGGTGGTAAACGAGATTGGCATGAAATACCCGCTGTCGCAGTACCGACTGGAAAGCAGCTTCCCCCTCGGCGTAAGCAACGAGGTAGCGGCGGGCGGCGGCAGGATAGAGGTGCTGGAGGGCACGGCGCTTATCTGCGAGTACCGCTGCTAATCGGCTTGACATAAAATCCACATATAAACACCTGCGGAACGGATATTTGCTGCATATTTTTCCCTTGACAAAGCATTATAAAATGTGGTAATATATGATATTGGACAGTGCTGCAAAAGCGATATGCGCGGCGCTGCCAAAGCAGTTACTTTTTTTACCCGAAAGGAGCTATTTTTGTGCTTGAACTTAAAAATCTGGTCTGGAAGCTGCCAAGCGGTGAAGCGATTGTAAACGACATCAGCTACAAAGCGACCAGTAAGCTTATAGTTATAACAGGTCCCAACGGCGGCGGAAAAACCACGCTCGCCAAGCTTATCGCGGGCGTACAAGCGCCCGACAGCGGCAGAATACTGCTTGATGGCGAGGATATAACAGACCTCAGCATTACGGAGCGCGCCAAAAAAGGCATTGCATATGCGTTTCAGCAGCCTGTGCGTTTTAAGGGACTTACCGTGCGCGACCTGCTTGTGCTTGCGGCGGGGGAAAGGCTGAAAGAAACCTCGCTTTGCGAGCTGCTGTCAAAAGTGGGACTTTGCGCGGAGGAATATATAGACCGCGAAATGAGTACCGCGCTGTCGGGCGGCGAAGCAAAGCGTATCGAGATTGCCACCGTGCTTGCAAGAAAGGCAAAGCTTTCCGTATTTGACGAGCCTGAAGCGGGTATTGATTTGTGGAGCTTTTCACGCCTTGTGGAAACTTTTGAGGATATCAGAAGCAACACAGACGGCACGCTTGTTGTTATTTCCCATCAGGAGCGAATTTTGTCCATTGCGGACGAAATAATCGTTGTTGCAGACGGAAAAATCAGAACGGCAGGACCGCGCGAGGAAATACTTCCCGCATTGTTAAAGGGCGAATATACCTGCTCCTGTCCCAAGCTTAACGGAGGTGTCTGTAAATGAGCGATATAATGAATGTTGATTTCAACGCGATTACAAGCGACCTGTTGAAAACAATTTCGGATTTTGACGGGGTTGAGTTCAAGGGCGCATATAATATACGCGAGGACAGCCGCTGCGCGGGCAGAAAGTCCTCCGAAAATGTTACAATTGAGCCGAAAACGGACAAGCCCGGTATCGTAATCACCGTAAAGCCGCATACCAAGGGCGAAACCGTGTTTATTCCCGCGTGCGTTACTCACAGCGATGTGGACGACCTTGTTTATAATGATTTCTATATAGGCGAGGGTGCTGACGTTGTTATAGTTGCAGGCTGCGGCGTGCATAATGACGGCGAGGAGCAGGCGCGCCACAACGGCATACACCGTTTCTTTCTGGCAAAGGACAGCAAAGTGCTGTATAAAGAAAAGCATATAGGCACGGGTACGGGCAAGGGCTTAAGAAAAATCGACCCCGTAACCGACTGTTATCTTGAGGAAAATTCCCGCCTTGAAATGGATACCATTCAGCTTGGCGGCGTTGATATGTCCACCCGAAGCACCAGCGCGGTGGTGGGCAAAAACGCAAGGCTTATCGTGCGCGAGCGCCTTATGACGGACAGGGCGGAAACGGCGGTTTCCACCTTTAAGGTTAAGCTTGAGGGCGAGGATTCGGGTGCGGATATTGTTTCGCGCTCTGTTGCAAAGGGCAATTCGCATCAGGAATTTTATTCCCTCGTGGAGGGCAACAACCGCTGCACGGGACACTCCGCGTGTGACGCAATTCTTGCAGACAACGGCACGGTTGACGCGCAGCCCGCGCTTAACGCAAGGCACGTTGACGCCGCGCTTATTCACGAAGCGGCAATCGGCAAAATAGCGGGTGAGCAGCTTCTTAAGCTTTGTTCCCTCGGTCTTACCGAGGAGGAAGCGGAGGCAAAGATTATCGAGGGCTTCCTTAAGTAACCGAACGTAAAACAGGCTGTCGGATATGTCAACACCGCGTTGTGGAGAGATTTAATATGAAAAGTATGGTTCAGAAATTAGGACTGCTGGGTGTTGTCAGCCTGCTGTCCTATACGGCGGCGGTGGTTTTTTCGCCGCTTGCTTACCCAGGATATAATTGGGTTTCACAGGCGGTCAGCGATTTAAGCGCAAGCAACGCTCCGTCCAGAATGTTGTGGAATCAGCTTGCTTCTCTTTACGGCGTATGCGGAATGATTTCGATTATGATGGTCTGCGCGTTTATTCAAGGCAAGCTTAACAAGACGCTCCGCGCGGGTATTTATCTTTTTGCGGCAATGAATTGGGTATCGAATGTAGGCTACACCATGTTTCCACTGTCGGACAGCGGAAATGACGCAGCAGCATTTCAGGATATCATGCACGTTTATGTGGTGACTGTTCTTGTGGTGGTGCTTTCGATTGCTTCTCTTATTGTGATTATGGTCGGCGGTTATCGGGAGAAAAAATACCGTTCCTTGGCGATATGGGCGACGGCGGCATTGCTGCTGATGTTTATGGGCGCGGTGGGAACAAATGTTGTTCCTGAGGAGTTTTTCGGTATCCCCGAACGCTTCAGCGTGTTCGCCGCTGCGGGCTTTAACGCCGTTTTGGGAGTTTATCTGTTCCGCGGTTTCGGCGAAAGCGGCAGCGAAGCGTGAAGCTGAACGGGTGACTTTATTCTTAAGGGGAACAGGCGCAGAATACCATGGGTCAACAACGTGCAGACCGAAAGGAAGAATAAGGCATGAAGATGGAATTGTCAGCGGCAAACGAAATCAACCGAAATCTTGCACAGGAAGAACCCTGTGGCATACAGACGCAGCGGCTGATTTTGCGCAGATTTTCAAAGCGCGATTTGCAGGATTTGTATGAATACCTGTCAGACGCGGAGGTAGTGCGCTTTGAGCCGTACAAGCCGATGAGTATGCAGCAAGCGGCTGAAAATCTGGATTGGAGAATTTCGACCGAGGAAATGATAGCCGTGGAGTTGAAAGACGGCGGAAAAATGATTGGCAATGTGTATCTGGGAAAGCGGGATTTTGACAGTCTGGAAATCGGCTTTGTGTTCAATCGCAAATATTGGGGCTGCGGCTATGCGGCGGAAAGCTGCAAGCTGCTGATTGACAGGGCGTTTTCCAATGGCGCACACCGCATTTACGCCGAATGCGACCCATGCAATACGGCTTCATGGAAGCTGCTTGAGAAGCTTGGGTTTCAGCGGGAAGCACATCTCAGGCAAAATGTGTATTTTTGGAAAGACGGGCAGGGAAAACCCATCTGGAAAGATACCTATGTGTATGCGATTTTGAGGGATAACGTGTAAATATCACACGTTTTAATAAGCAAGAAAATGGTGAGATATCAAGAGGATACCTCACCATTTTTGTGTAATTTGTAATGTCGCCAAAATCGGCTGCTTGTTTTGCGCCGTCAGCTATTGGCGATTTTTTTGTAGGCTTCCAGAACGGGCAGCCACTTGTCATGCTCTGTCGGCTCGTAGGTAACGGTAAGACCGGAGTCTATAATCATCTGGCGCGCCGCTGCAATGCTTTCAATCTCGCCGCAGGCGACAAGGGTGCATATTCCGTTGCCGAGCGCGGTAGCCTCCACAGGGCCCGCAACCGCGGGAACGCCTGTCGCATTCGCCGTGAACGCGCACAGCATTTTGCCCTTTGTGCCGCCGCCAATCATGTGGATACGTTTGTAGTCATAGCCCGTAAGCTCTGAAATCTGACGGAACGTTACCGCAAACTCACACGCAAGCGACTGATAGATACACCGCATAATTTCGCCCACGGTCTGGGGAACATACTGTCCCGTTCTGCGGCAAAACTCCTGTATTTTCAGCGGCATATCATCGGGCGCGGCAAAGCTTTCGTCATTGGGGTTGATAAAGCACTTGAAAGGCTCTGCCTGCTCCGCTGCCGCTTCAAGGTCGGAGAAGCTGTATTCTTCACCCTGCTTTTCATAGTAGCGCTTTGTTTCCTGCACAAGCCACAGACCCATGATATTTTTCAGCAGCGTTGTTGTGCCGCCGTAGCCGCCCTCGTTGGTAAGCCCCGACTTGAACGCTTCCTCGGTGACTATGGGACGTTTAAGCTCCGTGCCGAAAAGCGTCCATGTGCCGCAGCTAAGGAATGCGAAATGCTCCTCGCTTGTCGGAACGGCAAGCACCGCCGAGGCGGTATCATGCGAACAGCAGGCATACACAGGCACAGGCTCAATGCGGAACTCGTCACAAAGCTCCTGCTTCAGCGTGCCGTAGACTTCACCTGGGTGGATAAGCGGGCAGAAAATGCGCTTGGGAAATTCCAGTCCCTCGATAAGCTTTAGGTTCCAGCCCTTTGCCTTGTGGTCGATAAGCTGGGTTGTGGTGGCTTCGGTAAACTCGCTGCGCGTTTTGCCTGTCAGCATATACGCAAACAGGTCGGGCATCATCAGCAGCTTTTCCGCGCGGAATATGGCGTTGCGCTCATGCTGCGCAAGATAGTGAAGCTGAAATATGGTGTTTATGCCCATCGGCTGTATGCCGCTTTTGGCAAAAAGCTCCTCAGGCGGGAATTTTTCATATACCTCCTCAGGCATACCATTTGTGCGCTCGTCACGGTAATGTACAGGCTTTTCAAGAAGTTCGCCGTCCTGCCCGATAAGACCGAAATCCACACCCCATGTGTCGATGCTGATAGCGTCAAAGCCGCCGTTGAACACGCCGAAGCTTATGGCAATTTTCATTTGCTCCCACAGCTCGTCAATATCCCAGCGGAGATGTCCGTCCTCGGTAATGGGGCGGTTTTCAAAGCGGTGTATTTCTTCAAGCGAGATTTTTCCGTCCTCATGCTTGCAGAACATCGCCCTTGCGCTTGAAGCGCCGAAGTCGAATACAAGTATTGTCGCGGACATAATTAACCCTTTCCTTTAATCAATGGTACTTTCTGTATCCAGGGTGACGTATGGGGAAGCTTTTGCCTATTTCGCAGCATTCCTCGATTTTATCCATGGGCAAATCCTTTGCGCCGCCAAGCTGACGCGCAACAAGGCTTACCTTTGCGAAATGCTCAAGCGTTTCCATGCGGTAGTATGCCTGTGTAATATCAACGCCAACGGTAAGCGCGCCGTGGTTTTCAAGCAGGATTGTATCATGGTTTGCGAGGAACGGGATAATGCTGTCCGCAACGCCCTGCGAACCGGGAGTGTCATACGGCGCGATGGGAACGCAGCCGAGGAATATAATCGCTTCAGGCATGGTGTAATCGTCCAGCGGGATATGCGCGATAGCGAAGCCTGTCGCTGTGGGCGGGTGCGCGTGAACAACCGCGTTTACTTCGGGGCGAGCCTCATAGCAGCGCAGATGTACCTTGAATTCGGAGGTGGGCTTGTAGCCGGGAGCTTCCTCTACAACCTCGTTATTGGCGTTCATCTTGATAATCATTTCGGGGGTAAGGCTTGCCTTGCTTGTGCCTGTGGGGGTTACAAGGAAGTTGCCGTCGGGCAGCCTTACGGAGATGTTGCCGTCATTTGCGGCAACCATGCCAAGCTGCCAAAGCTTATGTCCTACATCGCATATAGCCTGTTTTAATTCGTATTCTGTCATTTTTATATCCTTTCGCTATGTCTGATTATTGTAAGCGGAATACCGCTTTCTATAATTGTATCATTTATTTCGCAAAAAGTAAAGCATTACACGAAGTATTTTATTTGTGCAAAATCAACAAAATTACCCCCAAGGATTTCTAAGTGAAAACCTATATCTTTAACTTGTAAAATTGTGAGTTTTGTTGTATAATAGTATGTAGATTGTAATGGGTGAAGTGTACCCTTTTGTCTGTGATACTTCTTTTTCCGTTGCAAAAAACCGTTTAACGGAGGTGCGCTTAGTGAGTGGCAATAGTATAAAATGGATTCCCCTTGGCGGTATGGAGCTGTCTGCGGTAAACACTGCGCCTGCGGATAAGCTGCGCAAATTCGGGTTTTCCCTTATGTGCGGAGAGTTTGGCTCTGAAAAGCTGACAAAGGCGGGTCTTTGTATTTATGATGTAATGTCCCAAAAGGAAACGCCCAACATACTTCTGATAACGTCCAATACCGAGCTTTATGGCTGGTACAGGATACTTATGACGGGTATCGGCGCTGATTTCAAGATTATTACGGGCGCGGCAAATGCTTTGGTGTTCTTTTCAAAGGACTGCCCAAATCTGTATCTTATGTCCGCTGACGCGCTTTCCAAGGCGAACGGTCTTAAGGCAAAGGCGGATAAGGATTTTGTCTGGGATTTGATTATAATTGACGAGGAGCAGAATTCCCACGCTCCCGATTATGATTTTTACCGCGAGCATATTTCGTGGAAGGCGGAAAAGCTGCTTATAATCACACCTGCTCCCGCAAAGAGAGAGCAGCACAGAACCGCGCTTAAAGAGTTCATAAAGGGTGTGCTTGCGGATACAGCGCTTTCCGCAGCGGCGGACGCGCTTCAGCTTGACGAGGGCTGCGCGGTGCTTTCGGCGGATACGCCTGTTTCCAGATACTTTGACGGCAGCGTTTATGACGGCACGCTTAAGAGAAATATAGTGCGCTGTGACTATGCTTTTGACGAAGATGTGCTTAACGGTCTGCGCCGCAGGATAGACCTGCGCTCAGGTCAGCCGATTTATAAGTACGGCGGCAATATTTTTGAGGACTATGACTGCGAGGTGCTTAAGGCAACCTACCAGAAGATATCCTACACCCGTCCCGATGTTGAGGAACTCAGAGCGTTTGACAAGAAGCTGGACAGCTTCTTAAAGCTGCTGGACGGAGTGCTTGCGGAGAACAAGCGCGCGGTTGTGTACTGCTGCGAGAAAAATACGATAGATTACCTGAGAAAGGTTATAAAAAGCGTTTACCCCGGCAGCGGAACGGTGAAAGCGGCAATTGGCGACAGTTTCAGCAACGCCGATATAATCAGAAAATTCCGTGTTGACGATAAAACGGAGTATCCGAAAGTTGTGCTTGCGGTTGACGGCATAGGCGCTGTCGGTGACGCACTCGACCGTGTGGACTACATAATAAATTACGAGCTTCCCACCTCGGCGGCGCAGCTTGAAAAGCGCATGACGCGCCACGGCGCAAAGCATGAGTCGGAGAGGAAGTTTGTGATATTCCGCGACAGCAACAACAGGTTTGACACGCGCGTGCTTGAAAAGGCGCTTTACGGCGGCATTGCCTCCGCGTTCTGCGAGGGACTGCCCACCAGAAATATCCTGCTGGATATAGAGGACAAGGGCGAGCGTATGGCGGCTGTGTTTGACGATTTGAAGTATGTTGTAAGCTATGCGGGCGAGGTTGACAGCTGCTTCGACCTTATCAAGAAATTTAAGGGCGACTATGCGGCGTTCGGCACAGACAAGATTGCCACCGCAAAGCAGCTTGCGGAATTTGCGGCAAAGCTGCTTGACCGTATCTGTGAGGTTTTAGGCGTTGAAAAGGACGCACCGCGCGACAGAATAATTGAAGCGATAAACGCGCTTGACGGTCTTTGCGTTATGGATAACGGCAGGCTGCGCAAGGTTTCGCAGGAGAAGCTGAATGAAATGAGCGCTGCTCTGGGCAGTGATGAGTGGAAAAAGCTTCCCTTTGCAAGCGAGGCTGTGAATGGCGTTGCTGAAGCAAAGCAGCATATCGACCAGCTTCACGGCGGCGATAATTTCCACCTGCACATAAAAGAAGAACTGGCGGAGCTTACCGACTGTATTCAGTACAGCGTGTTGCTTGGCGTATGGAAGTACAGGGTGCGCGAGCAGAATTCCGATAAGTCTTTCAGAGAATATATAAAAATCTACAACGACGGCATTTGATGATTGTCTTGTGATAAAGACGGCTGCCGTGCCGCACAGCGGCAGCGGGAAAAATACAAAGTTGCGGAGAAACGAGGCGTTTTTATGAGCGAAAGCTATGAGGCTGTTGAAAAGCTGCTTGGCGATTTCTTTGAGCGTCATACATCGGGCGACAAAACCGGAATGTCAGAGGTGCTGCAAAAGCTGCAAATGATGCTGTATTCGGGCGATGTTGACAGCACTCCGTTCAAGGACTATTTCAATAGTATGTATACAGGCAGAAGCGCGATAAATGTAACGGGCATGATGCAGGATTATCCCAGAGAGTCCATTATCCGCGAGCTGCTTCAGAACGTTTTCGGCTGTGATTACGAGGAAAACGATATCAAGGTTATGATAGAGTTTCTTGACGAGGGTCAGGTTAAGCTCACATATAACGAAACAGGCTTCAGTCTGGAGCAGGTGTTCTATTACCTTTCTGTCGGCAGAAATGACGGCAATAAGGAGCGCGAGGGTCGCTTTGGTCTTGGCGCTAAGAGCGTTTTTGCAAATGTTGACTGGTTCAAGATGCGCTCAAATAACTACTCCCTGCGTGTTGTAAACGATGGCGGTACGCTTAAGGTGCGCGAGCTTGAGCTTAATGGTCCCAAGTTTGCCCACACCGAGATTGTGTTCGGTCTTGATGCGGAAAGCCAGCAGAAGCTTCACCACAACCTTGTTACCATGTGCAGCGAAAAGGGCGACTACATGAACATGGTTGACCTGTGTTTTGCGTTTATCCGCAAAAAGCACCTCAAAGCCACCGACGAGCATGAAACGCCGTCCCGTACATTCAATATTGCTATAATCTCTTTCGGCAAGCCTGAGGTTGTATATAAAATTCAGGAGTTCCGCAAGGACGAGAATGATTTGCCCAAAATCAGATTTTTTGAAAATGGCAAGTCTGTTGCCGACTTTATCCATATAGAGAATGACGGCTTTGTTTATCTTATTCCGTTCGCAATTTCGGGCGCAAAGCGCGAGGCGGCAAGGGTGCTGATGAACAAGTACAACTATTTCTCCACCTATGAGCTTACGGGTCTTGTTAAGGCAAGCCGACAGGAGTTTTTGCAGGAGCAGCTTTCCGCCTTCTTTGTAAGCGTGCCAAATAACTATATCACAAATAATCGCGCGGGTATCCGTCATGACTGCATTGAGGAAGTTTCCGCGGAGATTGAGAAGGACATAGTTGATATTGTGGAGGAATACAAAAAGCTGTTTGTGCTGGAGCTTGCTCAGCGTCCCGATAATGCGCAGCGCTATATGCTGCGTCCCAGACAGTATGTGTTTGAGTTCTTCTATAATTACATAAACACAAGCTCTCTTGTAAAGGGTCTTAAGGAGAAGTTCAACAGCTCCATTTCCGTAAAGCTGCCCGATGAGGAGGAGCCTGTGGCTTTCTCCGAGCTTAAGGAGAACGGCTTCTTTACGGAGCATAGCGGTATCTCCAAAGAGGAGCATGACGACGGCACAGCCATGCAGCTTCTGTACAATGACCTTGAGCAAATGCACGGCTGGTTTAAGGGCGAGGATAGCCATGTGCTGCTTGCCAAGTACAACTGGAACGAGCAGGCGACCGATGAAAATGGCAGCGAGTTTGTATACGCTTTCCACCGTGACGATAAGGTGTTCCTTATGTCGTCCGACAAAAATAAGCAGATACGCGATTATGACCTTGGCGCGGGCTTCAGAAGCATTATAAGCCTTAAGCTTAACAACTGCGTTGTTGACGGTGCGGTTGCGGACGAAAACGCGCTCGCCGAGGCGTTTGAGGTTATAGACGAAATGTTCGGTGAGGCTTACCGCATCGGCATGAAGTATTTCCAGTTTATCATAACTTCGGGCGCGACCACCATTCAGTTTGAGGTTTCCAAAATAAATATCGGCAACCTTAAAAAGGCGATGGACGTTATCCAGTCCCATGAAATGCGCTTTGAGAGCCATCAGGTCTACAATTCCGTTGTAACGCTGGTGATGAACTCGTTCACAAACGGCAAGGACACACTGGAATTCCTGCGCGAGATAAAGAGCCAGGGCGGCGAGGTTACGCTGGCGCTGGATATCAACAAGCGCTACCGCTTTGCGGCATACGGAAAGCAGTTTATGATTCCGCCGAACATTACCAACGCCGACCTGCTTGAGATTATCGGCGATGTGTATGTGCTTATCGACAGCGGAATGTTCAACAACCGCGTGTTCGATTTCCCGTATTCTCCCGCGCATTACAGCTTTGACGCGGACGAGATTTCCTCCGTGCTGACGGACTGCGGTACTTCCGCGGAGATAGAAAGCGCGATTGCGGGCATTTATGTGTGCGACCTTGCGCTTGACAAGATTGCGCTGATTGACGGCAACAAGAAGATTATCAAGATAATTGATATGGAAGAACCCATTGCGGACGCAGACAAGGCAAAAACCGAAAAATACGTTGTTCTGCGCGAGGGTCTTGGCAAGCCGCAGTTTGCAAGGTTTGTTGAGTTTATACTTACGGGTAAGGTTACGGGCGCGCTTTCTGCGCTGTATTCAAGCTCTGAGGAGCCTAACCGCGTGCTGCTTGACCAGGTTCCGTATTACTACAAGCCTATCCCCACAATCCGCAAGGAGGAGTTCAATTTCCTGCGCTCCGAGGTGCGCCGCATTTCGGGCATAAAGGACGCGAGAGTTTACAAAAACTATTTTGCGCGCGATATAAACGCCAAGCTTTTCGGCTATGGCGGAAAGTGCCAGTGCTGCGCTTACGAGTCCAACATAATCAACAGCTTTACGCTGAAAAACTTCTCAATCGGTCTGCTTAACGGCAGCAAGGAGCAGAAGTTTAGCTTCGCGCTTTACCTTTGCGCAAATGACGCAATCAATGCGGGCGGCTGGATTATTGACGATATCAGCATAGGCGGTATGTCGCCGTTCCTGTGGCTTGAGGAAATCAATATGATAGACCGTATTCCGCCGGAGTTCCTGTACTGCCGCATAAAGTACCGTCCGCAGCTTACCTATGATATCTGCGAGCCGTCTGAGCAGTCCGCAGCAATTCCCGAAAATGTTATTGACGGCGCACAGGAAACGCTTGACATTATCCTGTCGCCGATGATGGCAGCCAAGTGGGTTGAGGATAATACGAAATAAAAATACATTAAGCGCTCCAGCAGATTGGGGCGCTTAATTTATACTGTTTTTGTGCGGATATATGTTGCCCAAGGCGCTGAATGTAAGCGCTTGCGCTGACGAAAAAAAAGTCCCCGCCGAATGTACGGCGGGGGAAAATAATACCCAAATTTATGCTTAAGACATTTCCCAGTTAGGATTGCCTGTAAAGCTTAAAGCCAGATACCAGTTCCTTAAGCATATTCGCCTGACCGGTAAGCTGTTCTGCGGCTGCGGCGGACTGCTCGGAGGTTGCGGAGTTGTTCTGAACAACATTGGAAATCTGCTCAACGCCAACGTTAATCTGTCTGATAGCGTCAGACTGCTCAACGGTAGCCTGTGTAATCTCGTGAACCTTCTCCGACATAAGTTCTTCCTTCTCAACAACGTTGTTGAGCGCGGCGGAGGTTTCGTTTACCTTGCTCATGCCCAGTTCAACCGCTCTGAGAGCGTTTTCGATAAGCTCTGTTGTGTGGTGAGTTGCCTCTGCGGATTTGTTTGCGAGGTTCTTAACCTCATCTGCTACAACCGCAAAGCCCTTTCCTGCTTCGCCTGCTCTTGCTGCCTCGATAGCGGCGTTAAGCGCAAGAATGTTTGTCTGGAAGGAAATATCCTCAATCGTGTTTATAATCTGGCTTATCTCGTTGGAAGAATTGTTGATATCGTTCATTGCGGTGATAAGTTCTTCCATGTACTGTGTGCTTTCCTTTATGCTGACAACGGCTTCATCGGTATATGTCTGTGCAACCTGTGCGTTGTTTGCGGTAGTGTCTACTCTGCCGGAAAGTTCCATAAGCGTTGCGGAAAGCTCCTCAACGGAGGAAGCCTGCTCTGTCGAACCCTGAGCAAGCACCTGTGCGCCCTCGGCAACCTGCTCAGCGCCGCTGAGCAGCTGCTCTGCGGTTACGTCAACCTGCTCAATTGCTCCCGAAAGGTTGTTGCGCACATAACGGATACTCTTAAGAATTTCGTCAGTTTCGCCAACGTAGTACTCGTGGTGCTGTGTTGTTATATCAAAGTTTCCGTCGCCGATATTGTTGCAAAGCAGCGCGATATCGGGGATTATGTTGTGGAAGAATGTAACGGTTTTGCGGGCGGAGTGTGCAAGATATCCAAGCTCATCATTGGAGTGATAGTCCACCTTTGCTTCGCTTATTCTGCCGTTTGAGATGTTCTCCATTGCCTCCTGAATTTCCTTAAGAGGTGCAACGATAGCCTTGGAGAGAACAATGGTTATAACAATTACGATAGCCGCTGCTATGGCAATTACGGCTATAATAATTATGGTGACAACTGTCTGGGTTATTGTGGCGCTGTTGTGGCGCTCCTGAATTGCGCTGTCAAGTTCGTCAGAAAGATTTCCAAGCTTGTCTGTAACCTGTTCAAGCGCGGGGAAATAGCTGTCCTCATATATTCTGAACGCTGCGGCGTTGCCCTCTGCGGTACGCTTGGACGCTTCGTCAAGAATTTGCTGGCGAACGGATATCGCGTTGTCCATAAGGTTGTGGATTTCCTCAACCTCGTCCGCAAACTGAGGGTCAAGCTTAATAAATTCATCAAGCTGGTTGTAGAACTCGGTGCGATGGGTTTCCATCTCCGCTAAAACCTCGTTGTATTTTTCCTCTGTTTCTACTGAAATGGATTCCAGAATATCAACCTGAAACAGTCTTATATTGCGCCTTGCTTCAAGCAGATACTGTGTTGCGGGGATAGAAATGTTTACATAATTATCGGCGGTGCTGCCCATGGTGGAAATTGAAACGATTGAAGTTATGCCGATGCCTACCGTTAGAAGTAATACCAGCCCGAATGCTGCCAGTATTTTAAGCCTGACCTTAAGATTCTTCATGTCTTGTTCTCCTTTGATTTTGTTTTATTTCGCCCTGCATAAAAAAACAACGCCAAAGTACCGTTTATATATATATATATATAACACTGAGTATCTTTTGCGTTGTGTTTCTATGTATAATGATATCACACATGATATGGTTTTGTCAATACACACCTGTGCAATATCGCTTGTTTTCCACAAAGTTTGGCACTTTTCATCTAGAAAGGGACAAAATTCGCCATGGTGATAATGCACAAATTACAATATTGCATTTTGGCACTTTGCTGTCTTAAGGTGGCAAAGTGCTGAAACTGTTCTGCCAATTTTGTGCAACATTAAGGAAACCATAACCAGAAATTCCAGTGCCGCATCTGCACTTGCTTATGTAAGAATATTGACATTTGCCGATAAAAGGTGTATTATTATAACAGACCGTCGAAAAAGCCCCAACGGGGCTTTTCCGCCGAAACATCCGCCCTGCGCGCACTCGCTGACGGCGAAGCCGTCAGTTCGTACACTTGTGCGGATAGAAGTGTTTTTTGCCTCGGCAAAGCTGAGGCAAAAAACGGATTTCAAAAGCCCGCTACGCGGGCAAAATGGATTTTGTTTACAGTCTGTTATTACAATTGCATATTTGTGTGATAATATCGTTGGAGGAAAACGTATGAATATAATTATAGTAGGCTGCGGCAAGGTTGGCGAAGCGCTTGCTGACCAGCTTAACGAGGAAGGCAGCAACATAACCGTTATAGACCTTGACGCGGAAAAGGTGCATGACGTATCTTCAAGATATGACGTAATGGGCGTAATCGGAAACGGCGCTACCCACTCCACACTTCAGGAGGCGGGCATAAAAAACAGCGACCTGCTTATCGCGGTGACAGGCTCGGACGAACTTAATCTGCTGTGCTGCCTTATCGCGAAAAAGGCTGGCGACTGCCAGACGATAGCGAGGGTGAGAAGTCCCGAATACAGCAGCGAAGCGCCCTATCTTAAGGACGAGCTTGGTCTTGCCATGGTTATAAATCCCGAATATGCCGCCGCTGCGGAAATTGCGCGGGTGCTGCGTTTCCCCTCGGCAATGAAAATAGACACTTTTGCCAAGGGCAGGGTGGAGATGATGAAATTCCGCCTGCCCGAAAACAGTCCGCTTGCAGGCTGCGCCGTAAAGGAACTTGCCGCGAAATTCAAGTGCGATGTGCTTATATGCACGGTTGAGCGCGGCGACAATGCCTTTATCGCAAACGGCAACCTCATATTTGAGGAAAAGGACGTAATCTCGCTTATTGCCACACCGCGCAATGCCAACGACTTTTTCCGCAAAATCGACTACAAAATGAACTCGGTAAAAGATGTAATGATAATAGGCGGCGGTGAAATAGCGCACTATCTGTGCAATATTCTTAACCGCTCCGGAAATATGTCGCTGAAAATAATCGAGAAAAATCAGAAGCGCTGCGAGGAACTTTGCACGGAGCTTGAGGACGTGCGCATAATCCACGGTGACGCTGCGGAGCAGTCCTTGCTTATGGAGGAGGGGCTTGAAAACGTGGGCGGCTTTGTGGCGCTGACAAATCTTGACGAGGAGAATATATTCCTCTCCCTGTTTGCAAAAAGGGCAAGCAAGGGCAAGGTTGTCACCAAAATCAACCGTATTGATTTTGATGATGTTATAAAGCACCTCGACCTTGACTCCACCATATACCCCAAAAACATCACCTCTGAAGCCATAACCCGTTATGTAAGGGCGATGAAGAACACTATCGGCAGCAATGTTGAAACGCTGTACAGCATTGTAAAGGGTCAAATTGAGGCTGCGGAGTTCAGCATAAAGGATAACTCGCCCGTGGTGGGCGTGCCACTTTCAAAGCTGCGGCTTCAGCAGGGCGTGCTTATAGCCGCTATACTGCGCGGAAAGAACGTTATTACTCCCCATGGTGATGATGAAATTCAATCGGGCGATTCTGTCGTTATAGTTTCAAACCGCACCGAAATGCAGGATATCACCGATATTCTTGAATAACCGAGGTAATTATGAACTACAAAATGATAACGTATATCCTCGGCTGGCTGCTTATTTTCGAGGGTATATTTATGCTTGTGCCGATTACTGCCGCGATTTGCTTCGGCGAGCGGCAGATATGGTGCTTTGCTGCTGTGGCGGCGTTCTGTGCCGTTGCGGGCAGACTGCTTACATTCAAAAAGCGAAAGAACACCACCCTTTATTCGCGCGACGGCTTTATGGTGGTCGCCATAAGCTGGATTGTGCTTTCGGTGTTCGGGGCGCTGCCGTTTTTTATTTCGGGCTGCATACCCAATTTTGTGGACGCGCTTTTTGAGTCTGTTTCGGGCTTTACCACGACAGGCGCAAGCGTCCTGTCCGATATAGAAGCGCTGCCAAAATGTATGCTGATGTGGCGCAGCTTTACCCACTGGGTTGGCGGTATGGGAGTGCTGGTGTTTGTTATGGCGTTTCTGCCGCTGTCGGGCGGTCAGAATATGCACCTTATGAAAGCGGAAAGTACAGGTCCGTCCGTCAGCAAGCTTGTGCCGCGCGTTAAGACCACCGCGCTGCTGCTGTATTCGATATATTTTGTGCTTACGCTTATCCAGTTTGTGCTGCACCTTTTTGGCGGAATGAATGTGTTTGAGGCGCTTAATACCGCCTTTTCAACGGCGGGCACAGGCGGCTTCGGATTTTATAACACAAGCTTTGCCGGCTTCTCGGCGTATAACCAGATAGTGGTGACGGTGTTTATGATACTGTTCTCCATAAGCTTCAACTCCTATTATTTTATACTGATTGGCAAGCTTAAAGAAGCGTTTAATATCGAGGTAAAGGCGTTTCTGGTGATTGTTGCGGGCGCGTCTGCCATAATCACGGCGAATATAGCGTCAATGTTTGACAGCGTGGGCGAGGCGCTGCGGCACTCGGTGTTTACGGTAAGCTCCATAATCTCCACGACAGGCTTTATGACAACGGACTACAATATGTGGCCTGAGCTGTCCAAGGTTATACTGGTGCTGCTTATGTTTATCGGCGGCTGTGCGGGAAGCACAAGCGGTGGTATAAAGGTTTCGCGCATACTGATACTGCTTAAGGGCATTGGCAAGGAGATATCAATGCTTATCCACCCGCGCGAGGTAAGAAAGATAAAGCTTGACTCTCACCCTGTTGAGCATGAAACCGTGCGCTCCGCAAATGCGTATATGGTGGCGTATATACTGATTTATGCTATATCCGTGCTGCTGATTTCGTTCAACAACTGCGATTTTACCACAAATTTCACCGCCGTGGTTGCGGCGCTGAATAATATAGGTCCAGGTCTTGAGATGGTAGGACCTACGCAGAATTTCGGCTTTTTCTCGGACGGAACAAAGCTTGTGCTGATATTCGATATGCTTGCGGGCAGGCTGGAGCTGTTCCCCATGCTTATGCTGATTACTCCCGCCGCTTGGAAAAAGCAGTAAGAATTTGTCCCTGCAAAGCCTGAACTGCTTCCATAAGCCGACATGGTGCAAATTTCCTGTAAAAAAATCAAAAAAACATTTGACAAACAAGGAAAAATATGCGACAATATACCTATAGGACAGCAGCGCTGAATTGTTTTCGGCGCCATAACGAAAACGGAGTGTGAAGCATGAAAATCAGCAAAAGAATAACCGCCCTGCTGCTAAGTGCGGCAATAGCGCTTTCGGGTGGAATTTCCGCCGCCGCAGAAAATTCAGCGCCCGCAGCGGCAGGCAATGAAACCTCTGTGATTGATGTATCCCAGAAGTCCGAAACCGAAATTATTATGGGAGAATTTATGGAGGGTCTTTCGGACGGCGTGGACATCACCGATACCGACTACACGCCGATAGACCTTAGCGGCTACACCGTCTGGGACGGCACAGAGAAGCCGCAGGCAGGCGCAAACTACTGTGTAACAGGCGCGGCGCGCATCACCTCAACCGTGACAATTCCTGAGGATACAACGGTTGTTATTGCGGAGGGCGGCAGCCTTACAATCTACACTGACGGCGTGCTTAACGTAAAGGGCAGACTGCTGGTGGAGAAAAACGGCGAGCTGCTTAATTCGGGCAAGCTGTACATAAACACCGACTCCGCGTTTGAAAGTTACGGCACAGTAAAGGGTACGATAAGCTCCTGCTTCTACATAAAAAGCGAGTATATAATCCGCCATGACAGCAGCGCGATTTATTCGGGCGCGGTAAATATATACAATGGCGGTGTTTATCTTAACTATGGCGCAACTACGCTTACCCAAAATTCAAAGTGCCTTGTTACGGGTGATTTTCAGACCCCAAGCGGAGGCAGACTTACAAACAAGGGATATTTCGGCGTAACAATAAGCGGACGCGCAAGCTTCGCGGGTATGTACTATCTCTACGGACAGTCCATAAACAGCGGCGTGTTTATATTCGAGAAAGATGTGCATTATTTCAAATCCAAAAACGCAAGCTTTGCCGTGTCGAAATCCAGCCGACTGATAGATTACCGCTACTACAAGCCTATCTCAAGCAGCACAGATACGGGCGAAAAGGGTATTGATGTTTCCTATGCGCAGGGCGCTATTGACTGGGAGTTTGTGCGTTTTTCGGGTGTAAGCTTTGCGATGATACGCGCTTCCCACGGACAAATCAGCGACAGCCGTCCCACCGCAAAGGACACATGGTTCGACTATAACATAACCGAAGCAACCAGAGTGGGACTTGATGTGGGAGTATATCATTATCTATATGCTGAAACTGTTGAGGACGCGATTGAGGAAGCCAAATTCTTTATCGAAACGATAAAGCCGTACAAGATAACATTCCCCGTTGTACTGGACGTTGAGGAGCAGTCGCAGGCAAATCTCGGCAAGGACGAGATAACAAAAATCTGCAAGGCCTTTCTTGACGAGGTAAAGGCGGCGGGCTATTATCCGATGATTTATGCAAACAAGTCATGGCTTACATACAATCTTGATATGTCGCAGCTTAGCGATTACGAGGTGTGGCTTGCGCAGTGGTATACCGTGCCGACCTATCTTGGCGATTTTGGAATGTGGCAGTATAGCTGCAAGGGCATTGTAACAGGCATCGACACCTATGTTGACCTTAACCTTGCTTATAAGGACTATGCAAAGATAATCCGTGAGGGCGGGTATAATCATTTAAGCTAAGCAATAGAATTTATTAAGAGGTGTCTATGAAACGTATATTTTTGATATTATTAACAGTTGCGGCGTTATTCTTGTTTGCTTCATGCAATACAATGAAACCTGATGTCAGCAATACTAATACCGATTCTACGGCGGAAATACCTAAACCGAATCAAGAAGTACTGTTTGTTATTACTCGCACTAATTTTTCAGACGATATATATTTCAGTGGAAGCATTATTGATTCTGATGGCAACTATCACTATCTTCCAAATAATTTTAGTTTTGAAGATGAAAATTGGTACCAGATTGCACTGGATGCTCAAAAATCTCAATCTGAAAACAGTGTTAAGGAAACTGATTTAAACACAATATACAAATTTATAAGTGAATTTGATGCCAATGAAAGTTATAATACTATTACCTATGACGAATATATACCAGATTATGGTTCCATTGCCTTATATGAGATATATTCAGATGCAAACGATAAGATGGCTTACAAAAAGCTGTGTCAGTTTGGGCAATTAATATCGTGTTTAGATAACGGAACTGTGAAGGATTTTGTCAACTGGATGACAGACAATAATTATTTCTTTATTAGCGACTTCAAATACTAATAATATCCCTTTCTAGTATGACAACACTTCTACGGCTTACATCTTCCGCAAGGTTTATAACACGAATAGTTTCAGATACTCTCGTATCATAATTACCGTGCTTATTTGGTGCGAGTAACGGGGCTTGCCAAGCAGTATCCGCAGCAGCCTTGACGCGCTTATTTCCACCATACAGAGTACAATATAGCGTTGTATTTTCTAAAAAATCGTGCAAGTGTTTTTTGCAATAAAACGGCGGCGTCAAAGCCGCTGTTTGTTTTATATGTGACCTATCACGCGTAAATAAAAGGGCAGCCCTAAAAATTAGAACTGCCCTCTTTGAAAGCGGAAATCAAGGCGCGTAAGAAAGGCGCAGACACATGGAAAGCCCATTCGGGCTAGGCTTTGTGCCTGCCGAATGGGCTTTGACGCAGCAGATGTGCCTTTATCGCACGGATTACTTAAAATATCTGTTCAGCAGACCTTCAAATGCCTTGCCGTGTCTTGCTTCGTCCTTTGCCATCTCGTGAACGGTGTCGTGGATAGCGTCCAGACCAAGTTCCTTAGCGCGCTTTGCGAGTACAAGCTTGCCCTCGGTTGCGCCGTGTTCAGCGGCAACGCGCTTTGTGAGGTTTTCCTTTGTGGAAGCGGAAACAACCTCGCCCAGAAGTTCTGCAAACTTAGCAGCGTGTTCAGCTTCCTCCCATGCAGCCTTTTCGTAGTAAAGACCAACTTCGGGGTAGCCCTCTCTGTGAGCTGCTCTTGCCATTGCAAGATACATACCAACCTCGGTACATTCGCCCGCGAAGTTAGCGCGCAGACCCTCAATAATCTCGGTATCTGTAACCGCTGCGGCAACGCCGATTCTATGCTCGTCAGCGAAAACAAGCTTGTCGCTTTCTGCCATTACATTGAACTTTGAGCCGGGAACGCCGCACTGGGGACATTTTTCGGGCGCAGAATCACCCTCGTGAACATAACCGCATACGGGACATACATACTTTGCCATAATCTTATTCCTCCTGAATTTATATCGTAAATAATAACAGTAATCATTACTGATTTTCTGTAATCTCATTATAACATATGCTTTAACATTTGTCAATAGCTTTTAGTTAAATTTTTTTGGATTTATTTGATTTTTTTCTTTTTTTGTCGAAAAAATGTTAGTAAGTGTATTGATTTATTTGGCGATTTCTGCTATTATATATGTATGGGTATTCTGCGGTGCTTATTATTGCTGCTGCCGAATATGATTATTATGGTTTGCCGTTAAACCTGCTGCCAAAAAAATGTGCGGCGCGCGTTTGCCCTGCGGCGTATTTGCAGGCTTTGCGGTATTTATTTTTGGGGTATAAACGAGGGAAAAATGAAGTACAGTATAGACAATATCAATATACAAGGCTCTCTTAAATATCGTCTGATGTTTGTTGCGGGGGCAGTAATCCATCTGTGTTTTTTGATTATGTTTCTTAAGCTTGGCGTTGTGGTGCTAAGCGTGTTTAATATTTTCAGCGTGCTGTTGTATGTGCTTGGCAGTATGTTCAGCGTAAGCAAGCGCACTGGTCAGATGCGCTTTGGCTGGATGGTTGCGTTTTATAGCGAGATAATGCTGCATACGGTTGTCTGTATGCTGACTATCGGCGAGGGGGCAAGCTTTTATCTTTATGCCCTTGTGATACTGCCTATTTCTATATATGTGCTGTTCTTTTCGTGCAGTATTCAGGTGTTTTTCAGAACTGTGGTAATTTTCGTGATTACGGCGATAGCGCTTATAGCGGGTTCGCTGATAATGGTAAACTGTCTTGAAACCTACCCGTATTTCCCGCTGTCTTATGATGAAATTTATATGCTTCGGCTGATTAACATGATATTTGCGGCGCTTATGCTGATTGTTTTCTCCATGCTGTTTTCGCTGGAGGTTTATTCGCTGCTTAAAAAGCTGCGCAAGGTCAACCGCGAGCTTGAGTACACCGCAACACATGACGCGCTGACAGGTCTTTACAACCGTCACAGCCTTAAGCCTGTCTATGAGGAAGTAATGGGCGAGTGCGGCAGCTTCTGCATTGCGCTGGGAGATGTTGACGATTTCAAAAAAATCAACGATACATATGGGCATGACTGCGGTGACGCGGCGCTTAAAACCATAGCGAATATTATGCTTGACGGCGTTTCTGAGGGCGAGATTGCCTGTCGCTGGGGCGGCGAGGAGATACTGCTTATAATGCGCGGCGACAGGGAGGACTGCCTTGCAAGGCTTGAACGGATACAGGACAGGGTGCGCGGCGCCGAGATACCTCATGAGGACAAGGTTGTAAAGCTTACCATGACGTTCGGCTTTGCCCACGGCGCAGAGGAGAACAGCTTTGACGGGCTGATTACCTCGGTTGACAAGCGGCTTTACAACGGCAAAAAGAACGGCAAAAATCGTATCGTATCATAGTGCGGATATTTATTGTGCGCGGCATGGCTTTGGCGGCTTTGCCGCGCTTTGCCGTGGGGGAAATATGCTTGTGCAAAATTGCCAAAATCAGCGCGCACGGTAAGTTAAAACTAACCTCATTTGTAGAAAATGAGAAAAAAGCTGCAAAATCTTTGCAGGGGTATTGACTTTTTGGCGGGTTTGAGATATTATTATACATGGGTTAGAAAGTGCTAACCCTTAATTGAAAGTTCTGGGTTAGCAAAATCTAACCTGTTGCATAAATCGGAGGGGTAGTTATGATGCCGCTGACAATGGCTAATGCCGGAGAAGAAAACATGATAAAAAAGGTAGGCGGAAGTCCCGAAACCCGCAAGTTCCTTGAAAGTTTGGGCTTTGTTGCGGGCGGCACGGTGATAGTTATAAATCAGATGGCGGGCAATCTGATTGTAAACGTTAAAGAGGCGAGAGTTGCGGTTTCCAAGGAAATGGCAATGAAGATAATGATATAAGACAGGAGGCAGGATATATGGCAACATTAAAGGACGCGAAAATCGGTCAGACCGTAACCGTTAAGAAGCTTAACGGCGAGGGTGCGATAAAGCGCAGAATTATGGACATGGGCATTACAAAGGGTGTAGAGGTATACATTCGCAAGGTAGCGCCGCTTGGCGACCCCATCGAAGTAACTGTCCGCGGCTATGAGCTTTCGCTGAGAAAAGCAGACGCCGAGATGATTGAAACAGTCTGAGAAATGAACAAAGCCGTCCGTTTCGGGCGGTAAAAAACAAAAATGTGGTTAGCACAAGCTAACAACGAGAGGAGAACATGATGGAGATAAGAATAGCGCTTGCAGGTAATCCCAACTGCGGCAAGACGACGCTGTTTAACGCGCTGACAGGCTCCAACCAGTTTGTCGGAAACTGGCCCGGCGTAACGGTGGAGAAAAAGGAGGGCAAGCTTAAAGGCAACAAGAATGTTGTTATAACAGACCTTCCCGGTATTTATTCGCTTTCGCCATACACGCTTGAGGAGGTAGTTGCAAGAAATTACCTTGTCGGCGAGCGTCCCGATGCGATACTCAACATTATTGACGGCACAAACCTTGAAAGAAACCTGTATCTTACAACACAGCTTGTGGAACTTGGTATTCCCGTGGTTGCGGCTGTCAACATGATGGACGTTGTGAAGAAAACAGGCGACAAGATTGATATAAAGCAGCTTTCCACAGAGCTTGGCTGTGAGGTATGCGAGATATCTGCGCTTAAGGGCACGGGCATTACAGAGGCTGCCGACAAGGCAGTTGCGGCTGCAAGAAGCGGCGAGAAGATGGTTCCTCAGCATAACTTCAGCGGCGCGGTTGAGCACGCTATTGCACACATTGAGGAAGCGTTCCTGCACGAAATTCCCGAAGAACAGCAGAGATGGTACGCGATAAAGATTTTTGAGCGCGATGAAAAGGTGCTTGAAATACTTAATATTCCCGCCGACAAGCTTGAGCATATCGAAAAGGATATCGCGGCTGCCGAGCAGGAGATGGACGATGACAGCGAAAGCATCATCACCAATGAGCGATACATTTACATAGCGGGCATTCTTAAGGGCTGCTACAAGAAAAAGAACAAGGGCGGTCTTACAACCTCTGATAAGATAGACAGGGTTGTTACAAACCGTTGGCTGGGTCTGCCGATTTTCGCGGTTATTATGTGGCTTGTCTACTATATTTCCATGGTTACTGTGGGAACTTCCGCGACAGACTGGGCGAATGACGGACTGTTTGGTGATGGCTGGTATCTTCTCGGCATAGGCAGGGGAGCTTACGAGGAGGCTGCGGGAGAATATTCCGATGCAATGAATGCTCTTGACGCGTTTGGCATGGCGCCCGACCTTGAGGACGAAGAATTTGACGCCGAAGCGGCTCTTGCGGATATTACGGCGTTTACTTCCGATGAGCAGTCCGCTGTGCTTACTCTTGAGGACGAAGAAAATCTCTCGGAATATGACGTAACGGCATATTTCTCCGAAATCCCCGCAGACGCGGACGAGGAAAGCACTGTCGGCACAACCTACACAGATGCGGTTGAATACTTCACCGAAAACGGCTTTGACGAGCCAGACCCCGCGGAATACGGAGTATGGGTTCCCGGTATTCCCGTTCTGGTGGAAAGCGGACTGGACGCTGTGAACTGCGTTGACTGGCTTAAGGGACTTATCCTTGACGGTATCGTAGCGGGTGTTGGTGCGGTTCTCGGCTTTGTGCCGCAGATGCTTGTACTGTTTATCTTCCTTGCGTTCCTTGAAGCGTGCGGATATATGGCGAGAGTTGCGTTTGTGCTTGACCGTGTGTTCAGAAAGTTCGGTCTTTCGGGCAAGTCCTTTATCCCGATTCTTATTGGTACGGGCTGCGGAATCCCTGGTATCATGGCTTCGCGTACCATTGGAAACGAGCGCGACCGCCGCATGACCGTAATGACAACAACATTTATCCCCTGCGGCGCTAAGGTTCCGTTTATCGCGATGATAGCGGGTGCAATTTTCGGCGGCTCTGCGTGGGTTTCCACGGGCGCATACTTTATCGGTATCGCGGCAATTATCATTTCGGGTATTATTCTTAAAAAGACAAAGATGTTCGCAGGCGACCCCGCTCCCTTTGTTATGGAGCTTCCCGCATACCATCTCCCGACAGTCGGCAACGTACTTCGTTCCATGTGGGAGCGCGGCTGGTCGTTCATCAAGAAGGCAGGTACAATCATC
>CAZKXB010000032.1:0-27823 GCA_964556595.1 uncultured Ruminococcus sp. | reverse complement strand
GCTGAGGCAAAAAACGGATTTCAAAAGCCCGCTACGCGGGCAAAATGGACTTTGTTTACAGTCTGAAATAAGGGGACAAGCGCCCCTTATTTTTGTTGTTGTGATTTTAGCGTTTAAGTGAGTATTCTTTCGTCACAGTATTCGCATATCAGAATATCGCCGTATTTTTTGAAGCTTCTCGGCAGATAATGCTCCGTCTGGGTTATGCACTTGGGATTTGTGCAGCACACATCATTGTGCAGCTCGCCCGAAAGCAGCGTGTTCGGTCTTAATTCGTTGTTAAGCGTTGACAGGATAAGCGCCATTCTGACGTACATTCCGTAATTCGCCTGCTTGAAGTATGCGGCGCGCGGGTCGCTGTCAACCTCCACATCAATTTCATTCACGCGGGGCAGCGGGTGCATAACAATCATATCGGACTTGGCAAGCGCCATTTTTTCCTTTGTGAGTCGGTAGACGTTTTTCTGGCGTTCGTATTCCTCGGCGCTGTCGAAGCGCTCGCGCTGTATTCTGGTCATGTAGAGCATATCAAGCTGCGGAATAGCTTCCTCAATGGTCTTGACTTCGGTAAACTCGCAGCCGCGCGCCAGCAGAACGTCCTTTATGTAAGAGGGCAGGGAAAGCGCAGGAGTGGAGATAAGCACGAATTTATTGTTCTTATAGCATGAAAGCGTCTTAACCAGCGAGTGAACCGTGCGCCCATACTTAAGGTCGCCGCAAAGTCCTATGGTGAGGTTGTCCAGCCTGCCTATTTCGGTCTGAAGCGTCAGCAGGTCTGTCAGCGTCTGGGTGGGGTGAAGATGTCCGCCGTCACCCGCGTTGATTACGGGGCAGTCTGCGTTAAGCGCCGCCGCCTTCGCCGAGCCTTCCTGATTATGGCGCATGACGAGGATATCGGCATAGCCGCTGACGATTTTTATTGTGTCCTTAAGGTTTTCGCCCTTAGCCACGGAGGAGTTGCCGGGATTGTCAAAGCCGATTATGTTGCCACCAAGCCGTATCATCGCGCTTTGAAAGCTCATCTGCGTTCTTGTTGACGGCTCATAGAACAGGGTCGCCATAATTTTGCCCTTGCATTTTTCGCTGTAACTTTCGGGGCGGCGCATAATATCCTGCGCCAAGCGCACCATGGCGTTCCACTGGTGTACGGTGTAGTCCTCTGTGTCGATTAAATGATTGAATTTCTGGTTCAAGCTGCTCAGCCTCCTATTTTCACACTATTCCTATTATAGCAAATAGAATGTCGGATTTCAATAAGTTTTGAAAAAATATATCGGATAATGTATTTGATTTTTGGGAATTATGTGCTATACTATAAATAATAATAATAATCGTTAAGGAGCTGTTAAAATGCAACCCTTTGTTCACCATGAAAAATATCACGAGGAGTACAGCCGCTGTATCGCCGTTGCCTGTGAGGTTTCGGCGGGGCTTATCACGGCGGCGTTTTATGATATTTCGCTGTCGCGCGTTGTTGCGCGCTCGGTGGCGTTTACGGAGAATTTTGCGCCCGAAAATGCTGCCGCGGAGCTTTCAAAGCTTATTTTTCTTGCCATGCGCGAGTATAATATTCCCGCTTCGTCGCTGCAAAAAATAGGCTTCTGCGCGCCGATACATATTTCTGCGGAAATAGAACAGCAGCTTGACCCGTCCGATATGTTCCTGCGCCCCGATACGGAAATTATCGCGCTGCCATTTGTAAGCGCCTATGCCGACAGCAGCTTTGCGGCGTTTCTGGCTTCGCTTCCCATTGAGGAGGGAACGCTTGCCGTGCAGCTTGGCAAAAGTCTTAACCTTGCGTTCTTTGCGGGCGGCAGACTTAAGCTGGCGAGTGTGCCGCTTAGCGGCGCGTTTGACGGCTCTGCACTGGAAAGCGGAATGCGCTGCGAGTTCGGCGCTATTGACGAAGTATCGCGCGAGGAAAACGGAACCGTCAGCTACTGCGTATCGGGCGACGGCGACAGCGTTGGTATTGCGCCCTCTGCGGCGCTTGACGTAATCTGCATAATGCTGCGCGCGGGAAGCCTTGACAGCGACGGCATAATGACCGACCGCGACCTGTTCTATATCGGCGAGGACTACTATATCTCGCAGAGCGATGTGCGGGCTGTCCAGACGGATAAGGCAAAGCTTGCGGCGGCGCTTGACTGCTTTATTGAGCAGTGCGGAGTTCCGCACGCGGTTTATCTCACGGGCGAGGTATTGGCGCAAAAGGGGCTTGAGCGTCTGGCGCAGCTTGGCGCTGTGCCGCAGAATATCGCGCAAAAGGCGCGTTTTACCCAAAATTCCACCGAAAGCGGAATTATCGCTGCGCTCGCAAATAATGATGTGCTGCAAAAACTGGAGCGGCTTATTTCCTCCGCCGAAAATATAACCGAAAGCATTATGCCGAGTTTTGATGAAAGGTATATGGAAAGCCTTGAATTTGCGCTTGCAGATTAAGGCAATACCGCACAAAGACCGCCTAACGGCTTTGCGCGCGTCTTACTTGCATCTTTTCCGTCATATTGCACAATTCGTCCTAGCAAGGCGTCAGCCTTGCGTCGTCCTCGTTGTACAATCTGACGAAAAATCTGACTTCGCAATCCGCACACAATCTTTGTGCGGTGTTGCCTTAAATTTTGTACAAAATGTTGTAAAAAGCACTTGATTTTTTTCTGTGAAAGTGTTATAATAGAAAAGCATTTAGTATCCGTTGCTGTGTGCTGACATAGCAATGTGTGTTAATGCGCGGCAAAATGCCAAACATTAAAACGGATAGTCCGCTGAAATCAAGGTAAACAGCCCTTGGCGTATATCGTTCGAGCAGGTCGGTTTCAAGAATATCCGAAAAGTCTAGGAGGAAAAAATGGACGCATTAAAAATCATCGAGCAGAGCAGCATGAAGGCTGAAGCCCCCGCTATCGAGGTCGGCGACTACGTTAAGGTAGGCGTTAAGATCAAGGAGGGCGACAAGTTCCGTATCCAGATGTTTGAGGGTACTGTTATCGCCAAGAAGCACGGCGGCATCAACGAAACCTTTACCGTAAGACGTGTTGCACACGGCTGTGGCGTTGAGAGAGTATTCCCTCTCCACTGCCCCTCTGTTGAGTACGTTGAGGTAGTAAGACACGGTAAGGTTCGCAGAGCTAAGCTCTACTATCTGCGCGACAGAGTTGGTAAGGCTGCTAAGGTTAAGTCCAGAGTCTGATTTATTGTCAGACAAACCTCATTCATGCAACGCTCCGCTTCGGCGGGGCTTAGCGTGGATATGCTGAGAAAGAGAATGTGCAATGAAGAACAAAAACCTTGAAGAATATCTGACAGAAAAAGCGAACGAAATAAGTGAAAAAGCTGTCAGACCCTTTGCGGACGCGCTTGACTGGGTGAGCAGCCTTGTCTACGCGGTGCTGTTCATGCTTGCACTGAATTTGTTTGTTTTCAGGTCCATTACTGTTGACGGAAGGTCTATGAACAATACGCTGCAGGACCAGGACCGTGTTATAGCATTCAATCTTTTTTATACGCCGCAGAGGGGCGATATTGTTGTGGTGCAGGCTGACAGGCTGCGCCAGTCGACAAACGGACTTTACGGCGAGCCTATTATCAAGCGCGTTATTGCGGTTGAGGGCGATACGGTGAGGTTTGATTTTGAAAAGGGCGAGGTTTACCTCAACGGCAAGCTGCTGGAGGAGGGCTACATCGCCGAAAAAACGGTTACAGCCGAAAACTGCGAAAGCGGCAGGGACTATGTTGTCCCTGAGGGCTATGTTTTCGTTATGGGCGACAACCGCAATAATTCAACCGATAGCCGTGATATGCGCGTCGGCATGGTGGACGCAGACCTTATTATGGGCAAGGCGGTATTCCGCTTTATGCCGTTTGACAGCATGGGGTTGTTATGAGCGAAGTAGGAAATATTCAGTGGTTTCCCGGTCACATGACCAAGACTCGCCGACTTATCGAGGCGGATTTGAAAATGGTTGACGCGGTTGTGGAAATCACAGACGCACGTATTCCCGAATCAAGCCGCAACCCAATTCTTGACGAGCTTGTTAAGGATAAGCCGCGCATAATGATAATGAATAAGTGCGATTATGCCGATGACGCGGCAACCGCAAGATGGAAGCAGTTTTATGAGAAGCAGGGGATTACGGTTATCACCTGCGACTGCCGCAGCGGAAAGGGAATAAACAAGTTCCTGCCTGCGGTTAAAAGTCTGCTTAGCGACTTGATGGAGCGGCGCAAAAAGCGCGGCATGATTGGCAAAGCGCTGAGGCTTATGGTGGTGGGCATTCCGAACGTAGGAAAAAGCTCCTTCATAAACCGCATGGCGAAAACCAAAAAAACCAAAGTTGGCGACCGTCCCGGCGTTACCCGCGGAAAGCAGTGGGTGGCGATTGACAAGGACGTGGAGCTGCTTGATATGCCTGGTATACTCTGGCCTAAGTTTGATGACCAGCTTGCTGCGCAAAGGCTTGCGTTTACGGGCGCAATAAAGGACGATGTTATGGATACCGAGGCGCTTGCGAGGGCGCTTGGCGAACTGCTTTTGCAGGATTATCCCGACCTTATAAGGTCGCGCTACAAGATAGCGGGCGAGGGCGACGTGCTGATGGAAATCGCAAGGGCGAGGGGTATGCTTGTTTCGGGCGGAGAGCCTGACACCGAGCGTGCTGCCGCCGCGCTTCTTGACGAGTACAGGGGTGGCAAAATTGGCAGAATTACTATCGAACAGGCACCCTGAATTGGCTGATATGCCGCTGTTCCTTTTTGACAGCGGGATACGTTCGGATTTCGGCGTTGTCTGCGGTATCGACGAGGCGGGCAGAGGTCCGCTTGCGGGTGATGTTTACGCTGCCGCCGTCATTTTTGACGAGGGCGTTGTGATTGACGGCATAAATGACAGTAAAAAGCTTACCGAGAAAAAGCGCGACAGCCTTTATGACGAGATTAAGCAAAAGGCGCGGGCGTATTGCGTAGCCACCGCTTCTATTGCCGAGATTGAGCAGCTTAATATCCTCGAAGCCGCAATGCTTGCAATGCGGCGCGCTTACGAGGGACTTGCAGTTAAGGCTGATATAGTGCTTGTTGACGGAAACCGTCTGCCGCCGATTGATGGCAATGTAAGAACAGTTATAAAGGGCGACGCAAGTTCTGCCAGCATAGCGGCGGCTTCCATTCTTGCAAAGGTGGAGCGTGACCGTTATATGTGCGCGCTTGCGCAGCAGTACCCGCAGTACGGCTTTGAAAAGCATAAGGGCTACGGCACAAAGGCGCATTACGCCGCCGTTGATAAGTATGGGCTGTGTCCTGCGCACCGACCCTCGTTTTTCAAGAAATATTTTGCAGGTAAAAATGGATAAAAAGCGTAAAGGCGACCTTGGCGAGGATTATATCTGCGCTGAACTTATAAAGCGCGGGCATACGATTATCTGCCGCAATTTCCGCATAGCGGGCGGGGAAATCGACATAATCTCGCAGGTTGGCAGATTTATTGTTTTTACCGAGGTCAAGACGCGACAGCTTGGCAGCATGGTATCGGGACTTTGCGCGGTTACGGCTTCAAAGCAGCAGCGCATTGTAAAAACAGCCGATTTTTATCTTTGCAATGTCTATGCGCAGAGCGGCGCTGTGCTGCTTCAGCCGCGCTATGATATCGCAGAGGTGACAATAACGCGCGGCGAAGCTCCGCTGGTGGTGGGCGCACAGATTTACGAGGACGCATTCACCGCCGATGGATTATATACAATATACTAAGCTTCGTGCTAGAAAGGACGACTTTATATGAATTACAGAAGCACCAGAAATTCTTCATTAAAGGTGACAAGCGCGCACGCTATCACCAAGGGTCTGTCTGACGAGGGCGGCTTGTTCGTTCCTGAGAGTATTCCGCAGTTCACAAAGGACGAAATACTCGCAATGACGGATATGCGCTATGCAGACAGGGCGTTTGAGGTTTTCAGCCGCCTGCTGACCGATTTCACGGCGGACGAGGTTCGTCACTGTGTTGACAGCGCATATAACGATAAGAATTTCGATACCGATAATATTGCGGAGATTTCGCACCTGCTTACGGGTACATACGTTCTGGAGCTGTGGCACGGTCCTACCTGTGCGTTTAAGGATATGGCGCTTCAGATACTGCCTTATCTGCTCACCACCTCGGCTAAAAAGACGGTTGACGGCAAGCAGATTGCAATTCTTGTTGCAACATCGGGCGATACGGGCAAGGCTGCGCTTGAGGGCTTTAAGGACGTTGACGGCACAAGCATTACCGTGTTCTATCCAGAGGACGGCGTAAGCCGTATGCAGAAGCGCCAGATGACCACGCAGGAGGGCGGCAACGTTCATGTATGCGCCGTTAAGGGCAACTTTGACGACTGCCAGAACGGCGTAAAGGCTATCTTCACCGATAATTCCATTGCAGACAGACTTGCCAAGAGCAATATTCTGCTTTCCAGCGCAAATTCCATCAACTGGGGCAGACTTGCTCCACAGATTGTTTACTATATCTCCACCTATGTCGAGCTTGTAAAGAACAAGGAAATCGAGTTCGGCGAGCCTGTGAATATAGTAGTTCCCACGGGAAATTTCGGCAACATTCTTGCTGCGTACTACGCAAAGCTTATGGGTATCCCCGTAAACAAGCTTATCTGCGCTTCCAACAGCAATAATGTACTTACCGATTTCATAAATACAGGTATCTATGACAGAAACAGAAAGTTCTATACCACCGTTTCTCCCTCTATGGATATTCTGATTTCCTCTAACCTTGAGCGCCTGCTTTACCACCTCTCCGGCGAGAATGACGCCGTTATCAACGAGTGGTTCGGCAAGCTTAAGACTGACGGCAGATACGAGGTTTCCGCAGATGTAAAGGCAAAGATTTCCGAGCTGTTCTATGCAGGCTGCTGCGATGATGACGCAACAAAGTCCACTATTAAGGACACCTTTGAAAAGTACAGCTACCTGCTTGATACTCACACCGCGGTTGCAGTAAAGGTTTATGAGGACTACCGCAAGGCAACGGGCGATACCACAAAGACAATAATCGCTTCCACCGCGAACCCGTATAAGTTCAGCGGCGCGGTTTACGAAGCTGTCGGCGGCACCGTTGATACAGAGGACGAGTTTGAGATAATCAGCCGCCTTGAAAAGCTTACAAACACAAAAATGCCCGCTCCGCTTGCTGCCACAAAGGATAAGCAGATACGCTTCACAGGCTCTGTTGAAAAGCAGGAAATGCCAGGCGTAGTTACTGATTTTCTTAAGGCGTAATCGGGAGGATTGATGTGCTTTATACAATCGGCGACCTTCACCTCTCTTTAGGCTGCGATAAGCCAATGGATATCTTTTCGGGCTGGAGCAATTATGTTGAGCGGCTTGAAGCCAACTGGAACAGTCTGGTGACCGATGAGGATACCGTGGTGCTGCTTGGCGACCATTCGTGGGCGCTGCGGCTTGAGGACTCCTATAAGGATTTGGAGTTTATACATTCGCGGTTGAAGGGGCAAAAGATACTGATTAAAGGCAACCACGACCTTTGGTGGAGTACCATGAACAAGCTTAACAGCTACATTGAAAGCTGCGGCTTTACTTCCATCAGGTTTTTGTTCAACAATGCGTATCTTGCAGAGGGCGTTGCAATCTGCGGTACGCGCGGCTGGATAAGAGAAAACGGCGAGCAGCCTGACCTTAAGGTGCTTAACCGCGAGGCGGGGCGGCTTGAGGCTTCCGTAAAGGAAGCGCTGAAACTTGACGGCGAGCCGATTGCGTTTATCCACTACCCGCCGATTTATCGCGCAGAGGAGAATGTGTATCTCACTGATGTGCTGCGCCGCTACGGCATAAAGCGCTGCTATTACGCACATCTTCACGGCGCAAGCATAAAGGGCGCGCTTAACGGCGTAAACAGCGGTATAGAATACCGTCTGGTTTCAGCCGACAGCGTGGATTTTACTCCGGTAAAAATAAATCGGGAATACCAAGGTATCCCTGAGTATTAAAAATATCAATGTCCGACGGACAGGAAGGAATTCAGAAAATGGAAATTATTTCCCAGAACAACACCGCAACAAATACTTATACTATTGAGTTTACATTCAGCGCAGAGGAATTTGAGGCTGCCGTAAACACAGCTTTTAACAAGAAAAAGAAAAGCATTACAATCCCTGGCTTCCGTAAGGGCAAGGCAACCCGCAGAATGGTTGAGGCTCATTACGGCGAGGGCGTTTTCTATGAGGACGCAGTAAATTCCCTGTACAACAGCAATATCGTTGAGATTGTAGAAAAGACAGGTCTTGATGTTATTGATGTTGCGGATACAGAGGTTCTTGATGTAAATAAGGAAACAGGCGTTAAGTTCAAGGCTGAAATTATTGTTAAGCCTGAGGTTAAAATTTCCGATTATAAGGGATTAGAGGTAAAGAAAATCGTCAAGACTGTAAATGATGACGCTGTGAATGCTGAAATCGACAAGATGAGAAGCAGAAACGCTAGAATTATCTCCGTTGACGACAGAGCAACAATCCTTGGCGATACCGCTGTTATCGACTTTGACGGCTACCTTGACGGCGAGGCTTTCGAGGGCGGCAAGGGCGAGAAGTTCCCGCTGGAGCTTGGCAGCAACACATTTATTCCCGGCTTTGAGGAGCAGGTTGTCGGCAAGAACATCGGCGAGGAGTTTGACGTAAACGTAACTTTCCCTGAGAACTATCAGGCAGAGAACCTTGCAGGCAAGGCAGTTGTTTTCAAGTGCAAGCTTCACGAAATCAAGGGCAAGGATATGCCCGCGCTTGACGATGAGTTTGTTAAGGACGTAAGCGAGTTTGACACCGTTGACGAGCTTAAGGCTGACGTTAAGACAAAGCTTGAAAAGAGAGCAGCCGATGATATGGAGCAGCAGGTTGACAACGACCTTGTTGAAGCGCTGGTTGCCAAGATGGAAGCTGAGGTTCCCGAGGTTATGTATGAGCGCCGCATAAATGAAATTGCGCGCGAGTGGAGCGCTTCCAACCGCATTAAGATTGAGGATTACCTCAAGTACACCGGTATCACAATGGAGCAGTTCAGAGCAAGCTTCAAGGATATCGCAAAGAAGCAGGTTGACCTTCGCCTTTGCCTTGAGCAGATTGCTGCTGACGAGAACATCGAAATCACTGCCGAGGATATAGAAAAGGGCTACGCTGACCTCGCTGAGCAGTACAAGATGGAAATTGACAAGGTTAAGTCGGTTCTTGCTGAGGACGCAATTACAGGCGACCTTAAGATTGAAAAGGCACTTGATGTTGTTCGCGACAACGCAAAAATCGAGGAAGTAACAGAATAATTCACAGCTTACGAAAAACCGCGTACACAGTGCGCAGCTCAGACTGTATACAAAGTCCGTTTCGCCCGCGCAGCGGGATTTTGAAATCCGTTTTTTGCCTCAGCTTTGCCGAGGCAAAAAACACTTCTATCCGCACAGTTGTGCGGATGTTTCGGCGGAAAAGCCCCAACGGGGCTTTTTCGACGGTCTGAACCGCGTACACAGTGCGCGGCTTTTCGGTTTGAACCCCTGTCGGCTAAGACCGACATATTCCGCATACGGCGGAGAAAGGACGGCAACTATGGCATATATCCCTTACGTTGTTGAGCAGAGCAGCCACGGCGAGCGCTCATACGACATTTTCTCAAGACTTCTTAATGACAGAATTATCCTGCTGCATGACGAGGTTAATCAGGCAACCGCCAGCGTTGTTATCGCGCAGCTACTGTATCTTGAGGGTCAGGACCCCGAAAAGGATATCTACCTTTATATCAACAGCCCTGGCGGCTCTGTTTCGGACGGTCTTGCCATCTATGACACAATGCAGTATATCAAGTGCGATGTATCCACAATCTGTATGGGTATGGCAGCTTCTATGGGCGCTTTCCTGCTGTCTGCGGGCAAAAAGGGCAAGCGTATCGCCCTGCCCAACAGCCAGATTATGATTCATCAGCCGCTTATCGCGGGCGGCGGTCTTTCGGGTCAGGTTACGGATATCCAGATTCGTGCAAACTCGCTTCAGCTTACCAAGGAAAGACTCAACCGTATTCTTTGCGAAAATACAGGCAAGGATTATGAAACAATCTGCCGCGACACAGAGCGCGACAACTTTATGACCGCTGAGGAAGCGCTCAACTACGGTCTTATAGACAAGGTTTTCACAAACCGTTCTGACATCAAGTAAAAAAACAGGGAGGAAAAGCAAAATGATGTTTTGCTCCTTTTGCGGCAAAAATGAAAATCAGGTAAGGCGTATTCTCTACGGCGCAGGCGAGAATGCTCTGATATGCGATGAGTGTATCCTTGCCTCTTACAATATGCTTATCCAAAGCGGAGATATCAAGGGCAAGCCTGTGGTAATGCCTTCTGCCGCGGATATCATGCGTGACGAGCAGGAAGCATATCACCCCGACCCACCGGAACTGCTTATGCGCCCGCAGGAAATAAAAAAGTATCTTGACGAGTATATAGTAGGGCAGGAGGAGGCTAAAAAAATCCTCAGCGTTTCGGTTTACAACCACTACAAGAGAACCTTCTTGAACGAGGAGGGACTTGACGATGAAGATGAGGTTGAGCTTCAGAAAAGTAACGTGCTGCTTCTCGGACCTACTGGCGTTGGTAAAACAATGCTCGCCCAGACGCTTGCAAAGCTGCTTAACGTTCCGTTTGCAATTGCGGACGCTACAACGCTTACGCAGGCTGGCTATGTGGGAGAGGACGTTGAAAACGTGCTGCTTCGCCTTATTCAAGCGGCTGATTACGATATAGAGGCTGCCGAGCGCGGTATTATCTATATTGATGAGATTGATAAGATTTCCCGCCGCAGCGAAAACACGTCCATCACCCGCGATGTAAGCGGCGAGGGCGTTCAGCAGGCGCTGCTGAAAATTGTGGAGGGTACGGTTTCTAATGTTCCTCCGCAGGGCGGCAGAAAGCACCCGCATCAGGAGTTTATCCAGATAGATACAAAAAATATTCTGTTTATCTGCGGCGGCGCTTTTGAGGGACTTGAAAAGATGATAAGCGCGCGTGTTTCCTCCTCTGCAATGGGCTTCGGCGCGGAGGTTAATTCCAAAAGGGATAAGGAAAGTGCAGCAATGCTTCATAAGGTAAGTCAGGAGGATTTGGTGAAGTTCGGCATAATCCCTGAACTTATCGGACGTCTGCCTGTTGTTACAGTGCTTGACGACCTTGACGAGGACGCGCTTGTGCGTATTCTTGACGAGCCGAAGAACGCGCTTATAAAGCAGTATAAGTATCTGTTCAAGGCTGATAATATAGAACTTGAATTTGCAGATGAAGCCAAGCGCGCTATTGCCAAGAAATCAATAGAGCGCAAAACAGGCGCAAGAGGTCTGCGCTCCATTGTGGAAGCTACATTGCGCGATATCATGTTTACCGCGCCAAGTGATGACACTATCAGAAAAATAACCATCACAGCGGGCTGCGTTGACGGAACAGGCGAGCCTGTAATCGAGCGCGGCAAAAAGAAAGCCAAAAAGGCTGAACAGCAATAATGACGGCGGCAGGCAAAGACATTTTGTCTGCCGCTCAGCTTGTTGAAAAAGTCTATTTTGCCCGCGTAGCGGGCTTTTGAAATACATTTTTTGCCTCAGCTTTGCCGAGGCAAAAAATACTTCTATCCGCACAAGTGTGCGAACTGACGGCTTCGCCGTCAGCGAGTGCGCGCAGTGCGGATGTTTCGGCGGAAAACCCCGTAAGGGGTTTTTCGACGGTAGAGCGGCAGGCAAAGACATTTTGTCTGCCGCTTTTTTGAGGGAGATATGCATGAGTACGTTTGAACTTATCTATCAGCAGGTTAAGAAAATTCCGCGCGGAAAGGTCGCTACCTACGGGCAGATTGCGCTGCTTGCGGGAAATCCGCGGTGGTCGCGGGTGGTGGGTTATGCGCTTCATGCAAATCCCAGTCCCGATACAATTCCGTGTTACCGCGTGGTTGACCGTTTCGGCAGACTTTCCGAAGCGTTTGCGTTTGGCGGCGTAAACCGTCAGGCGGAGCTTCTGCGCTCCGAGGGCGTAGAGGTCGGCGAGGATAACAGGGTTGAACTGGAAAAATTTCTTTGGGACGGACTCTGTACTTGACTTTTGTCGGATAATGGTATATAATTATAGTATATTGTTTAATTTGAAGGAGTTTTTGCTATGCAGATGAAATTTCATATTCCCGATTTTAGCCAGCATTGGGCGCTTAACCTCAATCTTATAGATATGCTTAAGGATCACCCCGAATATTTTTATGACGGGGTTGAGATAGCTTCCTGCTTCGGCTGCTTCCCACCCGCGCTGTGGAATGGTGGTCGCGCTCTGGCAGGCTATACAAGCATAAATCAAGTAAAGAACACAATCAGAATGTTTAACGAGCGCGGCGTACCGCTCAGATACACCTTTACCAATCCCACAATCACCAAGGCTGATGTAAATGACAGATTTTGCAATATTCTTTGCAAATCCGCCGACAACGGTCTTAATGAGATTATCTGCAATTCCCCCGAACTTGAGGAATATATTAGGGCGACCTATCCCTCTTTCCCGCTTATTTCCAGCACCTGCAAGGAATTAAGAGAGCTTGACGGGCTTGTTGCGGAGCTTGAAAAGGACTATAAGCTTGTGGTGCTTGACTACAACTGGAACAACGATTTTGAAAAGCTTGCGCAAATTCCCGAACAGTACCGCAGCAAGTGCGAAATTCTGATAAATCCCTACTGCGTACCAAACTGTCCGAAGCGCGGCGAGCATTACCGTATTCTTGGAGAGTGCCAGAGAAAGGCAAGCGCCGTAAGACCGACGCCTTTCGGCAATGGCTATGACAGGGCGCTTGAGGGAGCGGTCAAGGTCAACTGCAAGAACACCTGCTATAATTTCTACATGATACATAAGTATTCCACCTTTGTGCCGCTTGAAAATCTTGCAAAGTATATGGAGCTTGGCTTCAACAACTTCAAGATTGAGGGCAGAACTCTTAACGTTGCAAACGTAGCTGAAAGCTATGTCTACTACATGGTAAAGCCCGAGTGGAGGGACATAGTAAGACTGGAACTTATGACGAAGTCGCGCAAGGAAAGTCCCATGGCTGTGGAACGCCGTACCGTTGCTAAAGATGGCGAATGATGCCGAAATTTGTTATTTTTTCATCAATCCATTGAAAAATGCCTTGAATGATAAGTAATTTTATAGAAATTGACTATTGAAAAACAAATTTCTATATGATATACTATACATTAGGGTAAGTTAAGACCCTGTTGCGTGTTAAAGTATGATTTCTACCTATTAGGAGGATTTTGGCATGAATAATATTGAACTCTGCGAAAAGATTAACGCGGCTCTTAAGGGCAGCAAGGCAAAGGCAAAGAAGTTTGAGGATTTGGTTGCAGTACATTTTAATCTGCTTGATGTTTCCGAAAATATGTATATTGAGGTTAAGGACGGCGTTCTCAGCATAATGCCTTATGAGTATAATGACAGACAGGCGTCCGTTACCGCTTCCACTGAAACGCTTGAAAAGATTTTCACAGGCGCTATTTCTATGGACGAGGCTATTAACGCAGGATATGTCAAGGTTGAGGGCGACTGCGCAAAGTTCAAGGCGCTTCAGGTGCTTATTCCCGCAGTTAAAGAGGAGCAGAAGCCTGCCGAGAAAAAGGCAGCGGATAAGAAAGCAGCTCCCGCTAAGAAGTGCGCTGACAAGCCTGAGGTAAAAGCGGCTTCCAAGCCCGCCGTTAAGGAAGATGTTAAGCTTGTCGCAAAGGCAGAAGCAAAGCCCGCTGCAAAGGCAGAGGTTAAGGCTGATGTCAAGACCGCTCCCAAGGCAGACGCTAAGAAGCCTGGCGCAAAGAAGTAATTCAATAAAGCGATAAGGAGAATGCCCGCTGTTTCACGGCGGGTATTTTTTGTGTGATATGAAAAAGGCAGTCGAATTTATTAAGAGCAATGTTGTACTTGCAGCGGCATTTGCGGCGGCGCTTATCTCAATGATTTTTGTGCCGCCAAGCGCGGCGTATCTGGAATATATAGACTTTTCGGTAATAATACTGTTGTTCTGTCTGATGGCGGCGGTTGCGGGACTGCGCTCGCTCGGCGTGTTTGACGCGCTTTCCTCGGCGCTGCTTGCAAAAACCTGCTCGGCAAGGATTATAGCGTTTATTCTAATGAATTTGTGCTTCTTCCTGTCAATGCTTGTGACAAATGATGTCGCGCTGATAACATTTGTACCGCTTACGCTTGGACTTTATGCGGGCAGCGGAATGACGCAGCAGCTTATCATGACCATTGTGCTTGAAACTGCCGCGGCAAACCTCGGCAGCATGATAACCCCGATAGGAAATCCGCAGAACCTGTTTTTGTTCAAGCACTACAACATGAGCGGTGGGGAGTTTATTTCGGCGGTGTGGCTGCTGGGCGTTATCGGTTACGCGCTGCTTTGCCTTTCGGTTATGCTTGTAAAAAGGGGAAAGGTCGGTTCGCAGCAGACGCGCGCAGCCTTTAAGGTGCAGCCGCGATTTTTCCTCTATGCGGCGGTGTTTTTGCTTTGCGTGCTTTCGGTTGCGGGACTTGTCAGCGAGTATATCTGCCTTGCCGCTGCGGTTGTCGTGGTGCTTATTGCGGATTATAAGCTGTTTTCTAAGGTGGATTATTCGCTGCTGTTTACATTTGTCTGCTTTTTTATATTTGTCGGCAATATCGGCAGTATCGAAGCTGTACGGCAGCTTGCGGCACAGCTTATACAGGGCAGGGAGCTTATCGTTTCCGCGCTTTTAAGCCAGATTATCAGCAACGTTCCCGCGGCGGCAATGCTTTCCGGCTTTACCGAGAACAGTGTTCAGCTTTTGCGCGGCGTAAATATCGGCGGACTGGGTACGCCCGTGGCTTCGCTTGCAAGCCTTATATCCTACCGTTTTTACGCTTCCTCACAGGGTTCTCAAAGGGGACGGTATATGCGGGTGTTTCTTGCGTTCAATGGTGTAATGCTTGTGATTATGCTTGCGGCGGGTATTGTTATTTCGTAAAAGCTATTGAAATAAATGCGGAATTATGTTACAATATAGAAAGTAATGCTCCATGCTTTGCATGGTATGATGGAGGTAAACATGAATTTTCTGGACAAGCTCTTTCATCTGAAAGAGAACAAAACCGATGTAAAAACAGAGGTAATCGCGGGCATAACCACCTTTATGACCATGGCGTATATCCTCGCCGTAAACCCGTCTATTCTTTCGCGGACGGGCATGGACAGCGGCGCAGTATTCACCGCGACTGCAATATGCGCGTTTATCGGCACAATGATGATGGCGCTTTTTGCAAACTATCCGTTTGTGCTTGCGCCCGGAATGGGTCTTAACGCTTATTTCACCTATACCGTATGTATGGGAATGGGCTATTCGTGGCAGATGGCGCTTGCGGCTGTTCTGGTTGAGGGCGTAATTTTTATTATCCTTTCGCTGACAAATATTCGCGAGGCTATTTTCAACGCTATACCGCTTCAGCTTAAGCACGCGGTTACGGTCGGCATAGGACTTTATATCGCCTTTATCGGACTTCAGAACGCGAAAATCGTTGTTGACGGCAGCACACTTGTAACGCTGTTTTCGTTCAAAGGCTCGGTTAAGGACGGCACATTCAACACCGAGGGTATCTGCGTTGTTCTGGCGCTTGTCGGAATTATCGGTACAGCCATACTTATGGTTAAAAAGGTTAAGGGCGGTATTCTCTGGGGAATACTCGGCACATGGGTGCTTGGCATGATATGCCAGCTTACAGGTCTTTATGACCCGTCCGTAAACGGTTCGCTTTTCCCTGATTTCAGCAACGGAATTTCAATCCCCTCGCTTGAGCCTATTTTCTGCAAGATGGATTTCAGCCAGTTCCTGTCGCTTGACTTCCTTGTGGTTGTGTTCGCGTTTCTGTTTGTGGATTTGTTTGACACGCTTGGAACTCTTATGGGCTGCGCTTCCAAGGCAGACCTTCTGGATAAGGACGGCAAGCTGCCCAGAGTTAAGGGCGCACTGCTTGCGGACGCAGTTGCAACAACGGTAGGCGCGGTTATGGGAACTTCGACCGTCACCACGTTTGTTGAGAGCGCTTCGGGCGTTGCCGAGGGAGGAAAGACAGGTCTTACAGCGGTTGTGTCTGCGATTTTGTTTGGACTTTCGCTGTTCCTGTCGCCGATATTCCTTGCAATTCCGTCTTTTGCAACCGCTCCCGCGCTTATCATGGTAGGCTTCCTTATGCTTACCTCTATCGCGAAGATTGATTTCACGGACTACACCGAAGCAATCCCCGCATTTATCGCGATAATGGCAATGCCGTTTATGTACAGCATTTCCGAGGGTATTTCAATGGGAATAATCTCTTACGTTATCATCAACCTCGCAAGCGGAAAGTATAAGAAGATATCCCCGCTTATGTATGTGCTGGCGGTTCTGTTTATACTGAAGTATGTAATGATATGATATGCCGTGCGGCTTCGCAATTTGCGAAGCCGCTTTTACTGTCTGACCGTGAATTTACTGGTATTGTAAATTTGCGCGAAAAAATCGAAAAAAACCGAAAAAACCTCTTGAATACTTACAGAAAAAGGCATATAATATATGAGGAAAATGAGCGGAAAACCGCCGACAGTCGATGAAAGGAACAACAGAAATGGAGCTTAAAACCATACAGCACCTGTGCCAGCTAAGCAAGCTGAACTACAAGGACGACGCGCTTGAACGGGTCATGAGCGAAATGACGGACATAATCAACCTTATGGACGGAATAAAAAGCTTTGACCTCAGCTATGACGACACCAAGGACAACAACAGCATTTCCTTTGACGAGGTACGCGAGGATACGGCGCAGCCCTCTTTCCCTGCGGACAAGCTGCTTGCCAATGCGCAAAGCAGGGACAACTGCTACGTTGTGCCTAAGGTTGTGGATTAAGGGGGCGCGTTATGGATATTGAAAGAGCAAGTCTTGGCGCTCTGCGGCAGGCGCTGGACGAAAAAAAGATAAGCGCAGCCGAGCTTTGCGGCGAGTATTTCAGCCGCATCGAAAAGCTTGACGGCAGCGTGCAGTCATACATTACCGTTACAAAGGATAAAGCGCTGCAAATGGCGCAGCAGGCGCAAAAGCTGATTGACAGCGGAAACGCCCGCCCTCTTACGGGAATACCGATAGCAATTAAGGATAACATCTGCACGGACGGCGTTAAAACCACCTGCGCCAGCCGTATGCTGGAGCGCTTTGTTCCGCCCTATAATGCAACGGTGATAGAGAATTTACAGCGGGAGGGCTATGTGCTTCTCGGCAAAACCTCAATGGACGAGTTTGCCATGGGCGGCTCTAACCAGACCTCTGCTTTTGCAAAGACACGAAATCCTTATGACCTTGAAAGAGTTCCTGGCGGCTCATCGGGCGGTTCGGCGGCTGCGGTTTCCGCTTCGCTTGCGCCTGCGGCTCTCGGCAGCGATACGGGCGGTTCGATAAGGCAGCCTGCTTCGTTCTGCGGCGTTACGGGCATAAAGCCTACCTACGGCAGGGTTTCGCGCTACGGTCTGGTGGCGTTTGCAAGCTCGCTTGACCAGATTGGACCTGTGTGCAATAATGCGCGCGACTGCGCCGTTATGCTTAACGCCATCTGCGGACATGACCCGCATGACGCTACCTCCGCGCGCGTTTCAGTTCCCGATTTTACCGAAAAATTGGAGCAGCCGATACGCGGCATGAAAATCGCCATGCCCAAGGAGTTTTTCTCTGATGACATAGATGATGAGGTAAAGCAGTCGGTTGTCACGGCGGCAAAGGCTTTTGAAAAGCAGGGCGCGGTGCTTGTGGACTGCTCAATGCCATCGCTTAAGTATGCAATTCCCGCGTATTATCTAATCGCCTGCGCAGAGGCGGCTTCAAATCTGTCAAGATTTGATGGCATAAAGTACGGATACAGGGGAGAGGGCGCGACCTTTGACGAGCTTATCCGCGACAGCCGCACAAACGGCTTCGGCGAGGAGGTAAAGCGCCGTATCCTGCTTGGAAACTATGCGCTTTCAAGCGGCTATTATGACGCATATTACAAAAAGGCGCTTGCGCTTAAGCAGGAAATAATCAAGGAATACAACCAGATGTTTGACGTTGCCGATGTAATTCTTACGCCCACCGCCCCGACCACTGCGTACAAAATAGGTGAGCAGGAGCGCGACCCTGTAAAGATGTACCTTGCGGATATCTGCACTGTTACTGTCAATATCGCGGGACTTCCTGCGGCAAGCACAACCTGCGGTTATGACGCAGACGGTATGCCCATAGGAATGTCCATAGTAGGCAGACGTTTTGACGAGCAGACTGTGCTTCAGCTTGCATACGCGCACGAGTGCGGCTTTGCGCCCGTGCTGCTGCAGATATAAGGGAGGTGCGATTATGAAATATTATCCCACAATGGGTCTTGAAATACACGCGGAGCTTCTTACGGCTTCAAAGATATTCTGCACCTGCTCCGCCAGCTTCGGCGGCGAGCCTAATACGCGCTGCTGCCCCGTGTGCAGTGGACTTCCCGGAACGCTGCCCGTACTTAACCGCCGCGCGGTTGAGTATATAATCAAGGCGGGCTATGTCATGAACTGCAACATCAGCCGCTTTACAAAATGGGACAGAAAAAACTATTTCTACCCCGATTTGCCAAAGGCATACCAGATATCGCAGATGCCGCGTCCCGTATGCCTTGACGGTCGCGTTGACATCAAGGTAAACGGCGAGGATAAGTCAATCCGCATTAACCGTATCCATCTTGAGGAGGACGCGGGCAAGCTTGTCCACAACGAGGAGGAGAGGATTTCCCTTGCCGATTACAACCGCTGCGGTATTCCGCTTATTGAGATTGTTACCGAGCCTGATTTCCACAGCGCGGACGAGGTTGTGGCTTTCTTTGAGAAGATAAAGCTTCTGCTTTTGTATGCGGGAATATGCGACTGCAAGATGGAGCAGGGAAGCATACGCTGTGATGTAAATATTTCCATAGCGCCGCAGGGCAGCGATACTTTGGGAACACGCACGGAGCTTAAAAATCTTAACTCCCTTAAGGCTATCGCAAAAGCTATCGAGGTTGAAATTGCCCGTCAGACGGAAATTCTTGATAACGGCGGCGAGATTGTACAGGAAACGCGCCGCTTTAACGAAGCTGCGGGCGAAACGCTTGCAATGCGCTCCAAAGAGGACGCGCATGATTACCGTTATTTCCCTGACCCCGATATTCCGCCCATAATCTTCACCGAGGAGGAGCTTGAGGAAATACGCGCATCTCTCCCCGAAATGCCCGAACAGCGTATGCAGCGCTACCGCGATAAGTACGGCATAAGCGAAAATGACGCGGTTATAATCGTTTCCGACAAGCGCGTGAGCGACTTTTTCGATGAGGCTGCCGCGCAGTGCGAAAATCCCAAAAACGTTGCAAGCTATCTTGTAGGCGAGTTTATGCGCAGGGTAAATCTGGGCGAAATAGACCTTGACGCGCTTAAATTCAGCGGCGGCGATTTTGCGCAGCTTGTAGGCTATCTGTACGGCGATAAGCTTTCGCAGAACAACGCAAAGCTTGTGCTTGGCATTATGGCGGAAAACGGCGGTTCTCCCAAGGAAATCGCCGACAGCAGGGAGCTTTGGATTAAAGAGGACACCGCGCAGCTTTCCGCGGTTGTAGACGAGATAATAGCCAACAATCCCAAGGCTGTGGAGCAGTATAAGAGCGGCGACCAGAAGGTGTTCGGCTTCTTTATGGGACAGGCGAACAAAGCGCTTAAGGGCGCAGCCTCGCCAAAGGCGATACAGGAGTATATCAGAAAGAAACTCGAACAATAATAAAGCAGGTCGGCGATAAAGCGTTGCACTGCGGCAATTATTCTGATATGCCAAGTGCCTTTCCTAATTGCAGGAAAGGCACTTGCTTTTTTTCAGTCAGGCATATTTTGCGTGATAATGTCAAACGGCGTTTCACTGGGCTGCTGAAAACGCTTGTTTTTAGGGAACAGATATTTGTAGGTAATAGTGCGGTATTTTGTGATAATGCTGACGTTGTAGCCGCACTGTTTGCCAAGCTGCCGCAGCGGCGTATAGCGCACATTATCCACATCATTGTAGTATATCGCTTCGCAGCCTTTTTGGGGGTCGGTTACGCGGAACTCGGATTTTGTGGCTTCATAGGTCATTTCAATGTAGCTGATGGAGCGGTACACTCCCACCAGCACTACCAGCAGCGCAGCGGTAAGCAGAGTTGAAATTAACCCTCCCAGGACGTTGCCACGGAGCATAAACTGGAGTATAAAGAAGAACAGAACAGCCGCGCCACACAAAGCGGCAATTTGCAGCGCAAGGCTTGCCATGCTTCGCGCCGCACGGAAGCTTCCCTTGGATATAACTATATCCTTATCTTCCTTAACGGATATTTTGACAGGCTCTGCGGCAGCCGCGCTGCGCTCGTGATAAGCCACGGGACGTTCAAGCATTCCGCTTTCGAGAGCCGATTCGCGCGCGGCTGCATTTTCCCGCTTGTGCTTGAAGTAAAGGTCGGGGTCGGGCTGCTGATTAAGTCCCGCACGTTCCCTGAGGATAAAGAACGGCGTGGTTTCGGGCGTCATTTTTGAGTGGAGGTTATCGTACAGATACTTGAATGTGTGGCTGCCCTTGCGCGTAACAACGGTTACTGTAAAGCCGCGCTGCCATTTCAGCAGCATAAGCGGCTCAAAGCGCACATCAAGAATATTGCTGTAAAAAAAGTCCATGCACTGCGAGCCGTGCATAATGGTAAGCTTGGACTCGTCCGCCTTGTAGCAGTATTCCGCGCCCCTTATCACAAGTCTGAAAACAACAATGCATATCGCAAGCCATATTGCCGCGCCGACAGGCAGCGCCAGCGCGGTAAAAAGCGTAGCTTTGCCTCCTTGCGGTATACTTTTAGTCAGAAAGGTATAAATTGCCACACACCCGCCTATTGCGGCAGCAATCAGCAAAACCGCAAAGAATTTCTCGGCGCTGTACGGGCAGTGGAACAATCCGCTTGTTTCAAAGCCGAAAAGCCGTTCATGCTCGCTGTTGTTTGACTGAATTTTTGTTGCAGCCATAAATCATCACCTCAAGCTTATTTTAGCATAAATCACATTATTTTTCAACATGAATATCTGTTTTTTTGTGTATCGGCGCAGAATTTTTTTCGGCGGCAAAAAAATTTGTTTGCGGCTTGGTTTGGCATGATATTCCGCTTGACATTGCGGCGTATATATGGTATTATATTAGGGAAGGAAATACACAATCTTGGCTGGCGCTGCACAAATCTATAACAGCTTTGTGCGCAGTATTTGCCGAATGTGACTGAATGAATAAATCAAGCCGCTGCGACAGAAAGAAATAACCGCGCGGACGAAAGGAAGTATATATGAGTTGGTTTGAAGAAGAATGGAAGAATTTTGTTCCCGGTAAATGGAGCAACAACGGCATAAATGTCCGTGACTTCATACAGCGGAACTACACGCTTTACGATGGGGACGAAAGCTTTCTTGCAGGCGCTACCGAGGCAACCAAAAAGCTGTGGGCGCAGGTTATGGAGCTTTCCGCGAAAGAGCGTGAGGCAGGCGGCGTACTTGATATGGATACCGATGTGGTTTCCACCATCACATCGCATGGCGCGGGATATCTTACGCGCGAGTTGGAGCAGATAGTAGGCTTCCAGACGGATAAGCCGTTCAAGCGTTCGCTTCAGCCGTTCGGCGGCATCAGAATGGCTCAGGCTGCCTGCAACGAGTACGGCTACGAGGTAAGCGAGGATATAGTCAAGGTTTTCACCGAGTACAGAAAAACGCATAACCAAGGCGTTTTTGACGCATACACACCCGAAATGCGCCTTGCAAGACGCTCTGCAATTATTACGGGACTTCCTGATGCATACGGCAGAGGACGTATCATAGGCGACTACCGCAGAATTGCGCTGTACGGCGTTGATATGCTTATTGAGGACAAAAAGCAGCAGCTTGCAACTGCGCCCAAGCGTATGACCGCAAAGAATATTCAGCTTCGTGAGGAGCTTTCCGACCAGATTAAGGCTCTTAATGACCTTAAAAAGCTTGGCGAGATATACGGTTTTGATATCTCCCGTCCCGCAAAGAATGCCAAGGAAGCTATTCAGTGGCTGTATTTCGGCTATCTTGCGGCGGTAAAGGAGCAGAATGGCGCGGCAATGTCGCTCGGCAGAACCTCCACATTTGTGGATATCTATATCCAGCGCGACCTTGAAGCGGGACTTATAACCGAGGAACAGGCGCAGGAATATATCGACCACTTTATTATGAAGCTGCGCCTTGTGAAATTCGCGAGAACTCCCGAATACAACGAGCTTTTCTCCGGCGACCCCACATGGGTTACAGAGTCTATCGGCGGCGTGAACATTGACGGTAAGCCGCTTGTTACAAAGACTTCTTTCAGATATCTGCATACACTGGATAATCTTGGCCCTGCGCCCGAGCCGAACCTTACGGTTCTGTGGTCGGTAAATCTCCCGCAGAAGTTTAAGGAGTACTGCGCGAAAATGTCGATAAAGACATCCTCAATCCAGTATGAGAATGACGACCTTATGCGTGTTACCCATGGCGATGATTACGCAATCGCCTGCTGCGTTTCTTCCATGAGAGTGGGCAAGGAAATGCAGTTCTTCGGCGCAAGGGCAAACCTTGCAAAGTGCCTGCTTTACGCTATCAACGGCGGTGTTGACGAGCGCCTTAAAATTCAGGTTGCGCCGAAGTACAGAGCGGTTGAGGGCGATTATCTTGATTACGATGACGTAATGGAAAAGTACGACACCATGATGGACTGGCTTGCGGAGCTTTATGTAAACACGCTGAACGTAATCCATTATATGCACGATAAGTACAGCTATGAAAAGCTTCAGATGGCGCTGCATGACCGCGAGGTAAAGCGTTATTTCGCAACGGGTATCGCAGGTCTGTCGGTTGTTGCGGACTCGCTCTCCGCAATCAAATACGCAAAGGTAAAGTGCATACGCGACGAGGACGGAATTGTGGTTGACTATGAGGTTGAGGGCGATTTCCCCAAATACGGCAACAATGACGACCGCGTTGACAGCATTGCGGTAAACATAGTAGAAACCTTTATGGAGAAGATAAAGCGCCACCACACCTACCGCGACAGCGTACCCACAATGTCTATTCTGACAATCACTTCCAACGTTGTTTACGGCAAAAAGACGGGCAACACCCCCGATGGCAGAAAGATGGGCGTTCCGCTTGCACCTGGTGCTAATCCCATGCACGGCAGGGATACGCACGGCGCTGCCGCTTCGCTTTCCTCGGTTGCGAAGCTTCCGTTCAAGTATGCGCAGGACGGCATTTCAAACACATTCTCAATCGTTCCCGACGCGCTTGGAAAGGGCGGTCTGGCTATGCTTGAGGATATCGACTTCGACCTTGACATGACCGAGGAGGAGCTTAAGAGGGCTGCCGCCGATGAGCAGTAATGACGAGGCAAAAAGCCTTGCCGCACTGCTTGACAGGCTGTGTGCGGACGGCTCAGGGCATATAAACGTCACCGCAGACGAAAGCGCCTGCGACGGCGGCTTTGACATCACGGAGCAGACGCAGAACAGCACCGACTGCTGCGGCGGAAATATGGCGTGCCGTATTCCTACGCTGCATAAGGGAATTGATGATAAGGAGGACTAACAAATGGATATGGATAACAACAAGCTTCAGATAGACAATCTGGTTTCGCTGCTTGACGGCTATGCTATGAAGGGCGGACACCACCTCAACGTAAACGTGTTTACAAGGGAAACCTTGCTTGACGCTCAGGCTCACCCCGAAAAATATCCCCAGCTTACAATAAGGGTTTCGGGCTATGCGGTAAACTTCAACAAGCTTACCAAAGAGCAGCAGGACGACGTTATTTCGAGAACGTTCCATAAGATGATTTGATTTATTCTCGCCCTTGATTTTGTGATTCAAGGGCGAGTTTGCGTTGCGGCGTAAAGGAGGTGTTTAGCCGTGAAAGGTTATATTCATTCGACGGAAAGTTTCGGTACTGTTGATGGACCGGGGATACGTTTTGTTGTGTTTATGCAGGGCTGTCCCATGCGCTGCAAATACTGCCACAACCCCGACACATGGAATTTTGACGGCGGCAGGGAAGTAACCGTGCAGCAGCTTCTGACCGAATATGACGGCTGTGCCGAGTTCTATAAAAACGGCGGAATTACGGTAACGGGCGGCGAACCGCTTATGCAGGCGCAGTTTGTTGCGGAGCTTTTCCGTGCGGCAAAGCGGCGCGGTATTCACACCTGCCTTGACACATCGGGCGTTACGTTTAACCCTGACAGCGCGGGCGTTATTGAGGAAGTGATAGCTTCAACCGACCTTGTAATGCTCGACATAAAGCATATCGACCCCGTAAAGCACGCCGACCTTACCGCCCATGGCAATGAAAATATACTGCGCTTTGCACAGTGGCTGTCGGACAGGCGCGTACCCATGTGGATAAGGCACGTTGTAGTTCCAGGTATAACCGATGATGAGGAGAGCCTTTACAGGCTTGGACGTTTTATCGGCGCGCTTAAAAGCGTCAAGGCGCTGGATATACTGCCGTATCATGATATGGGTGCTGCAAAGTATGAGAAGCTGGGGCTTGATTATCCGCTTAAGGGCGTTTTGCCCGCAGACGAGCGGCAGGCAGCGGCGGCAAAGGCTGCCGTTATGCGCGGAATACGCGATGAAAGGTCGGCGCGATGAATTTCTACGGAATAACCCAAACCGCGCTTGAGGAATATTTCACGCAGTGCGGCGAAAATCCCGCAAAGGCGGCAATTGTATTTGACGGAATATACCGCCGCAGGCTGACGGATTTTTCGCAGCTTGGCTTTTCAAAGCGCGTTACCGATATGCTGAGCCGAGACTTTCAGCTTGCCCTGCCCGAAGCTGAGGAGTGCCGCGAAAACGACAGCGCCGCAAAGCTGCTGCTTAAGTTTTCCGATGGCGAGTACGCGGAAACTGTGCTTATGCGTCAGCATTTCGGCGGCAGTGTGTGCGTTTCAACCCAGATTGGCTGTGCAATGGGCTGCGCCTTTTGCCAGAGCGGCAGACTTAAGCGCCGCAGAAATCTTACCGCCGCCGAGATGATGGGGCAGGTTGTCGCCATCAGGCAGCGGTTTGATACAGAGATAACCAATGTTTCCATAATGGGCATAGGCGAACCGTTTGATAATTTTGAGAACGTTCAGCGTTTTTGCGAGATACTCACCGCCTCCAAAGGCATGGCGATAGGGGAGAAGCACATTACCGTTTCCACCTGCGGGCTTGTTCCCGAAATATACCGCTTTGCAAAGCTTCCGCACCCATGCAACCTTGCGATAAGCCTTCATGCGCCCAATGACGAGCTGCGCAGTCGGCTTATGCCGATAAACCGCCGCTATCCGCTTGAGCAGCTTATTGAAGCGGCGGAGTATTTCTCCGTTACCGCGAACCGCCGCGTAACGCTGGAATATATAATGCTTGAGGGAATAAACGACCTGCCGCTTCACGCACAGCAGCTTGCAGAGCTTATAGGGGAGCGCAATTTCTATGTAAATATAATTCCCTATAACCAGACAGAAGCGGACGGCTTTAGTAAAAGCAGCCGCGAACGTATTATGGCGTTTTACGATATCCTAAAAAAGCACGGTACGGGCGTTACCATGCGCAGAGAGTTCGGCGCGGAGCTTTCCGCCGCCTGCGGTCAGCTTAGTGCGGCGCACGAAAGCAGAAACGGAGTTGTTTTATGAGCAGTATTGTTATTGTGGAGGACGAAACGGAAATTGCCGACCTGCTTGAATTATATCTGCTTAACGATGGCTTTACGGTGCGCAAATTCCATAATGCCGCACAAGCGCTTGCGGGTATTGAAGCAGATTGCCCAGACCTTGTGCTGCTGGATATCATGCTGCCCGACGCGGACGGCTTTTCGGTTTGCAGAAAAATACGCGAGAAGTATTATTTCCCCATAATTATGCTCACCGCGCGAACAGGCGACGATGATAAAATAAAGGGTCTTACGGTGGGCGCGGACGATTACATAACCAAGCCGTTTAACCCGCTTGAGGTAGCGGCGCGCGTAAAAACGCAGCTAAGGCGCTGTATGCAGTATAACGGCTCAGCCGCGCCAAAGCAGATTGACGAGTACGATATAAGAGGTCTTGTAATCAACAGGGCAAACCACAAATGCGCGCTTTACGGCAAGGAGATAGCGCTTACTCCGCTTGAATTTTCCATACTGTGGTATCTTTGCGAGAACAGGGGCAGGGTTATTTCCTCGGAGGAGCTGTTTGAAAATGTGTGGGGAGAGCGGTATCTGGACAACAACAATACCGTGATGGCGCATATAGCCAGACTGCGCGAAAAGCTTAACGAGCCTGTGCGCAGACCTAAGTTTATCAAAACTGTCTGGGGAGTGGGGTATACCGTTGAGAAATAAAAAAACAAAGTCGGGCGGCAGCTATGCCGCACTGTTTGCAAAGCTGCTTCTTAAAGCGCTTATGTGGAATGCCATACTCTGGGCGGCTTTATTTCTGATTTATCTTGTTTTTCTGCGCGGGCGGCTGGGGAATTTCCTTGCGTGGATTGTTATGCTTTTTTCGGGCTTTGACAGCGATAACGCCAACGTTGTGTATGAGTATCTGTTTATTGAAAACCGTTCCGCGCTTATTTTCCTTGTGGGCGCGTTTGTAATGCTGATTTCCTTTGCGCTTGCTTTAAGGGGCTGCGTTAAGTATTTCAGGCAAATCAATACGGCGCTTGACAGCCTGCTTGAAGAAAACAGCGAAGATGTGCGGCTTGCGCGCGAGCTTTCGGCTTCGGAGGAGAAAATAAACTCCATAAAACACAGGCTTGCATATGAAAAGCTTGCCGCAGAATCCGCAGAAAAACGCAAAAACGAGCTTGTCATGTATATCGCGCACGACCTGAAAACCCCGCTTACTTCCGTTATCGGTTATCTTACGCTGCTGCGCGATGAAAACCAGATATCGGACGAATTAAGGGAGAAATACCTCTCTGTTTCTCTGGAAAAAGCGGAAAGGCTTGAAGATTTGATAAACGAGTTTTTTGAAATTACGCGCTTCAATATCGGCGAAATCACGCTTCAATACAGCCGAGTAAACCTCACCCGTGCGCTTGAACAGCTTGTTTATGAGTTTAAGCCCATGCTTGCGGAGAAGTCGCTAAGCATTACGCTTGACGCGCCGCCCGATATAATGATAAACTGCGACAGCGACAAGCTGCAAAGAGTTTTTGACAACATTCTGCGCAACGCGGTAAGTTACAGCTTTGAAAACAGCGAGATTTCCGTTCGCTGTACGGCGGAAGATAACAAGGCAAGCATAGCCTTTACAAACGCGGGCAATACAATTCCCCAAGAGAAGCTTGAACGGATTTTTACGCAGTTTTACCGCCTTGATACTGCCAGAGGTTCAAGCGGCGGCGCGGGTCTGGGTCTTGCCATAGCGAAGCAGATTGCCGAGCTTCACGGCGGAGAGATAACAGCGCAGAGCGAAGATGATACAGTGCGCTTTACCGTGGTTCTTCCATTGTCATAAAATCGTAAGATTTTTGCAGTAAAACGTTAAGAAAAGCTTTGGCTTTATTGAATAAACAGCGCCCTGTTTTGTGGTATCATTATGACGTGCACAAAAACAGGGCGTTTTCCTGTTGATTTCAAGGGGGAAAATATGAACAAGATTTTAAGGCAATACCGCACAAAGACCATCTTTTGGATTTTGTACGCGCCTTGCTTGCATCTTTTAGT
>CAZKXB010000031.1:0-28544 GCA_964556595.1 uncultured Ruminococcus sp. | reverse complement strand
AAGCTGATAATACGCGCAGCGTGGAAAGAGCCAACGCCCCCGAAAAGGAAAAAGACCCCAGAACCCTGTAAGCCATACATAACAGCATAATAAAGCGGCGCTGCTGATTACAGTGCCGCTTTGTGCTGCCGAAAACTATTCGTGGCGAATGTCGCCCGCGAGGTTTTTTGAAGATTTTTTCGCAGACTGAAAGCGGCGCTGCCATTCGCAGCGCCGCCCAGCTTGTTGAAAAAGTTGATTTTGCCCGCGTAGCGGGCTTTTGAAATACATTTTTTGCCTCAGCTTTGCCGAGGCAAAAAATACTTCTATCCGCACAACTGTGCGAACTGACGGCGAAGCCGTCAGTGAGTGCGGGCAGTGCGGATGTTTCGGCGGAAAACCCCAGAAGGGGTTTTTCGACGATTTAAGCGGCGCTGCCATTCGCAGCGCCGCTTGACTATTCAATTTTAATTCCCGCAAGGGGAGAAGTAATTTTAAGTATTACATTGGAATTTACCGCCTTTATCAAAGTACTTTCGGAAGTAAATTTTTCGCAGCCATTGGTTTATCCTTTCGCAAAATCTATGTAAACGCTTACGCGATTTAGCGGCGGCGTTACGCTCCGCCAAGCTTCATCTGCGACGCCCTTATGCGGAAGGTTCTTTATCAAAGCCAAACGCTTGTGTCAAGGCAGCTGCTGCGCTTTCGGGGGAAACGCCCCACGCAGTCCGTTCGCCTGCTTATTCAACCCTCAGCCCTCGGTACGAGCCGCAGATGATTTGAAATTGTTTTCAGCCGTTTCCACTGGACCCGCCCCTTTCTGTTTAAGATTTTAACCAAGCTGTCAAGCGTGTTATTCCATCGGAGTGTACCTCTTTCAAATATTTTGTGGGGTGCTGAGCTTATGTTTCCATCGGACTGTACCTCATCAAAGATATTTTTTGTTCGGTTAAGCTTACTTACCCATTGGAGTGTACCTCTTTCGTGTATTTGGAAGGAGTTTTGTTTTCTCTTTCCTTGATATTATAATACCATATCTTTTGTGCAAAGTCAATAGATTTTTTGAACTTTCGCCTTGTGATTTTATCTGATATTATAACCCGATAATTGGGCAAAGCTACGATTATACGCGCAATAATCCCCAAAATCGCATTTTTTATGTTTTTTGATATTGACAATCGGCGCAACATAGTGTAAAATAAATATATGGTGCTGCAAAAAAGCAGCTTGATTACATGGGCATAACAGGCTTTTCCAAAGGCTGAAAACGCCGCGCCTGTTTTGCGTTTTTGAAAGGAATTTTTATTATGGCTGACGAGATGAATAACGCTGTTCTTGACGAGGAGGACGGTATTATAGAGCTTGAGGACGAGGACGGCAACGTTACCCGTTTTGAGTTTGTGGACGCTGTTGAGCGTGACGGCGTGACCTACTACGCGCTTGTTCCCGAAACCGATGATGAGGAGGGCGCAGACCAGTTTGTTGTTCTTAAAGAGCAGGAGATTGACGGCGAAGCAATGCTTGCAACGATTGACGATGACGATGAATATTCCGCAATTGGCGAGATATTCCTTCAGCGCTTTGCGGATTATGCGGGCTTTGACGATGATGATGACGAGGACGAGGGCGAGTAATTTCCGCCTGTAAGGCATAGCTTGATAATTGTGGAAATCCATAAATTTCAACGTATTGCGGCGTGCGCGCGTGGGATAATATTTGTGTCATGACGTTGCGCGCAGAAGTCAAATCTTACTGCCTTGTAAATTGCGAAAGCGATATTCGTTTAAGGTGTGTCAATATAATCCAACACGTTATTAAAGGGATTTCGGCTCTTTCGGCGGATTGCAGACCTCCCGTACTGCGGAAGATAGGGAGCGTGAACCCGAAAGGCGATTTTACCCACCCTGCTGCAAAGCGGGTTTTATCGCACACCCACGGCAAGGCGGTTTTTTGAAAGCAAGGGCATTGTCCCATAAAAAGGGAGCTGAGTTTTCGGCTCTCTTTTGTTTTGGGGATAGCGGATTATCGGTTCTTTCCGCTTGTATTTTTCCGCGAAATGTGTTATACTTTCAATATGCTGCTGCAAATGCGGCGATTGTACAAAAATATTTAAGGAGCAAAAAAATGTCCGAAAGAAGCTACACCGGCGGGGCGGAGGGTATGAAAATACTTGACGAGTTCCTGCTTAATATACAGAAGCCCTCGCGCTATATCGGCGGCGAGGTCGGCGCTGTTGTAAAGGATAAATCAAAGGTTGATGTGCGGTTTGCGTTCTGCTTTCCCGATACATACGAAATAGGAATGTCCCACCTGGGCATAAAGATACTGTACGGGCTGAAAAATTCCGTGCCGAATTATTGGTGCGAGCGCGTATTTATGCCGCTTCCCGATATGGAGGAGGAAATGCGCAAGCGCGGTATCCCGCTTTTTGCGCTGGAAAGCCTTGACCCCATACGGGATTTCGATTTTATCGGCTTTACTATTCAGTACGAGATGTGCTACACCACCATTCTGGAAATGCTTGATTTGGCGGGTGTTCCCGTGCTTCAGCGTGAGCGCGGCGAGAGCCTTGCCCCCATTGTCGTGGGCGGAGGTCCATGCGTCTGCAACGCAGAGCCGCTCGCGGACTTCTTCGACCTCTTTATAATAGGAGAGGGCGAGGAGGTAAATCTGGAGCTTATGGCGCTTATGGAGCGCTGCAAAAAGGAGAACGTCACCCGCAGCGAGTTTTTGCGCCGCGCCGCGCAGATAGAGGGAATATACGTCCCTTCGCTGTATGACGTTTGCTATAACGAGGACGGAACCGTCAGCGCCATAACCGCGCGCGAAACCGCTCCCGCACAGGTCACAAAGCGCATTGTAAGGGATATCGACAAGATGTACGCGCCCGACAGCTTCGTTGTGCCGTTCTGCAATATCGTACATGACCGCGCCGTGGTGGAGGTGCTTCGCGGCTGCATAAGGGGCTGCCGCTTTTGTCAGGCGGGCTTTATCTACCGCCCGTTCAGGGAAAAAAGCAAGGAAACTATCCTTAATCAGACAAAAACCCTCTGTGAGAATACAGGCTATGACGAGGTTTCGCTGTCCTCGCTTTCCACAAGCGATTTCAAGGATATAGAGGGGCTGCTTACCGACCTTACGGATTACACCACCAAAAACGATATCAACCTTTCTCTGCCCTCGCTGAGAGTAGACCGCTTCAGCGACGAGGTGCTTAAGAAAATCACCGACGTGCGCAAAAGCGGACTTACCTTTGCGCCCGAAGCGGGAACACAGCGCCTGCGCGATGTAATCAACAAAAACGTCACTGAGCAGAATGTGCTTGACAGCGTTAAAATCGCGTTCGAGGGCGGCTATACCAATATCAAGCTTTACTTTATGCTGGGACTTCCCACCGAAACGCTGGAGGATATCGAGGGTATATATCACCTCGCAAGGGCGGTGGTGGAGCAGTTCTATGCCAATCCCAACCGCAAAAAAGGAAAGCCTGTCAGCGTTTCCATATCGCTGTCCACCTTTATCCCAAAGCCGTTCACCCCGTTTGAGTTTGAGCCGCAGCTTAGCGAGGAGGAAATTACCAAGCGCCAGAAGCACCTTTTGTCGCTTAATACCGATAAGAAAATCAGCATAAGCCGTTCGGACTACAAGACCTCGCTGCTTGAAGCGGTGCTTGCGCGCGGCGACCGCCGTGTGGGCGGGGCAATATATGCGGCATGGAAAAAGGGCTGCAAGCTTGACAGTTGGGCGGAGTATTTCGATTTTGCCAAGTGGCAGCAGGCGTTTGATGAATGCGGACTTTCCATGAGCTTCTACGCCAACCGCCGCCGCAGCTATGACGAAATCGCCCCGTGGAGCCACATAAATATGCTTGTTTCGCGCGAGTTCTTTATTGAGGAAAACAAGCGCGCTCATGAGGGAATTTGTACCCCCAACTGCCGCGAAAAATGCTCAAACTGCGGCGTTGCAAAATGCGTAGGAGGTGAAATCTGCCGTGCCATCCGTTAATACAAGAGTGTTCTTTTCAAAAATGGGCAGGGCGAAGTATATTTCCCACCTTGACCTTAACCACTGCGTTCAGCGCGCCATGCGCCGCAGCAGACTGCCCATATGGCAGACGGAGGGTTATAATCCTCACACCTACGTTGCGTTTATGCTGCCGCTTTCGCTGGGACAGGAGGGCGTGTGCGAGGCTATGGATTTCCGCCTTACCGAGGACGTTCCGCCCGAGGAGGTAATGCGCCGCCTTAACGACAGCCTGCCGCCCGATATCCGCATAATCCGCGTGGCAAAGCCGAATTATAAGAACATTGATATCGCTTCGGCGGAATATACAATAGAGTCCGATGTGGATATTGAAAAATTCCGCGATTTTGTTGCAGCGGAGCAGATACTCACCGAAAAGAAAACCAAAAAGGGCGTTTCCAGCGTTGACTTAAAGCCGCTGATTTCCGAGCTTTCCGTTAAAGAGGGGGAGATAAAGCTGCGCCTGCCCGCAGGCAATGATTTCAGCATAAATCCCTCGCTGCTGTTCGACGCTTACTGCGCCGCAGCAGGGGAGAGCATAAAGCGCCTCAGAATTGTGCGCACCGCCGTATTCTGCGCAGACGGCAATATTTTTGAATAAGCTATTGCATTTTGCCGCGGATTGATGTATAATTAGTGTAATATTGCAGGCAGCTCTGCCTTAAAACAGGGGGAATATATATGTCGGAAAAGCCAAAGCTTCCGCGTTCTATTGTTGTACTTAATGTCATTATGATTGTGATTATCCTTGCGATATGCGCGTTGGTGGTAAGCCTTGTGTATTCGCCCGCAATTCTGGGCGAGCAGCAGACTTCGGCTTCCTCCTCGGCGGCGTCTGACGGCAGCGGAAGCGGCACAAGCGTTTCCACCACCGCCACCACAACGACCGTCACCACGACCACTTCGGTTTCCATGACCAAGGCTTCGCAGGACAGCACGCCCGCGGAAAGCACCTCCGCCCCGCAGGAATCCTCTCAGCCGCAGGAAACTGTTGTTTCCGCGTATGACAGGGATTTCTTCAGCAATGATTTGTTTATCGGTGACAGTATCACCACAGGTCTGCACTTGTACAACAAGCTTGATATGAGAAACGTTGCGGCAAGCGTAGGCTATACGCCCTACAAGGCATATACCGACCCCTGCGACCTTTATGACGGCACAAGCGCCACAGCGGTGGATTACGCGAAATCCATGCAGCCAAAGCGTATTTATGTAATGCTCGGCTCAAACGGTCTTACCTCCGCAAGCTCTATGGAGGACAGCTATATCACCCTGCTTGACAAGCTTGCGGCGGCGTGTCCCTCCGCAAAAATCTACTGTATATCGGTTACGCCCGTTGCACAGGATACGGATTATGACATAACCATGGATATGGTGAACGAGTTCAACACATTCATCAAGAAAACCTGCGCCCAGAAGGGCATTACATATCTGGATTTCTGCTCAGAAATGACAGGCACGGACGGCTATGCAAAGGCTGACATGATTGCCAATGACGGACTGCATTTCAACGGCTCAACCTACAATGTTATGCTCTCGTTTATAGAAAACAGTATTTCATAAAAGAAAGGAACAATGCTATGAAAAAGTTTATGTTTGCCGCGCTTGCGGCGTGCGTGCTGCTTACAGGCTGCGGAAATAACAACGGCTCGTCCGAAGCACAGTCGGGTTCTTCCTCGGCACAGGGCGAGTCCCAGAAAACCGTAAAAACTCCCGCAGATAGAACCGCAGAACTGCTTGAGGCGGTGGATTTCCCCGAAATGGCAGAGGTAACTTCGGACAAGCTGATGGCTTATTACGGAATTGACGAAGCTGATGTTGCAGAGTATTCCGCGTATGTTGCGGGCGCAGGCGTGTACCCTGACGAGTTCGGCGTATTTACGGCTGTTGACGCTGACGCGGCTGAGAGAATTCATGACAGCCTTAACGCGCGCGTTGATAAGCAGAGGGCGGTGTATGAGGATTATTCCCCAGACGAAGCATATAAGTACAGCGGCTCGTTTGTTACTATTACAGGCAACAGCGTAGCTTACTGCGTATGCGCTGATAATACATCGGGCATGGATATTCTTTCAGACTGATTTTTCGGAGGACTGTATGGCTATTGAGTGTGGCGTTATCGCGGCAATGTTTCTGGTTTTCGCGGTGCTTTTTTTCCGTAAGAAAAGAAAGCTGTGGGCGTTTGCAACGCTTCCGCTTATGCTGGTGCCGCTTTGCGAGTTTGTGCTTGATTTGGTGGTGACAGAGCTTATCGCGATTGATGTCGCGCCGTTTGCAAGAATGGTTGCGCTGGTGATTGCGGTTGCCGCTTCCTGCGCGTGGATTGGCTTTGTTTCGGTCGGCATGAAGCATAAGAAAAAGCGCATAACCTATATCGCAATAGCCAACGTGTTTAATGTGCTGCTGGCGGCGATACTGATATACAATATATTGGGTGAAATTCCGCCTGTCGCTGCATAATTGACTTTATGCGCGCCGATTTTTCCGCCAATGTGCGGAAGCGGCGCGCGTTTTTATGCCCGCAAAACCGCATGGCAATACACTGTTTGTGTATTGTGTACAAAACAGGGGCGCTTTTTTTAGCAGACAATATTCCTGTATTTGTATTGACAAAATGACAATATACCTATATAATTAGATGTAATGGGTTAAAATTCTACAATATGTTGTGGTTAAAAAACAAGGAGCAGATGTGTTATGGCTATGATAACTATGATTAAAAAGCGCGACGGCAGGCAGGTGCCGTTTAATATTGAGAAGATTGCGGGCGCTATCTTCAAAGCGGCGCAGGTTGTCGGCGGCAACGATTATAACGAGGCTATGCAGCTTGCCGATAAGGTGTGCCAGCTTCTGTCGGAGGAAATAATCGGCAGAAATCCCTCGGTTGAGGAAGTACAGGATATGGTAGAGCGCGTGCTTGTGGAGGAGGGTCACGCAAAGACCGCCAAGGCGTATATTCTCTACCGCGCCGAGCGCACCAGAGTGCGCGAGATGGACTCCACCCTTATGAAAATATATGAGGACCTTACCTTCAAGTCCGCAAGCGACTGCGATATAAAGCGCGAAAACGCCAATATCGACGGCGACACCGCCATGGGCACAATGCTTAAATACGGCAGCGAGGGCGCAAAGCAGTTCAACGAGATGTATGTGCTTGACCCCGCGCATTCTCAGGCGCACATCAACGGCGATATTCATATCCATGATTTGGATTTTCTCACCCTTACAACAACCTGCTGCCAGATAGACCTGCTTAAGCTGTTCCACGGCGGCTTCTCCACGGGACACGGACATCTGCGTGAGCCTAACGATATTTCAAGCTATGCGGCGCTTGCCTGCATTGCTATCCAGTCCAACCAGAACGACCAGCACGGCGGTCAGTCGGTGCCTAATTTTGATTATGCAATGGCAGAGGGTGTTGCTAAGACGTTCCGCCGTATGTATGTGCGCAATCTTGCAAAGGCGGTATGCTTCAGCGCGGGCAGAACGGATTTCGCCGAGGCTATTGCCGAGTTTGAAAAGCTTAGCGCCGAGGTTTTGCAGCAGCGCGGACTTACTCCCAAGCTTAACGACAACTACGACTACAAGGCTGCCGAGTGGGAGCTTGCCGCAGGAAAGTACGGCGACCGCTTCAACGAACTTCAGGACACCGCCGAGAAAATCGCCGAGATGGAAACCGACCGCGCAACCTATCAGGCAATGGAAGCGCTTATCCACAACCTCAACACCATGAACTCCCGCGCAGGCGCGCAGAACCCGTTCTCCTCCATAAATTACGGCACGGATACAAGTCCTGAGGGCAGAATGGTTTCCCGCAACGTTATGCTTGCCACCGAAAAGGGTCTTGGCAACGGCGAAACGCCCATATTCCCCATACACATCTTCAAGGTGAAAGAGGGCGTGAATTACAACGAGGGCGACCCCAACTACGATTTGTTCAAGCTTGCCTGCCGCGTATCGGCAAAGCGGCTGTTCCCCAATTTCTCGTTTATAGACGCGCCTTTCAACCTTAAATATTATAAAGAGGGCGACTACAACACCGAGGTTGCCTACATGGGCTGCCGCACGCGCGTTATCGGCAATGTTTATGACCCCTCGCGCGAAATTGTAACCGGCAGAGGAAACTTAAGCTTCACCTCGATAAATCTGCCCCGCCTTGGCATTGAGGCTCACGGCGATATTCAGGCGTTCTACCGCGCGCTTGATGAAAAAATGCGCCTGGTTATTGACCAGCTTGTGTTCCGCTTCAAGATACAGTGCGACAAGATTGTCAAGAATTACCCCTTCCTTATGGGACAGGGCGTGTGGATTGACTCCGACAACCTCGGCGCAAACGACAATATCGGTGAAATCCTCAAGCATGGCACGCTTTCCGTTGGCTTTATAGGACTTGCCGAGTGCCTTAAGGCGCTTGTCGGCGCGCACCACGGCGAAAGCGAGGAGTCGCAGAAGCTGGGTCTTGAAATAATCACCCACATGAGGGAAATGCTGGACGAGGAAAGCCAGAAAACCAAGCTTAATTTCACGCTGCTTGCAACCCCCGCCGAGGGACTTTCGGGTCGCTTTGTGCGCATGGATAAGAAGCGCTACGGCGAAATTGAGGGCGTTACCGACCGCGATTATTACACCAATTCGTTCCATATTCCCGTTCACTATAACATCAGCGCGTTCAGAAAAATCAAGCTTGAAGCGCCCTACCACGCGCTTACAAACGCGGGACACATCAGCTATGTGGAGCTTGACGGCGACCCGCTTAAAAACCTTGACGCCTTTGAGCAGATTGTGCGCTGCATGAAGGAGGAGGGCATAGGCTACGGCTCGATAAACCACCCCGTTGACCGCGACCCTGTCTGCGGCTTCACGGGTATTATTGATGACGAATGCCCCTGCTGCCACCGCCGCGAGGAAGATGTAAGCTTTGAGCGTATCCGCCGCATTACAGGCTATCTTGTGGGAACTCTCGACCGCTTCAACAATGCAAAGCGCGCCGAGGAGTCGCAGCGCGTTAAGCACGGATTAAAGTGACAGATATTAAACAGCAGGGGACGGCGCAGGCTGCCCCTTGCTTGTGTTGTTTTTAAGGCAATACCGCGTGCAAAATCCAAAAGATGGTCTTTGTGCGGTGTCGCCGCGAGGAGAAAAATGGAAATAAGAATTGCAGGCACGGTTCAGGACTCCATAGTAGACGGCCCCGGACTGCGCTACGTTGTGTTTACACAAGGCTGCCCGCACCGCTGCGAGGGCTGCCATAATCCCGAAACGCATGATTTTTCGGGCGGCAGGCTTACCGATACCGACGCGCTTTATGACGAGTGTGTCGAAAATCCGCTTACGCGCGGCGTTACCTTTTCGGGCGGAGAGCCGTTCTGTCAGGCGCAGGCGCTGTATGTTCTGGGCGAGCGGCTGAAGCAGCGCGGACTTCATCTGATGGCATACAGCGGGTGGACGTTTGAGCAGCTTCTTGAAAAATCCCAAAAAGAGGAATATACGCGAAAGCTGCTAAGTATACTTGATGTGCTGGTTGACGGCAGATTTGAGCTTTCCAAGCGCTCGCTTATGCTGACCTATCGCGGCAGCGAAAATCAGCGCATTATTGATGTGCCGAAAAGCCTTGCGGCGGGCGAAGCGGTGCTGCTTGATTTGTGATAAAGCCGCGGTGCTGTATTATATAAAAGGAGAAGCTATTGAATATTTTCAAGCGTATCATGGCGGCGGTACTGGTGTGCTGCACGCTGTTTACATATACCGCCTGCCGCGATAAGGACGGCAGCGGCGCTACTTTTAAGTATGACATTGCCTATAATCCGGGCAGCCTTGACCCGCAGACGGCTGATGATGAAAGCTCCGACCTGATTATTGCGTGTATGTTTAGGGGACTTCTCACCGCGCAGCCCGACGGCAGCCTTGCTTCGGGCGTGGCGCAAGATTACACCGTGTCCGAGGACGGACTGGTTTACACATTTACCCTGCGTGAGGACGTTTACTGGACGGATAAGAGCGGCTTTGAAGCGCAGTGTACCGCGCATGACTTTGTGTTTGCGTTTCAGCGCCTGTTTGACCCCGATACAAGGGCGGCGCGCGCTTCGGATTACTTCTGCATAAAAAATGCGGAGCTTGTCAATAAGGGCTATATCCCCGATAAATCGCAGATTGGCGTAAAGGCGCTGGGTGATTTTGTGCTGGAACTTACGCTTGCCTATCCCAACCCGCAGCTTCCCGTTCTGCTTACCCAGACCCCCGCAATGCCGTGCAATGAGGAGTATTTCACCCTCTCCAAAGGCAAATATGGACTTTATGCGGACGCAACCCCCTCAAACGGCGCGTTTTATATTTCCGCATGGAGCTACGACCCCTACACAATCACCGACAACAACAGTATTGTTCTGCGCCGCAACGCGAAAAACAGCGAGGTTGACAAGGTCTACCCAAGCGGACTTAATTTCTTTATCGTTGACAGCAGCGGTTTTGTGGAGGATTTCAACAGCGGTGTTACAAGCTGCATTGCCGTAACGGACGAGCAGACCGCGCTTATCGGCGGCGAAGCAACCGCGCAAAGCTTCAGCAATATTTCTGTGGGACTTACCTTCAATATGCGGTATGAACTGCTTGCCAATGCGGATTTCCGCCGCGCCCTTGCAAGCCTTGTTAATTATGAGGAGCTTGCGGATAATCTGGCGGGCTACGATATGCCGCAGGGCGTTGTGCCGTTTGGCGTTACGCTGCTTGACCAAGGCTACCGCGAGTATGCGGGCGAGGTTACTATGGGGTACAGCGCAAAAAAAGCGGAGCATTATTATTCCCTTGCCGAAGACGAAATCGACAAAAATCAGCTTGTGGGCGCGCGGATTATTCTCCCCGATGATACAATGCTGGAAGCCGTGTCGGAAATTATGCAGGCATGGCAGGCGCAGCTTGGCTTTTACTGCAAGGTGGAAGTGCTTTCGCAGGAGGACTACCTTTCGCGGCTGCAAAGCGGCGATTACGAAATAGCCGTAACGGAACTCAGCGGCGGCTATAACAGCCCCGAAGCGTATCTTAAGCCGTTCACGGCGGGCAGCAGCGAGAACTACGGCGGCTATTCTGATAAGCAGCTTGAGCGGCTTATCAGCCTTGCAGGCAGGGCAGTGGAGCTGTCCGAAAGCGCCGATTATTACGTTCAGGCGGAGCAGCTTATAATAAGCGAGGCGGCGTTCATTCCGCTTTGCTGCAAGAATGTGTATTTCTATGTGGGGGAGGATATGTGCGATATCAGCTACAATCCGTTCACAAAGACCATAGATTTCAGCAAGGGAAAGAAATTCTGACATGGCGCTTTTCGGCATTGTAAAGTCATTTGATTAAATTTTTAGGCAGCCTTTGCGCGCTGAAAATAAAATAATCCCAAAAAGTTTTCGCGGCGGCTTTCACAAGCCGCCCATTTTCTTTCGCAGATAAACAAAACCTTAACATCTATATGCTAAAATACTATCATTGGGGGTGCTGATATGGCAAAAATTCTGGTGGTTGAGGACGATAAGGCGCTTAACCGCAGCGTATGCACATTTCTTAACGGCAGCGGTCATCAGGCGACAGGCTGCCTTGACGCTGACGCGGCTTATGACGCCGTTTATGAAAATACATTCGACATTATTATTTCCGATATTATGATGCCGGGAACGGACGGCTTTCAGTTCGCCGAGGGTATCCGTCAGTTTGACAGAACGATACCGTTCCTGTTTATGACGGCGCGCGATGATTTTGCTTCAAAGCAGAAAGGCTTCCGCGCGGGCGCTGACGATTATATGGTGAAGCCCGTTGACCTTGGGGAGCTGCTTCTGCGCATAGAAGCGCTGCTGCGCCGCGCAAGGATAGCGGACAGCAGACGTATAACCGCAGGCAGCCTTGTGCTTGACGCGGACGAGCATACCGCCTGCCTTGACGGCGAGGAAATACCGCTGACAAAGCGTGAGTTCAGCATACTGTTCAAGCTGCTGTCCTATCCCAAAAAGACCTTTACCAGAACCCAGCTTATGGACGAGTTCTGGGACGCGGACAGCGAAACCTCCCCAAGAGCGGTGGACGTTTACATGACCAAGCTGCGCGCAAAGCTTGCGGACTGCCGCGATTTTGAGATTAAAACTGTCCATGGCATAGGCTATAAGGCTAATATTTTGAAAGAGTAAGGTATTTCCATGAAACTTAAAAAGCTGCTGTTTGCGGTTTACAACTGGTTTGTGTTCTTTGCGCTGGCGGCGTTTGCGGTAAGCTGCTGCATGACGCTGTTTTTGAAGCTGCTTTCGGATACGCTGGGGATTGAGTACACACCCGAAAATCTTTCGGTGGCGGCAAAGCTTACGTTTGGCAATGTGGTGCTGATAAGTCTGATTTTCACGGCGGTGGATATGCTGCGCCGCAGGCTGATGGTAGACCGTCCCACAAAGCGTATTACCGAAGCGGGCGAGCGCATTATGCAGGGAGATTTCGGCGTGCGTATAGCGCCGCTTGCGGATACGCCCGCAAACGAAAGCTTCAACAGCATTATTGGCTGTTTCAACGGCATGGCACAGGAGCTTGGCGGCGTGGAAACGCTGCGCACCGATTTTATCGCCAATGTTTCGCATGAGTTCAAAACCCCGCTTGCCGCTGTCAGCAACTATGCCGCGCTGCTGGGCGGTGAAAATCTTTCCGAGGAAAAGCGGCTGGAATACGCGGCTGCGGTTTCGCAGGCTTCGCGGCGCATGGCGGATATGATTACCAATATTCTTAAGCTTAACCGCCTTGAAACGCGCGGAGTTTACCCCGATTTGCAGGAATACGACCTCGGCGAGCAGCTTTGCGAGTGCCTTTTGCAGTTTGAAAGCGTCTGGGAAAACGGCGGCATACAGCTTGAAACCGATATCGCGGACGATATACGCATAACGGCGGACGCGGAGCTGCTTTCGCTTGTGTGGAACAATCTGCTTTCCAATGCGTTCAAATTTACCGAGCAGGGGGGAACTGTCAGCGTTTCACTGCATAATGACGGCGATTTTGCCGTTGTTAAGGTAGCGGACAGCGGCTGCGGCATGAGCGCGGAGGTAGGCGCGCATATATTCGAGAAATTCTATCAGGGCGATACCTCCCACAGCGCCGAGGGAAACGGTCTTGGTCTTGCGCTTGTAAAGCGCGTTATTGATATCATGCACGGAGAAATAAGCGTTGAAAGCGCGCTTGGCGAGGGTACAATATTTACGGTAAGGATAAGGCGGTGTTGATATGCGGTGGAAAAGTCTTGCGAAAGCGCTGATGTACCCGCATATTGCGGTGCTTGCGGCGCTTACGCCCGTTTCGGCGGCGCTTCTGATTTATGCAATGCTCATGCTCGGCACGCAAAGCATAGCGGCGATTATGTCCTATGTTCTGGCGTTTTATACGCTTTGCGCGTGGTGCTTAAGACTGCCGCGCTTAATTCGTTTTGCTAAGCGTGTGCGCAGCGAGAACAGGCTGATAGTCCGTTGGAGCGGTGATGTAAGGCTGCGTATGTGCGTAACGCTTTACGGCTCGCTTGTGTGGAATATGGCATATGCCGCGTTTCAGTTCTGGCTTGGGGTAACTAACGGTTCGGGGTGGTTTTTCGCATTGGCGGGATATTATATGCTGCTTGCGGCAATGCGCCTGTACCTCGCGGTGTATATTCGCAGAAATATCCCCGCCGCCAATCTGCGCGCGGAATTTAAGCGTTACCGCGTATGCGGCGCGGTGCTGCTTGCGATAAGCCTTGCGCTGTCGGTTATCGTGTTCTTTATGGTGCGCTTTGACCGCAGCTTCCGTCACGGCGAAATAACAACAATCGCGCTTGCGGCGTATACTTTCGGCTCGTTTGCAATGGCGGTGGTGAATATGGTAAAGTACCGCCGTTATAACAGCCCCGTTTATTCCGCTTCAAAGGCGCTTAGCCTTGCGGCGGCGTGCGTATCGGTGCTTACTCTCGAAGCGGCAATGCTCACCGTATTCGGCGGGGAGGAATTAGACTTCCGTCAGCGGCATATCATGCTTGCCCTGACAGGCGCTGCGATTTCGGCGTTTGTGGTGGCAATGGCAATTTATATGTTGATAAAAGCCGCCAGAGCGCTTCGCAGCACGGAGAAATAACCCCGCCCGACCACGCAAGGAAACCACCCCGCCGCCCCTCGCGGCTCACCCAGTCAGCCGCCCAACCGTGCAAGGAAACCACCCCGCCGTTCCTCGCGGCTCACCCAAATCAGCCACAGAAGCCCCGCGCGGGAAAATAACCCGCCGCTCCTTACGGCTCACCCAAATCAGTCGCCCGACCGCGCGGGGAAATACCCCGCCGCTCCTCGCGGCTCTCCCAAATCAGCCACAGAAGCCCCGCGCGGGAAAATAACCCGCCGCTCCTTACGGCTCACCAAAATCAGCCACCCGACCGCGCGGGAAAATACCCCGCCGCCCCTCGCGGCTCACCCAAATCAGCCGCAGAAGCCCCGCGCGGGGAAATACCTCCGCCGCCCCTTACGGCTCACCCAAATCAGCCACCCAAGCCCCGCGCGGGGAAATAAATCCCGCCGTTCCTTACGGCTCTCCCAAGTCAGCCGCCCGACCGCGCGGGGAAATAACCCGCCGCTCCTTACGGCTCACCAAAATCAGCCACCCGACCGCGCGGGAAAATACCCCGCCGCCCCTCGCGGCTCACCCAAATCAGCCGCAGAAGCCCCGTGCGGGAAAATACCCCGCCGTTCCTTACGGCTCTCCCAAGTCAGCCGCCCGACCGCGCGGGGAAATACCCCGCCGCTCCCCAAAATCCCACCAAACCCGCCCGACAGATTTACAAGGAGAATCCAATGGAAAAAGAAAAATCCACCTTTAATTATACCTATTCCTCCGCACAGCAGGACGAAATTCGCCGCATACGCAGCAAATACGCGCCGCAGCAGGAGGATAAAATGGCGCAGCTTCGCAGGCTTGACAAGCAGGCGGGTGCAAAGGCTGCCCGCGCGGCGATAATTTTGGGCGCTGTGGGCGCGCTTGTGTTGGGCGCGGGCATGAGCCTTGTTATGACGGAGCTTTACGCGCAGCTTGGCTTGCCGCACCAAACCGCGCTTATTATCGGCATTTGCGTGGGAATTATCGGCATTGCCGCGGTGTGCCTTGCACGCCCGCTGTATAGCTTTGTGCTGCGCAGAGAGCGCAAGCGCCTTGCCCCGCGTATAATCAGCCTTACGGACGAACTGTTGAAATAGCGGCAAGCCGATTTTGCATAAAAACTCCCCCGCCCGTATTCGTCAAATGGGCGGGGGAGATGTATTATGCGGTGCTGCCATAAAGCGCGCGGAGTTTATTCCTCAATATATTTCAAGGAAAATCTGCGTGATATCAGCGCGATTATTGCGGCGGCTGCGGGAATAATCGCGTAGAATATCATTCTCAGCAGCCACAGCGGAGCATTGCGGTCAAGCGACACTGTCAGCGCAATGGTGGCTGCGGTGATAACCGCTATCTCAAGCATGATGTATATAAAGCTTGTAAGCGAGCCGCTAAGCTTCATTGATATCGGGAAAGCGGGGAACAGCGTGCATATTTCAAGCATTGCCGTAACAAGCGGCGCGGCAAGCATTATTTCAAGCGGCTGACCGTTTGAAATACCGAAAATCAGATTAACCGCAAGGCTGATAATCGTAAGTGCGCCGATAACGATAAGCGCTGCGATAAGCTTTGCGTTCACAATCTGCCTGTCGGTGACGGGAAGCGTGTGCTGAATCCTTGCCCAGCCCGAATTGTAGTCCTCGCCCAGAGTGTTCAGTATAAACGAGGAATTAAGCATTATTATCAGAATATCGCATATTACATAGGGGAAAATGCTGATGATATTGTCGACTATATTGCCTGCGGCATTGGCTGTGCTTGCGGAAATCACAAGACCCATGGCGGGAATACTGCTTATCATAAGACCGACAAGCGCAATAAATCTTACGCAGTAAATATCCTTTAACAGCAGACCTTTCAACACAAATCGCCCCTTTCAAGAGTTTTTTTCAGAATAATCCCGCCGACTATGTACAGCAGCACCGCCGCAGCCGCGATTATAAGCATAACCGTTGTCATATTGTCGCCGAAAAGCGTATTTATCAATTTAGGCTTTACCGCAATGGCAATCGTCAGCGGCAGAACCACCGCAAAGCCTATCACCGCGCCGAATAATGCGCCCGCCTTTTCCGAACTTTTCAGCTTTATCGTAATGGGCAGCAGAAACCACTGCATTGCCGTCACAAACAGCACCATCGACATCACCGTGCCGATATCCCTTGCCGTGTAGATATTGGAATCCACAAGATAAATCACGCCGAAAAATGCCAGCGCAAGTGCCACGCTTAAGGCAAGCGTAAGCAGATTTTTTACAAGCTCCGTCAGTATAAAGCGGCGGCGGGTCATTCCCGAAAGAGCGTAGTTGAGAAAGCGGCTTTTCACGTTTTTTTCTGTATCACGGCTTAGTGGCTCTGCGATTATCGCGGCGGTAACCACCATCATAAGCATGACAATGAAGCTGAATACGGGCGCGGAATCGGGGCTTGTGCAGCACACCAACGGGTATCCTGCCGTTGCCGCAGTAAACATTACCAGTCCGCCAAGCAGATACGCCTTGCTTTGAAGAATATAGTTGTACAACAAGCCTTTCATGTCAGTTCTCCTTTACATAAAACACCATGATGTCGTCTATTGAGGGAGTATCAGCGGTAAGGTCGGGATATTTTTGCGCGTTTTCGGTAAGCACCTCGCAGCAGAAGCGCGTCTTGCGCATACCGATTATGTCTGCCTTGTCGATTTGCGCAAGCTGTTCCTCGCTGCATTTGATAATGCGGTACTTGTCGTGCATTTCGTTGCGTTCCTCGGTGAACACAACCTTGCCCTTGTGGATAAAGGTTATGTAGTCCGCGATATGCTCAAGGTCGCTTGTTATGTGTGAGGACAGCAGGATAGAGTGACTTTCGTCCTGCATAAATTCAAGAAATATATCCAGAATTTCGCTGCGCATTACGGGGTCAAGACCGCTTGTCGGCTCGTCCAGAACCAGAAGCTGCGGGTTGTGGGAAAGCGCCGCGGCTATGCCAAGGCGCATTTCCATACCGCGTGAGAATGTCTTGAATTTCTTTTTCAGCGGCAGTTCAAACCGCTTCATATAGCCGAAAAAGGTTTCGCTGCTCCAGTTTTTGTATATGTTCGCCATAATCTTGTCAAGCTGGATTGCGTTAAGCGTGTTGGGGAATGTCAGCCCGTCAAAAACCACGCCTATCTTCTCCTTAGCTTCCTGCGAAAGCTGCCGCGAGTCCTCGCCAAGCACCGTAATTTCGCCGCTGTCGGGCTTCATAAGTCCCAGAATTGCTTTGATTGTGGTGCTTTTTCCCGCGCCGTTCTCGCCGATAAAGCCCATTACAGTTCCGCAGGGAACGGTAAAGCTTACGTTATCCAGCGTAAACTGTGCGTATTTTTTGCCTATGCCCTTGATTTCAATACAGTTTTCCATGTTGTTTCCTCCCGTGCTTTAATTGCGTTATTCCTCTATGATAAGCGAAAGCAGCTCACGCAGTTCGTCGGTTGAAATTCCGCTGCGCTTTGCTATATCCGCGGCGGCGGTAAGATGTTCCTCAATCTCGCGCAGATTTTGTTCGCGCAGCAGTTCGGGGTTCTGCGCGGCAACAAAGCTGCCCCTGCCCGTAAAGGATTGTATCATGCCCTCCGCCTCAAGAATTTCATACGCGCGCTTGGTGGTGATAACGCTTATGCGCAAATCCTGCGCCAGCGCCCGCATTGAGGGCAGCGCGTCCCCCTCTTTAAGCTCGCCGTTCATAATCAAAGCCTTTATCTGGCTTGCAATCTGCTCATAAATCGGCTGACCTGCGGTGTTGGTGATTATTATGTTCATAGGTACCTCGAATGTGAATTTTGTGTTTAATGTGTATATTCAATATATACAATATACCACCTTAATACACATTTGTCAAGGGGATTTTGAAAAAATCTTAAAAACTCTGCAAAATACTGAAAATATGTTCAATTGTACCGATTTAAGCCTTGACAGCATTTTGTTCATATGATAGAATATTCATGAACAGCAAAACTAATGAACAACAATTATTCTGAATAATCTGTGGCGCACGCAGCGCGCAGACATTCGTTCATTGTACATTGTTCATTGTACATTGTACATTGTTCATTGCTCATTGTTCATTGTACATTGTTCATTATTCATTATTAGCAGGGAGGTAGATTTTAATGACCGATATAATGACCGTGCTTGAAAGGGCGCGCCAATACGAGCTTGAGGTTGGCGCGCAGCTTGAGCATATCGAACGTCTGCACCGCATAATGAAGCGCCCGCAGACCAACCGCAGCTATGCGGAAAAAAACGCGGAAAAGCTTGCGCGGCTTGAGGAAATGCTCAACCGCAGCATAGACCGCGCGGCGGACGCAAAGCTTGAAGCACTGGAATATGTAGACAGATTACAGGGCGAGGAACGCGGCGTTATCGAGTATTACTATATTCTTGGCTACACATGGGAGAAGATTGCGGACAAAATGTACATGAGCGACCGCAGGGTGTTTCTTATAAGAAAGCGCGCGCTTAAGCGGCTGGAGGCTGCGGTGAAAAGCGCTGTTTGACGGTCGGCGTGCCGCAGTTAAAATCTACGCTTGACAGAAATCGAAATAAGGTATATAATAAGCTTGTATGGCATAAGCGTAAGCCGATGGCTTTGCGCGGAAACGGGGGACTGTATGGGCGAAAATGCACAGAATGTGATTGACAAGCGCGTTATAAGAACCAAAAAGGCGATAAAAAACGCCCTTTTTAAGCTGATGGAAAAAAAGGATTTTTCGGTAGTTACCATAAGTGAGCTTTCCGCGGCGGCGGGCGTTAATAGGCGCACTTTTTATACGCATTACCACACAATTACCGAGGTTCTTGATGAGATAGAAACCAACCTTGTGAACAGGCTTTCCGATATACTGAGTGAGTTCGATTTTTCCCAGTACAGGCAGAGCGTGTATAAGGTTTTTGTGGATTTTTATAAGCTTGTGTCGGGCGAGGAATTTAACGATTATTTTAAGTATATGCGAATGGATTCGCGCGGCATACTTACCTCCAGACTAAGAAACGCGCTTAAAGCTTCCGCCTTGCCGCGCTTTGCGGATAATACTTTCACGGGCTGCGACAGCGTTGTTTCGGCGTTTGCGGCGGGCGGCTTCCTCGGCTCGTTTATGGAGTGGTATTATTCCGAAAGCCGTATCCCCGTGGAGAACGCCGCAGAAGCGGTAAGCGTAGTGGCGGAAGCCTGCGCCAAAGCAGCAAAGAATAATACTGATACCGATACCTAAAGAAAATCTCTTAGCTTTTTTGCATATTAAAAATCCCGAAGCACATTTGCCGTGCTTCGGGATTTTTTTGTGTCAGGCGCTTTTAATTCGCTTCGTTCATTGCCGTGATAAGCAGGCGCATTGCGTCAAGCGGCTTGTCGCCCTTTGCAAGCTTTACCGCAAGGTGTGGCTTGCCCGTGGTTTCAAGCTGAAGCTTTCCGCCAAGCTTTTCTGAAGCTGCGGCTATGCGCTGCATTTCAAATTTGGATACATAGAATTTCAGCGTGTCGGCGCTTTGCGTTATTTCTACGATATTTACCGCCGCCGCCATATTGCGCAGCCGCGCAACGTCAATAAGTCCCTGTACGGATTTCGGCGGCTCGCCGTAGCGGTCTATAAGCTCGTCTGTTATGTCAAAGCTGTCCTCCTCGGTCTGTATGCGGGCGATTTTACGGTAGCAGTCTACACGCTGCGCCTGATTGGAAATATAGCTTTCGGGAATAAACGCGTCTATCTGGATATCTACCAGACATTCTTCCTTGTGAACGTCTGCTTCGCCCTGTTCCTCGCGCACCGCTTCCTCCAGAAGCTGCAAATACATATCATAACCGACATTTGCAAGATGTCCCGATTGATTTGCGCCGAGGATATTTCCCGCGCCGCGTATTTCAAGGTCGCGCAGCGCAATTCTGAAGCCGCTGCCGAACTGGGTAAACTCGCGGATAGCTTCAAGGCGCTTCTGCGCTATTTCGGTAAGCACCTTGCCGCGCCTGAAAGTGAAATATGCGTATGCGCGCTTGTTGGTTCTGCCAACACGTCCGCGAAGCTGATGAAGCTGAGCCAGTCCCATATAGTCCGCGTCCTCGATAATCAGCGTGTTTACATTGGGAACGTCCACGCCCGTTTCGATTATGGTGGTGCATACAAGCACGTCAAGCTCGCCGTCAAGAAGCTGCCGCCATACCTCAAGCACCTGCTCCTCGCTCATTTTTCCGTGTGCAACGCCTACGCGCGCTTCGGGCAGCAGCTTTTTAATTCCCTCCGCACAGCCGTAAATGGACTCAATCCTGTTGTGGATATAGTAAACCTGCCCGTTGCGGCGAAGCTCCTTCTGTATCGCCTGCATAAGCACGCCGTTGTCATGCTCCAGAACATAGGAGGATATGGGCTGCCTGTCCTGCGGCGGCTCGTCAAGCACGCTCATGTCGCGTATGCCGCTCATTGCCATGTTAAGCGTGCGGGGAATGGGCGTTGCGGACAGGGTGAGTATATCAACGCCCGCAAACGCTTCCTTGAATTTTTCCTTGTGCGCAACGCCGAAGCGCTGCTCCTCGTCAATAATCGCAAGACCGAGGTCTTTGAATTTGATATCGTCCTGAATTATGCGGTGGGTGCCGATAAGCAGGTCAACCCTGCCACTTTTAAGTCCGCGCAGAATTTCCCGCTGTTCTGCGGGGGATTTGTGCCGCGACAGCAGCGCAATGTTTACTGGAAACGCTTCCATGCGCTTGCAGGCGGTCTGAAAATGCTGCCATGCCAGCACCGTTGTGGGACAAAGCAGCGCGCACTGCTTTCCGCCCTCGATACACTTGAACGCGGCGCGCAGCGCAACCTCGGTCTTGCCGAAGCCTACATCTCCGCACAAAAGCCGCTCCATCGGCACGGGCTTCTGCATATCCGCCTTGATTTCGTCGATGCAGCGAAGCTGTGAGTCGGTTTCGATATAGCTGAAATGCGCTTCAAAATCCTCCTGCATTGCGTCATCTTCGGGAAATTCAAAGCCCTTGCTTCTCATGCGTTTGGAGTAAAGCTTTATCAGCTCGCCCGCCATTTCCTTTGCGGCAGCTTTCGCCTTGGCTTTGGATTTCTGCCACTGCTCGGAATTAAGCTTGTTAAGCTTAACGGTTGCCGCGTCACCCGTGCCGATATAGCGCGACACAAGGTCAAGCTGGGTTACGGGAACATGAAGCACGTCCTTGCCCGCGTAGCGTATGCGGATATAATCCTTGGCAACGCCGCCGCTTTCTATTTTGTGTACGCCCTCGAAAACGCCTATTCCGTGGGAATAATGCACCACAAGGTCGCCTATTGATATATCCGCAAGCGAGCGTATTTCCTCGCCCTTTTTCTTTTTGGGAACGCGCTTTCTCGCCGCATGAACGGCGGTGTGGGTGAATACGGCAAGGCTGTAATTCTGGTATTCAATGCCCGCAGTAAGCGTTCCCGAAGTAACGATAACCTTTTTGCGCAGCGGCTCATCGGGGCTAGCGCTGAAAATCGCGTCAAAGCCGTCGTTTACAAGGTCGTCCGCAAGCGTTTTCGCGCCCTTTTCCGTTCCGCCGAAAACCACGCAGCAAAATCCGCGCGGCAGGTAGCTTCGCAGTTCGTCCTCAAGCAGCTTGTACTCGCCGCTCCACGGGGAGGTCTGCACTGCGCCCTGCGCGTCTATGATAACGCCAAGCTTAATTCCTCCGCCGCGTATAAAGGTATCGAAATAAACGGCGGCGCGCGATTCAAGTTCGGCGTAAAGTTCGTTCTTGGTCAGCATAAAGCGGTCAAGACCCTTGCAGATATGGCTTTCCTCAAGCAGAATTTTCAAATCCTCCGTATGCTGAAGCGCAATGCCGCGATAGCCCTCGCGCACCGAGGAATTTTCGCAGACAAACACGGCGTTTGCATAGTCGAAAACGGTAGCCTCGCTTTCATAGCAAAGCGGGAAATATTTGTCCATGCTGTGCAGTTCTATCCCCCCGCGCAGCTTTGCCGCGTCCGCCGCAAGCATTTCGCGCGCGCCGTCCGCATACTTTCCGCGCAGCTTTTTCGCAATGGCTTCTATCTTTTCGCAAAGGCTTTCGCTGCTGTCAAACAGGGTTTCTGCGGCGGGGGAGATGCGTATTTCCTCATGGGTTGCCGTTCTGCGCTGGGTTTCGGTGTCAAACTCCGAAATGCTGTCAATGCAGTCGCCCCAGAGTTCTATTCTGTACGGAGTTTCCGCGCTTGGCGGAAATACGTCCACAATCCCGCCGCGCACGGAAAACTGTCCCGCGCCCTCAATCATATCACAGCGGGAATATCCTGCCGAAATAAGGCGCTGCACAAGCTGCTCCTGCGGGATTTCCTGCCCCGCCGACAGTGAAACGGTGCGCTTTTGAAGCTGTTCGGGCGGAATAGTAAGCTGTCCCGCCGCTTCGGGCGAGCAGATAACGCAGCCGCAAGCGCCGTTAAGCATAGCGTTAAGCGCGTAAATCCGTTTGTATTCATACTCGCGCGAGGCTGCCTCGTAGTTGCCGAGGGCAAGCTCCCTTGCGGGATATAAAAGCGCCTTTTCCGCGCCGCACATTGCGTTTATGTCAAGGCAAAGGCGCTGCGCTTCGCCCTCGCTTTCCGCGATAACCAGAACGGGCGAAAGCCGCTCGTCCGACAGCAGCGCGGCTATAAAATGCGCCTTGTGGATATGCGAAAGTCCCGTGACAAGCGCGGGCAGCGGGTTATGCTGATTGAGATAGCCGCGAAGCTGCTGGTATTCTTTGTTTTTCTCGGCGGCTTTGATAAAAAAGTTCATTTCAACCTCGTTCAAGAATTATGCTTAGTTCAAGAATTGTGCTTATTCATTGCTTCGTTTATCTTGTCCTGCACCATAAGCTCTATGCAGTCGCAGGCATTGCTCATGCACTCCTCAAGCGCCGCGCCGTCCTCTTTCCTGAAATGCCCAAGCACCCAGTCGGCAAGGCTGTAATCGGGGTGCGGCTTTGCGCCTACGCCCATTTTTATGCGCGGAAACATATCGCTGCCCGAAAGATAAATTATGCTTTTTATGCCGTTGTGACCGCCGTCGCTGCCCTTTCTGCGGATACGCAGCTTTCCAGGCGGCAGCGAAATATCGTCATACACAACTATTGTACGCTCGGGAGGGATTTTATAGAAGCCCATTGCCTCGGTTACGGCTTCGCCGCTGTTGTTCATAAAGGTTGTCGGCTTCATGATAAGGCAGTGTTTGCCGCCAATCATGGCTTCGCAGGTGAGGGATTTGAAGCGCACCCTTTTGCACTCAAGCTTATGCTTATCGCACAGCGCGTCTATCGTCATAAAGCCGATGTTGTGGCGGGTGCTTTCGTACTGTGTTCCGGGGTTGCCAAGCCCGACTATTATATATTCCACCGCGCCCGTTGGTGCGGGAGCGCGGTTTTCCTCAAGCTTTTTGAATATATCAAATACCGACATAAAATCTCCTTTTTTCTGTACGCACAAAAACCCACTCTCTGCCTTGCCGCGGGAGTGGTTACTCTGTTATGCTGTTGTTAGGTCAGCGCCGCAAAATATCCGCACGCCGTCACTCAGTTATTTTATCACAAAATGCAGGTTTTGTCAATCACGGCACGGCGCGGTGAAAAAAATTTTTTTCATAAATTTTCATTTACCTATTGACAAGGTAGGTAAAGTGTGGTATCATTACATCAACCTACTTGGCAAGTAGGCAAAGAGAGGACGAAGTAAGCATGAAGAATTTTTTTGAGCAGCTTGTAAGGGCTAATTTCCGTTTTGGACGAATGTGTTGCTGCTTTTAATAAATCAACACGAATACATTCTGACAACGAAAGGAAATAATAATCATGTCATACAAATTTGAAACGCTTCAGCTTCATGTGGGTCAGGAGAATGCCGACCCCGCAACGGATTCACGCGCTGTTCCCATATACCAGACCGCCTCGTATGTCTTTCACGACTGCGCCCACGCCGCCGCGCGCTTTGGTCTTGCGGACGCGGGCAATATCTACGGCAGGCTGACAAATTCCACGCAGGAGGTGCTTGAAAAGCGCATTGCGGCGCTTGAGGGCGGCGTTGCGGCGCTGGCGCTTGCTTCGGGCGCTGCGGCTATCACCTATACAATTCAGGCTCTTGCGCAGGGCGGCGGTCATATCGTGGCGCAGAAAACCATCTACGGCGGCAGTTATAATCTTCTTGCGCACACGCTGCCTAACTTCGGCATAACGGCAAGCTTTGTAAATATCCACGACCTTGCCGAGGTTGAAGCGGCAATACAGCAGAACACCCGCGCGATTTATATAGAAACTCTCGGCAATCCTAACAGCGATATCCCCGATATTGACGCGCTTGCACAGCTTGCGCACAGGCATGGTCTGCCGCTGGTTGTGGATAATACTTTCGGCACGCCGTACCTTATCCGCCCGATTGAGCATGGCGCGGATATAGTTGTACACTCGGCCACAAAGTTTATCGGCGGTCACGGAACAACCCTCGGCGGCATTATCGTGGATTCGGGCAGATTTGACTGGGGCGCTTCGGGAAAATATCCCGCCGTTGCCGAGCCTAATCCAAGCTATCACGGCGTTGCCTTTACGCAGGCGGCGGGCGCGGCGGCGTTTGTAACGTATATCCGCGCGGTGCTGCTGCGCGATACGGGCGCGGCAATCTCGCCGTTTAATGCGTTTTTGCTGCTGCAAGGCGTTGAAACGCTTTCGCTGCGCCTTGACAGGCACGCGGAAAATACCAAAAAGGTTGTGGAATATCTCAGCAGTCACCCGCTTGTGGAAAGGGTAAACCACCCCTCGCTGCCCGACCACCCCGACAATGCGCTTTACAAGCGGTATTTCCCCAACGGTGGCGGCTCTATATTCACCTTTGAGATAAAGGGCGGCGTGGAGCAGGCGCATAGATTTATTGACAGCTTGAAGATATTCTCGCTGCTTGCAAACGTTGCGGACGCGAAAAGCCTTGTAATCCACCCCGCAACCACAACCCATAGTCAGCTTTCGGCGCAGGAACTTGCCGAGCAGAATATAAAACCCAACACTATCCGTCTTTCGATAGGAACAGAGCATATAGACGATATCATCGCAGACCTTGAAAACGGCTTTGCGGCGTTATCATGAAATAAAGGAGCATTTTATGTCAAATATATACAAAACGGCAGACGAGCTAATCGGCGGCACACCGCTTCTGGAGCTTTCGCATATAGAAAAGCGGCTTGACCTTAAAGCAAAATTGCTTGCAAAGCTGGAGTATTTCAATCCCGCAGGCTCGGTAAAGGACAGAATTGCCAAGGCAATGCTGGACGAAGCGGAGCGCAGCGGCAGGCTTAAGCCCGACTCGGTAATTATAGAGCCTACCTCGGGCAACACGGGCATAGGGCTTGCCTCGGTTGCCGCGGCAAGGGGCTATCGCGTGATTATCGTAATGCCCGAAACTATGTCGGTTGAGCGCAGGCAGCTTATGAAAGCATACGGCGCGGAGCTTGTGCTTACCGAGGGCGCGAAGGGCATGAAGGGCGCTATCGCCAAGGCGCAGCAGCTCGCGGAGGAAATCAGCGGCAGCTTTATCCCTTCACAATTTGCAAATCCCGCAAACCCCAAGGCTCATTTTGATACGACAGCCCCCGAAATCTGGCGCGACACGGACGGCGCGGTGGATATCTTTGTTGCGGGCGTTGGCACGGGCGGCACTGTAACGGGCGTGGGGGAATATCTTAAATCCCAAAAAGCTGATGTAAAAATAGTTGCGGTTGAGCCTGCGGCGTCTGCCGTGCTTTCAACGGGAGTTGCGGGCGCGCACAAAATTCAGGGTATCGGCGCGGGGTTTGTTCCAGAGGTGCTTAATACCGAGATTTATGACGAGATTATTACAGTCGCCAACGAGGACGCTTTTGAAACAGGCAGGCTTATCGGCAGAAGCGAGGGCGTGCTTGTTGGCATATCTTCGGGCGCGGCTGTGTGGGCGGCGATACAGCTTGCAAAGCGCCCCGAAAACGCGGGAAAAACTATCGTTGCGCTGCTCCCCGATACAGGGGACAGATACCTGTCCACACCGCTTTTTGCGGAATAAGGGCGCGGCTTTTTAGGCAGTGCCGCACAAAATCCCGAAAGAGGGTCTTGGCGCGGCTTCTACAAAGGAAAGGACAAAACAGCTATGCAGATTTATGCCGATAACGCGGCAACCACAAAAATGAGCAAGGCGGCGGTACAGGCAATGCTGCCGTATCTTGATGAAATTTACGCAAATCCGTCAAGCCTGCATTCGGCAGGACAGCGGGCGGCGGAGGCGCTTGGCGGCGCAAGGGCGCGCATTGCGGCGCTTCTCGGCTGCGAGGCGGGGGAGATAATCTTCACCTCAGGCGGCAGCGAAGCGGACAATCAGGCGATAATTTCGGCGGCGCGCCTTGGTGAGCGCAAGGGCAAAAAGCACATTATTTCCACCGCGTTTGAGCATCATGCGGTGCTTCACACGCTTGACAGGCTTAAAAAGGAGGGCTTTGAGGTTACGCTGCTTGACGTTCACGAAAACGGAATGGTTACCCCCGCGCAGGTGGAAGCTGCAATCCGCGAGGATACCTGTCTTGTAACGGTGATGTACGCCAACAACGAGATAGGCTCGGTTCAGCCGATAGCGGAGATAGGCGAGGTCTGCCGCAGGCGGGGCGTGCTGTTCCACACTGACGCAGTTCAGGCGGCGGGACATCTGCATATTGACGTAAGAGCGCAGAATATTGATATGCTGTCGCTGTCGGCGCATAAATTCCACGGGTCTAAGGGAGTTGGTCTGCTGTATGCGCGCAAGGGAATTGCGCTCGCCAATATCATAGAGGGCGGCGCGCAGGAGCGCGGCAAACGCGGCGGCACGGAAAATCTTCCCGCGATAATGGGCATGGCGGCGGCGCTTGAAGAAGCCTGTGCCAATATCGACCGCAATACAGAAAAGCTGACAAAGCTGCGCGACAGGCTTATCGAGGGGCTGTCGGAAATCCCGCATAGCGTTCTTAACGGCGACAGAAACAGCCGCCTTGCGGGAAACGTGCATTTCTGCTTTGAGGGAATTGAGGGCGAAAGTCTGCTGCTTTTGCTGGACGATATGGGAATATGCGCTTCCTCAGGTTCGGCGTGTACCAGCGGTTCGCTCGACCCAAGTCATGTGCTGCTTGCGATAGGCAGACCGCATGAAATCGCCCACGGCTCGTTAAGGCTGACGCTGTCCGAGGATAACACTGCCGAGGAGATTGAGTACATCATAAAATCGGTGAAAGAGGTTGTGGAGTATCTACGCGGCATTTCGCCCATATGGAATGATATGATAAACGGCAGAAAAAGCTTTGTGCTGAAAGGATAAAGAATATGGCATTATACAGTGAAAAGGTTATGGAGCATTTTCGCAATCCGCGCAACGTGGGAACTATCGAAAACGCCGATGGCATTGGCGAGGTCGGCAATGCAAAATGCGGCGATATCATGAAAATCTATCTTAAGATAGATGGCGGGATTATTTCTGATGTTAAGTTTGAAACGTTCGGCTGCGCAAGCGCTATCGCTTCAAGCTCCATGGCGACCGAGCTTATAAAGGGCAAGCCGCTTTCGCAGGCGCTGTCGCTGACCAATAAGGCTGTTGCGCAGGCGCTTGACGGGCTTCCCGCGCACAAGCTGCACTGCTCGGTGCTTGCGGAGGAAGCGATAAAGGCGGCTGTGAAGGATTACTACGACAAAAACGGAATTGAGTACGATAAGGGAGATTTCCCCGACTGCGCGCACTGCGACCACTGCTGCGGTTGATTTTTGCGGAAAAATGTGATATACTGATAACGTTACCAGCAATTTTATGCGCAGCCTTGCGCGAAATAAGGGGGGATTTCGGTGATGATATCAACAAGGGGGAGATATGCGCTGCGCGTGCTTATAGACCTTGCCGAGCATAATGACGGCGGGTATATTCCCATGAAAGACGTTGCCGAGCGGCAGGAGCTTTCGCTTAAATATCTGGAGCGTATTCTGCCTGTGCTGGCAAAAAACAGGCTGATTATCGGCGTTCACGGAAAGGGCGGGGGATACCGCCTTGCCAGAAATCCCGATGAATATACCGTTGGCGAGATACTTCGTCTTACCGAGGGAAACCTTGCGCCCGTATCCTGCCTTGAATGTGGCGCAGAGCCATGCGCGCGCGTTTCGCAGTGCCGCACGCTTAAGATGTGGCAGGGCTTTTTCAAGCTTACCAATGAGTATTTTGACGGCATCACCATAGCCGACCTTATGGATAAAACCCGCCCGCATGAATAATAGACCGTCGAAAAAGCCCCGTTGGGGCTTTTCCGCCGAAACATCCGCACTGCCCGCACTCACTGACGGCGAAGCCGTCAGAAAGCATAAGGCGAAGCCGTTGCTGGCGCACAGTTGTGCGGATAGAAGTGTTTTTTGCCTCGGCAAAGCTGAGGCAAAAAA
>CAZKXB010000030.1:0-28573 GCA_964556595.1 uncultured Ruminococcus sp. | reverse complement strand
GTGCAGTCCTCGAAAGCCCGCGAGTCAATTATAGTAACACTGTCTGGGATTGTTATGCTTGTCAGTGAGGTGCAGCCCTCGAAAGCATAATTGCCGATTTTAGTAACTCTATCGGGGATTGTTACGCTTTTCAATGAGGTACAGCCACGGAATGCTCCCTCGCTAATAGAAGTAACGCCGTTGGGGATTGTTACGCTTGTCAACGATTTGCAGTCATAGCAAGCATAATCGCCAATTTCAGTAACGCTATCGGGGATTATTATGTTTGTCAATGAGGTACAGCCAGAGAAAGCATAATCACCAATTTCAGTAACGCTATCGGGGATTGCTATGCTTGTCAGCGAAGTACAACCCGTAAATTTGACGGAAGTAACGCCATCGGGAATATACACGCTTTTAAGGTTTGAGCAACCTTTAAGATAAGCTGTTGTAGCCGCCGCGGGCAGTTTTACAAATTCAACCGTTTCTGGCACAACGCCGTAATCCGCAACAGTGTCGGGATATATCAGCGTCTTGACATTTTCGGAATACACCAGCTTCTCGCTGATGTACACGACAGGCTCGCCATCAATTGTTTCAGGAAAGCGTATGTCCGCCGCCGCCGAATTGATTGCATTGATTTTTATGCCAGGACCGTAATCGCCATTGGCAACAAACTCGTACTCGAGCTTGCTTGCGGGAATCACGTCCACAACAGGCACAGTCGGCTGGGACGGCTTTACGACGACATCGTAATCGTCATATTCTTCAAAGCCAACGCCATCTCTGATACCGTCTGCGCTGTTTGCATTTCCGTTTGCGCCTTGGTTCTGCGCGGCACTGCCGCCCTGATTTGGCTCTGCATTTTCAGCGCAAGCCGAAAGCATAAGACAAGCCGCAAGAATAAGCGCTATTTTTTTCTTCATGTTTTTTCCTCTCATTTCGATAAAATTCTGGGTATTGCCTTATTTATTTTACACCCAAAATCACCCTATCGTCAATGTACAAAACCGCCGAAGAAAAATTAGTTAGGATATATATATATATATATTGCACAAGGTTTTCAAAAGCAGCACCGCACAAAGTCCCAAAGGCAGACCTTGTGCGGTGGTGTGTTATAGCTGCTTGTTTGCAAAAAGCCGCTTGGTTTTCTCGTAAAGCATATGGCGGCGTTCGCGCTCGGCTTCGGGGTCAAGGGCGAAGCCGTCCCGCGTTCGCCGAAGAACGCTGCCCTCACGCACGCCATCGGGAAGCTGCGAAACGGGAAGCCGAAAAAAAGCCCCGTCCTCGCCCTCTATCACCGCAATGCCGTTTTCTATCCTGTCAACCGTAATCATGCAGCACTCTCCAATTCTGTTTCCGTAACGTAGTTGAGGGTAACGCCGTCAGTAGCGAATACAATATCTCCGTAGTCCGAGGTGGATAAAATCTTGCAGCCAAAGCCTGCCAGCCTATCAAGCACCGAGAGCGTAGGGTGTCCGTAGGAATTATTCTTGCCCACGCTTATCACGGCAAAGCTTGGATTTACCGCCGCGATAAATTCACTGCCGCTGGAAGAACTGCTGCCGTGGTGTCCCACTTTAAGTATATCCGCGCTGACGTCCGTGCCGTTTGCGAGAAGCTCAGACTCTGTTAAAGTTTCCATATCTCCCGTAAACAGAAAGCTTACCTCGCCGCACACAAGCTTTACAACGATGGAATAATCATTAAGGCTGGCATACCCGCTGCCCAAAGGTCCAATAATACGAAGCTCCGCACCCTCGCAAAGGCTTATCGTTCTGCCCGTTTCGGCATAAACGGCATTTATGCTTTGGTTTTCTATAACGTCAAGCAGCCTGCTGTAAAATGCGGTTGTGGGAACGCTGTCCTCTGCGATCTCCGGCATAATAAACTCGCCTATCTCAAACGCCGTAAGTATCTCCGCCATTGCTCCCATGTGGTCGGAATGAGGGTGAGTGCCTATAACGTAATCAAGCCTTGTAATCCCGCGCTTTTCAATATAGGATATCACAGCGGAAACCGTGCCTTGCTCGCCGCTGTCTATAAGCACGTTGCTTTCAGGCGTGACTATAAGCGCGCAGTCAGCCTGCCCGACGTCAATAAAATGAACGGTTACATCGCCCGATAAATTACCAATGCTGTTGCGCTCCACGCCAAACCACCCGACATTATCGCCCAGCAACGTAATTATGCTGCCGTCAAACCAGTAGATGTTTATAAAAAGCGCGATAGCGGTAATCATAAACAGGGCGAAAATAGCATAAAAGCGGTTATTTTCTTTTTTTGCCCTGCTTTTTCTTGCGATAGTCTTTCGGCGTCTTGCCGACATCAAACCTACTCCTTTCGGGATTTAAACGCTCTGCCGCCCTGCCCTGCTCAGACGGAGTTATCAGGCACTCCTTGCCAAAACCGATAAGGTCGCGCCGCTTTGCCATTATCAGCGCTTTTTCCACAAGCCGCTTGTTTTCGGGCTTGAAGTATTGCAGCAGCGCGCGCTGCATTGCCTTGTCCTCCTTGCTGCGCGGAACAAAAACAGGCTCTAAGGTATACGGGTCAAGCCCCGTATAGAACATTGCCGTGGAAATAGTTCCCGGCGTTGGGTAAAAGTCCTGCACCTGTTCGGGGCGGATATTATGCTTTTTAAGGAACACCGCAAGCTCCACCGCCTCGCTAAGCGTACAGCCGGGGTGCGAGGACATCAGATACGGCACAAGATACTGCTCCTTGCCGCATTTTCTGGTAGAAGCATAAAAGCGCTTTTCAAACTCCTCATACACCTCTATATGCGGCTTGCCCATATAATCAAGCACCTTGTTGCTTGCGTGTTCGGGCGCAACCTTAAGCTGACCGCTTACATGATGCTGCACAAGCTCGTCCAAAAACTCGCCATTCTTATCTGCCAGAATGTAATCAAATCTGATACCCGAACGAATGAAAACCTTTTTCACCTTTTTGATAGAACGCAAACGTCTTAAAAGCTTGATATAATCGCTGTGGTCGGCAATAAGCGCCTTGCAGGGAGCGGGCGCAAGGCATTTCTTGCCCTTGCACATTCCATGCTCGTCCTGCTTTTTACAGGAGGGCTGTCTGAAGTTCGCGGTAGGTCCGCCGACATCATGGATATATCCCTTGAAATTCGGCTTTTCGGAGAGCATTACCGCCTCATTGTAAACCGACTCCTCACTTCTCGTTTGTATTCTCCTGCCTTGGTGCAGCGCTATCGAGCAGAAATTGCAGAACCCAAAGCAGCCGCGGTTGTGGGTGATGGAGAACTCCACCTCCTGTATTGCGGGAACGCCGCCCTCTTTTTCGTACATAGGGTGATACGCTCTCATATAAGGCAGCTCATAGGTGCGGTCAAACTCCGACTGGGTAACGCTGCGCTGCGGCGGGTTCTGCACAAGCATCATATTGCCGTGGCGCTGCACTATGGTTCTGCCGTAAACCTCGTCCTGCTCATCATACTGCTTGCGGCAGGCTTTGGCGTATGCCTTCTTATTGTCGCGCACTATCTCAAAGCTGTCGCACTGAACCGCGCCCAAGGGAGTGTTTTCGGGTTTGGTAAGATAACAGGTTCCGCGCAGGTCGCGCATCTCCGACAGCTTCATTCCCGCCTTGAAATTATTAAGCATCTGCGACAGCGTAACCTCACCCATGCCGTACATAAGCAAATCCGCGCCGCAGTCAACCAGAACCGAGGGCATAACGCTGTCGCTCCAGTAGTCGTAATGAGCAAAGCGCCTAAGCGAGGCTTCAAGACCGCCCACCGAAATTTCCACATCAGGGAAAAGCTGCTTAAGCCTGCGGCAATAAACAGTAAGCGCGCGGTCGGGACGTCTGCCGCCCTTTCCGCCTGCCGAATAAGCGTCATCATTGCGCTTTTTAAGCGCAACCGTGTAGTTTGAAACCATGCTGTCGATATTGCCGCCCGTCACCATAAAGCAGTATTTGGGCTTGCCAAGGCGCTTGTAGTCCTCATCTGTAAGCGGCTGGGCGATAACGCCCACGGTGAAGCCCGTCGCCTCAATCATGCGGGAGATTATCGCAATGCCAAAAGTCGGGTGGTCTATATACGCGTCGCCCGTAAAGCAGATAAAATCAAGCTGCTCTATTCCGCGTTCAATCATATCCTGCTTTGATACAGGTAAAAATGGCATAATTCTATATTCCTTTCGGGGATTATTTCTGCTGAAGCTTGCGCTCGTACCATTCCTGTTTGGTCATAAGCACCTGACGCGGCTTGCTGCCCTCAAAAGGACCAACAACACCCATCTGCTCCATAATATCTATAAGGCGCGCCGCTCTGCCGTAGCCAAGCTTAAAGCGCCGCTGAAGCGCGGAGGTGCTTGCCTGCCCCGCTTCCACAACGTATTCGATAGCTTCTTCAAGCTTTTCGTCCTCTGCCTCAAGTTCGCCGCTGTCGGAGGCGTTCTGCGCAGCCTTTTCGCCCGAAGAAACCATCTCGGTCTGGCGCTCGATTTCCTCCATAATGCTTTCATCATACTCTGCGGCAAAAGTCTGCTTGATAAATTCAACCGTGCGCTCTACCTCTTTATCCGAAACATAGCAGCCCTGAACACGCACAGGCTTCGGCATACCCACGGGCATATAAAGCATATCGCCGTTGCCAAGCAGCTTTTCCGCGCCGCCGCCGTCCAGAATAACGCGGCTGTCCATCTGGGAAGCCACCATCAGCGCAATACGGCTTGGAATATTCGCCTTGATAAGACCTGTAACAACATTTACGGTGGGGCGCTGGGTTGCTATTACAAGGTGCATACCTGCGGCTCTCGCCATCTGCGCAAGGCGCACAATGCTGTCCTCAACGTCCTTGGGGGAAGCCATCATAAGGTCGGCAAGTTCGTCTATAAATATAACAACGTGCGACATCTTTTTAAGACCGCTGTCGGGGTCTGCGGCAAGTTCGTTAAAGCCGCCGAAATCGCGGACGTTGTTTTCGGAGAACATCTTGTAGCGGTTAAGCATTTCGTTTACCGCCCACGCAAGCGCGCCCGCAGCCTTTTTGGGGTCTGTGACAACGGGAATAAGCAGGTGCGGAATACCGTTATACATCATAAATTCAACCTTTTTGGGGTCAATCATGATAAGGCGTACTTCCTCAGGGGTGGATTTCATAAGTATGCTCATGATTATGGAGTTTACGCACACCGACTTACCCGAACCTGTTGTACCCGCGATAAGCAGGTGCGGCATTTTTGCCACGTTGCAGGTTACGGTTTCGCCGCTGATGTTCTTTCCAAGCACGGTTTCAAGCTTTTTGTCAAAGCTTCTCTTGAAGTCGGGGGTATCCACCAGTTCGCGGAAGAAAACGGTTTCCTTCTGCTTGTTGGGAACTTCAATACCCACCGCCGCCTTATTGGGAATGGGCGCTTCTATACGCACGCCCGCCGAAGCAAGGTTAAGCGCGATATCGTCAACCAGATTGGTTATCTTGCTTATCTTTACGCCGGGTGCAGGCTGAAGCTCATACCGCGTAACGGACGGGCCGCGGCTTACGCCGACAATTTTGGTCTGCACGCCGAAGCTTTTCAGCGTTTCCACAAGCGTCTGGGAATTTTTATCAATCTCGGACTGTATATCCGACTGGGTAAGCTTTTTCTCTATCGGATTAAGCAGCGACATCGGCGGCAGCGTGTATACCTCGCTTAGCTTTATCTGGCTTTGATTGCCGCTTTGCACGGGAGCGACCGCCCTTTCTGCGGGAGCGGGCGCAGACTGTATCGGCTTTTCCGCAGGTGCGGACATAGGCTGCGGCTTTTTTTCAATCATGGGGATTTTTCCCGACATGGGCGGCGGCGCTGCCGCTTCCATAACATCATCAATATCAAACGGAAGCTCCGCCTCGTCCGAGTTGGAAATATCCTCGGCGGGCGCGTCAATAATTTCCTTTATAGGCTCAGTGGTATGCTCCTCCGCGTTGAAGCGGTTAATCGCTTCCATAATCGGCACAAGTTCGCCGTCAGCGTCCTCAAGCGGGTCGTTCTCCGCCTGCTCAGCCTGTTCAAGCACAGCCTTGTTTTTCTCCATGATAAAGTTCTGCAAGGCTTTCATATACTCGCGGCTGTCATCGCTCTGCTCTTGAATAAGATTAGGCGGTTCGGGCTTTTTCTCCTCCTCTGGCGGCAGAGTTTTTCCTGCGGCATCGGGGGTGATTTTTTCTGCTCTCTCGGCGGCTACGTCCTCGTCAATGCTGTGCGCTATGCGGCTAAGACGCTCGGCGTTCTCGCGCTCGGCAACCTCATTGTCTATTTCGGCAAGGATACGCTCCCGCTCAAGGCGCTGATATTCCTCCTCGGCAAGGGCGCGCTCCTCCGCGCGGCGCTTATGACTTTCCACAACCTTGTTTTTGGTTTTCTTGACAGGCGCGGAAAGGCGACGGATAAAGTCCACCACGGTGATTTTTGAGATAATAAGGAAATACACCAGCGCCAGAATAACAATGATAATACCCGCGCCGACCTGTCCAAGCAGCAGCAACGGCGAACCAAGAACCACTGCAAGCACTCCGCCGCCGCGGAACATATATCCGTTGTAATACAAATCCCCGAAGAACTGAAATATATCCTTGCTTTCGGTAACGCCTACGGCAAAAATCTGAATAATCGCGCTAATCATCACCGCAAGCAATATAAGGCTGATAACGGCGGTTCTTATGCGCTTTCTGCTGTTCTCGCCCGAAACAAGCACGGCTATGTAAATACAGGACGGACCTATAATAAACGCGGAATATCCGAACATACCGTGCATAAAATCAAACAGCACGCGCCAGCCCTCGCCCTCTGCGCCCGCTATTATGGAGCAAAGCGTCAGAAACAATCCCACCGCAAAAAGAATTATCGAAGCAAGCCAGCGGTTGTGGCGCTCACGCTCCAGCGCTTGCTCGCGCAGGCGCTGCTTTTCCTTTTCGGCAGCCGTTTTTGCTTTTGCGGAGGTGGGTTTTGTCGCCCCCCTTGCCTTGGTGTTTGTATTTCTGTTTTCAGCCATAGTTATTTTCAGCTTCCTTTTCTTTCATTTTAATGGACAAATCCAACGCCCCGCGATATCCGCACAGGCAATAAAAATCAGCCCTGCAAAAGCAGGAATATAGAGTTTCCCGTAATATGCTCCCACGTTCCGACAGCTACACAGGCAAGTCCCAATATAAGCGTATACACGCCGAACACCTTGAACCTGTCCTTTTTGATAAGCCACGAAACCAGCTTTATCGCAAGAAATCCCACAACCGCCGCCACAACAAAGCCTATTGCCATAGCCGCCCAGTCAAGCTGCATATCGCTGCTTAAGGCGTCGCCAAGCTCCAGTACGCTGCCGCCCAGAATTGCGGGTATACCCAGAATAAAGGAGAACGTAATCGCGGTCTGCTTTTCCAGTCCGCAGAACAGTCCCGCCGCCGTGGTAGAGCCTGAACGCGACACACCAGGAAACAGCGCCACGCACTGAAAAAGTCCTACGGTAACGCCGTCCTTAACGGTCATATCCTTGCCGAGCTTCGCGCCGTTTGAGCATTTGTCTGACAAAAACAGCAGCACCGCTGTAAATATGAACGCCACGCCCTCAAACACGATATCACCGTCGCCTGTACGGCTTGTAAAGAAATCCTCAAAAAGATACACAGGCACAAGGATAAGCGTTGCAAGGATAACCATAAACATCATGCGGCGGTTGCTGTTCATGTTTTTCCATGAAAATCTGCCCTTGAATATATCGCCGATTGTCAGGAAAAATTCCTTTATCATGCCCCATATAGTTTCCCAGAATGCCGCGAACACCGCCACAAGCGTTCCCAGATGAAGCACTATCATCAATATGCCCGCCTGCTCGCCGCTTACGCCCGTTATATGCTGCACAACCGAGAGGTGTCCCGAACTTGAAACAGGCAGGAACTCCGTAAGCCCCTGAATTACCGCCTGAATAATCACATTTATGTAATCCATATAATAACTCCTTATGTAAATGTAAATATGTACGACCCGAAGCGGGTCGATTAAAAGATATCAAGATAATCCGAGGGAACGGTTGAAATAAGCCTGCGAAGCTGTTTTCTTCCGTTGACCGTTATATATTCGGCATAGCCGTTTCTTACCCTGCGCGTAACCACATCACAGGGCGCGTTATCCGCAAACACATCGGCAAGGCTTACTATCGTGTAAATCATCTCACGCCGCTCCAATCCCCGCTGTTAAGCTGCGCGGTTGCCGCTGAACGTCCATCGGCGCGCACGGCGCTGTCAGCCGCCGCGGGACGTTTTACCGCTTTTGCGGATTTTTTTCTGCACGGCTGGGGAGAAGCTCCGCCGTTTTCTATCAGCCCATAAAGGCACTCTACCGCGTCCGACAGACCGCCAAGGCGGTCTATAAGTCCCTCTTTAACAGCGGTTTCGCCATTGACAACAGAGCCTACGTCCATCACAAGTTCGTCCTTTTCCATCATAAGCTCCCGAAAACGGCGCGGAGAAATGCCGCTATTATCGGTTACAAAGCGCGTTATGCGCTCCTGCATTTTTTCAAAATAGGACATCGTCTGCGGAACGCCCAGCACCATGCCGTTCATACGCACGGGGTGTACCGTCATTGTGGCGGAGGGAACTATAAAGCTTACGTCCGCGCTTACCGCAAGCGGCACGCCGATAGAATGTCCCCCGCCCACGACAATGGAAACCGTCGGTTTTGACATTCCCGCGATAAGCTCCGCTATGGCAAGACCCGCCTCAACATCGCCGCCCACCGTGTTAAGCACGATAAGCAGTCCCTCTATGGTTGTGTCCTGTTCTATCGCCACAAGCGCGGGAATTATATGCTCGTACTTTGTTGTTTTGTTCTGCGGCGGAAGGATATAATGCCCCTCAACCTGCCCGATTATCGTAAGGCAGTGGATATTGTGCCGCGCGTTTTCGGCGGCGATTATCCCGTTATCTGCGGGTCTGTCCTGCTCCTGCTCGGCGGTATCGTTATTCTGCTCGCACATACTAAAAATCACCCTTTCTCAATATCATATATTATTGCATAAAAGGGGTGAAATATGCGGACATAAATACTCACGATAATAGTATACCACAAATGCGCTGTAATTTCAAGGCAAATACCGCACAAAATCCAAAAGATAGCCACCGTGCGGCAGCGCGAGGAATATTTTTTGACAAATTTTGTGCAAGTCCCAAAAAAATCACGCGGCAAATCATATCGCAAAGCAAACAAGCATATATTTCACTGAACAAGCCAATAGGCATTTGTATTACGAGGAGGAAGCTACAATGGAAGAAATAAGCAGAAACGGCAATGCGATAAGCGTAAGCGAGGTCGTGTTTGACGGACAGACGGAGCAGGGCGTTGAGCTTGACTATGTTCTGCCCGATTATTACCCCGAAATTTTCAAGATTTTAAGCTGTCGGCTGATACCCAGCATACTGTCATACAGTATGCTTGGGGACGCGAAGCTGTCGCTTGACGGCTGCGTTGATATAAAGGTTATGTACCTTGCCGAGGGCAGCAGCGACATATACTGCATAGAACAGCGCTATACCTACACAAAATCCGTAGACCTCGGCAGAAGCGCCGCCGAAAACGCAGCGGTACGCCTTGAGCCAAAGCCAGATTACTGCAACTGCCGCGCCGTAAGCGGCAGGCGCATTGACGTAAGGGGCGCGGTAAGCACCAAAATACGCATAACCGATGTAAAGACCTGTGAAATTCCCGCACTGCCGAGCGGACTTCAGGTAAAATCACAGCAGCTTGACTGCTGCGGCAGGCTGCTTTCAGCAGAAAAGCAGTTCTCCTGCCGTGAGGAAATAGAAACGGGCGCGCATGGTCTGGCGTTCATTATGAGAAGCAGCGCTATACCGAAAATTACCGATGTAAGGATAATAGCAGACAAGGCGGTAATCAAGGGCATGATTACAATATACGCGGCATACGGAATAAAGCAGTCCGACAGCAGTGGCAGCGCGGAGATTGAAAACATGACCGCCGATATCCCGATAAGCCAGATAATCGACCTTGAGGGCGTTGACGACAGCTTTAGCTGCAATGCCGATATGGATATACTTAACCTTGAACTTAGCTGTAACGCCGACAGCGGAATAATCGGCTGCGATATTCTTGCCGCTGTGCGGCTACGCTGCACGCAAAGGCGTACGGTGGAAATCCCGTGCGACGTGTATTCAACCGAGTATGAAACCGCCTACGCCGTTAAACCTACAAGGCTTATCAAAAGCAGCGGCAGGCTGGAACGGCAGCTTTCCGTAAAAACGGAATGCTCCGCAGGCGATATGGAGATTGCGGGGGTTCTTGATTGCAGCGCGGATATCTTCAACCTTTCCTGCCGTATTGAGGACGGAAATCCGCTGCTTATGGGTACGGTATGCTGCAAGGCGCTTTGCCGCAGCGCGGAGGGTATTCCCTGCTGCATTGAAAAGCAAGAGGGCTTTGAGCTTCCCATTACAGCCGACAGCGGTCAGGACATTACCGAACTTGAATTCAGCGCGCGCTGCTGCGATACCGATTACTCCATACGGTCGGACGGCGCACTTGACGTAACGGCGCGGATTGAATTTACAGCAAACGTGTATGAATGCGGAAACGTTGATATGATTGAACGTGTAACGGTTGACGAGGAAAAACCGAGAACCGCCGAAAACAACTATGCCCTGCGCATATGCTACGCCGACGGCGAGGAGGACTGCTGGAGCATTGCCAAGCGCTACGGAACTTCGGTTGAAGCCGTAATGAATGAAAACGATATTGAGGACAGGGATATGCCGCTTTCGGGCATGATACTTATTCCTGCAATATGAAAAGGAGAAGATATATGAACAACTCAATTTACTGCGATATCTCACGCCGCACGGGCGGAAATATCTACCTTGGCATTGTAGGTCCCGTGCGCTCCGGCAAATCCACCTTTATCAGCCGTTTTATGAACTCGCTGGTTATCCCCAATATCAATGACGATTACCGCAGAGAGCGCGCAAATGACGAGCTTCCGCAATCCTCGGCGGGAAAAACCATCATGACCACCGAGCCGAAATTTGTTCCCGAACAGGCGGTAAGCATTGAAATAGAGGAGGGCGTAAACATGAACGTCCGCCTTATCGACTGCGTGGGATACATAGTTCCAAGCGCTATCGGATATATCGAAAACGAAGCGCCGCGCATGGTGGCAACCCCATGGTTTGACGAGCCTGTGCCGTTCAACATGGCGGCGGAGGTTGGAACGCGAAAGGTTATCACGGAACACTCCACAATCGGTATCGTTATAACAACCGACGGCAGCATTACCGATATCCCGCGCGAGGAATACGCGCAAGCTGAGGAGCGCATAATCTCAGAGCTGTCCGAAATCAACAAGCCGTTTGTTGTGCTGCTTAACTGCCGCGAACCTGAAAGCGAACAGAGCCGCGCCCTTGCACAGCAACTTTCGCAGCAGTACTCGGCGAGCGTTATTCCCATAAACTGCCTTGAACTGGACGAGGATAAAATAAAATCCATACTGGGCGAAGTGCTGCTGAAATTCCCCGTGTGTGAGGTGGATATCGGTATGCCGAAATGGATTAACTCCCTGTCAAAGGAACACTGGCTTAAGCAGGCGGTGTTCGGCTGCATAAAGGAAGCCGCCGCAGACATCCGCGGTATAAGCGATATAAAAACCGCCGCCGAAAAAATGGCGCAGTGCGAGCATATCGAAAGCGCCAGCCTTGCTTCGCTTGACCTCGGCACAGGAACGGGCGTTATCAATGTGGCGCTTAAAAGCGACCTGTTCTTTAAGGTTCTGGGCGAGGCAACGGGTCTGGAGATGGCTGACGAGGGCGAACTGATGGCGTGCATGATTGAGCTTGCCGCCGCCAAAAAGCGCTTTGAGCGCGTGCGCGCCGCGCTTGACGAGGTTGAAGCGACAGGCTACGGCATAGTGCTGCCGACCATGGAAGAACTTAGCCTTGAAGAACCCGAAATTATCAAGCAGGGCGGAAAATACGGCGTAAGGCTTAAAGCAAGCGCGCCCTCGATACACATGATGTCCGCAAATATCACCACCGAAATCAACCCGATTGTCGGCAGCGAAAAGCAAAGCGAGGAGCTTGTTTCCTACCTGCTGAACGATTTTGAGGAGAACCCCACAAAAATCTGGGAAAGCAATATCTTCGGCAAATCGCTTCACGACCTTGTAAACGAGGGACTGCACAACAAGCTTTACCGTATGCCCGCAGACGCGCGCATGAAGCTTCAGGAAACAATTCAGCGGATTATCAATGACGGCTGCGGCGGTCTTATCTGCATAATTCTGTAATGCCGCAGGTCTGCCCGCCCTCAATGGCAGAAATTTCATATCAATATTTCTTGACAAACGCTGTTTTTGATGATATAATCATAGTAATAATTACTATTATGACTTTGAAATGAGGTATATATGAAGTTTTCAAGGCAGCGCGAAATGATATTAAATCAGGTCAGACTATATCCCATACACCCTACGGCAGACCAGGTATACAGTGCGCTTAAGGCGGATAATCCAAATCTTAGCCTTGGCACGGTTTACCGCAACCTTAACCAGCTTTGCGAGATGGGTATGCTGCTGAAAATACGCATTGCGGACGGCAGCGACCGTTTTGACGGCAGAACCGACCGCCACTATCACATGGTCTGCGACAAATGCACGCAGGTGTATGATGTGGAGCTTTCCCAGCTTGACGGGCTTAACGGCGAGATTGCGGAAAAGTACGGTCACAGGCTTACGGCGGTAACGCTTAATCTCAACGGAATTTGCAGCGCCTGCATAGCGCAGCAGCAGAACTGAACAAAAATAATCCTCCCCACTATTGCGGGGAGGATTTAGACTGTCAATATGACCTGTTTGTTTAATGTGCCAATGCAGATTTATCAGCCGTTTGTGCTGTTGTTCTGCTTGTAGGAATTTATCATATCCTTAACCATCTGACCGCCGATAGAACCTGCCTGCTTGGAAGTGAGGTCGCCGTTGTAACCGTTGTTGAGTGCAACGCCTACCTCGCTTGCAGCCTGCATTTTAATGCTGTTAAGTGCGGATTTACTCTGCTTATTGGAAGCCATAATAATTATCTCCTTAATATTCGCTTTCGTTGCTTCTGCAAAGCCTCAGGCTCTTGTGCCTGTCCTGCCTTGCGAAGCTTTCTTTTCTTCAGGAACTTTTCTTTCGTCCCTGCAAAAGTATTATTTTCAGCGAAGCAAAAAATATTAAAGGAAATTGTATGAATTTATTTTCCGAAATTAACCGCAGATTTCGCGCGCAAGCTTATTCGCCCGCTTGTAAATCTCGTCCGCGTCCACGGTGGTGAATTTTCCGTTTTCGTAAAGGATTTTGCCGTCAATCACCGTCATGCGGACGTTCTGCTTGCTGCCCGCGTATACAAGATTTTTGGCGATATTGTGGACAGGCTGCATATTCGGCTGTCTGAGGTCGATAACAGCGAAATCCGCGCATTTGCCCTCGGAAAGCACATCGCAGTTATCCAGTCCCATTGCTTTCGCGCCGCCCTTTGTTGCCATTTCAAGCACCTCAAAAGCGGGACACGCCGCAGCGTCCTGCTCGCTTACTTTTTGCAGCGCAGTGACAAGGAACATCTCGCGGAACATATCAAGACAGTTGTTGCTTGCAGCGCCGTCTGTGCCTATCGCAAAGCGCGTAATTCCCGCGCGGCGCATAGCGCTGAGCGGCGCGATACCGCTTGCAAGCTTAAGGTTTGACGAGGGATTTGTCACCGCCCACAGCTTTTTGTCGCGGAATATTTCCATATCGCGCTCATCAAGCCACACGCAGTGGAAGCCGCCGCCGCCGTATTCCAGCATACCAAGCTTCTCAAAAAGCTGCGTGGGAGTCATTCCGTAACGCTCCTTGCAGCCCTCAACCTCGGCTTTGGTTTCGCTGTTGTGAGTATAAACGGGCGCTTTGTATTTCTGCGACAGCTTTGCCATTCCCTCTAAGGTTTCGCGCTTTGTGGTATACTCCGCGTGGAAGCCAAGCTGATAGCTTATAAGCGGGTTGTAGGAGTTGAATTTGTTATACTCCTCCTCTATCCCCTCAACCGTGCCGCCGAAATCGTTTATCGAGCCGCAAAGCACCGTTCTGAATCCCATATCAACATTAGCTTTTGCGTAGCTGTCAAGCTTGAAATACATATCAAAGCTTGAAGTAATTCCGCTTGTGAGGTACTCCATATTTGCAAGCTGCGTGAACACATAAACAGCTTCCTCCGTAAGCTTCGCTTCATGTGGGAAAACCTGATTATAAAGCCATTCGTTAAGCGGCAAATCGTCCGCAAAGCTTCTCAAAAAAGTCATTGCGCCGTGGGTGTGCGCGTTCTTGAAGCCGGGAATAATAAGGTCGCCGCCAAGGTCAATTTCGCGATCAAAGCCGTCCGCGCCGTTTTCCGCGCCGATGTACGAAATTTTTCCGCCATCGGTGTGAAGCTCACCCTCAATGATTTCCGCATTTTGCATTGTAAGAATTTTCGCGTTGTAAAATCTTAGTTTCATAGTTACTCCTTATTCATACCCGTTTCCTGAACCAATTCCAACATCTGCTGATAATCCATAGCGGGCAGAATTATGTGCGTTTTGTCAAAATACTCCGCGCCGCGCTCTATGTGATAGCGAATAAATTTATCATAATCGAACATTTGGTCAAGCGTCTTGTTTTTGGAAATCAGCGCATACATCACAAATCCTTCGCTCGCCTTAACCTGCCCAAGATTAACAAAGTTGTCATATTTAATCGGGAACACGCTCCTACATTCCTCCGTAAACACATAGAAAGCGCCGACTTCGCCCGTCTTTTTCTGCATAAGCCGCGGCTTTGCGTAGTAGATATCAATATCCTGCTTTTCGTGCAAAAGCTGCTCAAACTCCGCCAAATCCGCGCAGGCGGCGAACCTTTCCTCCATCTCGTCAGTCAGCCACAGCGGATATTTTGCAAGCGTCAGAATATGTGTCGGATAGTCCTTTTTGGCGCAGAACTCGTTTAGCTTTTCGTAGCTGAACCGCACCATCTCGTCCTTTTGCTGCTCCAGCGTTTCGGGGGTGTACTCTTGTTCATCCTCAACGCAGTAAAGCTTAGCCTTGCCAAGCTGGCTCACTATCTCCTTTACAAGCCGCAGAAAATCGCAGATTTCGGTTTCGGTTGTGGGAATATTGTAGCGCAGTCCCAACTCGCTCGGATTGCTGCCGTCAAAGGCAATCCCCCTGCCAATGCGCTTTGGATTGTAGATTACGGCAACGCCGTTTTCCATTCCATCATCAAGAACGTAAAAATCGTTCATATGCCCGTAAGCCATGCCGCAGCTATTAACAAGCTTTTCAAAATCCAGCTTTTTCTTGAACATACCCTTTGGGGTGATTTTCAGTGTAAATGCCATTTTTTCCTCTTTCCAGTATCAAATCGCCTTAATAACCGTTATCGCGCGGTTTTATTATCCCTCGCCAAAAAGCCGCGAAAGGCTCTCTGTATAGGGATAGCGCGCTATCCCCTTTTCGGTGACAATGGCGGTGATAAGCTCCGCGTCTGTTACATCAAACGCGGGATTATAGCACTTCACATCATTTTCCGCCATAGGCTTTTTGAAGAACATGGATTTTATTTCATCGCCGCCGCGTTCCTCAATCACGATATCTTCCCCGCTCTTGCAGGAAAAATCAATTGTCGAGGACGGGCAGAACACATAAAACGGGATACCGTGATACTTCGCATTTACCGCAACCGAGCGCGTGCCGATTTTGTTGGCGGTATCGCCGTTTGCCGCTACCCTGTCGCAGCCGACAAAGCAGGCGTTTATCTTCCCCTGCTTCATCAGCAGCGAAGCCGCGCTGTCGCAAATAAGCGTGACATCAATCCCCGCGTGGTTTAGCTCAAACGAAGTCAGCCGCGCGCCCTGAAGCAGCGGTCTTGTTTCGTCACAGTAAGCGTGGAACTCATAGCCGAGCTTTTTTCCAAGCAGCAGCGTGCCAAGTCCTGTGCCGTATTCCGTTGCGGCAAGCGCGCCCGCGTTGCAGTGGGTAAGTATTCCGTCGCCGCTTTTCACAAGCGTAAGTCCGTTTTCGGATATGGCGCGGCACATTGCCCTATCCTCGTTATAGATTGCCATACACTCGCTAAGCATGGCGGCAAGCCTTTGCTGACGAGGCTGTGCCGCGTTGGTCTGCGCGGCGGCATTCATGCGGCACACAGCATAGCTTAAATTAACCGCAGTGGGGCGTGAGGAACATAGATATTCCCCCGTCATAACAAGCCTATCAAGAAACTGTTCATCATCGGGCAATTTCTGCGCCAGAACGTACATAGCAAACCCCGCCGCAACGCCGATAGCAGGCGCGCCGCGCACCCGAAGGCTTTGTATCGCCTCAAAAATCTGCTCCGCGGTTTCAAGCCGCAGATATTTTATAACGCCAGGAAGCAGCGTCTGGTCAAGTATCTCCACCGCCCTGCCGTCATCGGATAATCTTACTGTAAACATAATATCTCCATAAAGCTTTGTGCAGCAAATAGACTATGCTGCACAAAACCGTATTTTTTCAGCAAATTACGCGATTTATCGCGCGAAAAATCAAGGTCAATTGAAATAAACAAGCTCCGTATCCGCTTTGGCAGTAGGCGAAATATCCCTTGCCACAATAACGGGACCTGTGCCCTTGTAAGCCGAATGTTTTTCGGAAATAACCTCTCCGCATACCTCAACCCACTCGCCGTCCGCAAAATTCTTGCCCTGCGGGGATTTAACAAGTATGCCGATAACCGCGATATCGTCCGCGCAGCAGGTCATAGCGCGGCGGGAAATTACAAAATATCCGTCCTCTATGTTTGAAGCGCGGTAAACCATTCCGCGCACGCGCACGTTTTTACCTTTGTAGCGCGCGGCGTTGCTCATGATATCAACATACCACAAGCCGAAATCGTCATGGATAACGTCAATGGGGTCTGCCTTGACGTCAAACGGCATATCGTCCTCGCCCTGAAAGCCCTGCTCAACGCTGCCGTCATTATACTCAAACATCATCTCAATGCGGGGATTAAGCGCCTTTGTGCTGCGGCGCAGCTTTTTCTTGTCAATCTTATCCTTATCGCAGCGGTTGAATATTACGATATCCGCAACCGCTATATTATCCGAAAGAAGCTGGCGCATATTGTTCATATAAACATCAAAGCGGGAGTGGTCAACAAACATGAAAATCTGGTAAAATATCCAATTTTTCGGCGCTTTTACCGCCATGTTGCGCAAGCTCCACATACCGTTGAACTCTATCATTATCTGCGAAGGCTTGTGCTTTTCAACAAGGCTGTTGAGGTATTCCTCGCTGAAATCGTCCTCGTCCTCGATATATTCAACCTCGCACTTTGCCGACTTCAGTATTTTTTCCTCATATTCAACCTCGCCCTCCTCGCAGGCGATAATCAGGGTTTTCTGTCCCCTGTTGAACTGCCTGTCCTGTATGGTATCCAGTATAAATGAGGTCTTGCCACTCTCCAAAAAGCCTGTTATAAGATATACGGGAAGCTCTGTCTGCATTTGTCAATTCCCTCCGATTAAACGCCGAAAAGCGCCTTTATTTTCGCTTCTTCAAGCTTTGCGCCGATTACGCACATTCTGCCCGTTACGTCAGCAGAGCCTGTGCGCACCTCGTACTCCTCGGGAACAAAATCGAAGTGATACCACACGCCGTCACCCGAAACAATGCCCTTTGCGCGCAGAACAGTACCGTAAGCTTCATCAGAAAGCTTTGCAAGAGCGGCTTCAAGCTCCTCCTTGGTGAATTTCTTTGCGGTTTCAATGCCAAAGGTGCTGAACACCTCGTCTGCATGGTGATGGTGGTGATGATGCTCATGGTCGTGGCAGTGACACTCCTCACCGTCCTCGTGGTGGTGATGGTGTTCATGCTCGTGGTCATGGCAGTGGCACTCCTCGCCGTCCTCGTGATGGTGATGATGTTCATGCTCGTGGTCATGGCAGTGGCACTCCTCACCGTCCTCGTGGTGGTGATGGTGTTCATGCTCGTGGTCATGGCAGTGGCACTCCTCGCCGTCCTCATGATGGTGATGTTCATGCTCGTGGGAATGACCGCATACGGGGCAGATATCCTCATCTGCAAGCAGTTCCTCGGCAAACTTATTTTCGCTTTCCATTGCGGACAAAATCTGCGCGCCGCTGATATCGTCCCAAGGAGTGGTAACGATTGTCGCCTTGTCATTAAGCTGCTTAATCATATCAACAGCGGCGGCAAGCTTTTCCTCCGAAAGCTTCTGGGAGCGGCTGAGAATTATCGTCTTTGCGCTCTCAATCTGGTTTTTGTAGAACTCGCCGAAGTTCTTCATATACATCTTGATTTTGGAAGCGTCCGCAACCGTTGTATAGCTGTTAAGCACGATTTCCGCGCTGTCAACACCCATAACTGCCTTAAGAACGTCAGAGAGCTTGCCCACACCAGACGGCTCGATAAGGATACGGTCGGGGTGGAACTGCTCCAGCACCTGAGCAAGAGCCTTGCCGAAATCACCCACAAGCGAGCAGCAGATGCAGCCCTGATTCATCTCGGTAACGGCAATTCCCGCGTCCTTCATAAAGCCGCCGTCAATGCCGATTTCGCCGAACTCGTTCTCAATAAGCACAAGCTTCTCGCCGTTATAAGCCTCTTTAAGCAGCTTTTTAATGAGCGTAGTTTTGCCCGCGCCGAGAAATCCCGAAAAAACATCTATCTTTGTCATAAAAAATCCTTCTTTCTAAAGGCAGCAACCGCGATTAACGGCAAACCTGCCTTAAAATTCATCTGCTCTCTGCCGAAACGGATTTCGGGAGAACTTCATACAAATTATATTGTATCACATTTTTATAAAGTAGTCAAGTAAAAATATTGCAGCAAAAGCGGGCGCTAATCTTAAAGCGCCCGCCTGGTTTTATACGTTGTACAATTTGTTGTAGTTTACAATCTCATTAAGAAGCTGGGGAACCTTTTCCGCCTGAACCTCATCGCTGAACTGGCAGGTGCCTACCGCCATGTGACCACCGCCGCCATATTTCAGCATAAGGCTGCCGACATTAACCCTGCTTGTGCGGTTGAGGATAGAATAGCCGACCGCGCAGGAGCAGCCCTTACCGCCCTTGCCGTCAACTATCCAGCAGGAAATGTTCTGCTCAGGATAAAGGCTGTAAATCAAAAATCTGTTGCCCGTGTAGATGGGAGAAACGCCGCGCAGGTCGGTAATTATAACATCACCCTCGGTTCTGGTGTGCTTATGTACCATCTCCTTGAAAAGCTCGGTCTGCTCGTTGTAAAGCTCTATACGCTCCTTAATATCGGGCATATCGAGAATTTCCTCCGTGGACATATAAGCGCAGCACTTAAGCAGCTTTTCCATAAGCTGATAGTTGCTTATGGTGAAATTTCTGAATCTGCCAAGACCTGTTCTTGGGTCCATAAGGAAGCCGATAAGTATCCAGCCCGTGGGGTTCAAAATCTCATCGCGGGTAAGGTTGCCGCTGTCAACCTTGTCAACAGCCTCCATAAGGTCGTCAAAATTGGGGAAACGCTCCTTGCCGCCGTAATACTCATATATTATGCGCGCGGCACTGGGGGTTATACGGCTTTCACCCTTATACTTGCCCTTGTACTTTTTGCGCTCTTCCTCACTGGAGTGGTGGTCGAACCAAAGACCGCAGCCCTCCACAAAAGGAACGTTTGCGAGAACATCGTTCTCGGTAACGGGAACAAGACCGTCCTGAAGGTCCTTGGGGTGGGCAAACGTCCACGAATCAATAACCCCTGCGCAAAGCAGCAGTGCGCCGCAGGCAAGACCGTCAAAATCGGAACGGGTGATAAGTCGCATAGCCATAGCAATTACCTCTCAGTGAAGAATAAATTGTCCTAAAGTAAACGGCGAAACGCCGCAGTTTGTAGACTGTAACTATAATTATAGCACATTAAATCGCAAAAATCAACACCCAAAACAACATTTTGTGAATTATTTTACAAGTTTAGAGTCTGTGCGCGCTGCCGCGTCCTTGGCGCAAACCAATTTTCTTATCCTGTATCTGCGAATAATGCGGGCGCGTTTAACAGCGCTGTCATAGGTGCTGCGAAGCGCCGAGCGAAGCTTGACGTCCTCTTGCGGGGTAAGCTCTCCGCTGCCGAACGCCGCCTTTTCAAGCACCTCCGCACTGTCATGAAGCGAAGTGCCAAGCGCCTTATCGCAGGCGAGGTAATAATAGGACGGAAGCTGGCCGTTCTGTATTTTCAGCCCAAGCAGACAAAGAATATCCACAATGCAGCCGCAGGCAGCCGCGGCTTGCTCAAAGCCGCTGTCAAGCGCGTGTTCCGCCCTTTTGCGCGCCGAATTATACTTGTAAATCACAAACGCAAGCAGCGCAGCGACAGCCGCCGCAAAAGCAATTATCGCAAAAATCCACGGCGAAACGGCGGACTTGCTTTCCTCTGTGGACGGAGTTTCAGGCATTTCGGGCTTGCTGTTTTCCTCTTGAGGGGGAGTTTCCTTTTCCTCAACAGACTCAATGGACTCGGCAGGTTTGCTTTCCTGCGGAGTCTGCGCGGGCTTTTCGGTGGTATAAGATACGCTTGCGCTTACCGCGGCGGAGGTCGGGTCAAACGTAACCCAGCCAAGCTCATCTATATAGACCTCCACCCACGCGTGAAGATTGCGCTCCTTAAGAATAACCGTGCTGCCGCCCACGCTGTCGGGATAAATGCTGAAACCCGTACAGTAGCGCGCAGGAACGCCAAGTTCCCTTAGCATAAGCGTCATTGCGGTTGCGTAAAGCGAGCAGTGACCGCTGTGCGTTACCGTAAGAAACTGCATAAGCGCGTCATCGCCTGTATTTTCACCCGCAAGCGAGTAGGTGTAATTTTCGTTGAGAAAATCACATATCGCGGTGGCGGCACTGTAACGGTAAAGCGACTCACCGCCGTCCTTGTTTGCTATTTTGTCCTCAATGCCCTGCCGCTCCATAAACTCGGCAAGCTGATATTCAAGATACTCAGGCACGCCAAGGTAGGCTTCCTCAACATAACGGCTGTAATGCCAGAAAAGGTAGCCGTCAGATTCCACCGCGTTGTCCATATCATCAAGAATTTTATTGTAAATATCATCAATGGTTACGTTGTTGTCATCATAGTAACTAAGGATATGGCTGACCACGTTCTCGGCAGAAGCGCCCACATTTGATGAAAAGTCATGGGAAACAGCGGCGCATTGCACGGAATTTATATAGCTGCCCGCATTCTCGCTTACGCGCACGCAAAAATCGCCGTAAACATCAAAACGGTCGCTGCTGTAAAAGGAAAAATCCACAGGAGAGGACGGCAGGAAAACCACATCTGTTTCATACAGGTAGTCAATGGTAATCTCGCTTATAGAAGTGCCGCCAACACCGCTTATTCCAAATGCGTCGGATATAATGCTCATAATCTGAGGTTCTGCGGGACGGTATGCCGCGGCAAGTCCGCTGCTTTCCCACAACTCATTATCTGAAGCGGGGGTTGTCCAGCCCGTGCCAAGGAAATTAACGCCGATATCGCCGCGCAGGTAAATATCGCTGTCGCCCGTGTAGGAAACCTTTATAATGCTTTTATCGCCCTTGCCGGGAGTTGTTATGTTAAGGCTGCCGCTGTCCTCGTTATGCTCCGTTAAGTAGTCCGATACAACGCCGTCGGATTTGCCCGAAGCGGCAAACAGCATATCATAAACCTGCGTATAATCAAGGCTGCTGCCCTGCGGAAAAATGTTTATAGATACAACAAGCGCCGCCGCAAAAATTGCCGCGCAAAGCACGCCCGAAGCGGCATATTTGGAATAATAATTCGCCCGCATAGCCACGCGCTTTGGCAGCTTTGCCTTTGAGGCGGCGGCATTAAATCCGCGCTCCTCCTGCCTTACCTGCGCGCGATAGACCTCGCCGCCCCTTTGGGTAACGGCAAGACCGCTGCGGTAATTTATTTCGGCGGCTGCGGCTGCGGCAAACATAAGCGCGGCTGCGGCAAACCACAGGTTAAATTCAAGCGTTTCCGACAGCAGACGCGGAACGCACAACGCTATAAATCCAAGCAGCGGCGGCATTACGCGAACCCGCCGCTTCATAGAAAACGCGCACACAAAGGAATACAGCACACAGATAAACGCGCTGCCCAGCAACATTCCATCGGCGTAAAGGGGATTATCCGCAGTCAGCAGCGCCGCGTCATGCAGAAGATATCCGCGCGGGAAAAGAAACCGCCCGTCCACAAGCAACATTGCCTCATCAATAAAATACTGAAAGCGCTGCCAAAGCGCGTCAGCATTGACAAGCCCAACCACCGCACCCGCGCCAAGCAGCACGGGAACAACAAATCTGCGCCCGAAAAACGTAAACAGCAGCAGCATAACCGCCGCGCTCAGCGCGGAAACCGCCGCGACAAACCCAAGCGACACCGCCTGAAACGCAAACTGCGAAAACACAAAGCACATAGCCGCCGCCGAAAGCAGCCCGCAGAAAACGGCTCTGCGGGCAATCAGCAATGCGGGAACGGGCTTTTTGGTGTAATACCTGTCAAATACAAGTATTCCATCGGAAGAAATATTTTTTTTCATCTGTAACCTCTGCGGCGGCAAGCAGCGCCTGCCGCCGATTTTACGGGTATATTATCTTATCTGAAAATATGGATACCGTGCTTTTTAAGCGAATCGTTGACATAGGCATAGTGCATATTTTCCCACTGAACATAATCGGGGAATTTGTCAAGCTGCACATCTGCCTTTATCTGGGTTACGGCGGTGGTCATATTCATAACAGAGCCGTTCCAGATATAGCCTATGCCGTTATACTGCGCGCGCAGACCTGCGATATCGTCCTGCTTTGTGGATTTCGGGCAGATTACCCTGTTAAGCGCAAAGCTGTCCGCCGCGGGCGCGGCAACGGCTACGCCCTCTATGCAGCTGTCAACCGAGAAATGCACAATGTCATGCTTGCCGAAAAACTCGCAGAACTCGCCGAACGATTTAGACAAAAACTGCGAAAAGCACTTGTTCACTATATTCACAACAGCGGCGGCAAGCGCGGTTTCATCATCTGCGGGAATTTCAAGTATACCCGACTGCGCAAAGGCTCTCGAAAGCAGCTCCTCGTCAACCTCGTCAACAAGCTTGTCAAGCTGCGCAGTTACCTGCTCGTCTGTAAGCGATATCGCGTCAAAGGCACAACTGCACTCCGTGCGGTCGCGGGTGATTTCCTCGAAAATCGCCTTGCGGTTTACCGAAATGCACTCGAACGCCTCGGCGGTTTTGTGCAGATTTGTTTCAAGATATTCCGTAAATTTATCCGAAAGGTCATGATAGAACTTAACAAGCGTGTCGCCTGTTTTCAGCTTGCAGCAGCTATTTGCATACTCGCGCAGTTCAAAAAGATACTGCTCCGCCGCCTTGCCCGCAAAAAGCGGAGAGGTTTTCAGCTTCATATATGCGGTTCTCGCAAGCTTTTCGGCGCGCTCCGTCTGCTCCTGCATATCCTCAATATCGGTGGTAATCTTGGCGGCGCTTACCCTAAGCTGGTGCAGGCACTTTCTCAGAAGCTCCTCTGCATAAAACGGGCCTTTGGTAAAGTCGCTTTTTGCCTCCTCGCATACCTTTACAACGCTCTGATAAATCTCGTCAAGGCAGATTTCAGCGCCCTTTTGGGTGGAATTTTCCATGCGCTCAAGCCAGCGCTTTACATAATCCTCCGCGCCCTCGCTGCTGTTTTTCAGCGCGCGCACAGAAAACTCCGGATTTATGTGGTCGTCAAAATCAAGCGCGGGAAGGTCGCCGCCCTTTTGCGCAAGATAACGCTCATCGGGGGTTACGATATTGGCATAGTGACCAAGCAGCCGCTCGCCAACATTATTCTTATTCAGCGTGTGGTTTATCATTGTGAATATTTTCATGCTGAGATAGGACATGATTTTGCCAAGCGGTATCTCACACACCTGCACGCCGTAGGAAAGATAACGGAAATCGTGCGGAGCGTCGCTTCTCAGCAGATTATAGGACATTACGCGCTCTGCCCCGTCGTCCTTTGCGGAAAGTATCTCCATGCGGCTGATAATCTTCTCTGCGGCGCAGTCCAGCGTGTAGGCATAATTCTTCTCCGCAGCGGCGATAAAGCAGGCGTTAAACGGCGGCTTATCAGAAACAACCTCAAACGTGGAAGTATATTTCTGGGAGAACTGCTTTTTATGGCACTGAAATTTATCCAGCTCGTTTCTGGTGATGATGGTGTTTGCAAAATAATTACCCTGCTCGCGCTGGTCGCTGTCGAACATAACGGCGGTATCGGGCGCGAACATATAGCAGTTTATATTCACGGGATACGCAGCGCCGTCAAAAAGCTTTTGCAGAATATACGCCATATCTATGAACATTCCGCCAAAGAAAACATCGCCCATATTTCCCGTTATGATTATCTCAAGCGATTTGTCGGAGCCTGCAAACGCGGTCAGCGCCTCGCCGCACGCCCTTATTATATTCTTTATCTCATGAAACAGCGCAACCCTGCCGCACTGCCTTTTGGTAAGACCGTAAACAGGCGTTGCGGGGGAATAATTCTTAAGCCCCGAATCAAACCAGTCAACCGCATACTGCGGCAGCCTTGCGGGATTGTTTAAGTATTTATATATAGCGTCCTCAGGAACTATCGGTATGCTCTCGGCAGGGGAAAGCCGCGTTCCCTCGCAGTCGGCGCTTTCAAGGCAGCTATCCTGCGCTATGCCAAGGAAGCGCACCTTTTTATCGTCAGTTCCAAAGCGCTTTTCCGTTATATGCTTGCAGCGAAGCGCACAGTCAACGCCATTTTTTCCAAGACCTATGATAAACAAACGGTTCATTCCGAAAAGGCTTTTGTACTTATCTGTAAGCTTCAGCACACGTTCGGGCTTAAGCCATTCTATCTTCTTCTCAATTTCCATGAAATCCCCACCTTATCTCATATTGATGTGCGGTATTCCCTTGAATACACCTATACTTATTATATATCAATCGCCCCCTGTTGTCAACAAGAAAAGCCTGTCAAAATTGAAAAAAAGCGCGGCGGATTGCCTGAACATTTTCCGACTTGTCAAATTTCTTGAAAATAATAGTAGACTTTGGCGCAAAAATATGATATACTGTAATATAGTGCGGCAGCGGCAGGAATAAAAGCCACAGCCAAGCCTGCCGCAGAACACTATTTTACTAAGGAGAATGATAATGCTGAAAAATAAAAAAGGACTCGCTTCGGCTGCGCTTTCGGTGCTGCTCAGCGTTTCGATGCTTGCAGGCTGCGCGGGTGGAGGAAATTCCTCAACCGCGGAGGACAGCTCCCAATCTGATGCACCCGCGGGCAATGATGTTACCGCAGTAACCGACACAGGCTGGACATACGGACAGGTTGCAGTTGGCGGCGGCGGATTTGTGACAGGCGTGTTCAGCACCTGCGAGGAGGGCGTGTACTACGCCAGAACAGACGTAGGCGGCGCGTACCGCTGGGACGACAGTGCCAAGCAGTGGAAATCCCTTAACTACTGGGTTTCCGAGGACGATGTAGGTCTTATGGGCATAAGCGCAATTGCCACCGACCCCACCAACGCCGCAAAGGTTTATATGCTTGCGGGAACGGAATATTTCAGCGGCGGCAAGACCTGCATACTTGTTTCGGACAACTACGGCGAAAGCTTCACCGCGGTTGACGTTACCGACCTTATCAAAGTCCACGGAAACGGCATGGGCAGAGGCAACGGCGAGCGCCTTGCGGTTGACCCCAACAACACCAATATAATCTACGCGGGCGGCAACAGCGGCGGCATGATAAAAAGCACGGACGGCGGCTATACATGGGACGTTGTTTCAAGCTTCCCCGTTACCTATACCACAAATAAAAACGGCATAAATATAATTCTCGCCGACCCGTCAAGCGTTAAAGACGGCGTTACACAGCGCATTTACGCGGCGGTTTCCTCGGACAGCGACAATATCTATGTTTCCGAGGACGCAGGCAGCACATGGAATTTGCTTCTCAACACAATAAAAGCTATGCCGCAGAGAATGAAGCTTGACTCCAAGGGCAACCTTTATGTAACCTACGGTGACACCGAAGGTCCGTGGGGAATGAGCAGCGGCTCGGTATACAAGTATGATATTTCCGCGGGAACAGCCGAAAATATCGCGCCCGCCTCTACCCCGTTCTCGGATATCGCAATCGACCCCAATGACGAAAACCGCATGGTGCTTACAACCGCCTGCACATGGTCGCAGCAGCCTAACGGCGCTTTCGGCGATATTATCTATGTCACAACAGACGGCGGCAAGAGTTGGACAAATATAATCAGCAGCGCCACAATGGAAGATAACGGCATGAGCTGGATTGACAGCTACGCATATCACTGGTGCTCCGCGCTGGCGCTTAATCCCTTTGACACAAATGAAATTATGGTAACAAGCGGCAACGGCATTTTCGCCTGCGACAACATCTGGGACGAAAATCCCGTGCTTTACTTCAACTCCAAGGGCATTGAGGAAACCGTGCCTATGGATATGATTACGCTTGAGGACTACCCGCTTGTTTCGGCGGCGCTTGACTATGACGGATTTGTGCATGAGGATATTTACACCTCTGCCGCAAGACACGGCGGTCAGATTGGCTCGGTAACAAGCATAACCATTGCGCCGCAGAACCGCGACTACTGGGCTAAGGTTGGCGGCAGCGACAGCGGCATGGCGCTTAACTACACCACCGATGGCGGCGAAACATGGAACTCCATCACAAAATCCCCCGAAAGCGGCAAGATTTACTACAACGGCTCGGTTGCGTTCAACGCGGACGGCTCGCGCCTTATCTGGAGTCCCGAAAACGCATACAACGCCTACTACACCGAAGATTTCGGCAAAACCTGGACGCAGTGCGAGGGTCTTATGGGCAAGGACTACTACATAATCGGCGACTCCATCAATCCCGATTATGTGTACGCCTACGGCAACGATAAGCTTTACAGAAGCACAGACGGCGGCAAGAGTTTTGAAAAAATAGCAACCGACCTGTTTATCATGGAGGATAGGCTGTGCGTTAATCCCACGGTTGAGGGCAGCTTCTATCTGCCTGCGGGCGGCGGTCTTTATATAACCGAGGACTACGGCACAACTCTCACCAAGGTTGACGGCGTTAAGCTTTGCAACGCGGTTTCTCTCGGCAAGGCAAAGAACGAGGGCGACCCATACGTTATCTACATCTACGGCACAACAACCGACAGCGACACGGTAGGAATTTATATGTCCGAGGACAACGGCGCTTCGTGGCAGCGCGTAAATGATGACGCTCACCGCTTTGGCGGTCTTGGCAACGGCGACTGGATTTGCGGCGACCTCAACGTTTACGGTCGCGTATACATGAGTACAGTCGGTCTGGGAATTTGCTACTGCGACAAGACGGAAAAGTAACAGCTTGACGGGATATCTCCCCCGTTTTTACAGATGACCAAAGGACGCTTTTCAACGAAAGGCGTCCTTTTTCACTGCAATCGAACAGAATCACACGTCTATGAAAAAGCGCGTCTATTGTAAATATCATATTGTAATAGGAAAACGCGGTTTTTAACCAAAAACCACTTGACAAAACGCGCAAAATAATGTATAATATTAACGTTGTAATATTATTCGGAAGCGTATCGAAGTGGTCATAACGGGACTGACTCGAAATCAGTTGTACCTCACGGTACCGTGGGTTCGAATCCCACCGCTTCCGCCAAAGCAAAACATGCAAGAAAACCGCACTGTTGCCACAAATGGCTTAACAGTGCGGTTTTCTCTTGTTTTGCGGAACTGAATTTTCGTTCATGCAACCGTCAAATATATGAACAAAAAGCTATTTTTGGGCGCTCATGCAACACGAAATGCAACACGAAATTCCCATAAAAACAGCATAGCCGCCCCATGGTCACTCCCACGGGGCGGCGTTGCTATAAATCACTAATTATTCGCAGGCGCGGTTAAGTTTCAACCTCCACCACAAAGCCGCTGTATCCGTCAGCCTTTGCTTTGGCGAGGTAGTTCTCGGCATTCGCGCGGCTGCGGAACGCGCCAATCTGCACTCTGTACAGCTTATCCGAGGACTGCTTTCCGAGCGCTTCTACCTTGGCGCGAAACCAGTCCATATTCTTGCCGAATTTGGAGAGCCAATTCTCAGGGTCGCCGTGGTTGTTGGCGTAGCCGAGGGCGTGAGCCTCCTTGTGGCTGACGATTTTGTCAACCGAGATACCGTAAGTATCGCACCATTCGCGGCACAGCTTTGCCGCCATGTCAAACGCCTGTTCAAAATACTTCTCGTCCGTGAGTGCGTCCTCGCAAATCTCAAATTGCAGATAGGCGGGATTGTAATTGTAGCTGCCCTTTGAGCCGCTATCACAGCCCCAGCAACATATATTATATGGCAATAGCTGCGCCGCGCGAACCTTGCCGTCCTTGTCCTTGCCGATTACGGCGTGAGGACAGCCCTCCCAATCGGGGCGGTCGTAGTAGTTCTTGTTGACGTTCTCGCCGCAGATTTCGGGAGCGTTCACATAGCGCTTCAAAT
>CAZKXB010000029.1:0-29542 GCA_964556595.1 uncultured Ruminococcus sp. | reverse complement strand
GGCTTTGAAGCTATCAAGGCTACCGTTAAGGAGAAGATGGAACTGTTCGGTTCTGTTGGCAAGGCTTGATTTCGCCGAAACTGGTGAATTTATCGGCAAACATAAAATTGCAATGATTATGGGCTGTACGGATTTTCCGCACAGCCCATTGTTTATATCCGCTGTTTCTTGTTTATGGGTAATAAAGCGGTTGGGAAATCAGCACTCCTCTTTCATAATCTTCTCGCTGAGCGCAAGAACGCGGTCGGCATATTTGCTTTTGCGCGAGGAAAGTATCGCCTTGAATATCGGGTAATTAACAATCGCCATTGCCATGCCGATTATGCCGACTGCTATGCCGATAGGCATGGGATTTGAAACGCCAAGCTGCGCGCCGATATCGGTCATTATAAGGCTCATGCCCGCACCCATTACTATCGCGCCGATACTGCCGAAAACATATCCGAAAATATTTGCGGGACGCTTCACTTCCGCGTCAAGCGCGCGAAGCTTGTCAATATTTTGCTTGCTGCTGTCCTTTTCCATGTACTGTGTGCGGATTTTCTGCACCATAAATTCTGCGTCGTTTCTGTTCATAGTAAAACCTCCTAAAAGCTTTGCTTTTGTTTATGGCTTAATTATATAGCAACGATATTTTAATGATGTTTTCAAAATGTTTCGGAATTGTTAATGTAAAATTTTTATGCGATACCGCATACGGTAAGCGTTTCGCCGCAGACTGTAAAGCTTACCTCAAAGCCGCCGAAACTCATTGTATAAACCCTGTCAGGCTGATTGTGGTATTGAGGGCGCGGGTCTTGCGCAAGAATTTCCACTAACGCGGCGCGTTTGCTTTCGGGGAGGATTTCGCCAAGTTCCTCTGGAATTATCACTTGCAGCTGCGCTCCTTTATCGCACAGCGCAAAGCCGTTGGAGGCTTCGGGGTAGCTGTCGGCATAGGGAAGATATGGCTTTATATCGTATATCGGGGTGCCGTTCATTATGTCTGCTCCCGATACCGTGATGACAGGTCCCTCGGCGGTGTGCAGGTCAATGGCTTCAAGCCGCACGCAGCTAAGACCAAGCGGGTTAGGACGAAACGGCGAACGTGTCGCAAACACGCCCATGCGCTTATTTCCCCCAAGGCGCGGCGGGCGCACAGTCGGCGACCAGTCGGCTCTTACCGCTTCCGAAAACTGCCATATCAGCCACAGGTGCGTATATTGTTCCAGACCGCGCAGCGCCTCGGGATTTCTGTATTGCGGCTCGAATATTATCTGCGACAGCGCTGTCTGCACAAGTCCGCTTTGCCGCGGTATTCCGAACTTCTCCGTAAAATCGTTTCTTATGTGCGCGATTGTTTTAAGCTGCATACATCAATCCTCAATAAGCTGTCGAATTGTTTTTTCCACCAGCTTTACTTCCTCATAAAATTCGCCTGCTGAAACGCGCAGAGCGCCGCTGCCCATGATTATAAGCTGCTCGATATTATCCGAGGTTGCCACTCTTACGCGGTACTCGCCGCCCAGTCTGTGCGCCGTTTTTTCTATATACATATCGGCGGTTTCCGCTTCCTTGGTATAAACCACGCTTATGCCGCCTATCTGCTCAACCTCGCGGTGGCTGCCCTTGACTCTGTATGCGTCAAAAACCAGTATCAGATTGCACTGTCTAAAGCCCTGATAGTTGCACAGAATATTGATAAGCGTGCTGCGCGCGAGGTCAAGATTATCCTTGGCAAGCGCTTTAAGTTCCTCCCACGCGAAAATAATGTTGTAGCCATCCACCAGAAGATATTCAGGACCTTTCGGAAGCGCCGCAAGCTTAGGGATTTTGCCGTGCTGCGGCTGTTTTTCATTGCGCATTGCACGGCGAGGGTCGCGGTTGATTTTGCCGTAGGTGCGCTCAAAAATCTGCATAAGCTCCTTATCGTCGGCTATGCGCTGCTTGTATTGGGATATCAGCGCCTGCTCGGCGGCTTCCTCCTGCGGCTCGCTTTCACCACCAAAGCGTATTCCGCTGTCGCAGTTCATTCTTGCCGCAGCCTCGTCCCATTTCACATTTACGCCCGCCCCGTGGGAGCAGAAAACGCTGTCCGCGGGGTTCTCCGTATCGTTATCGGGATTATAGCCTATCTGCGAAATCACCTCGTCCGTATTGTGGCAGGGGAAATATCCCTTTGTGATAAAACTCAGCCTACCCTTGCCGTGCGTGTAATTAAGCAGCTCTGCCTGATATCCGCGCAGCTTTGCCGCAGGCGCAGACGCGCTGATTACGGTTGTCTGCTCGCCGCTGAATTGGTCGATATCCTCACACTCCATGCGGCGCAAATCCGTAAGAGTACGTCCAAGACATTCGTTTGGGACTTCAATTTTCAAATCATACCACGGCTCAAGCAGAACGCTCTGCGCGCTGCGCAGTCCCTGACGAACTGCGCGGTAGGTAGCCTGTCGGAAGTCCCCGCCCTCGGTATGCTTAAGATGAGCCTTTCCCGCAACAAGCGTGATTTTCATGTCGGTTATCGGCGAACCAGTAAGAACGCCGAGGTGCGTTTTTTCCTCCAGATGGGTAAGCACCAGCCTTTGCCAGTTGATATCAAGGCTGTCATGCTGAAGCTGTACCCCGAATTGCAGACCAGTTCCGCGCTCGGCAGACTCCATAAGCAGATGAACCTCCGCGTAATGGCGTAGCGGCTCATAATGTCCCATGCCAACAACAGGCGCGCTTATGGTTTCCTTATAGGTAATGCTGCCGCTGTCGAACTGCACGTCAAGCCCAAACTGCTCCGAAATCATGGCTTTAAGCACCTCAAGCTGTATTTCGCCCATAAGCTGCAAGTGTATTTCGCGCAGACGCTCGTTCCATGTTATATGAAGCTGCGGGTCTTGCTCCTCAAGCTTTCTAAGCTGTGCCAGCGCCGAAAGCGGGTCGCACCCATCGGGCAAAAGCATTTTATAGGTAAGCACCGGCTCAAGAACAGGGGAGAAGCCGCCGCTTTCAAAGCCAAGTCCCGCGCCCGCATAAGTACCGTTAAGCCCTGTAACGGCGCAGACGCTGCCCGCAGGAAGCTCATCAGCAGTGGAATACTTATTTGCGCAGTAAATTCTTATCTGGTTGATTTTCTCGCCGCTGCCAACGCCGTTTGGCGCGGAGCGGACTTTAAGCGTTCCTCCCGTTATCTTCATGTGCGTAAGGCGCGCGCCTTGCTCATCGCGGGTTATTTTGTACACCCTTGCGCCGAATTCATCGGGATAAACGGGTGCAGCGGTGTATTTTTCCATAAGCTGCAAAAGCTGCTCAACGCCGTTAAGTTTCAGCGCAGAGCCAAAGCAGCAGGGAAATACCTCGCGCCCCGCAACCGCTGCGGTAATCTGCGCCTGAGCGATATCCCCGCTTTCAAGGTAGCTGTTCATCATATCCTCGCTGCACTCGGCAAGCTGCTCAAGCGTTTCCGCGCAAGGCACAGGTTCGTCAAAGCAGACGCACCTGTGCGAAAGCCGCCTTTTAAGCTCGTTCATCAGCGACTGCTTTGAAAGGAATGATATATCCATCTTATTGACAAATATAAACGTAGGAATATTGTACCTTGCAAGAAGCTGCCACAGGGTTTCCGTGTGGCTTTGCACCCCGTCCGTTCCGCTTATCACAAGCACTGCGTAATCCAGCACGGAAAGCGTTCTTTCCATCTCGGCGGAGAAATCAATATGCCCAGGAGTATCCAGCAGCGTAAACTCCGTGTCGCCAAACTGCACCGCAGCCTGTTTTGAGAATATTGTAATCCCGCGCGAGCGTTCAAGCGTATTGCCGTCAAAAAGCGTGCTGCCGTGGTCAACTCTGCCAAGACTGCGTACCGCGCCCGTGTGATACAAAACCGCTTCGGACAGCGTTGTTTTTCCCGAATCAACGTGCGCGAGCATACCGATAACCAAACGTTTCATTTTGCAAAATTCCTTTTCAAAAAAATACTGTGCAGACATCATTATTCTGCACAGTACAGCTTATTTTTTTCCTGCCTTGTTGATAATAACCGTGGCGGTGGCGTAATCCCTGCTGTGGGAAACCGACAGATTATATACATAATTTTCGCGCTCTGTAAGCATTTTGGCGCGCCCCTCGGTTATTATAAAGGGGGAGTCAAGCCTGTCGCGCAGAACTGTGACATCGCGCGGCGGCACAACCCTTGAACCCGTTCCGATAGCCTTGGCAAAGGCAGCCTTTGCGCAATAATTCTCCGCCAGCAGGTAAGGGGAGAGGTTGTGATTTACTATGTAGCGTATCTCATCAGCAGAGAAATATTTGGATAAGAATTTGGGATTGCGCGCAATTTTTCTGATACGCTCTATCTCAATAATTGAAGTGCCTACCCTGATGAAAATGTTGTTACTTGGCATTGTGAGTAATTTTTATGCGCAGAGAACTTGGTATCTCCTGCATAATAGCCTCCCGTGTTTTTTCGTTGGGGTTGAATATCAGCATAATCTTGCCGTATGAGGAATGTTGCGCTATCAGATAATACGCATTTTTCTCGCTTCCCGAGGAAGCGCGCACCGTTGCGTCAACATTGACGTCAGGCGAAGCGGTGTAAGGCGAAAATTCCTCCGCAGAGCTGAGATTTATGGTTATCATTCTTTTGCGCTTGCGCCTGCCGATTATCTTGTCGATATCCATATCGCTGTTTGTAATAATGTACTCATACTCCACGTTCATGTTGGACACAAGCCACACGCCGCCGTACAGTATAAGCGCAACCACAATTACAAGACTGTATATGCTGAAAACTATTGCCAGCCACATCACAACCGAGGCAACAGCAATCGCGCCAAGTGAAACAAGTATCTTTTTTGCTTTGTCCGAGCCTGTGCTGATACGCGGCACCAACTGCTCCGAAATGTTATCCATGCCTGAAATTCTCCTTTAATATCGCCATAGAGCCTATTGCAAAACTATATACAAAGATTATACCATATTGCACATTAAAAATCAATAGTTTTTATCTATTTCGCCCAAAAAATTTTTTATTTCTCGCTTAAAAAATATTAACTGATAAAAATTCTGTGATAATAAATCAAATGGTATTGCTTTTTTTGTTTATATTTGTTATAATAATAGAGTGCATATTTAGGACATATTCAAAATAATAACCGAAAAGGGGTATAATTATGCCTTGTTTTGCTGATAAAAAGCGTATTGTTATAAAGGTGGGCAGTTCTACGCTTGCCTATCCGACAGGACATCTTAATATAAGAAAGTGTTACGATTTGATAGAGGTTATGTCGGACATTAAAAATTCAGGCAGAGAGGTTGTTTTTGTAACCTCTGGCGCGCAGGGCGTGGGTGCTGCAAGAGCGGGACTTAACGCAAAGCCTACGGATATTCCGTCAAAGCAGGCTTGCGCCGCAATTGGTCAGTCGGAGCTTATGACGTTTTACAGCGAGAATTTCGGCAGATACAACCACAAGGTGGCTCAGCTTCTGCTTACGCGTGATGTCGTTTCCAATGCGGAGCGCAAGTTCAACGTTGTCAATACCTTCAACAAGCTTTTCGAGATGGGCGTTATCCCGATAATCAACGCGAATGACGCAATCTCAATAAAGCAGCTTGATTTTGACGAGAACGACACGCTCTCCGCAATTGTCGCTTCGCTTTGTGAAGCTGACCTGCTTGTAATGCTTACAGATGTTGACGGTCTTTATGACGGCGACCCAAAGCTTCCCGACTCAAAGCTGATTGAGGAGGTTTCGGCGATTACGCCGGAGATAATTTCCGTTGCGCAGGGCGCTGGCAGCAAGCTTGGCACAGGCGGAATGCTTACAAAGCTTGAAGCCGCCAAAATCGCGACCGATGACGGCATAGACGCGGTTATAATCAACGGCGATAATCCCCACAAGCTTTATGAGCTTTTTGAGGGAACAGCAAGATGCACCTACTTCAAAGCCAACCGAATGTGAGGTAAATAATATGGAATATATAGAACAGCTTGGCTTTAACGCCAAAAAAGCAGAGCCTGCAATATCGGCTCTGGGCACGGCGCAGAAGAACGCCGCGCTTGCCGAGATTTCAAAGCGCCTTCGCCGCGACAGCGCGGTTCTTATCGAGGCTAACGCCCTTGATATCGCCGCTGCGGAGAAAAACGGCATGAGCAAGGCTATGATTGACAGGCTTACGCTGACGGACGCAAGAATACAGGGTATGGCTGACGGTGTTGACACCGTTATTGCATTGCCCGACCCAATCGGTGCGGTTATCGGCGGCGGCGACCTTGTAAACGGTCTTAGCGTGGTTAAAAAGCGCGTTCCCATGGGTACTATCGGCATCATTTTCGAGAGCCGCCCCAATGTAACCGTTGACGCAGCCGCGCTTTGCTTTAAGGCGGGAAATACCGTGATACTGCGTGGCGGAAGCGACGCCATCAACTCCAACAAGGCGCTTGTTTCGCTTATGCGCGGCGCAATTAAGGACTGCGGCTTTGATGAAAACGCGGTTCAGCTTGTTGAGGATACTTCCAGAAGCGTTGCTAATTCTATGATGAAGCTGAATAAGTATATCGACCTGCTTATTCCGCGCGGCGGCGGCGGACTTATCCGCTCCGTAATCGAAAACGCCACTATCCCTGTTATCCAGACGGGCGAGGGCAACTGCCATGTTTATGTTGATGAAAGCGCCGACCTTGATATGGCGGTGGATATCGTTGACAACGCAAAGACCCAGCGCCCCTCGGTGTGCAACGCTATTGAAAACGTACTTGTGCATGAAAATATCGCGCAAGCCTTTTACAGCAAGCTTTCCGAGCGTTGGGGCAGCAAGGTGGCAATAATCGGCGACAGCGCAACCGCTAAGTATATCGGCGTTGAAAAGCTTGCCGAGGACAGCGACTATGCCACGGAATTTCTTGACTACAAGCTTTCCGCAAAGGTGGTTTCAGGTGTGGACGAAGCAATCGCGCACATCAACCGCTTCGGCACAAAGCACAGCGAGTGCATAATAACCGCCGACCTTAAAAACGCGGAGAAATTCCAGCGTCAGATTGACGCTGCCGCTGTCTATGTCAACGCAAGCACGCGCTTTACAGACGGCTTTGAGTTCGGTCTTGGCGCGGAAATCGGCATTTCCACACAGAAGCTGCACGCGCGCGGACCTATGGGACTTGAAGCGCTTACGACGTATAAATATCTGATAAACGGCAACGGTCAGATAAGGAAGTAAATCGAAAGGAAAGGCTATGGCTAAAAAGAGAAGAAACGCCCCCGCCAAAAAGGAACAGCAGGGCGGCGAAAAGGTTATAAACCAGCTTTTCGGCTCGCTTGACGACGATAATGATATAGAGGGCGATATTGCCGAACTCGGCGTTGCCGACAGCGCTGCGCCGCAGCAGGAGATTTCCGCACCCGCGAAGAAAAACCGCTTTTTCTTCGGTTTTGCGATATTTATTATCGTGATGGCGGTTATCGGCTGCGTTTCAACGATTCGGTTTATAGGCTCGGCTACCTCGCAGCTTCTTGACAATTCCTCGCTGAAAAACGAGTTTACGCAGTTTATTTTTCCTGTGGTAGTAAACGATATTTCGCCGTTTAACAGCGTTGAGGAGATACCAAATACCTCAAAAGTAACCTGCGCGATATGGAATATCCTTATTAAAAAGGATACCTCCGCCTATGACCCCGAAGGCACGGGACAGCTTACTATCCCTGAGTATGACGTAACCGCCTCCTGTAAGGAAATATTTGGCAGCACGGTTTCGCTTCAGCACCAGTCTGTCGGCACAGGCGAGGTAAGGTTTACTTATGACGAAACTACCCACAGCTACTCCGCGGCAAAGAAAATACGTTATCTTACCTACGCTCCGCAGATTGTGGAAATGACAGAGGACAACGGCGTTTACAGGCTTATTGTCGGCTATCTGCCGCCCGCGCTTGCAACGGTAACGGGTATCAACAATATGGAAGTAACTCCCGATAAATATATGGAGTATACTATAAATTACTGGGACGGCAAAAGCACATTGGTTTCCGTAAAGTTTGCCAATGACTATTTGTCGGACACCTCATCGGGCGAATAACCGCCTGACAAGCTATCACGCTTAACGAAAGGGGAAAATCCCCGTTTTAATATTTCCGTTAAGGAAGGATTGGTCAAAACAAAATGAAAGAACAATTAAACAGCATCAAGCAGACCGCTCTTGCGGCGGTTGACTCCTGCGCGGGTCTTAAAGAACTGGACGCGCTCAGGGTTCAGTATCTTGGAAAAAAGGGCGAGCTTACCGCTATCCTTAAGCAGATGGGTGGACTTTCCGCAGAAGAACGTCCCGTTATCGGTCAGATTGCGAATGAAGTGCGCTCCGCCATTGAAGCCGCTATCAAGGAGAAATCCGAAGCGCTTAAGGCAGCCGAAACCGAGCTTCGTCTTAAGGCGGAAGCTATTGACGTAACAATGCCCGGCAAGCGCTTTGCCAACGGCAGACGTCACCCCATGAACATTGTACTGGACGAACTTAAGGATATCTTCCGCGGCATGGGTTACACCGTGGTTGACGGTCCGGAAGTTGAAACCACCAACTACTGCTTTGATATGCTTCTGACAAAAGAAGGACACCCCGCGCGCGACCCGCAGGATACATTCTATATAACAGATGATGTAATCCTCAGAACGCAGACGTCCTCGGTGCAGATAAGACAAATGCTTAAGCAGAAGCCCCCGATTGCGATAATAAGCCCCGGTCGCGTTTACAGACGTGACGAGGTTGACGCTACACATTCCCCGATATTCCATCAGTGCGAGGGTCTTGTTGTGGACAAAAACCTTACCTTTGCCGACCTTAAGGGAACTCTTGAGGAATTTGCAAAGCGCCTTTACGGCGAAAACATGAAGCTTAAGTTCAGACCTCACCACTTCCCGTATACAGAGCCAAGCTGCGAGATTGATTTCCAGTGCTTCCGCTGCGGCGGCAAGGGCTGCCCCATGTGCAAGGGCGAGGGCTGGATTGAAATTCTCGGCGCGGGCGTAGTGCGCCCCGAAGTTCTGGAAAACTGCGGAATTGATTCCGAGGAGTACACAGGCTTCGCGTTTGGTATAGGTATAGAGCGTATCACCATGCTTCGCTATGAGATTGACGATATGCGCTACATTTATGAAAACGATATGCGCTTCCTGAAGCAGTTCTAAAAAGAGTTTGACATAAGGAGAATAAAAAAGTGGATCTTTCAATGAAGTGGCTTAACGATTTTGTTAAGACCGATATGCCTATAAAAGAATTCTGCGATGGCATGACCATGAGCGGCAGCAAGGTTGAAACCTACTCCGTTCAGGGTGCGGATATTACTAATGTTGTTGTCGGCAAGTGCGTTGCGATTGAAAAGCACCCCGACGCAGATACGCTGTGGGTATGCAAGGTTGATGTCGGCAAGGACGAGCCTGTGCAGATTGTTACCTCGGCGCAGAATGTTTTTGAGGGAGCGTATCTTCCCGTTGCGCTTCACGGCGCTACCTGCTACAATCATAAGGACATGAGCTTTATGAAGATAAAGAAAGGCAACATGAGAGGTGTTCGCAGCGAGGGTATGATGTGCTCTTACGAGGAACTTAACCTCACCCTTGCCGATGTTCCGTATTCAAGCAGCGACGGTATACTTATCCTCAACAACGACCCCGATTTTGATAAAATGACGGTTGGCATGGATATACATGACGCGCTCGGCTTCAACGATACCACCGTTGAGTTTGAAATCACAAACAACCGCCCCGACTGCCTTTCGGTTCTTGGTCTTGCAAGAGAGGCTGCGGCAACTTTCGACCTGCCGCTTAATTACACAGAGCCTACATTCAACGGCGTTGACGGCAGCGCAAAGGACTACGTTGACGTAGAGGTTAAAAACACCAAGCTTTGCTCGCGCTATATGGCGGCTGTTGTAAAGAATGTAAAAATCGGTCCCTCGCCGCGCTGGATGGTTGAGCGCCTGAACGCAAGCGGAGTGAGGGCAATCAATAATTTTGTGGATATCACAAACTTTGTCATGCTGGAATACGGTCACCCCATGCACGCTTTCGACCTGCGCTATGTCGAGGACGGCAAAATCGTTGTAAGAAATGCTGACGCGGGTGAGAAAATAACCATTCTTGACGGCTCGGAGGTTGAGCTTAATCCCGAAATGCTGGTTATCGCGGACGCAAAGAAGCCTATCGCTGTTGCAGGCGTTATGGGCGGCGAGTACAGCGGAATTATGGAGGACACCAACACTGTTGTTTTTGAAGCAGCCTGCTTTGACGGCGTTTCCGTCAGAATGACCGCGAAGAAAATCAACAAGCGCACAGACGCTTCCTCCAGATTTGAAAAGGATATCGACCCAATCAACGCAAAGCCCGCGCTTATGAGAGCGCTTCAGCTTGTTGAGCAGCTTGGCTGCGGCGAGGTGGTACGCGAATATATCGACATTGACAATATCACCAAAAAGCCCGTCACGCTGAAGCATGACGCAGCATGGATAAGCGAGCATCTCGGCATTGATATTCCCGAAGCGCAGCAGATTGAAATATTCAAAAAGCTTGGCTTTGATTACAAGGACGGCTATGTAACTGCGCCCAATACCAGAATTGATATTGTGCGCCAGTGCGACCTTGCGGAGGAGGTTGCGCGTATCTACGGCTACAACAGGATTCCATCCACCGTGCCCAAGCTTTCCAGCAACAGCACCATTACGCCCATTCAGCGGTTTGAAAAGCGAATTGTGGATATAATGGTTTCGCAGGGCTTCTATGAAACTATGACGTTCAGCTTTATCTCGCCCAAGAACTATGAAAAGCTTAATTTCACTGACGCCAAGAAAAACAGCGTTGTTCTTACCAACCCTCTCGGCGAGGATACAAGCGTTATGAGAACCTCAATGCTGCCTTCGATGATGACGGTGGTTTCCACAAACGTTGCCAACAGAAATCTTTCTGCGCGCCTGTTTGAAATCGGCAGGATTTTCACGCCCGTAAACGAGGTTCTTCCCGTGGAGGAAGATGTACTCGGCTTGTGCTGCTACGGCGCAGACGAGGATTTTTACAGCGTAAAGGGCGTTATTGAGGAGCTTCTTGACGACCTTGTTGTTGACGCGAGATTTGTTCCCGTTTCGGATAACAGGACATTCCACCCCGGAAGATGCGCCGATATAGTTTGCGGCGATACGGTTATCGGCACGGTTGGCGAGCTTCACCCGCTTGCTGCGGAAAAATATGATGTTTCCTGCCGCGTTTACGCAGCCGAGCTTTATATGGAAAAGCTGTTCAACGCAATGGGCACGGAGCGCAGATACAAGCCCCTGCCCAAGTATCCCGCAATGGCGCGCGACCTTAGTCTGCTTTGTGACGAAACGGTAACGTCCGATACAATTATTGACATAATCAAGAAAAACGCCAAGTTCCTTGAGAGCGTGTCTGTATTTGATATGTACAAGGGCGAGCAGGTTCCCGATGGCAAAAAGAGCCTTTCCTACAAGCTTATTCTGCGCAAGGACGGCACAATGACCGACGAGGAAGCCGACAGCAGCGTTGAGCGCGTTCTTAAAGCGCTTGCCGAGCAGGATATCGTTTTAAGAACTTGATTTTCAGGAGGTTATACAAATGGCTTATAATTTCAAAAGATATGCCGCGCTGGCTGCTGCGGTTGTGTGTGCAGCTTCGCTTACAGGCTGCTCCGATAACGGATACATGGGTACTGTTGACGGCATGGAAATTCGCAACGGCATATACCTTTCCCAGATGATGACCGCGTACAACAGCGCAAACAGCACCGCTTATGACGCTAAAGAGGAAGCTGGTGACACCTCCGAAATTGAGGATTTGTTTGCCGAAACAATTGACGGCGTTTCCGCAGAGGAATGGATTAAGACCGAAACCCTTGAACTTGTAAAGCGCTATGTGGCGGTTGAAAAGCTTTTTGACAGCAAGGGACTTTCCCTCAGTGATGAGGAGCGCAGCGAAATTACCGAAAACATAAATGACAACTGGGACTCCGAAAGCATTAACTATTACGGTTTTTCGATTTCGGTACAGACAATTTACGGCTATTCCACCCTCGGCGAATACTACGAGTCGATAGGCATTGGCAAGGACTCCATGAAGGATATGGAGCTTAACGCGCTTAAAGAGGACGAGCTTTTCATTGATTACTTCACAAATGACGAGGAAGCTAAGGTTTCCGAGGAGGAGATTAACGCGTACCTTTCCGATAACTATGCGAATGTGAAATATATTCAGGTTCCGTTTAAGGATTATGCGGGAATTTCGCTTGACGAGGAAAAGGACGCGGAGGAAATCGCCGCCCTTAAGGCAAGAGCGCAGTCCTATGTTGACCGCTTCAACGCGGGCGAAAGCATTATCGACATTGTGTATGAGCAGGATTTGATTGACGCCCAGAACGAAGCTATGGTTGACGCGGAAACAGCGCTTGAAGCTGATGATGCAGAGCAGCCCGAGGATTTTGACGCATATATGGAGGAAGCCAAAAATTCCGCTACGGCTAAAAAGGCTGAAACCGTTGAGGAGCTTGAAACAATAATCAGCAAGGAGTCCTCCTCGCTTTCGGACGAGCTTACCGAATTTATCTGGAAGACCGAGGCTGACGGCAAGGCGTACTACCTTGAGGGTGAAAAGTCCGCTTATCTTGTTATCAGAGATGATATCACAACCAAGACCGAGTGGAAAGAAAACAACAAGGTATATATCCTTGAGCAGATTACAGGCGACGAGTTTGATGAATACCTTGAATCCGTTTATGCGGATTATGAGGTAGATTTCGACAGCTATCTGCTTGATAAGAAGTATGCGCCGAGTTCCTACAAGGGATTTTAAGATAAAATAAATTCCAGCCGCTTTCGCAATTGCGAAAGCGGTGAGGTTTATATGTGGAGAACATGATAAAAGGAATAAAATCAAACGCTTATACAGTGGATATGAAATTACGGTGATGAAATGTTACTTATGAGTTTAACAGGCGTTGCAATGTCATTTGCGGACAGGGAACTGTTTTCGGACGTTACATTCGATGTCTATGATGATGACCGAATCGGTCTTGTGGGAGTAAACGGCTGCGGAAAAACAACGCTGTTCCGCCTGCTGAAGGGCGAGCATACGCCTGACGAGGGCGGAATACACATTGCGGGAAGCTGCAAAATGGGCTTTATGGAGCAGTTTTCCTGCAAAAATACACAGCGCACCGTTTTTGATGAGGCGCTGACCGTGTTCGATTATCTGGAAGATATGGAGCTTGAGCTTGAGGAACTTCATGACAAAATCGACGCGGGAAATCACAGCGAGGAAATAATAGAGCGCCAGACGCTGCTGACAGAGCGCTTTGAGCGCGAGGGCGGTCTTACCTACAAAAGCCGCACCGCCTCGGCGCTTAACGGTCTTGGCTTCAGCGACAGCGACTTCAAGCTTTCCGTGGGAGTTTTAAGCGGCGGGCAGAAATCAAAGCTTCAGCTTGCAAAGCTGCTGCTTTCAAATGCCAATCTGCTGCTGCTTGACGAGCCTACAAACCATCTTGATATACAATCCGTGGAATGGCTGGAGCGCTTTCTGTGCGATTACCGCGGGGCATATATCGTGATATCGCATGACCGTTATTTTCTCGATAAGGTTACAAACCGCACGCTGGAACTTGAAAACTGCCGTCTTGACGATTACAAGGGCGGATATACGCGCTTTCTTCAGCTTAAGGCTGAGGAAATGGAGCGCCGCCGCAAGGTCTATGACAGCACCATGAAAGAAATCAGCCGTATTGAGGGCATAATAGACCAGCAAAAGCGCTGGAATCAAGCGCACAACTACGTCACCATAGCAAGCAAGCAGAAATCCATTGACAGACTGGAAGCCACCCTTGTAAAGCCGGAGGACGCTCCCGAAGCGCTTAAATTCAATTTCAAATCCGCTGATGGCTGCGGAAATGACGTGTTCCATGCGGGCAATATCTCGCTTGGCTTTGACGGAAAGCAGCTTTTCCACGGAGTGAATATTGACATAAAAAAGGGGGAGAGGGTGTTTCTGCTTGGCGGCAACGGCTGCGGAAAGACTTCGTTGTTCAAGATTTTTACGGGACAGTATACCGCAGATTCGGGTGAGTTCAACTACGGCACGCGCGTGCAGATGGGATACTTTGACCAGGCGCAGGCGGGTCTTGACGAAAGCAAAACCGCCCTTGACGAAATCTGGGACGCATATCCCCGCATGACCGAAACGCAGGTGCGCACGGCTTTAGGCTCGTTTTTGTTTAAGGGCGACGCGGTGTTCAAAAGCATTTCGGAGCTTAGCGGCGGCGAAAGGGCAAGGGTTGCGCTGCTTAAGCTTATGCTGTCGGGGGCAAATTTCCTGCTTCTGGACGAGCCGACAAACCACCTTGATATTACTTCCTGCGAAGCGCTTGAAAACGCGCTTATGGGCTATGACGGCACGATGTTTATAATTTCCCATGACCGCTACCTTATCAATAAGCTTGCGGACAGGATTTACTATCTTACCCCGAACGGAGTAAAGGAATATCTTGGCTCATATGACGCTTATACGCTTACCGTGCAGAACGCCGCGCAGCTTACGGCGGCGCAGAAACCCGAAAAATCCCCAAAAACCAACGACTACAAGCAGAAAAAAGAGCGCGAGTCGGAGCGCCGCAAGCTTAACACCAGAATAACCCGCGCCGAAGCCGAGATTGACCGCCTTGACGCGCTTATTGCGGAAAAGACCGACCTGCTTTCGGGCATGACCGACTACAAGGAGGCAATGGAGCTTTCGGGCGAAATTGAGCAGCTCCGCACAAAGCAGGAGGAAGTTATGGCAGATTGGGAGCAGGCTTCGCTTGCACTGGAGGAATTTGACCGATGACAAAGCAGATACGGGAATATCTCGAATATATAAAAGCGTTTTTTGAGGGCGAGCATACGCATGAGGAATACCTTGCCGAAAAGCCACTGCTGCTTAAGCGCATTGAATTATATCAGCATGAGCGGCTTATTCATCTGCTTGTAACGCTTGCCTTTGCGCTGATGTTTCTGCTTTCGCTGTTTGTATGCAATATTGCGCAGAACATGGGATTTTTGATTTTGTCGCTGCTTTTTCTTGTGCTGCTTATTCCGTATATCAAGCACTATTATTTCCTTGAAAACTCGGTGCAGCTTCTCTATAAATATTACTACAAACTGGAAGCTTTGCTGCGCTGATAAATCCGCCAATAATCCACAGAAATCCTTCGGAATTTTTGTGGATTATTTTTTGGTTTACCCCCTTTACAAAATTCTTTTTTCTGATATAATTACATAGGCGCGTAAAACGCGCTTGGTTTTAGCAAAATAGAGTAAACGATTACAGATTTTAATGAAAAGAGGGGATTAAATGTTTCTCATCAGATGGCTCTGGAAAAACATGAAGGGCTGCCGCGCCATTTATATTGTGGCGTTGTGCCTTACCGTAATAACCCAGTCCATGTATATACTCACGCCGTATTTTACCCAGCAGATAACCGATACCTTTATCGTAAACGAAAATGCGGCTGAAAATCTGCGGCTTCATTCCGATGTGCTTGTGGGTATGCTTATCGCGATGGTAGGCTTTACGCTGCTGAGAGGTATTCTTCAGTACAGCGGAAATCTTATGTACGAACATTCCTCGCAGAAGCTTATCTACAACGTGCGCAAGGTGCTTTTTGACAACATAGAAATGCAGGACGCAAAGTTCTATGACACCTACCGCACGGGCGATATCATGACCCGAATTTCGGGCGATATAGACATGGTGCGCCATTCGGTCGCGTGGATTATAAAAACAATGCTTGAGTGCATTGTGCTTTTTTCCGCGTCGCTGATATTCTTCTTCTCCATAGACTGGCTTATGGCGCTGTGCCTTATAGCGCTTACGCCTGTTATCATGTTTATCACATGGCTGTTCAAGCGCAGGGTGGGTCCTATGTATGTTGACCTGCGCGAGCGCCTTTCCACCATGAACACCGCGGCGGAGGAAAATATTTCGGGCAACCGTGTAATTAAGGCGTTTGCCCGCGAGGACTACGAAATACAGCGCTTTGACCAATACAGCAAGGATTACAGCAGTGCCAACAAAAAAGCTGCATTTATGTGGCTGAAATTCTTTCCGTATCTTGAAATAACGGCACAGTCGCTTTCGGTAGTAATGCTTGTGTGCGGCGGACTTTTTGTAATTCTCGGCAGAATAAGCTTTGGCGATTACACCGCCTTTTCGGGACTTATCTGGACTCTTTCCAACCCCATGAGAACCCTTGGCAACATTGTAAACGACCTTCAGCGCTTTACCGCCTCCGCAAACAAAATTATCGAAATATATTACGGTAGTCCGCGTATTTTAACGCGCAACGACGCTGTGGACAAGCCCGATAGATTTGAGGGCAGGGTGGAATTTGACCATGTAAGCTTTTCCTACGGCAGAACAAAGGTGCTTGATGATGTAAGCTTTGAAGCCGCGCCCGGCGAAACGGTTGTTATAATGGGTGAAACGGGCTCCGGCAAAACAACGCTTGTAGACCTTATCCCGCGTATTTACGATGCCGAAGCGGGCGAGGTGAGGGTGGACGGCGTAAACGTCCAGCACCTTAAGCTTGAGCAGCTTCGCGGAAATATCGGCGTTGCAACGCAGGACGTGCTTTTGTATTCCGATACGATAGACGGCAATATCAGCTTCGGCGATACCTCAATGAGCGAGGAAAACGTGATAAAATACGCGCAGGCGGCTGACGCGGACGGCTTTATCCGCAAGCTCAGCGATGGCTACAACACGATAGTCGGCGAGCGCGGCGTAGGTCTTTCGGGCGGACAAAAGCAGCGCATTTCGCTTGCAAGGGCGCTTGCGGTAAAGCCCGCGATACTGATACTGGACGACACCACCTCGGCGGTTGACCTTGAAACGGAAAAGCATATTCAGCAGTCGCTGAAAAATCTGGATTTTGCCTGCACCAAGATAATTATAGCGCAGCGTATTTCAACAGCGCGCTATGCCGATAAGATAATAGTGCTGAAAAACGGAAAAATACTTGAGCAGGGAACACACGAACAGCTTATACAAAACAATGGCTATTACCGCGAGGTATACGAGCTTCAAAAGTAAGGGAGGGATACAAAGTGGCAAGAAACAAATTTGACGTTGATGAAACGCTTGAAACACCATTTGATATACGACATCTTAAACGCGCGCTGGTTTATGTGGCGCGCTATAAGAAAAAAGTGGCGCTTTCCCTTACGCTTAGCGCGATTGCGGTTGTAATAGGTCTGCTTTCGCCGCTTATCGTGCAGAACGCTATCGACAATTATATGGGCAGCACCGAAACAATTCCGCAGTTGCTGTTAAGCGGTGCGGCAGTGCTTGTGTGCATAGTGGTGAGCGTTATTTTCTCAAAGCTTCGCTCCAAAATGATGACCGAGGTGGGACAGGATATCGTATACGATATCAGAAAAGACCTTTTTGAGCATATGCAGCGCCTTTCGTTTGAGTATTATGACAGCCGTCCCCACGGCAAGATACTCACGCGCATCATCAACTATATCAACTCTATATCCGACCTTATGACAAACGGTCTGATTAACTTTGTGCTGGAAATATTCAATCTGATATTCATTACGATATTCATGTTCTTTGTCTGCTGGCAGCTTGCGCTTGTAACCATGGCGGGACTGCCCGTGTTCGCGGCGGTTATGCTGATAATCAAAAATCATCAGCGCAAGGCATGGCAGCAGGTTTCCAATAAAAGTTCCAACATGAACGCATACCTGCATGAAAGCATTGTGGGCGTAAGGATATCGCAGATGTTCGTAAGGGAAGAAGAAAACGCCGAGATAAATGACAAGCTTGCAAAGGCATACAAAAAATCTTGGATTAAGGCGGTAAGCTTTTCCAATATGGTATGGCCGACAACCGACATAATTTCGATAACCGTGCGCGCGGGAATTTTTGCCGTGGGACTGCTTATGATGGGCGATGTGATAACGCTTGGCACAATACTTGCCATGACCGATTATTCCGCGCGCTTCTGGCAGCCGCTGATGAACCTTTCCAACCTGATGAACACCTTTATAAACGCGGTGGCTTACCTTGAACGTATCTTTGAGATGATGGACGAGCCGATAGCCGTTGCCGACGCTGAGGGCGCGGTGGAAATGCCCGAAATAAAGGGCGACGTTCATTTCGAGAACGTTACCTTTGCGTATGAGGAAAGCGTAAATATCCTTGAAAATCTTAGCTTTGACGTAAAGGCGGGCGAAAGCGTTGCGCTTGTAGGCCCTACCGGCGCGGGCAAGACAACAATCGTGAACCTTATATCGCGTTTTTATAATATCAACGGCGGCACGGTGCGCATTGATGACAGCGACATTTCGCAGGTTACATTGAAGTCGCTGCGCAGCCAGATGGGAATAATGCTGCAAGACAGCTTTATTTTCAGCGGAACTATACGCGATAATATAAAGTACGGCAAGCTTGACGCAACCGATGAGGAAATAAGAGCCGCCTGCCGTATCGTTGGCATTGACGATTTTATAATGTCCCTGAAGGACGGCTATGATACCGAGGTAAACGAGCGCGGCGGCAGCCTTTCACAGGGTCAGAAGCAGCTTATCGCTTTCGCGCGAACCATAGTTTCCAATCCGCGCATACTTGTACTGGACGAGGCTACCTCCTCCATTGACGCAAAAACCGAGCGCTATCTGCAAAATGGTCTTAATCACCTGCTTAAAGGCAGAACAAGCTTTATAATCGCGCACAGACTTTCCACCATCAGAAGCTGCGACAGGATAATGTACGTTTCCAACAAGGGCATAACCGAAAGCGGAACGCATGACGAGCTTATGGCAAGAAAAGGCGATTACTATAAGCTTTATACCGCGCAGTCAGTTTAAAAAAATAATCTGAAATATCACAGCCGCGCAAAGCGACAAAAAGCGATTTTTGTTTATTTGCGTGGCTGTTTTCTTATATTTCTGTAATATTGCAAAAAACCTCTTGATTTTTTATGCAAAATGTGCGAAAATAGTATATATAGTTCAAACCGTCGAAAAACCCCTAACGGGGTTTTCCGCCGAAGCATCCGCCCTGCGCGCACTCGCTGACGGCTTTGCCGTCAGTTCGTACACTTGGGCGGATAGAAGTGTTTTTTGCCTCGGCAGAGCTGAGGCAAAAAAGTATTTCAAAAGCCCGCTGCGCGGGCAAAATTAACTTTTTCTACAAGCTGGTATATAATTGATGTTTCGCTTGTCAAAAAATAACAATTTGCGAAAGGTGTTGTATAATGGCAAAGTTTTTTAATTTCAATGGTGATTACTTTGGGCTTACCGAAAGCGATATAGATAGAAATACAGAACTGTACGGCTATAATGTCTACACAAAAGCCGAGAAGAAAACAGAGTGCTTTTCGCCCGTAAGGGTGATACTGTCGCCGTCATTTCTGCTTATGTTTGTGGCGGGCGTGTTAAGCTTTTTCGGAGGAAATATTGCGGCGGGGCTTATTATTTTGCTGATAGACGCAGTTTACGCCTTTGCGGAAATATATTTCGGTATGTACTCGGATAAGCGGCTTAACGATATAAAAGCTTCCACCGCTATGAAGTTCAGAGTTATACGCGGCGGAAAGCTTGAACTTATCGAAAAGGAATTTATAGTGCCCGAAGATATACTTGTGGTTCAGGCGGGCGAGAGAGTTCCCGCGGACGCTTATATACAGGAAGCGCGCGACCTTACCGCAGACGAAAGCGTTTTTACAGGCTCAAACAAGCCTGTTGCGAAATATACAGGCGCAGAAAGCAAGACCGAGCTTAGCCAGTCCTTTGTTTACAGCGGAACAATCATACTTACGGGCATGGCGATATGCAAGGTAAGCGCCACGGGCGTTGATACGAAATATTATCAGAAAATCGGGGAAAAGCCCGATACCCACCATTATTATACGGATATGGAGCGCACGGTGCGTGCCATTGTTCCGTTTGCCTCGGCGGTGGCTGCGGTGCTGGCGCTGATTTCGCTGATATTCTGGCTGGTATCCGACAACGGGGTTATAAATTCCGCCCTAAGAGGAATTACATTGGGGCTGTGCTTTATCCCTGTCGGCATATCTACCATAATCCGCTTTTATTACATGAGGGGCGCGGACGATATGCTTGGCAGCTCCGCGATAGTAAAATCGCTTGGCGATATCGAGCGGCTTAATTCTGTTTCCGTGCTTTGTATCGAAAAGCAAGGGGCAATCTCCAAAAGCCATCTTGAGGTAAAAAGCGTGTACACCAAAAGCGAGGAGCTTTTGTACAAGGTTGCCGTTCTTGCCTGCGACAGAAACACAACAGACGAAGCGGAACGCGCACTGCTTATAAGAGCGGGATTTTTTGATGAAAACATCAACGACATATACACCGAAAACCAATTTATAGAGCGTATCCCCGAAAGCAACGGCGTTGTAAGCGGCGCATTGTGGCAGGTGGGAGAATCCCGTCTTTACTGCGTAAAAGGAACGCCTGAGCAGATACTTCCTCTTTGCCGCTTCAAAGGCGACCAGCTTTTCAATATACAGAAAAAGCAGCGGGAATATTATGCCGCAGGCTACCGCGTAATTGCAATAGCCTGTGCGGACGGAGTGGAGCGCAACTGTGACGCAACCGCAGGCTTTGCATACACCTTTGTCGGCTTTGTGGCGCTTACTGCGCCGTTAAGGGACTCGGTAGCGGGCGCGGTAAGCGATTGCATAAGGTCGGGAGTAAAGGTTGTAATGCTGTCGGAGGACAGCCCCCATGTTGCCGAAGCCACCGCAAAGATGGTGGGACTTTCGGGCAAGACCATAACAGGAAAGCAGATTTCACAATCGGTGAAATACGGCAGTGACCTCCAATTTGACGCCGACATTTACGCCAAGGTTACGCCTGAGCAGAAGCTGTATATACTCGACAGGCTGAAAAAGCAGGGCGAGGTTGTCGCTATGACAGGCACGAGAGTAACCGACGCCGAAGCGCTTGAACTCGCCGACGTTGGCATTACAATATCGCAGCATTCCTCTGGCAGCACCTATGAAGCCGCGGACATCATTATGAACGATGATAATTTACATTCCATTTCCAGCATGATAACCTCGGCGCGGCAGCTTCACCGCAACATAAAAAGAGCAATCTGCACCGTTATCACGGGATACAGCGGACTGCTTGTGCTGACTATTCTCAACCTGTTCGGCAACGAAACGCAGCTTATGCTTAATCCCTCGCTGCTTGCGCTGCTGACAATGGTGTTTATACCGCTTGCGGCTGTTTCTTATTACCAGAACCGCAGCGATATTTCCCGTCAGATGCCGCCCTCGGACTACGTTGCGCGCAAAAAAATAAACATCTCCTATCTTGCAAACGCGCTTGCCACAGGCGTATTGTGCGGCGCTGCCTCGGTTGCGGCGTATATGTTTATGTATAACGGCGGCAACACCGATTTTGCAAGAAGCTGTTCGTTTATTTCGTTCTGCGTAAGCTTTGGCATTTTCGGACTTATCACGGTATCGCCCGAAAAACCGTTCAAGGCGATTACGGGCGCGCGCGGTATAGCGCGGTATACATTTGCCGCATTGGTGCTTGCGCCGATACTTATGGTCTATATTCCGTTTATCAACAACGCTTTCGGGCTTACCGCAATTGACGCGCTGGCGCTGTTTATCTCCGTCCTTACAGGTATCATACCTGTTGTGGGCTACGTTATAGTCAAGACATTGATAAAATTTAAGTAAAGGGTAAAATATGAAAAAGCTTTCGTTCTTTATAAAAACATTTATCTGCGGAATTGTATTCGGCATTGCAAATGTTATTCCGGGCGTAAGCGGCGGTACAATGCTGGTTGTTTTTGGAATTTATGACAAGCTGACCGCTGCAATTTCGGGCATTAAGTCGATATTCAAAAATCTGGGCTTTCTTATCTCGTTCTGCCTTGGCGCGGGCGTAGGAATACTGGGCTTTGCGTATGTAATTACATGGCTGTTTGAGCGTTTCGGCGTGCAGACAAATATGTTCTTTATCGGACTTATTCTCGGCAGCGTTCCGCTGATTATCCGCACCGCCACAAAAACCGAAAAGGTAAAGCCGCTGTGCGCTGTTCCGTTTGTTCTGGGACTGGCTGCCGTTATCGGTCTTACGCTTCTTGAAAGCGCTTTTGGCGGCGAGCCTTACACCATGAATTGTGCTGCGGACGAAAACGGCACAGCCGTAATCACCATTGAAAACAACAGCGACCGAACCATAGACAGCTGGAGTATAGAGCTTGAAAGCGGCGGCAGCTTCGGCGCAGACGCGGATATATCGGGCGCGGAAATAGGCACCGCCGTGTCAACCCTCGACAAAATAAAGCAGCTTTTCGGCGCGGAAATACCGCAGCAGTACAATCTTATCAAAAATACGGCAGGCGTGGAAATCGCTCCTAATGAAACCTATTGCTTCAGCCTTTCCAACGCGGGCAGCATTGATTTTGAGGATTTTTCGCTTTCGGTAAGCTATAAGGTGGATTTCCTGTTCTTTATCACAATGCTTGCCGCGCTGTTTGTGGCGGCGGTTGCTATGATAATTCCCGGCGTTTCGGGAAGCTTTGTCATGATGCTGCTTGGCGTATACTCTACCGTAATTGCGGCGCTTAAGGATTTCAATTTGATGATAATAATTCCCTGCGCTATCGGCGCGCTGCTGGGCATTATGCTTGGTGCGCGGCTTATGTCAACGCTTCTGCAAAAATACAGCCTTATGGTGTACAGCCTTATAATGGGACTGGTTGTAGGCTCGGTTTACGCAATACTGCCAAGCGGATTTGGATTTAATCTTACAACGGGATACGGCTTTGCGGCGCTGTTTATAGGCGTTCTTACCTCGCTGCTGATAGACCGTTTTGGCAAAACCTCAGATGAAAAATAAAAAACCACTGGCATAACAGAACCACTCGCGGACAATAATACTTGTACAAGCAAGATTATTGTTTCGGGAGTGGTTTTTTGTATTATCACAAGGTTGAAATAAGCGGCGTAAACACATCAAAGCTTAAGGTGCTTAAGGAAGCGGAGAAAATGGCGCTGCTTAAAAAAGTCAAGCAGGGCGATATGCAGGCGCGCGAGGAGCTTATCAACGGCAATCTGCGCCTTGTGCTAAGCGTGATACAGCGCTTTTCGGGCAGGGGCGAAAACGCGGACGACCTTTTTCAGGTCGGCTGCATAGGTCTTATAAAGGCGATAGATAATTTTGACATCACCCAGCCCGTTAAATTTTCCACCTATGCGGTACCCATGATACAGGGTGAACTGCGCAGATATCTGCGCGATAACGCGCCTGTGCGCGTAAGCCGCTCAATCCGCGACCTTGCATACCGCGCCATGCAGGCAAAGGAGCAGCTTACCACCGCGCTTGGCAAAGAGCCGACAATAGAGCAGATTGCCAAGGAAATCGAAGCGCCGCGTCAGGACGTAGTAATCGCCCTTGAAGCAATAAGCGAACCGATATCGCTGTATGAACCTGTTTTTTCCGAATCGGGCGATACCATCTATGTAATAGACCAGCTTGGCGACCACAATGACGATGAAAACTGGCTTGATGAAATATCCCTTAAAGAAGCGATGTTACAGCTTGGCGCGCGCGAAAAGCGCATACTCGGTCTGCGGTTTTTCCGCGGAAAAACACAGGTTGAGGTTGCCAAGGAAATCGGCATAAGCCAAGCGCAGGTTTCCCGCCTTGAAAAAGGCGCGCTGCAAAAAATCAAAAACAGGATTTAGGGCAATACCGCACAAAGATTGCGGAACAACTGCGTTGTACCTCGCAGGATTGCGCAGTCAGATTTTTCGTCAGATTGTACAACGAGGACGACGCAAGGCTGGTCTGTCGGTCAGCCCCTCTGGCACTGCGTGCCACCTCCCCCGCAGGGGGAGACACGCCTTGCTAGGACGAATTGTGCAATATGGACGTATGTTTCGCAAGCGAACCATACTAAAGATGCAAGCAAGGCGCGTACAAAATCCAAAAGATGGTCTTTGTGTGGTGTTGCCTTAACTGCAAACGCGCTCCAATTCCTCGCGAAGCTGTTTTATAATCCGCTTTTCAAGGCGGGAAATATAGCTTTGCGATATACCGATTTCGTCCGCCACTTCCTTCTGCGTTTTTTCCTTGCGCCCGTTCAGTCCGAAGCGCATTTCCATTATCTGCTTTTCGCGCGGGTCAAGCTTGTCAATGGCTTCATACAGAAGCTTTTTTTCCACCTCGCTGTCAAGATGAGCGTTCACGCTGTCCTCGTCAGTGCCGAGAACGTCCGATAAAAGCAGCTCGTTTCCGTCCCAGTCGATATTAAGCGGCTCGTCAAACGAAACCTCGTTTTTGTAGTGGTTGGTTTTGCGCAGATACATCAGAATTTCATTCTCAATACAGCGCGAAGCATAGGTTGCAAGCTTTATGTTCTTATGGACGCTGAACGTGTTCACCGCCTTTATCAGCCCTATCGTGCCGATTGATACCAAATCCTCAAGACCTATACCCGTGCTTTCAAACTTCTTCGCGATATATACCACCAGACGGAGGTTATGCACAATCAGCTTATCCCTCGCGGCTTCAAAATCGGTTTCGAGCAGCTTAAAGGTCTGCTGCTCCTCCTCAGGAGAAAGCGGCGCGGGCAGCGCGTCCGAGCCGTTTATGTAATGCACATATTCCTTGCCCGCCTTTGTAAAATAGTGCAGAAACGCCAACAATCCCTCATACAAAAGCTGTTTAAGATACTTTCTCATATACTACCTCCTAAAGTGAAATCAGTTTGGGATTAAATATACACTGCGCGCCCATAGGCTTTGCGCATACGCCAATCACCGCGTCAACCGATTTATCGTCTATAATTACCTTATCCGCAAAAAACACAGGTATAAGCGTTTCGCCCGATACCGTTAAGCAGGGCGCAAGCCGTATGCCCTCAATCGCGGAAATATCCCCGCCAAGATACGCCGTAATGTTTTGCGGGATTATAGGCTCTATCGCGGCGGCGGCACAGATAACCGCAGGCTTGCCGCTGAAAGGGTCGCAAAGGCTGTTTCCTGTATCGGCTATGCCGTATAATTCAATTGTGCAGCCGCCGCTTATAATCTTTATTCCGCGCGCCTGCGCCGAAAGGCTTCTTCTGTCGGATATATAGCGAAGCAGCTTCACAGCGCCGTAAGCGGCGGCAGTAAACGCCGCTATCGCAATTATGGGAATATCAAAATAAGCCGTGCCGTTTTTGTAGTACATACCAAGCGGCGCGCAGAACTGCCACAGCGTCAGCATAAGTCCCGCATAAACAAAGCTTATCACCATAAGGCAAAGCGTGCGGATAAGCATATCGGGCGGTTTTGCCCTGCCAAACGCGGAAACGGTCAGCAAAAGGCTGCCGCCCGTCTTTATCAGCGCGTTCGCCCAGAACGGCAGCGCAGGCAGCAGTATAACAAGCGAGCAGACCGCGCCGACAGCCGCGGCAATCAGACACCTGCGCGCCGAAATACTGCACCGCAGCAGCAGCGCCGCACCTCTTATAAGAAAGTAATTTATGTAAAGATTTACCGCAAGCAGCACATCAATATAAACAACCACATAACCACCACACTAAATTATCAGCATTACCATTATTATACATCACATGACAGGCGAATTATGTAAAAGGACAGGCGCAAAAACTGTTTTTTATGAGACAAAAACAAAAAAGGCGCACGATACAGGTCGAAATAAACCTGTCGTGCGCCTTTGCGCTGTATGCTTGTAAAATCAGTCGCGGTTAAACTCCGCAAGCTCAAGACCCTCGTTTTTGTCGAGCGCCCATTTGATGTTCCACTCGCTTGTGAATATCAGCAGGAAGTTGCCCTTTACGTCCTGAATAAGCTTGGTGTCCGAAGTAAGAATAAGCTTGTTAAGCTCGTCCAGACCGCCCGCAATATGCTTTTCGCTTGTTATCCATCTGATATACTGATAGGGCAGACCCTCGCGGATAATATCAACGTTGTACTCGTTCTTAAGGCGGTATTCCAGCACCTCAAACTGAAGCACGCCCACAACGCCGACTATAACCTCCTCAAAGCCTGTCTGCGGCTCGGAGAAAATCTGTATCGCGCCTTCCTGCGCTATCTGGGTTGTACCCTTAATAAACTGCTTGCGCTTAAGGGTATCCTTCTGGCGTATTCTGGCGAAATGTTCTGGAGCGAATGTAGGAATACCCTCAAACTTCACCTTTTTCTTTGGCGAACACAACGTATCGCCGATAGAGAACACGCCCGGGTCAAACACGCCCATAATATCGCCCGCATACGCCTCGGAAATAACCTCGCGCTCGCTTGCCATTATCTGCTGCGGCTGCGAAAGGCGCATTGTACGTCCGTTCTGTACATGGAGAACCTCCATATCCTTTTCAAACTTTCCGCTGCATATACGCATGAATGCAATTCTGTCGCGGTGCGCCTTGTTCATATTCGCCTGAATTTTGAATACAAACGCCGAGAAATTCTCATCAAACGGGTCTACAACTCCGTCCTCGGTATTGCGGGGCAGGGGAGAAGTGGTCATCTGAAGGAAATGCTCAAGAAACGGCTCAACACCGAAATTTGTAAGCGCAGAGCCGAAAAATACGGGCGACAGCTTGCCGCTGTTGATAAGGTCGATATCAAACTCCTCGCTTGCGCCGTCAAGAAGCTCTACGTCCTCGGTAAGGGTATCGTAGTTGCTTTGTCCGATAAGGTCGGCAAGCGAAGCGTCGTTAAGGTCGGCTTCTGTTGCGGCAACCTCGCGCGAGCCGTTATTTGCCTCAAAGGAAATAATACGGCGCGTGGAGCGCTCATAAACGCCGCGGAAATCCTTGCCGCTGCCAATGGGCCAGTTCACGGGATAGGTCTTTATGCCAAGCTCGTTTTCAATCTCGTCAAGCAGGTCGAACGGGTTTCTGGACTCCCTGTCCATCTTATTGATAAATGTGAATATAGGAATATTGCGCATTACGCATACCTTGAACAGCTTGCGCGTCTGGTTCTCAACGCCCTTTGCCGCGTCAATAACCATCACGGCGCTGTCGGCTGCCATAAGCGTGCGGTAGGTGTCCTCCGAGAAGTCCTGATGTCCGGGGGTGTCAAGAATATTTATGCAGTAGCCGTTATAATTGAACTGCATAACGGAGGAGGTTACGGAAATTCCGCGCTGCTTTTCAATCTCCATCCAGTCGGAGGTCGCATGGCGCGCGCTTTTCTTGCCCTTAACCGCACCCGCAAGCGATATCGCCCCGCCGTAAAGCAGAAACTTTTCCGTTAAGGTTGTCTTGCCCGCGTCAGGGTGCGAAATAACCGCAAACGTGCGGCGCTTTTCTATTTCTTTTTTCAAGTCTGACATAGCTTTCTTCCTTTGTTCTTTTTATTCGGAAATGTCCGCAGAGTTTTCAATTGCGGATTCCATATTGTATACATTTTCTTTTGCTTCAAGGTCTGAGGGCGCTTCAATGCCCTTGCTTTTCATGGTCATTGTCACAACAACGCCCACGATTATCGGCATATAGAACGTAAACAAACGCCACAGCAGGGTGGAAACATTGACATACACGCCGAAAATAGTCCCGAAAAATCCGCCGTAGCCAAATTCCGCCGCGCCCATAGCGCCCGGCATTGGCCAGAACGAGGAAATCATCAGCACAAACGCCTGATAGGATATTATCTGAAACAGGCTTGCGCCCTGAAGTCCAAAGCCGAGATAAAGCATATAGGATATGCTGAAATAAAGCGTAAGCTGAATAAAATTCAGTATGAACGATTTTATTATAAGCGGCACGTTTTTCTTGATAAACATGAAATTCCTGTGGAACTTCTCAATCTCGCGCGTTATGTACAAGCGCCACTTCATAGGTCTTTTTACAATGTGAAGCTTTACGCCCACGGATATCAGCCAGTTTGCGATTTTAAGCGTGCCGTTTTTCCACACGGCAATTCCGATAAGCACTATGATAACGGCGGTATTTATCGCAAAGCCGATAAACACAAACGGCATAAGCCCCTTGCCGCTAAGGTCAGCGCCGAACTCGCTGAAGCCTATGATAAGCGCCGCGGCGGAGTAAATCGTCAGCGTAAACTGGTAAACGATAAAGCGCGAAAGCAGCGCCGTCATTGCAGAACCAAGCGGAACGCCGAACTTTACAAGATAATACGCCTGCATTGGCTGTCCGCCCGAAGCGCTGGGCGTAATGCAGTTGAAATACTGTCCGATTATGGTATCGTACCACGAATGGCGGAAGCGAACCGTCGGGTGCATGGATTTAAGCATAAGGTGGACGGTTCCGGTTTCGCACAGCCAATAGCCAACCATGAAAGCAGCGCATATCAGCAGATACAGCGGGTTTATTTTCTGAAAAGCCGCGATAATATTGTCAACGCCATCAACAAAAAGCAGATAGATTATCATTACAACGAATGCAATGGCGCAGATTATCAGATTAAGCTTATTGCCCTTTTTCTTTTTTTTAGTTTTTTCCATGTTTATATGATTACCTCATTCAGATATATTCCGACTTACAAATACATACTTTACTATTATAAAATATTCTGCTTTTCTTGTCAATAGTTTTTGCGGCTGAATTGATAAAAAATGTATTAAGGCAACTCAAAACAGCCTAATCTGCGACATTTTTCGCCGCGTGGGATTAAAAAGGGCGGTACTCTATTGCAAATCCGTCAAAAATGTGGTATACTAAATAGAGTTGGCGCATGGCGCGTTAAGGCAATACCGTAAGGATTACGCGGTGCTGCCCCAAGGCGGTCATGGCGATTTTTACTGAAAGGCGGTGCGCTTATGGATATCCGCGTGGGCGATACCCTTGTCATGAAAAAGCAGCACCCTGGCTGTGGAAGCAGGGAGATGCTGGTTATGCGCAGCGGCGCAGATTTTAGGCTGTGCTGCAAGGGCTGCGGACACACGTTTATGATAGCAAGGGCAAAATGCGAAAAAAGCATAAAAGCCGTAGCGCGCCCGACAGATACCAAGGATAACACATTCGGAGGAAACGGCAACAATGCTTGACAAGCTTAAAATAGCTGACGCGAGGTATGACGAAATAAACAACAAGCTGTCCGACCCATCTGTAATATCGGATAACGCTTTATATAAAGAACTGATGAGGGAATACAAAAATCTTACCCCGCTGATAGAAAAATACAGACTGTATCTTAAGGCGCATGCTGATTTTGAGGACGCAAAGGCTGCCCTTGAAGAAGCGGGCGGTGACGAGGAACTGCGCATGATGGCGCAGGAGGAATATACAGACAGCAAGCGGCGCATAGACGAGCTTACGGACGAACTTAAGCTGCTGCTTCTGCCAAAAGACCCAGATGACGACCGCAACGTTATTGTGGAGATACGCGGCGGCGCGGGCGGCGATGAAGCGGCGCTTTTCGCAAACTCGCTGTTCAGAATGTACACGATGTATGCGCAGTCCCAAGGCTGGAAGATGGAGCTTTTAAGCGCAAATCCCACCGAGCTTGGCGGCTATAAGGAGGTTTCGTTCAGCATAGAGGGCGAGGGCGCTTACGCCAGAATGAAGTATGAAAGCGGCGTTC
>CAZKXB010000028.1:25688-29589 GCA_964556595.1 uncultured Ruminococcus sp. | reverse complement strand
GTGCCACGATGCTGCGGAATACCATGAGGATGCGTCCGCTGTTGACCTTGCCGTTGTGCTTGGAGAAGTCATTTTCGTATACTTCAATTAGTTCTCGCTGAATCTGCGACACTTTTGCAGGGTCTTTGTACTTGAGCCACGAGGATACACATTCGGGCATACCGCCAATAATGAGATAGTAGTTGTAGACTTCCAGCAGACGATTGTGGAATATTTCTTCAATCCGCTGACCCTTTTCGATGCTCTCATAATAGGCATACAAACCGGAATCGGTAGCCTCCAGAAATTCATCGAAAGTCAGCGGATAGATGTCCAACAGATTGACCATGCCTACGGGGTAGGACTTCGGCTTTGCCAGCAGTGTACCCAGCAGACTGCCTGCGGCGATCACATGGTATTCGTTGGCTTTCTCCTTGAAGTATTTGAGGGTGTTCAGAGCTTCGGGGCACTCTTGAATCTCATCGAAGATAATCAAGGTTTTCTCTGGCTCGATTTTCTCACCGCCGATCATTGACAGCAGTTCAATGATACGGTGGGGATTTTTGTTAGTCTCGAAGATGGACTTCAATTCATCTTCTTCATCGAAGTTGAAATAAACAAAATTTTCATAGTAATTCTGTCCGAATTCTTTCATCAGCCAAGTCTTACCGACCTGTCTAGCTCCTTTGAGCACCATCGGTTTGCGTTCGGGGCTGTTTTTCCATAAAATCAATTCTGAAATTGCATTGCGTTTCAAGCAAATCACCATCCTTTCCGAGTGGTGATTATAGTATAACACATTTTTCTTGAATTTTCAATGCGGTTTTCGCACATTTTTCCAAGATTTTAAGGACGGAAAAAACACATAATTCGATTTGCATGCAGGAATACAGTTGAATATCTCGCCTTTTGCTTTGTCAGAATACAGCACATAAAACTGTCACAGATAACACCACTCAGGTATTTTGGGTAGTATTACAATCGAGGGGAGAGTATACTTTCAGTTCTGGACGGGTTAAACTTTGTGATACGCATTTGCCGTTCATAAAGGCTGCGCATGGTACTTGCTTGTTTGCTGAAGCTGATATTGTCGTTTTCGCAAAAGCTATTGACTTTTTGTCTTGAATGTAGTAAAATAAAACTAAGTGTAAGCGTATGCCGCACGCTGTGGTTGATTTGCGGCGCGGCAGCTTATGAACAACGAATGGAAGAAAACTATGACACGCAAATTGCTTAAACAATCAGTCATATGGATAGCGGCGCTGGCGGTTATGCTGACGACAATGTTCGTGCTGCTTCCGGTTATCACGGCGGCTGATAGCGGAACGGTTGTCGGCGCGTTTACGGTAACGGGCGGCACGAAGGACACGGATTATTCGTATGCGGATAATGTTCTTACGATAAGTACGGATACCGCGCTTACAATCGCAAACACTGACCCAAGCACGGCAACCACCGACAAAATCGTGGTTGCAAGCGCAAGCGGCGCAAATATTACGCTTGACGGCGTTAATATTGATGTTTCGGGAACAAGCGGTGCTTGTGCGTTCAATATCAGCGACAGCGTTGTAGGCGTGGTGGTTATAGAACTTGAGGACGGCTATGAAAACACACTTAAGAGCGGTGCGCTCTGCGCGGGCTTGCAAAAGAGCAACAGTGCTGACTATCAACTTATAATTGCAGACGGCACAGGCGAGCTTACCGCAACAGGCGGCACTTGTGCCGCGGGAATAGGCGGCGGCAATAATGCAGCAGGCTCGAATATCACCATCAGCGGTGGCACTGTCAAAGCAACTGGTGGCTTTAGAGGTGCAGGCATAGGCGGCGGTCAAAGCGGCGCAGGCTCAAATATCACCATCAGCGGCGGCACGGTTGAAGCAACAGGTGGCTCGGCAGGCGCAGGCATAGGCGGCGGTCAAACCGGCGACGGTTCAGGTATCACCATAAACGGCGGCACAATTACCGCAACAGGCGGTAACGGCGGCGCAGGCATAGGCGGCGGTTGTGATGGTACAGGCTCTGATATTAAAATAAGCGGCGGCACTGTTACCGCAACAGGCGGCAGCGAAGGTGCAGGCATCGGCGGTGGTTCATTCGGCTCTGGCTCAGACATCACCATAAGCGGCGGCACAGTTACCGCAACAGGCGATGACGGCGGCGCGGGCATCGGCGGCGGCACATCTGCTGACGCCCCCGATATGTTCGGCAAATGTTCAAATATCACTATCAGCGGCGGCTCGGTCTATGCAGCAGGAAGCAAACGTGATTCTGTGTATACTGCACCCGCTATTGGAACCGGCGCAGCCGATACTGCTGACGGCACACCCGTAACTCCCACCAACGGCTCTAAAGATGTTTATTTGCTTACAATCGCAAACACAAACAGCGAAACTGTTCTGATTGACGGTGTGGAGTACACTCCCGTAAACCACAAGGCGGCTGACAGCACTGACGCCAACCTGTACGCATACCTCACGGGTGAAAACCATACCGTAAAGGTTGGTGCCACAACAACAAAATACTATTTCGACAGCTACAACGAGTGCTTTGTCGAGATAGGGTCAGCATTTGAGATTACGGCTGGCGGTGACGGCGAGCTTGTTTGCGGCACAGATTACACCTACCCCAAGTCTACAGGCGTTCTCACCTTATTAACCGACAAGGCAGTAACAATCAAGAACACCTCTAGCGCGGCTACTACCGACAAAATCGTGGTTGCAAGCGCAAGCGGCGCAGATATTACGCTTGCGGGTGTTAATATTGACGTTTCGGCAACAGAAAACGCTTGTGCGTTCAAAATTGATAACGGCACTGCGGGCAAGGTGACAATTACGCTCGCGGACGGCTCTGTAAACACACTAAAGAGCGGTAAAAAATGCGCGGGTTTGCAAAAGAGCAACGGTGCTAACTATAACCTTGAAATCACGAGCGGCAATAACGGCACAGGTTCTCTTACCGCAACAGGCGGCGACAGAGGCGCAGGTATTGGTGGCGGCGAAAGTGGCGATGGTTCGAATATCACAATCAGCGGCGGCACTGTTACCGCAACAGGCGGCAGCGATGGTGCAGGCATCGGCGGTGGCATCTATGGTAAAGGCACAAATATCACCATAAGTGGCGGCACTGTTACCGCAGCATGTAATGATTATAATGGCGCAGGTATTGGTGGCGGCCATAGTAGCGAAGGTTCGAATATCAAGATTAGCGGCGGCTCGGTAAAAGCGATTGCGGGTTACTATGCAAATTCCATTGGCGGCGGCAAGGGAAAAAACGCCGTTACTCCAACCAACGGCACGGACCCCGTATATCTTTTTGTTGTTTCCAACAGCAAAAATGAAACGGTTACCGTTGACGGAACGGAATATTCTCCAAAGAATCACAGTGCGGTTGACAGCACAGACACAAATCTTTACCTTTGGCTTACTGGCAACAACGATCATGTAGTAAAGGTAGGCGATACTATTGTAGATTACACATTTGATGTTGATCACTTTGTTATTTACGGCGGCGACTTCACGGTAACGGGCACGGGACTTGTTCGCGGAATAGACTATACCGATGACGCAATCACGGGCGTGCTGACGATTAAATCGGATAAGGAAATGACTATTTCGGGCACTACAACATCAGGCACGATAGTTGTTAACAGCACAAGCGGCGCGAATATTACGCTTGACGGCGTTAATATTGATGTTTCGAATACGAATCAAGCTTGTGCATTTGAGATTAGTGATACCGTTACTGGCAAGGTGACAATTACGCTCGCGGACGGCTCGACAAATGTACTAAAGAGTGGCTTTTACCGTGCGGGCTTGCAAAAGAGCAACGGCGCTGAATATAACCTTGAAATCACAGGCGGCACAAATGACACAGGCACTCTTACCGCGACAGGCGACATGGGCGCTGGCATTGGCGGCGGTAA
>CAZKXB010000028.1:0-25588 GCA_964556595.1 uncultured Ruminococcus sp. | reverse complement strand
TAGCGGCGCAGGCTCAAATATCACCATAAGTGGCGGCACTGTTACCGCAACAGGCGACAGAGGCGCTGGCATTGGCGGCGGTAATAGCGGCGCAGGCTCAAATATCACCATAAGTGGCGGCACTGTTACCGCAACAGGCTATTATAGCGCAGGTATTGGCGGCGGCTGTTTCAGTGATGGTTCAAATATCACAATCAGCGGCGGCACTGTTACCGCAACAGGCATTGAGGGCGCAGGCATAGGCGGCGGTGGTTGCCTCGCGAGCTTGGATATAACCAATACAAATGGCGGCAAAGGCTCGAATATCACCATAAGTGGCGGTATAGTTACCGCGACAGGCGATATGGGGGGCGCAGGCATAGGCGGCGGTTTAAAAAATTCGAGCAGCTCAGATATCATCATAAGCGGTGGTTCTGTTAAGGCAACGGGAAGCAGTTTTACTAGTAGCGGCAGTACATATACTGCACCTGCTATTGGAAATGGTGCAAGTTCAAGCGCTGATGGCACAGCCGTAATTCCCACCCTTGCAGACAGCGCAACGGCTGTTTATCTTTATGAATTAGACACAACGGACGTGACAGCCGTTACAATCAATGGCACTTCTTATCCCACAAAGCACGGCATAGAGAACACGATTTACATTTATCTCCCCGCGAAAACGGTGGCTGACCCCAATGTTATAGAAGTCGGCGATAAGACGATAAAGCTTTTCTATGACACGGTGAATGAACAGTGGCTTACACCGATTGACATTCCCGCAAAGGATACAACCGTGTTCACCTACAACGGCGAACCGAAGACATACACGCTTGCTACGAGTGAATATTATACCATTTCTGGTGACAGTACCACTCAGACCAACGCAGGCACTTATCAGATAACGATTTCGCTTAGCGATAAGGGTAATTACGTTTGGAGCGATGGCAAAACAGCGAATTTGACTTATGACTTTACAATCAAACAGGCAAAGCCTGAAATAACGCTTTCAACAGACTCTTCATCGGCAATTGCGGGCGCAACTATCACAGCCATAGCAAGTGTGAAAAATCCCGAAAACACAGCGCTTACAGATATCCCCGCAATTACGCTTAGCTACAAGGTCGGCGATGGCACGGAAACTTCTTTCACAGGCTCGTTTGTAATTCCCGAGGGAACAGCGATAGGCACAACTATTACAGTTTATGCAAAAACTGCGGCAAGCCAAAACTACGAAGCCGCTGAAGAAACGGTTGTGGTTACTGTAACTGACTGCCCTCACACAAATAAATCCGATAAGTGGACAACAGATGGAACTTACCACTGGCATATCTGCTCCGACTGCGGCGAACCAGTCGACAAGGCTGCGCATTCTGGCGGCACGGCGACTTGCATAAGCAAGGCAGTTTGCACGGAATGCGGAGAGAGCTATGGCGCAATGTACAGCGGAAACCATGAGAATGTTTCACAGACATGGAGCAAGGACGGCACAAACCACTGGCATGAATGCAGCGACTGCCACAAGCATTTAGATGAAGCTGCTCACATTTCAAGCGGCGCGGCTACTATTGATACCGCGGAAACTTGTACAATTTGCGGCTATGAAATCGCTCCCGCGCTGGGCTATGTTGTTGCGCCTGTTATAACTCCCAACGGCGGCACATTCAGCGGTACACAGGAAGTCACAATCACTTGCGCAACCGAGGGCGCGATTATTTACTACACCACGGACGGAAGCGCTCCGACAGCGGCAAGCACAAAGTACACGGGCGCGTTCACGATTACCGAAACAACCACAGTAAATGCTATCGCGGTGAAGAGCGGCATGGGTGACAGCTTGATAACAACGGCGGAGTTCACTAAGACCTCTGGCGGCTCTGGTTCTGGTTCTGGAAGTGGTTCTGGCTCAGGAAGTGGCTCCAGCGGCGGAAGCGGCTCTAGTGGTGGCTCAAGCGGCAGTTCCAGCACAGCATTCCCCAGTATTGGCGGAACAAAAATGAGCTGGACTTCGCTTAACAACTCGCTTAAAACGCTTGCAGACGGTGCAGATGTTACTATTCAGCTTAACAGCATTTCCACAGTTCCCGCAAACGTGATAAAAACAATCGCGGAAAAGAACCTGAAAGCAACCTTCGCTATCAGCGACACAAAGGAATGGATTGTTGACGGCGCAGAAATTACAAACACGTCCGCAATTACCGACATGAAGCTTGGTCTGACGATTGAAAGCAAGCTTAGCACAGAGGGTATTCGCGGCGTTGAGGGACTGAAATTCACAACCGAGAAGCTTGCAGTTCCTGCGGATTTAACGCTTACATTTGCTAAAAAGTACGTGGGACAGTTCGCTAACGTTTACAAGCTTGTGGACGGAAAGCTTGAATTTGTATCCTGCCAGAAAATTGCAGAGGACGGCTCGGCTACACTCGCAGACATGAATGACGGTGGAACTTACGCAGTCACCATATGCGAGTACAGCGACCTTTCGGGCGACATGAACAACGATGGCAAGCTGACGGCGGCTGACGCTTCGGCAGTGCTTAAGTATGTTGTTAATCTTATCAGCGACGGAAATATACTGATGGCTGATTTGGACGGTGACGGCAAAATTAACGCCCGTGACGCGCTGATAACGCTTAGAAAGGTAGTAGGACTGGAGTAATTCAGAAACCAAATATAAGTTCAGCGAATTGTTCCGTTTTAGAACTGCTATGAGAAGTTCTCGGAACAGCATAGATTATCAGCATTGTCTTACCTTGCACTTTCGGTAAGGATTATGCACAACACCCGCCATCTTGATTGATGGCGGGTGCTTTTTTGTTTTGTATGGATAACGCGACCGACTTAATTCGGAATACGTTGTGTGATGAATTGGATATGCTCGGTAACATTTTTTGCCTAAATGGGCGGGGAGGAATGTCACTTTTCTATCAAGTCTTCTATCTCGCAGCCAAGTGCCTTTGATATTCGATATACGGTTTCAACACTTGCTTTGTTGATATCCTTGTTACGCTGTTCGTACATCTGAATAGAACGAAGGCTCACTTCGGATTTCTGTGCAAGTTCCGCCTGTGTGCAGCCATATGCAGCACGAAGTCGTTTCAGATTTGTATCCTTGAAATATTCCTTAATGCGAGCATTTGCAATATCCACAAACTTTGAAATATCTGCCTCGTGAAGGGTGCAATACATTTGCTGCAATTCTTCAAAAGAAATAGCTTTGAAAATCTCACTGTATTTTCTTGATGAATACCACTGATAATAAGCGACTGCCCAACCAATCCAATATTCTTTGGAACGTCCGAAATGTTCCTCTGGTTCATTTGTGATTTCTTTCTCCATTGTTTCAAAGAAAATTTCACGGACGATTTCTATTCCGCTTTTCCCGGCAATATAGCTTGGTTCGCCGTTTTCCATGCGGCGGCTGATTGTACTTACCGAAAATAGTTTTACAAAATCACTTCCCCGTATGCCACAGGTATTGACTGCATAATCAAAAGCATCTCCCAAAACAGACTGTGCGTTATTTAGATATATTTCTTGGTATGCGTGGGTCATCGTTTTTGATACCTCCTCTGATGATATCCTGTATATACAAGCCATCACTTTCTTCGTCAAGCATCTCAAGATAAAGCTGATTCGCCTCATCATCTCTTGCTTTTCTCAGAACATAAAATTCTTCTTTTTCGGCAATTTCAAATCCTTCATACTGGATTTTGGAAAAGGCAAACTTTGATTTGAGAACAACCTGCTCACCAAGTTTTCCAAGATACATTGCTTTTGCAAGTTGTTCAACAGAAATTCCGTTATTCAAAAAGCTTTCCGCATAATCAAAGTAGGAATCGTCTGCACGGTATCCTGTTATCAAATCATAAGCATTAACGTTAATGCCGAAGTTGTCGAGCAAATACTTTTTTGCTCTGCGGGCGACGGGTGTTTTTATTGTAAAAAGGCGATGTTCCACAAGTACGGCAATCCAATTAAGAATTGTGTAATCTGGGCTGTTCAGATTTAGGATATTCAAATATTGGGTGTCTAATGTATATCGATTTGCAAAACCATCTCGCAGAGAAGAAACCGCCCATTCTTTTGCAAGTTCTTCACTTTCGGTGCAGTAAAAGCCCAATCCAAAATCGTTGTTTTTCTTGCCCTCGCCGAAAATGGGGGTTTCTATAATCTTCTCAGAACCGTGGAATAAGGTCAATTTTGTATTCATCTGTAATACCTCCAATCTGAATTATCTTTATTATATCACCAGAGCGATAGTTTGTCAAGCCCGTTCTGTCGGATTGCAGAGCCAAAATTATCGTCAGAGCGGCATTCCTTGCCAAAAATAACACCACCAAAGGGCAAGACCCTTGTTGAACCTAAAATAAACTTTCGTAAAAGTAGAAATCCACATTCTCGCGAATTGCCATTTTCAATTCTTGACTTTTTATAATATGCGCCGTGCGTCCACGCCCAAACCAAACATTGACGAAAACTGCGATATATGATATAATAAACGCAAGCGTTATTATACTTTTATCTCAATTGCCTTGCGCATTTTGACGTAATTTTGAAAATATGGGGTGACGCTTTTTGAAAGACCGAAATAAAATGCTTGGTATTGCGGGGCTGGCGCTTTGCGCGCTGATGCTTGGCATTATCAGCGCTGATTATATCGCCAATAGGCGTGCCGAAACCATTGTTGTTACAAAATCCGAAATAGAGCAAAGCCGCGAAAGCAGACAGGCAGCCGCAGTCGATGACAACCAGTGGGCGATATCCGCGCAACATGATGATATGTCTGTAATTGTTTATGTAAGCTCGTCGGGGAAATATCATTTCATAAGCGATTGTTCAAAAATGAAAAATTATACCGAAATGACGCTTGGCAAAGCGATTTTTATGGGATACAGCGCTTGCAGCGAATGCAGTTCGGGTATGGCTTGACAAGAGGATAGTTTTCTGATAAACTGTTATTGTAGGACAATCTGCGCATAATATCTGCGTGATTGTCACAAATACCGAAAGGACATGATTTTCCATGGATATGATAGGTACATTCTGGTCGCTTGTGCCGCCGCTTGTCGCGATAGTGCTTGCGCTGATAACGAAAGAGGTTTTCAGCTCGCTTTTTGTCGGAATTGTTATCGGCGCGCTTTTTTATGCGGGATTTAATATCGAGGGCGCTATGAACCACATGATTGATGAAGGCTTTCTCGGCGCGCTTGCTGACAGCTACAATGTGGGCATACTTATTTTCCTTGTTATTCTCGGCACTATTGTCTGCCTGATGAATAAGGCGGGCGGCTCTGCCGCGTTCGGCGCGTGGGCGAAAACGCATATAAAGAGCCGCGTAGGTGCGCAGATAGTCACCATGCTGCTTGGCATAATTATATTTATTGACGATTATTTCAACTGCCTTACCGTTGGCAGCGTTATGAAGCCTGTCGCCGTAAAGCACCGTATTTCTTCCTCAAAGCTTGCGTATCTTATTGATTCCACGGCTGCGCCTGTCTGCATTATCGCGCCGATATCCTCATGGGCGGCGGCAGTCACCAGCAATATAGAGTCGGGCGATGGCTTTGCGCTTTTTATTCAGGCTATTCCGTATAATTATTATGCGCTGCTTACCATTGTGTTTGTTATAGGCGTTATTCTGCTTAAGATTGATTTCGGACCGATGGCGCGTGCGGAAAGTCTTGCTGCCGCAGGCGAAGACCCCGGCGATGAGGAAAACTCCGCCCCGATTGAAACGGAAGCCGAAAGCAAGGGCAGAATATTTGACCTTATTTTCCCCATTGTCACGCTGATTATCGCCTGCGTTTTCGGTATGATTTATACGGGTGGGTTTTTCTCTGGTGTGGATTTTATATCCGCTTTTGCGGACTGTAATGCTTCCAAGGGACTTGTGATAGGCTCGCTTATTGCGCTTATTCTTACGATAGCGGTGTATCTGGTAAGGCGCGTTATATCGTTCAAGGGCTGTATGGAATGTATTCCTGAGGGATTTAAGGCGATGGTTCCCGCTATCCTTATCCTCACTTTCGCATGGACGCTGAAGAACATGACCGACAGCCTTGGCGCGGATATTTTTGTGGACTCTGTTGTGCGCGAGTATGTTGCCGACCTGCAATTCCTGCTGCCTGCGATTATATTTGTTATCGCGGCGGGAATTTCCTTTGCCACAGGCACTTCATGGGGAACATTCGGTATACTTATCCCGATAGTTGTAAGCGTGTTTGAGAACAGCGACCCCACAATGATGGTTATTTCCATCTCGGCTTGCATGGCAGGTTCTGTCTGCGGCGACCATTGCTCGCCCATTTCTGATACAACGATAATGGCTTCTGCGGGCGCAAGATGTATCCATGTAAACCATGTTTCCTCGCAGCTTCCGTATGCGCTTATTGTTGCGGCGATATCCTTTGTCATGTATCTGGTTGCGGCGCTTGTTAAAAATGCTTTTGTAAGCCTTGCGATAGGCGTTGCGCTGACAATCGGCGTGCTTTTCGTGCTGAAATGGCTGACCACGCGCAAAACCCCGAAGCAGGGGTAAATATTTCTCGTTAAAAGAGGTGAGAGCAATGACGCTTTGCATTTGCACAGCTCCATGCAAGGAATGACGGACTGCATGGAGAGTTAAGGCAACCGTCATACCTTGCATTTCTGGGTAAACATCAAATTCAGAAAAGGAGCAAGGTATTATGAAAACCTTAAACGAACTTAAATCTTTTATCATTCTCTGGCTTACCCAGTCTTTTTCCTCGCTGGGCAGTGCCATGACCAATTTTGCGCTTGTAATATGGCTTTATCAGGATAGCGGCTCTGCGCTTACCACGGCGCTGCTTACGGTCTGCTCCTATGCGCCGTATGTAATTATGAGCATTTTTGCGGGCGCAATAAGCGACAAGTGGAACAAAAAGGCGGTTATGCTTATATGCGACAGCTTTGCGGCATTATGCACCGTGGTTACGCTTGTTTTGCTGAAAACGGGGACGCTTGCCGTATGGCATCTGTATATTCTCAATGCGCTGAACGGTCTTATGAATTCCGTTCAATCTCCTGCTTCCGATGTGGCGGCTACGCTGCTTACTCCCGAAAAGCATTACCAGAAAACAAGCGGAATGCGGTCGTTCTCAGGCTCGCTTGTGTCTATTCTCACGCCTGTGCTTGCAACGGCAGTGGTTTCCTTTGCGGGTATTGAGGCGGTTATTGCATTCGACCTTACTACATTTGCGGCAGCCTTTCTGTCGCTGCTGCTGTTCATCAAAATTCCCGAAGCGCCGCAAAAATCTGAGGGCGCAGAAGCTTTGCTGCAATCGGCAAAAAGCGGAGTAGCTTACCTTAAATCAAACAAAGGAATTTTGTGGCTGATTTTATTTCTGTCGGCGATAAACTTCATTGCGTCAATATATGAGGCGGCGCTGCCTGCAATGATTTTGTCCAAGGCAGATGAAACAGCGCTGGGTTTGGTCAATAGCTGTGTAGGAATTGCAACGCTTTTCGGAAGCGTAATCGCGACTTTTTTCCCTAAGCCGAAAAGCAGGATAAGGGTAATCTGCAACTGCCTTTTGATTTCCATGAGTACGGAAAATTTTCTGCTTGCTTTCGGAAGCAGCACCGCTGTATGGTGCATAGGAGCGGTGCTGGGGTGGATAGTAATTCCGCTGATGAGCGCCAATTATGACGTTATATTCAGAACCAATGTTCCCAAAGAAATGCAGGGGCGGGTTTATTCCGTGAGGAATACGCTGCAATTTTTCACCATTCCCGTGGGATATTTCCTAGGCGGATTTCTTGTGGACGGCGTATTTGAGCCATTTATGGAGAACGCGGAAATTCCTTTGCTGCGCGATATTTTTGGCAGTGGGAAAGGCTCTGGCGCGGCGCTGCTTTTCTTCGTGATTGGAATTGCGGGCGTTGCGGTATGCTTGATTTTTCGCAGGGTAAAGGCATTTGACAGACTTGAATAAAATGATGCATAAATTTCCCCGCCGTATCAGCGTGATGCGGCGGGGCTTCATATTCATATGCATAATATTGCTTGCGTGGTGTTGTTTTAAGACAGCAGGCTTTCCACGAAAATCTTAACGCCAAGACAGACAAGCACCGCGCCGCCCGCAAGGGAAGCCTTTGCGCCCAGAAGCTGCCCGAACTTAACGCCGCCGAACACGCCCACAAGGCTTATAACAAACGTAACTATACCGATAAACATCACCGCAGGAACAATCTGAACGCTCATTGCGGCAAAGCTTACACCGACTACCAGCGCGTCTATACTGGTTGCAACTGCCTGTATCATTATTGCAGGAAGCCCCGGTTCTTTAAGCAGCGTTTTTTCCTCGCCCTTTTTCTCTGCTCTGATTTCGCCTATGCTTTCGATAATCATTTTGCCGCCGATTATTCCAAGCACTGCCAGTGCGATTATCGGCGCATAGCCCGTGATAAACTCCGCAAATGCCGAGCCGAGGAAGTATCCGATAAGCGGCATTCCCGCCTGAAACACGCCGAACATCAGCGCCGCAAACACAGCTTTTTTCTTGTTTTTTATTACCGTTCCGTTGCTTATTGAAACCGCAAACGCGTCCATTGAAAGTCCGACTGCTACCAGAAAAAGCTCAACAAATGTCATTATGTTTTCCTCCGTCTTTGTGCGGCACTGCGCCGCCGTATGGATAATTTGCGCTACGCTATCCTATGCTTGTCCCCATAAAAAAAGACCCAGGCCATGCCAATGGGTCTGTGCGTAACCGCTTATGTAAGTGTTCTTTATAGTATATCATATCACGCGGTATTTGTCAATAAGACGTGTAACAAATTGTCACAATAATTGTAGCACTACAGCTGTTGCCCTGATAATTTTGTGCAAGGTATTGTAATTTTCTTGAATGTGGAGTATAATAAAAGTGTAATTTTGACACACGAAAGTTCCAATAATAATGTGAAGTAGTATCCTTATGGAACGATTTATTTTGAAAAAGTTGCTTGACTGGAAGAACTCTCCTTATCGCAAGCCCTTGATTTTGAAAGAGTTCGGCGAGTGTTATTACGAGAACACCGCATATTTTAACTTTGACGAAAACGAAGAATACAAACAGTTCTTCGACACCAAAAAAGATGTTGACCGTATTTTACAGAATTTGATGTTGGCAAGTGAGCAGAAAATTGTACCCGATAAAACATTGATCATTTTTGATGAAGTGCAGGACTGCCCGAAGGTCATCAGTTCTATGAAATATTTTTGCGAGAACGCACCGTAGTATCATATTGTGTGTGCCGGTTCTCTATTGGGCATTGCTTTGGCAAAACCGTCTTCTTTTCCTGTGGGCAAGGTCAACTTCATGCAGATTGACCCTATGACATTCACAGAATTTTTGATTGCCAATGGTGATGAAAACCTTGCCGCATACTTGGATAGCGTGGACACTCTTGAGCCAATTCCCGATGCATTTTTCAATCCGCTGTAGATGTGGGGTTGCTTCGCCTTCTGGCGCAGTTAGCACCAACTGCATTTGGTGAGGGAAATCGGCTATTCACTGAGTTTAATGGCGCATTGACTGAAAACTTTGTATTGCAATCGTTGGTGACGCAATTTGAAGTCGTACCTCGCTACTGGACGCAGAACAATCTCCCTTATGAAGCGGATTTTTTAATTCAACGAGAGAATGATATTTTCCCTGTTGAAGTCAAGTCTGAGGCTAACACATCCAGTAAGAGTCTTAAAAAATTCAAGGAACTGTTCCCAGAGAAGGTAAAACTCCGTGTGCGCTTCTCCTTGGATAATCTGAAGCTGGACGATGATGTGCTGAATATTCCATTGTTTATGACAAGATCAGACTGATCGCCTGATTGGCTTGGCATTGGAACATAGGCACGGCTGAGTAAATGAGAGGGTTGAAATCTTATAGATAGGCAAGAGCAAAACTTCAAGCAAATTCCCCGACAACAAGACTTTTTCACACAGAAAGAGGGATTTAATTATGACTTTTATTGATAAAGAGAAAAACATATTTACTAAACTTCGCGAAACAAATTATGCGTATTTTGATGGGGACAAGGATAAAGCCTTTGATTTTGTAGAAGCACATATTCTGACCATTTTTGGACTTACCCCAGATATGACGCGGCTGCATATACGAGAAATTGTTCATGACATTGATTTGGCTGTATCAAAAAACGAACACACATCTAAAGCAATTGTAAGCGTCAACGCAATGAACGACTTGTCCAAAGCCTTGGGACTTGAGCCGCTTATAGACGCAGATACTTCAGACCCCGAAGCCGTTTGCAGACAGATTGGCGAAGCAACTGCGGAGCTTTATCGCGCGGGGACAAATAAGCATTGACATAATAGTATTTTGTTCGTTTGGCAAAATAAGCTCCGCGACGAAAAAATGCCGCCGAGCGTTCAGCGGCAGATAGCAGGGGAGTTTATCCAAAAAGTCCTGCTGTGGGAGGACAGATTGGAGATACAGTGGAAGTTCTGAGAAAGGTCAGGCGCAGAGCCTGCCCTTTTAAGGCAATACTGCACAATCTTGGCAGAATTCGCTGGCATTGCACCGAGTACCGCAAAGGAATGGCTGAAAGTTCTTGTGGGACTTCGCATTGTCTATTTGCTTGCTTCTTACTCTAACAACGAGCTGAAAAAGGCTTAGCAAACGACAAAATTTTATTTCGATGTGTCTGACACTGGATACGCTCCGTAACGGCGTCGCAAGCGTTATTTATTCATATAATCCATTGCGGCAAAGAACATTTCATACATATCGTCCCAGCCATCGGGAGTGTCTACTCCGCCGCCGTTTACGGAGCGGCACATGGCGGCGCAGGTTTCTTCACCGCTGTAAAGCAGTTCCGCCGCCGTTATAGGGAAGCCCTCAGCCGTTGCCAGCTCGCAAAGCGCTTTTACGGGACTTTGGTCGCTACGTGTTGCGTATATTCTTTCTGTAAGCTGCTTGTCGCTTTTTGCTTTTGCAAGCAGCATTGTTAAACTGTCATTCATGATACCACTTCCTGTAAACTTAATTGTATCACATACCGCAGCTTGTGTCTATACACAAAGTATACAACAAGTTTTGGTGATGCGGTAATAAGTGCTATAATAGTTTGGAATATATAAATGCTATTCATCTGAGTGTTCTGAATTGCTCGCCAGTTGCGGATAATATAATATTGATTGGCAATCCCATCATTATTTTTGCAACAAAATTGTTGCGCATATTAAAATCAGATTCATAGTATTATACTACAAAGCTGGCGCTTTGTCGATTTGGCTAAAACATATTTTATACAAGTTTCCTCTAAATTACCCTTAAATTTATTATATAGCAGGATATTACTGAATCCAGCGACGCAGCATTTGACCATACATGGATAAACAAAGCTAACTCCTGTGATGAGGTTATTCTTGTAGCTAAAAAATCTCACAGATGACCTCATAATGGCATATTCTAAAAAGTTCATTGTGCGCGCAGCATATACGGCTGAAAATGTCGCACCTCAGTCTGAAGATGAACAATTTGAACCATAGTGAACCCGCTCATTCCGTATAGATTAAATGCTTGTTTGCTTTGAAACACAATGTGCGAAAATGCACCAAGCCCTTGACGAATGGCTTGAAGTGTGGTAAAATACAATTGTAACATACAGGAGGGTAACAGATGAAGAGTTTTGCTGAACTGCGCCGTAAATACCAGAAAGACATTGATGAGATGTGCCTGATGGACGATAACTTTATGTCGGCTGTGCTGCAGGACAAAGCTTGCTGTAAATTAGTGCTTGGAATTATCCTCAACCGAAATGATATTGAGGTTATCGAGTGCGAAACGCAGTATACCGTCACAAATCTTCACGGACGTGCCGTAAGGCTTGATGTTCTTGCCAAGGATAAGGACGGAGCTTTTTTGAATATCGAGGTTCAGCGCGCTGACGCTGAAGCCGTTCCGCGCAGGGCGAGATACAACAGCAGTATGATAGACGCAGCTAATACCGAGAAAGGCACTGCGTTCAAGGATTTGCCTGAAACCTATGTCATTTTCATAACCGAAAATGACATACTAAAAGAAAATCGACCAATATACACAATCAATCGTGTTATTGCCGAAAGCGGAAGCATTTTTAATGACGGCACTCATATGATATATGTGAACTCTCAGATAAGAGATGACACCGCTCTTGGCAGACTTATGCGCGATTTCCTGTGTAAAAATCCCAAGGATATGCACTATGATGTGCTTTCCGATACCGCTAAACTAACCAAAGAAAGAGAGGACGAAAAGGGTATGTGCAAGATTATTGATGATATTATTGAGCGTGAATGCAAGAAAGCCTCTATTGACACTGCTCTCCGCATGATAAATGAGGGAGTTTTCACCAATGAACAGATAGCGAAAATATCAAATCTTCCTCTTGGTGAGGTTGAGAAGCTGATTAAGGAACGCTCTGCGTGAAAGTAAATAACGTAATATATAAGGCACTTGTGAAAACGAGTGCCTTCGTATATTTACTGCGACTCAATGTCCTGAACGCTAAGCAAGGTATCCGCTCAATAAACCCGCGTCCAGCCTAGTATAATGAAGTCCATAGACTTGGTTGGGAAATAAATTTCATCAACAACCCTTCTAAAAAAGTCTGTGAAAAATCAGAGTGACTTTTTTCGGTCGCTCAAATTACAAAGTTTTATCACAGTTTTTGAATTTGCAGAGATTTTTTCGCAGCTCTGGCGATTCCTTTTGTCTGAATTTTGGTGAAACTAAAAAAACACACATTGACGAAAATTGCGATATATGATATAATAAACGCAAGCGTTTATTATACGATTAAAAATCCTCGCACATACGCAAATCAAAGATTTGCTCCGTGCGTATCGGATAATTATACCATGAACTTGCGTTCATGGTATAATAAAAAACGCAAGCGTTTATTATATTTTATTTCAATTGCCTTGCGCATTCGTTCGCCGCTGGCTCACTGCGCGCATATCGGCAAATTATATCATGCCCTTGCGGTCATGATATAATAAAAACGCAGAGCATATTAACATTGCGTTTAGGGAGGTGCTGCCAATGCATATTTCGGACAAGCTGAAAAGCTCGATAGGGCTTGTGCTTTCGGTGCTGCTTGTTGGCTCTATTGCAGGGAATTACATAGAAAGCCAGAAGCCCCAAGTCACCACGATAACGTATGCAGAGTTGGTTGAGCGTACTTCCAGCAGAAACGCCGAAAGCGATACCTCTGAGGCACAAGCGGACGAAACATCAGAAAGCGAGGACGAAAGTGTTCCGCCCGAAGCACAGCCCGACTTGACCACGGCAAGCACGGACGAAAGCAGTTTGCATGAAGCTGAGCCAGACGCGCTCGTGTCAAGCGAGGCAGAAAGTATCCCGTCCGAAGCGCAGTCTTATGCAGCATCGGAAAGCGTTCCGTCCAGTGCGCAGACAGATGTAACTGCGGCAAGCCAAGCACCTGTTACGCAGTCTGTGGCGACTACAATTATTCCCGCTGAAAATTCAAACGACGTCCCAGACTCTGACGAAGCAAATCAGCTTACGGTTTATGTGAGTTCAACAGGGAAATATCACAAAAAATGCGACTGTTCGGGCATGAAGAATTACACCGAAATGACATTGCAGCAGGCGATAGAAGCAGGACACACCGCTTGCAAGCGCTGTTGGTGAGGTAGATATATTCTGAAAAAAGCAAAAAATAAACCGCCCCCAAAGCCATCAAACTGGCTCTGGGAGCGGTTTTCCATATACATTCATTGATGGTAAATAATGTTATCCATTGCCAAAAATGTCATTAAAAATTTCAGTGTATATCGGGTCTGGAGCATTTTGAAAATTCTCGATATCCTGCAACAATTCTTTTTCGTCATCAAAATTTTTCTCGACAACATACAGCCTATTTCCAACAGTATTTTCACCAAATATTGTCTGCAGCGGGAATCCCATACTCATATCGATCGGGTCATAGTTTTCTTCAATATCAACAACTGCAAATTCCAAATCATGGAATTGGGCTTTAATGCAGCGCAGATAGCAATTTTTATACCTGAGCCATATGTGGTTACTTTCAGTTTTTTCCCAACGCATGTAGTAGATACAATCCCATACGTTAAGGTGTTCGACCTTGTTGCTGCCAGCCGTAATTCCAATTTCTGTATAAACGGAAACAGGTTCAAGCAATGGCACTTCTTGGTAAGCAACGTTATGTTTCGTTTCAGTATTTCCGTTACAGTATTCTGTAAATGCGTGTATGAGATTTGCGTGTTTTGTAGCGTGCCTTTCATTGGCTTTAAGCCCTTCAATCAAGGAAGTTATAAGCGGCAATGTCCCGAAGTAGCAGGTGCCGAAACTGCAAAAAGAAGGCGCCGCATAATCATCTAAAGTTAGGCAATAGAATTGATTTTCATTTGTATTCATTAAATATTATCTCCTTATTATACCTGTCATCTTTAAGGACAAGCCCGCCGACCAGCATGGCATGATCAGTTAAATTTGGCTGCTGATAGGTCTTTTCAAATTTGAAGCTGAGACCTGTGCCGCCCATTCCCGTGCTGTACAAGATGTAGTCGATCTTTTCTTTTCCAAAAGTTGGCTTCGGTGGAGTGTTAGCTGGCGAAGCGCTCAATGCAATCCTGTTGATAATAGTTTGCATGTAATTGCTTTGAGGCGTTGTATTGAAATCGCCAAGCATTATCAGCTTAAGGTCTGGCTCGGATTTATACACTTCGGCGGTATCTTTAACAGCCTTTCGAAAGTTTATAACCATTGCTTCGCGTTTTCTAGACCACTCTGTCTGCTTATCTGTCGGCATCGGTGGAATATGCACGTTCAATACTCTAAAGCATAAGCAACCAGTGGTTGCAGCTGTAATCGTAACATAATTATACAGTAAACTACCTTCATTTTCTAGCCCATCAATTTCCATTACGTTATAATTTTTGCAATAAAGCTTGTTAACAAGCAGTAAGTTTATTGCTGAGCGTGTATTCTTCTTGGGGTTGTAATTTTGGGGTGGTATAATATAATAGTTGGGAAAATTATGCTCAAGTGTGGATAGATACTTGCCTCCAGATAGTTGAACCTCCTGCAATGCAATTATAAAAGGATTAGGATCTTTAACTGTATCTTTAATGAAGTCGCAAAGCTTCTGCAATCTCTCTCCCCACTTCATCCCAGTGCGTTCCTGCCATTCTCGGCTGTTCCAGCCAGCCAAATTCAATGTCAAAATCGGTAGGTCCTTAGGTAAATTAGGTGAATTTTTCATTTTTAACCTCACTTTCAAAACTGTATGTATTTAACAAAGCCTATGTACCAAGCGTTCTACGTCATAAGTTCACCCCTTTCTCCTCTTCTTATATCACATTATAGCATACACATGCAAATTTGTCAAGCATTTGTGACGAATTTTGTTTGAGAATGTGTCGTATTCGCCACAATTTAAATTGTGGCGAATACGGTGCATAATTCAATATTGTATCCTCCTATTTGGTTTGGAATTATTTATTGGTTTGAATTATCCAAACTTTTCCGATAAATATTTCATAGCCACATCTATTGAGATATTACCTACGAGCAGACCAAAAATCTCGAAGCTCAGTGTATCCATAAGCTTTGGAATACAAGCGGTCATATAATCTTCAGTCTGCAATGGAGCAAGCTCATAAAAATCATATGGGATAAGGGTAGTTGCAGTGATGTCAAAATATCCATCTTCTGTCAAAAGAATCCTTGGTGTGTACAAGTGCGATGGTTGGTACGGTTTGCCATCCGCAAAATCCCAAACACATGGCCAAACGTTAGCATTTATATAGTTGAGCAATCTATATAAATCCGCTTGGTGAGGGCTTTCCTTGCAAATACTAGAGCCAAGTGCAGTGTAATAAACCTTACATTCCATACAATTTTCGTGGAAGTATATGCAGCTTTCAATAGCTTCATTCGGGCAATTGAAGTAGCCTGTATATACCATATTTATCCTCTTTATCCCCCTTTCATCAATGCCCTCGCAAAACCTTACAAAATGTGCTTTAAGATAATTAAGTAATTTGGTATATGCTTCAGAATTTGTCATAGCTTTTAACCCCTTTCATTTGTGCTATATCTATAGCATATCACTATTTCTCGGAAGCTGCAAGACAAGTATTCAGCACACATTTAGCGGCAGTGCAAAAGAAAGTGTAGCGCGCCTGTTACAATATATTTTTTTAAATGTTTTTTTGTATTGACATTTTGCACTCGATATGCTATAATACAAGTTAAGAAGGGAAGGTGTAATACAATGAAAACTGAAGATGAAATAAGAAGGACCATCAAAAGCCGCTTGAAAGAAATCAGAGGCAAAGGCAAAGGCAAAGGAAAAGAAACCCAAGAAGCTTTTGCAAAGAGGATACTGGGAGATGACACCAGAAACCGATGGGCAAATTGGGAAAGTACTTCCCCCAAAAACATAAGCAGGCTACCTCAACTAGAGGATTTCGCTTTAATATGTGAAAATGCAGATGTCAGCGCTGATTATTTGTTAGGCAGAACTCAAATAAAAAATGATACACGCTTAATTAGTAATATGCTGAATTTGTCGGAAGACAGTATTGCTTTATTAAAAGAAAATAGCTCTAAAAATCCTTATTTCACAATAAATGAATTCGTTGATTATTTGCTTACAAGCTCTAAAGTGCTAGACTTAATTGAAAAGATTGATAGGATTTGGGTTCATAACTGCACAACCGAAGCTTGCGAAACCTTATTCACGAAACCCGTTATAGAAAAGGCAGATGATATCTTTTTTAAGTACAAGGAGAAATCGGGCATATGGGATACAACCTGCGAAAAATACTCCGAAATGTTATCAGATGCTTTTCAAAAAGATGAAGCCTTTAATGTTAACTCCGAGGAATTGCAAATGTATTTGCAAAATTTATGCCCCGATTATGCAAGCATTAGTGAGTCGGAGCAGTATCAGTTAAAAATTAAGGAATTAGCCACACTTAGATTTGATTTTCATTTGCGAAAGGAGCAATATGAAATATTAAAATACCAAATAGCAGAGAATTTCAAATTGATAGCAGAACAATATATAGAATTTAGAACGAACAATTTTTTGAATAGGAAATTTAAGAGCCTTTGAAAAAATCGCTCTAATTAGAAATTGACGGAGGTGGCATAAGATGACTGTTAAGGAATTATTCGCCCAGGTTGAAGCCGAGCGAGTTGCAGACGCGTTTTTACTTCTTGACTATTATTTTAGTTCGGAAAATTTTGAAAACACATTGATTGAGAAGCTTCGGGCTATTCCTAGGCTCAGAGAGATAATTAGAGAGAATATCCGATTATTCGCTGATAGTCTACCTCAGAATGAAGTTGTGCCGCACACGATATTCATACTCTCCACGCCGAGTGACGATTACGCAAACCAGTGCAAAAAGGAGCTTTCGGCTTTCTGCATCAACGATAAAGAAGCGCTCAAAGTGATAGGCAATGATTTCCGTGCCTTAGACCCCGAAAGAGAAGCAAAAATTAGTCATTATGGTGTTGGTGATGTGCCCATAGACATTATGGCGGGTTATAGAATCGCCGAATTATCGATAGATGAACTCGGAGCAGAAATTTGCGCGGCGAAAATCCTGGCTGAGCTATTGTTTTGGGGTGCGCTACCCGAACAACGAGAGAAGAATATTAAAGAACTGCATGAACGCCTCAGCAAACCCATAGATAAAGAGGAACTGGATAGTAAGCCTCTCGAAGAATTGATGAGCAAACACGAGGAAGAGCTTTTGGCGAATATGTCAGAAGATGAAAAAACCTATCATTATGCCAAAAGGCGTTTCGAGGAAGAAACAAAAGAAATTGTGCGGCGCTATCAAAACAAGATAATAAGCAACAAGAATAGGCTTTATATTAACGCAATTAAAAAAGAATATTCTAACCGATGAGTTAACTTTTAATATGATGACTTAAGAAAGGCTGGTATTCTATGGTTGATTTAATTCCATCGGCATACATGAAGAAGCTTTTTCGAAAAAAAGGCTTTGAGTTTAACGATTGGCAGAAGGCAACGCTTATATGGAATGCTCCTGACAAGACATGGTTGGAAAAGCTTTTATCTTTAAAAGAACTTTCAGAGTTCACAAGCGACGAAGAACTGCGTGGGCAGATTATACAGCGTATTGATTACGAAAACGCCATATTTCAGCGTTTTATTGCGAATAACGGTCAGTTCGTGTATGTGGTTTGCGAAGATACATGGGGTAATGCCGGTTATTTTTGGGATTTCAACATGGCTAAGACATATGCATTGAAATTTATGGAGAGGAATGGAACCATTTGCCAAATCGAGAAACAGCACATTGTGAGCAGTGAAGAGGATTTAGCTGTAAAAGCAATAAGCTGGTTTAATCCTTATCTGTTTGATAATAAAGGGGAATCTCCTTGGAAGGTCGAGAATACACCATATGATGGTCAGAATGTTGCATCTATAACTCTTGACAGAAAAGGGCAGATAAAGAGCGTGTTTTCAAGAGAAATGACTCTTGATGAGCAGATGAGCGTTGGATATAGCCCAGATAGATTTGAAATGCAATATTTTGAAATTCCGTTTGAAGCTACTGCTGGTACGCCTGTAAAACTCACATACAGTCCTGGCAGCTACGATGATTATGGCATCTTATTAACAGATACGGCAGAGTGGAATAAGTTTTTGAGCAGCTCCCATTTTAAAGACTTTTCGGACATAGCTGTAACTGTTGTTTACCTGACAGAACAGGGGCTCTGGCGTCACGAGCATATAAACCCCTTGTATCTCGACTTTGAAATGCTACCATCCTGTTCTTCGTATGATCAAAAGGGGAGAGCATATATGGCAGCTATGAGGGTATTTTCCATCTATTGTCAGTCTGGCGATGATAAAGAACATAACGCTGAAGTTGCTATTGGCGCAGCTAAAAGATATAGAGACGTATGCCTTGAGAGCTACATAGAAAATGAAAAGAATAAAAATCATATACATGATTGTGCAACAAATATAAGTGACATTATAATTTAAGGTGCACTATGACAACAATTGAAGTTGAAAGGAGACTAGATTAAAATGAAAGACGAACTTTAACTTGGGAAGATTTGTCTGTGAAATTTGTGGTGCAGCCAATGCCGAGCGCAAAAATATCTCAACGCAACATTACTATGTGAAGTCAGTTTGCGATAAATGTTATGATGAATATATGCGCAATCAGGCAGAGGCTGCTGGGAAACGAAAAAAAGGATATAAAAGAATATTTGGATTAGAAGCACAAAGATGCTTTATAAGCCGCTATTTGCTGTGGTTTCAAGCTCTTTAATGGAAGTTTTTATTTTTTTGATTTCTTTCCGGATTTTATTATTTTCGACCCATAGATCACATGTGTCTCTAAATAACGATACAGTTACTCGCTCTAAATGATGTATGTAGATGTTATGCGGGTGATAAAAGTACTCTTCTTCGTAGAACGAAAAGTATTTCTGGGCAAATGGCGATGCAATAGCGTCTGAACCGAAAACCATATAGTCGAGTAATTGATCTCCAAAGATGGTATAAAATCCCACGAAACAGTCTACATCAGCTACGGATGGTGTGGGGTTTCCGCCTGGGTGGTTGTGAGCCTTTATTATGTATTTCGCACCAACAGCGCGCGTGTAATAGGCCGCGCCCACATAATCAATTCCCACACTGTGTTCTTTTCCAGGCGGCGATTCCAATATACTAATGGGGTAATATTTTTGATCTAGAGCAATGATATAAGAATATTCTTTGTCCAATTCTCTAAAACGGAATATTTTGTCCATAAGGTTATAGGCTTTAGCAGCTTTGAACTTGCTAACGTTACATTCTATTTCCTTTTTAATAGTTATTTCAGCTCCAGTGAGCGTATGTATAGGTATTCGTCTTTTCATATGTTTTCTCCTCTCCTTCATTTGATGATGTATTGCGCTGGCTTTGTATGTGGAACTAATTGAACAGCAGCATAAACCTCACTATCAGGGTTTTGTGCCATGCTGGCAAAAGCTCTTCCGACTGTTATGACATTAGGATACCGTAAGTACTCATCCCTGCTGAAGATGTCCCGAATTTTAATAACATCCCCACTGCTCAGCTTTCCCGATTCTTTTAATTCCTCGATTCGGTTTAATATTCGCTCTATAGTAAGCAAATAAGAGGATCTAGGGAATAATGCTTCGTGGATGTAGTCGGTCACCGTTAGGTTGGCGTGCAGAGCTTTAGTTCGTATAGCCTCCAGCTCCTCTTCCGCCAACCTGATCGCAACAATTTTACTTTTCAATGATCATCCCTCCTTAACCCTTAACGCTGTATAACATCGTTTGCTTTATAAGCGCATTATACCATTCTTGACGCTGTTTGTCAAGAGGTTTTTTCAAAAAACTTTCAAAAAACTTAATCAAGAGAATACAAATTCTGTATTAATATTGACAATATCACCTTCTTAGCAAACAATTCTACCAAGCGGAAAATGCCCATAATCTCTTGATTTTTTTCGGAAGATATGCTACAATGAAGTCAGGGAAAGGGAGAGTGATACCGATGGACGGGACTTTTTCAATGGATAGGCTTTCTCCCGAGGTTCGTGCGGATTATTTGGACAGAATACGCCGTTTCACGCTTATGGACGATACCTTTATGGCAAAGGTTTTTGAGGACAAAAAGTGCGTGGAGCTGCTGCTTAGGATTATCCTTGAAAAGGATTTGAAAGTTGAGCGGGTAATTTCACAATACGACCTAAAAAATCTTCAGGGACGTTCGGTAAGACTGGACATTTTCGCAACGGACAGCGAGGGAACGCAATACAATATCGAGGTTCAGCGCAGCGATGAGGGCGCAATTCCAAAGCGGGCGCGCTACAACAGCGCGCTGATGGACGCTAACTTGCTGCTGGCGGGAGATAGCTGGGAGCAGCTGCCCGAAAGCTACGTCATTTTCATCACCGAAAAGGACGTGCTGAAAGGCAAAAAGCCGATTTACACCATCGAGCGGACGATTAAGGAGCTTGACGGCGTATCATTCGGCGATGATTCTCATATAATATATGTTAACGGCGAATGTAAGGATTCCTCGTCGGCACTTGGACGGTTGATGCAGGATTTCGCGTGCAATACGCCCGACAAGATGAATTACAGCGAACTCGCCGATAGAACGTCGTATTTTAAGGTGAATAAGGAGGGTGAACATAATATGTGTCAGATTATGGAAGAACTAAGAGATAAGACTGCGGCTGAAACTGCGGCTAAGGTTGCTCGTGAAAGGAACTGCTCTATTGCACTTCGTTTGCTTGCCGCAGGCAAAAATACATTAGAAGAAATATCCGAGCTTACAGACCTGCCGCTTGACGAGGTGAAAAAGCTTGCGGAGAACCACTCTGCATAAAAGCGTAGCACATGAGATTCGCCCGACAAGATGAATTACAGCGAACTCGCCGATAGAACGTCGTATTTTAAGGTGAATAAGGAGGGTGAACATAATATGTGTCAGATTATGGAAGAACTAAGAGATAAGACTGCGGCTGAAACTGCGGCTGAAACTGCGGCTAAGGTTGCTCATGAAAGAAACTGTTCATTTGCACTTCGTCTGCTTGCCGCAGGCAAAAATACGTTAGAAGAAATATCCGAGCTTACAGACCTGCCGCTTGACGAGGTGAAAAAGCTCGCGGAGAACCACTCTGCATAACTGGCAATTGCGCGCATAGCACACCACAGCCTGTCGAAAAAGCCACCCTTAGGGGTGGCTTTTTGCGTGATATGGCATAATAAACGCAAAGCGTTTCGTGAGTTGACCGATTCCACGCTGAACAAGCTTACGGCAATCACAGATGAGGAATATGAGAAGCTGAATCCAAGTGTCGGATTTGTTTTTCGCCAACTATCGGATTTTTATATCGCCAATCGTCGGAAAACTCTTGTAAAATTGACAAACTTGGTGTATAATATAGATAACGCGAATGGAAACGAGGTGTTCTGAATGAAAAACTATCGAAAAAGAATTGCCGACGATATTCTGCAAAGAAAGTTGGAAGGCAAAGGTGCGGTACTGATTGAAGGACCTAAATGGTGCGGTAAGACAACAACAGCAGAGCAGCTTGCCGCAAGTGTTTTGTATATGGATGACCCAGAAAAGAAAGAGCAGAACATCGCTATGTCTGAGTTAAACCCCAAGCGACTGTTAAAAGGTTCAACTCCGAGACTGATTGATGAGTGGCAGCTTGCTCCAAAACTTTGGGATACTATTCGTTTTGAAGTTGACCATCGTAGTGAACTTGGACAGTTTATTCTTACCGGTTCTGCCGTTCCCGCTGACACCAAGGAAATTACACACTCCGGAACAGGTCGCTTCACTTGGCTGACTATGAGACCGATGAGTTTGTATGAATCCGGTGATTCGACGGGTGAAGTCAGCTTGAAAGACCTGTTTGATGGCGTTACGGACATTGACGGTGGCTCTAATCTTGGCATTGACCGTCTGGCGTTCCTTGTGTGTCGAGGCGGATGGCCGCAAGCGGTGGATATGCGTGATGAAATCGCTTTAGACCAAGCGGTAGATTACTATGACGCTGTTGTTCACTCCGATATTAACCGAGCAGATAATGTACAGAAAAATCCCGAAAAGGTTAAACGACTTATGCGTTCCTATGCAAGAAACCAAGGCGGTCAAGTACCAAATACCGTACTTGCACAAGATGTTGCCGCAAATGACGAAGCTCCGATTAGCGAGGAAACTGTTGCGTCATATGTCAACGCACTCCGTAAAATTTTCGTTGTAGAAGATATGCCTGCTTGGAATCCAAATCTTCGCTCCAAAACCGCTATTCGCTCATCTGATACTCGATATTATATCGACCCGTCCATTGCAGCGGCAGCTTTGGGCATCGGTCCAAACGATTTGATAAACGACTTAAAGACATTCGGATTTCTCTTTGAAACTCTCTGTATCCGAGACCTCCGTGTTTTTGCTGACGCACTTAAAGGCGGTGTTTATCACTACCGAGATAAAGATGGGCAGGAATGTGATGCGGTCATTCATCTGAGAAACGGAAAATACGGTCTTATTGAAATCAAACTCGGTGGCGATAAGCTCATTGAGGAAGGTGCAAAAAGCTTGAAATCAATGGAAGCCAAAATTGATACCGATAAGATGAACGCTCCGTCATTCCTTATGGTTTTGACGGGAATCGGAGATTGGGCATACCGCCGTCAAGATGGCGTGTATGTAGTTCCAATCGGGTGCTTAAAAAACTGATTTGGCATAACGAAATATGAATGATGAAAAGTATCTCTGCGGAGGTGCTTTTCTTATACCCCAATTTAGAAAAAGCCGCCTGCGCTGAAAAAAACTGCTCCCAGAGCCGATTTGAAGGCTTTGGGAGCGGTTGTTTTTCAATAAGGGGCTTGCCTCGTCATTTAACGTGGTAAGGGTTGGCATAGCCAACCTATGTTCAGCGGGAGATTGGACTCCCACTGAACAGTAAATGGAATCCGCCGCCTAGAGCCGAACGAAGTTCGGTTCGGAGGCAGGGGGACATCTTGCCTAAGTTATAGTAAATATGTTTGCTGTCATGCTTAAACATCTTCTTGAAGCTGTGAAATTTTGCGCCTGCTTTTTCGTCGGAAGCTTATTTTACCAAGTGAACAAAACGTTATGTCAATGCTTATTTATCCCCGCGCGATAAAGCTCCGCTGTTGCTTCGCCAATCCGTCTGCAAACGGCTTCAGGGTCTGAAGTATCTGCGTCTATAAGCGGCTCAAGTCCCAAGGCTTTGGACAAGTCGTTCATTGCGTTGACGCTTACAATTGCTTTAGATGTGTATTCGTTTTTTGACACAGCCAAATCAATGTCATGAACAATTTCTCGTATACGCAACCGCGTCATATCTGGGGTAAGTCCAAAAATGGTCAGTATATGTGCTTCTACAAAATCAAAGGCTTTATCCTTATCGCCATCAAAATACGCATAATTTGTTTCGCGAAGTTTAGCAAGTATGTTTCTCTCTTTATCAATAAAAGTCATAATTAAATCCCCTCTTTCCGTGTGAAAAGTTTTGTTGTCCGCTAAGCTGCTCAACTAACGTACAGAATGAAAAACACCCGTCATCAACCAAGATGGCTGGTGTTGTGCGTCTTGCTAAATCAGCATTGAAAACTTGTTTGAGAAATCAACGAAGTTTTTAATAAAACAATACTACATAATGCTGTCATCAAGCAGAAAGTCAATAATGCCGATATTGAGAATCCCGCTGTCATCATACCAACGCTTGCGGATATTGTGACTTTCTCCTGTACTGGCAGAAGCACGAAATACCTGATATAGCTGATGGGAATATTCAACAAGCGTGGTGCCAACCTTATTTAGCTTAAGGAATCCATCGACCCTAATGTGCCGCTCTCTGAGAAATAAAATTTTCTGTCCAATGCTTCGTATACTCGTAAAGGTCGTCCAGCGATGTGGCGGAGTACCCCCTGCAATATTTCACATACTCGCAGAGCAATCCTTCAAGAAAAATCTGAATGTCCAGTTCAATGTATGCACGATTTTTAATGCGATTGTCATTGTGGGATAGCTCCAGCAGCTTACCCGAACCGATTGCCGCCAATTTTTTAGCCGCAAACAAAAAATCATTGGATTTACATAGCAAACGATAGTTTTCGTTATTCTGACGAATGAACTCAAAAATAGAGTCGATAAAGTGCATGATATCCTGAGATTCCAACAAGCGTGCATTGTCAAAGAAAGTATCAATCATCTCATTTTCATAATCCTCTGCCACGCCGTAAATGTCGTCATAATGGGAATAAAACGATCCACGGCTGATATCGGCACGCTTGCACAGTTCACTCACCGAAATCTTTCCCAGCTCTTTTTCTTCGGCAAGCATTTGGGCAAAGACCTTTTTTATCAGCCGCCTTGTTTTCTTTGAGGAATTATTGATATTTTGTGCTTTCATGGCTTTCCTTTCCCAACATGAACAATTATGTGTGTAGTGTTCAAATTTTGACACCGACAAAATAATTGTACTTCAAATTCCAATTTAACAACATTATAATTCAACACAGTTGAAATGTCAACACTGTCAAAATTCAGAAAGGAGTTACAACATATATGGAGATTGAAAACATGTTGAACACAGATTCCGAACACGTCATAGAAACCTCCGGGTTAACGAAGGACTATGGGTTCGGACGAGGTGTTTTTGATGTCAACATTCATGTTGACAAAGGAGAGGTCTTTGGATTTTTGGGTCCCAACGGTGCAGGAAAGTCCACCACCATCCGACACTTGATGGGATTTTCGAAGCCGGATAAAGGAACCACCAAAATACTGGGAATGGAAACCTTCAATCACTACGATAAGATACTCAATCATGTGGGCTACATTCCAGGAGAAATCGCACTTCCGGCAGGACTCACCGGATGGGAATTCATTCACATGATGCAGGATATGCAAAAAATCCATAACCAGCAGCGATTGGAAGAAATGCTCTCCCTTTTTGAGTTGGAAGATTCCGTCCTGTGTGGAGATACCAAACGAATGAGTTTGGGTGTCAAGCGAAAGTTAGCCATCGTGACGGCTTTCATGTCCGATCCCGAGG
>CAZKXB010000027.1:0-29646 GCA_964556595.1 uncultured Ruminococcus sp. | reverse complement strand
GGGCAGTGCGGATGTTTCGGCGGAAAAGCCCCAACGGGGCTTTTTCGACGGTCTGTGAGAGCGACTTCAAGCCGCTCTCGTTTTATTATTTCAATGAACCATCGCCACCCATAAGCTTGGTAATTTCTTCTATCCGCTCAATCGGGAACGGCGGCTCGCACAGCGGTTTTAACGCAATGCTCATAAGCTTCATTGGGTTATCGTCAGCCGCTGCGCGGTTACTGGAGAGCGCTCCGCACCTGCGGCAGCGGTGAATAATCGCCCACTCTCCACTTTTTCTCACCCAAACCGCAACAGCGTCCATAATCCCGCCACAGTCGGAAAGCCTGTCGCCTGGTTCTATATCGCGGTGCATACTCGCCAGACAATTCGGGCAGTGATTTCTGTGGTCGCTGCCTGCGCCCTGTGGCACAACAATGCGTCCGCATACGCGGCAGGTAAACACCTCGTCGCAAGGGTGATTTCTGTAATAGCCCTTTTCATAGAGCTTTCGTTTATTTTCACGGTTCATTTTAATTCCTCCGAACAGTTTTCTTTAGTTAGCCGAAAACCGAGAGGAATGCTTTGGCAAACCTCTCGGTCAGCCTGCAATCTCCATCATAGTATAACCCCTTTCAAAGGTAGAAAATAATACGCTGAAATATTCCGCAATATAGAAAATTTCGCGCTTTAAACTGTCATAAATCTGCCGCGTTTTCGCGGGCAAGCCGCTCGCGCTCCGCCTGCGGAAGCCTTAAATAGCTTGGCATAAGAGCCGCAGGGGGAATTTCTTCCTTGCCCTCTGCCGCAAGACATACTCCCGCGCCGCGCTGAAACCGAAGCGCTTCGGGCGCAAGCATAAAGCTGTGCTGCGTTGCTTCATCAACCAGAGCCGCACCGTCGCCCGCAAGGATTATTTTGCCGCCAACCGTCTGAAGCTCCTCATAAAGCTCGGAAATTTTTATCGCCCTGTCCTCGCACATACGCGAAATAACGCCGCCGCAGCTTGAAAACATTGCATTGTACACCTGACCGCAGCGCGCGTCCATTACGCAGCATATAATACCGTCAACGCCGATAAAATTGTACGCTATCGCTTCCAGCGTTGAAACAGGAACGCAGGGCTTTCCCGCGCCCATTGCCATGCCCTTTACACAAGCAACGCCTATGCGCAGTCCCGTAAACGAACCTGGGCCGCACGTCACCGCTATCTTGTCGATATCCGCAAGCGCTGTTCCTGCGCTTTTAAGCATACTCTCAACCATTGGCAGCAGCGTCTGCGAGTGGGTGTGCTTTGTGTTAAGAAACTGCTCCGCCACAATTCTGCCGCCGTCATACAGCGCACAGCCCGCTGTAACGGCGGAACTGTCTATACCTAAAATCATACTGTCACTTCCATCAAAATATGTCCCGTTTATTCGCCGAAATACTTACCGCTTATTGTGATTTTTCTGCCGTTTTCGGACAGCTTTTCAATCCGCACGGTGATAACCTCGCCAAGCTCCGCTTTAAGCTGGGATATATTCTCGCTCCACTCGGCTGCGATTATTCCGCCGCGGTCAAGATAATCAAAAAAACCGATAGCGTACAGGTCATCATAGCTTTCAATGCGGTAAAGGTCAAAATGAAACAGCGGCAGCCTGCCCTGATACTCGTTTACAAGCGCAAATGTGGGGCTTGTAACCTCGTCCTCAACGCCGAGATATTTTGCAATTCCCTTGGTGAAATGGGTCTTGCCTGCGCCCATATCGCCCTCGTAAAGAATTATATCCCCCGCCGACAGCATTTCCGCAGTCTTAAAGGCGGCGGAAATGGTTTCCTCGGCAGAGTTTGTTATATACTCCTTCATATCAGAACAGACCGCTTATTGTGCCGTCCTCGGCAACATCAATATTGTTTGCCGCGGGAACTTTCGGCAGACCGGGCATGGTCATTATGTCGCCCGTGTATACCACAACAAAACCTGCGCCGTTGGAAACGCGCGCGTCGCTTACGGTTATGCTGAAATTGGTGGGTCTGCCAAGCTTTGCGGGGTCGTCCGACAGCGAATACTGCGTTTTTGCCACGCATACGGGAACGCGGTCAAGACCCAGATTTTCAATCTCCGCAATAGCCTTTTCAGCCTTCGCGGTGTAAACAACGCTGTCAGCGCCATAGATATTCTTTGCGATTATGTCAAGCTTTTCCTTGATAGGCAGCTTCTCATCATACAGCGGCTTGAAATCGCTCTTTTCGTTTTCTATCGTTTCAACAACGGCGTTTGCAAGCTCAATAGCGCCCTCGCCGCCCTTAAGGAACACATCGGAAAACGCAACCTTTGCGCCCTTTTCCTCGCAATAGCTGCGCACTGCGGCAATTTCAGCCTCGCTGTCGGTATAGAAATGGTTGATTGCCACAACCACGGGAACGCCATACTTCCTCATATTGTCGATATGAACGCCGAGATTTGCAATGCCCTTGTTAAGCGCTTCAACATTCTCCTTGGTAAGGTCGGGCTTTGCAACGCCGCCGTTATACTTAAGCGCACGGATTGTCGCAACAAGCACAACGCAGTCGGGCTTTAAGCCTGCAAAACGGCACTTGATATCAAAGAACTTCTCCGCGCCAAGGTCAGAACCGAATCCCGCCTCGGTGATGGTGTAGTCCGCAAGCTTCATGGAAAGCTTTGTCGCTCTTACGGAGTTGCAGCCGTGTGCGATATTTGCAAAAGGTCCGCCGTGGATAATTGCGGGATTGTTTTCAAGCGTCTGCACAAGGTTGGGGTTTATAGCCTCCTTAAGCAGCGCGGTCATTGCGCCGACAGCCTTAAGGTCGCGCGCGTATACAGGCTCGCCGCTGTATGTATAAGCCACAAGGATATTGCCAAGGCGCGTTTTAAGGTCATTAAGGTCGCTTGCAAGGCACAGAATTGCCATAATCTCGGAGGCAACGGTTATCTGGAAATGGTCCTCGCGCGGAATACCGTTTACCTTGCCGCCCATGCCTATAACGCAGTTTCTGAGCGCTCTGTCGTTCATATCAAGACAGCGCTTAAAGAGTATGCGTCTTACGTCAATCTGAAGCTCGTTGCCCTGCTGGATATGGTTATCAAGCAGCGCCGCAAGCAGGTTGTTTGCTGCGGTTATCGCGTGCATATCGCCCGTGAAATGCAGATTTATGTCCTCCATAGGCACAACCTGAGCATAGCCGCCGCCTGCCGCGCCGCCCTTAACGCCGAACACAGGACCGAGTGACGGCTCACGCAGCGCAAGGCACGCCTTTTTGCCTATCTTGTTCATGCCCTCGGCAAGACCTACCGAGGTGGTGGTTTTTCCCTCGCCCGCAGGAGTGGGGTTAATAGCCGTTACCAGAATAAGCTTGCCGTCAGGCTTGTCCTTAACCCTGTCGATAAGGCGCTGGGAAAGCTTAGCCTTGTAGTGACCGTATGGTTCGAGTTCGTCCTCCTCGACACCAAGCTTTGCGGCAACGTCCTTAATTTTCATCATCTTTGCCTGCTGTGCAATTTCAATATCTGTAAGCATAATTTTTTCCTCCCAAAAGTCAATATTTATTATGAAGATATGCTTTAAGCTCTTTAAGCCTGTCGCCTCCATGCTCCGAAGCAAGCCTGTCTGCGTCAATAATCACGCCAATGTCACGGCATACGCTGCCAAGAACGCCCGTAAAGCTGCTTTTGCCAACGCCGTTTACGCCCGCAATTATCGTGTAGGTTTTTATGAACGTTCACCCCCGTAACAGCAGCCCGCACAAGACTACGGTAGTGTCTGAAATCAGAACAGACTAAGCTGTGAAATATCCTTTGCCGAAGCCGCGCCCGCCGAGGGAATTGTCTTTATGCGGAAGTCCTCAGGATTTTTAAGGTCGCTTAGTTCAAGCGGGTATGCGCCCGCAAGCTCTGCCTTTGTCAGGCGCATTACCTGCACGCCCTGCGTATCCCTTGCCGCCTTTGACAGCACAAGCGCCGTGTTGAACACCAGCACCTTGCCCGCAGAGGATTTCAGAACAAAATCCCCGTCGCCGTCTGTAACAAACATACCCACAACCTCGGACAGCGCGGAATATGCGTTCTGAAGCTTCTTGCGCTTGGTTTTGGTTTCAAACGAGGAAAGCGGTATCTTCGCGCACTTTCCGTTTTTGAAGAATATCACAAGCTGCTCCTTATAGCTTTCGGTAACAGCCATAAAGGTTATATTCTCGCCCTCGTCAAGTCCCAGCTTTGCGGGAACATAGTCGCCCATAACGCTTGCCTTGGTTTCATCAAAATCGGCACAGCGGCTCTTGTAGCACTGGAATTTGTCAGTAAAGAACAGCAGTTCGCTGTTGCTGCTTACCTCGCGGGAGAACACAACCTCATCGCCCTCTTTAAGCTTCTGCTGATTGCTCATGCGCAGCGACTGCGGCGTGATTTTCTTGAAATATCCCTCACGCGTGAAGAATATATTGACAGGATAGGATTTTTCGGGTTCTTCCTCAATAACGGCTTCCGCTTCCGCAGCGTCATAGATAAACATTGTGCGGCGCGGCTGACCATATTTCTTGATAATTTCCTTAAGCTCGTCAATTATAAGACGGCTGATTTTGTTCTTGTCGGAAAGGATATCCTCCATCTCCGCTATTTCCTTTTCAAGGTCGGCAGTTTCCTGCGTGCGCTTAAGGATATACTCGCGGTTGATGTGGCGAAGCTTTATTTCCGCAACATATTCTGCCTGAACCTCGTCAATGCCAAAGCCTATCATAAGGTTCGGCACAACCTCGGTTTCCTCCTCGGTTTCGCGGATAATGCTTATTGCCTTGTCGATATCAAGCAGTATCTTTTTAAGACCAAGCAGCAGATGCAGCTTTTCCTTTTTCTTCTGCAAATCGAAATACACGCGCCTGCGCACGCAGTCACGGCGGAACTCAATCCACTCCGAAAGTATCTCTCTTATGCCCATAACTCTGGGTGTACCCGCAATCAGCACGTTGAAGTTGCAGTTGAAGTTATCCTGAAGCGGCGTAAGCTTAAACAGCTTCTGCATAACCGCGTCGGGGTCATAGCCTTTTTTCAGGTCAAAAGCAAGCCTTAAGCCCGAAAGGTCGGTTTCATCGCGCGCGTCTGATATCTCGCGCAGCTTTCCGTCCTTAACGAGTTCCGCAACCTTGTCGATAATCGCTTCAACCGTGGTTGAGGGAGGAATTTGCGTAACCTCTATACACCGACTGTCCTTATCGTAATTATAAACCGCGCGAACCTTTACCGCGCCAAGTCCCGTATTGTAAACCCTGCGCATTTCGGCTTCGTCATAAACGATATAGCCGCCGCCGGGGAAATCGGGGCCTTTAAGCGTTGTAAGCGGGTCATGGTCGGGGTCTTTCATCATGGCGATGGTTGTTTCGCACACCTCTGTCAGATTAAACGAACAGATGTTGCTTGCCATGGAAACCGCAAGTCCGAAGTTGGAATTTACCAGCACCGAGGGAAAGCGCACAGGAAACAGCGATGGTTCAAGCATGGTGTTGTCATAATTCGGCACCATATCCACCGCGTCCTTGTCTATCTCGGCGAAAAGCTCTGCGGAAATTCCCTCAAGCTTTGCTTCCGTATAACGCGCGGCGGCGTATGCCATATCGCGCGAATACGCCTTGCCGAAGTTGCCCTTGCTGTCAACATACGGGTGCAGCAGCGCTTCATTTCCGCGCGCAAGGCGAACCATGGTTTCGTAAATTGCCGCGTCGCCGTGCGGATTAAGCCGCATGGTCTGACCGACAATATTGGCGGATTTTGTTCTTGCCCCTGTCAGAAGTCCCATCTTATACATGGTATAAAGCAGCTTTCTGTGTGAGGGCTTAAAGCCGTCTATTTCGGGCAGCGCGCGCGAAACGATAACGCTCATTGCGTATGGCATATAGTTTTCTTCAAGGGTGCTTACTATGTCCTTATTGACAACCGTACCGCTGCCCTCGATATATGCTTCGCCGTTCTTTTTCGGCGGCTGCTTTTTGGGGGTTGATTTTTTCAAGCTAAATTCTCCTTGACTGTTGTCATGATATTCGGCAGACCGTGCCGTCAGGAAATATCTGCAATTTCAAGATATCTGCTGCCGTTTTCCCTTATAAACTCCTTACGTCCCTCAAGGTTGTTGCCAAGAAGCACGTCAAACATCTCGCGGGTAGCCTCAACATCTGTGGGACTTACCTTGATAAGGCGGCGGGTATCGGGGTTCATGGTGGTAAGCGACATCATATCGGGGTCGTTCTCACCAAGACCTTTTGAGCGCTGTATCGTGTACTTTTTATCGCCAATCATGCCGAGGATTTTAGTCTTTTCAGCCTCGGTATAGGCAAAATAGGTCTTGTCCTTGGTATTGATTTCGTACAGCGGCGACTCTGCGATATACACAAAGCCCTTTTCTATCAGCGTAGGACAAAGCTCCTGTATCATGGTGAGTATAAGCGTTCTTATCTGGAAGCCGTCAACATCGGCATCTGTGCAGATAACGATTTTGTTCCAGCGCAGATTTTCGATATTAAAGGTGGAGAGATTTTTGTTCGCCTTGCTTTTAACCTCCACACCGCAGCCGAGAACCTTTATAAGATTTGTGATAATCTCGCTTTTGAAAATCTTGTCATGGCTTGCTTTAAGGCAGTTAAGAATTTTACCTCTTACAGGGATAACCGCCTGAAACTCCGCGTCACGCGCAAGCTTTACCGAACCTAACGCCGAGTCGCCCTCCACTATATACACCTCGCGGCGCGATTTATCCTTTGAGCGGCAGTCCACAAACTTATCAATTCTGTTTGCCAGGTCGATAGTTCCCGTAAGCTTCTGTATGGTCGACTGGCGGATTTTGTCGGCATTCTCGCGCGAGCGCTTGTTAATCAGCACCTGCGTTGCGATTTTTACCGCCTCGTCGGGATTTTCAAGGAAATACACCTCAAGCTGGTGCTTAAGCCACTCGGTCATAGCTTCGTATATAAAGCTGTTTGTGACCGCCTTTTTGGTCTGGTTTTCGTAGCTTGCCTGCGTTGAGAAGTTTGAGGAGATAAAGATAAGGCAGTCCTCAATATCCTCCCACTTTATGCTCTTTTCGCCCTTGTTGTACTTACCGTTGTTTTTAAGGTAGCTGTCAATCTGCGACAAAAACGCCTTGTTAAGCGCTTTCTGGGGACTTCCGCCATGCTCAAGCCACGAGGAATTGTGGTAATGCTCAACAAAGCAGATTTCCTTGCTGAAAACAAACGCAACGTTCATCTTAAGCTTGTACTCGTCCTTGTCGGCTCTGTCCCTGCCCTGCCGCTGAGCGCTCCAGCCCTGCGGAGTGGTCATTGACTTATCTCCAACCACTTCAAGCAGGTAGTCGTTTATTCCGTGTTCGTAGCAGAAGCGCTGCTCTGACCACTCGCCCTGCTCGTTTTCCGTGCGGAGAACAAACTCAATTCCATCATTTACAATAGCCTGTCTGCGCAGCATATCGGTAAGGAACTCCGTGCCGATATCAATATCCGTGAAAACCTCAAGGTCGGGACGCCAGTGGATTTTGGTGCCTGTTGTGCCATCGCCCTTGTGCTTTTCAAAGCCGCGCTCATCGCTGCACACGTTGAAGCCCTTTTCAAAGCGCAGATTATACACCCACACGCCGTTGCGGCTTTCAACCTCCATATATTCTGCGGCGAACTGCGTTGCACACAGACCAAGACCGTTAAGTCCCAACGCATAGGTATAGTTTCCGCCGTCATTGTTGCTGTATTTTCCGCCCGCGTAGAGCGTGCAGAACGCAAGCTCCCAGTTGTATTTTTCCTCGGATTTGTTGTAGTCTATCGGGATACCGCGACCGTTATCCTCAACCGTAACGGATTTATCCGCATGAAGCGAGATTGTAATAACCTTGCCGTAGCCCTCGCGCGCTTCGTCAATGGAGTTCGAGATAATCTCAAAAACCGAGTGACGGCAGCCCTCAACACTGTCCGAGCCGAAAATAACCGCAGGGCGCAGACGCACCTGGTCGGGACCTTTCAGCGACACAAGGTCATTATAATTGGATTCCTTAGCCATTTATACACCTACTGTTTCAAAATTGGGGCGAGTTGGCGCAAAACCGCACAAACCGCCATCATAAAATACAAATTGATTATACCACATATTGACGAAAAAAGCAAGAGCCTGCGCAATTTTTCGCGCAGGCTCTCCTGTCAGCTATTCATCATTAAAATTCAGCGTCCAATTTAAGGAAGTACAACCGTTCCGTCATCATTGAACTGAAGCTCGTCATAATACATAGGTTCGGGATTTGCGGAGGTGCAGTCGAAAACGGCGTAGACCTCGCCCGACTTGTCGGCATCGTAATAGCCTACCACAAGGTAATTTCCACGCAAGCCGTAGCTTGTGGACATCTGCATAATCTGACCGCCCGATGTAAATTCAACGGAACTGCAAAGCTTTGTCTTATCATACACGTTCAGTCCAAGTCCGTTTTCTGTGTTGTAAAGCGCGTACAGCCTGCCGTCATAGCTTACCGCATCAGCCGCAATAAGGCTGTCGGTTATCAGCTTGTAGCCACTGCCGTCATTATAGAAAATCTCGCTGTTTGCAATCCACTGCGCCATGCTGTTGCCCATTTTTCTGTATGCATAGCTGCTTCCATCGCCGCAGAATTCTATCCTTGCGCTGTTGATAAAGCGACCGTGTTCTATGGCTTCGCACTGATTCTGTATCTCTTTGGAAAGCTCCGTGCTTAGCTGCGCCGTGTCGCAAACGCTTACATCAACGCAGTAATGCTCGTCCGTCCATCTCAGAGTATCGCTGTCCTTGATAAAATCAAAGGTGAAATACTTCATCTCGCTGGGATTTGACTTGTTCTGCATTTTAAGAGCGTATACAGAGCTGCGGTTTACCATAAGCGAATACACCCCGCCCCAGTCAACGCTTCTGTCGGAAGTGCGAACCCAGTGCGTGCCGTTATCGTCCGTAATCTCCATGTCGAACAGGCTGTCAATGCCGCCGTAGGTTGCGCCTATATCCATCAGACCAAAGTAGCCAAGCTTGCTGCCGCCAAAGCCGCCGAACGACTTGTAAAGCGTGTATACAGTGGTGCAGTCGGAAAGCTCAAGCTGATTATCGGTGCTTACATTGTCGAAATAATACATGGTGTTCATTTGGTCTTTTGCGATATACCATACGCTGTCCTCACCGTACATATAGTAGCCTATGTCATCGCTGCTCCAGCCAAGGCATGGATTTGCAAAGCTGAACACATCACTGTCCATGTTAAGGTCAAGTATACCGTTATCGCTCGCCCATACTCCGCCAAAGTACTGGTATATTCCAAGGTTTTCAGAGTTGACTTCACTGCGCTGCGGAGTAATGCTGCCGTCAACCTGACGTTCGTCAGCGCTGGCGAGAAGCTTATCGGCGGTATCAACGGTGAAATACTCCGCCACGCCGTCAACAATCATCATGAACGTGTTATTGGTTACCGTTACATAAGCCTTGTCGGCAAACATTCCATTGCCGCTGATATATGCAAGCTCCGTGCCGTCAAAGTAATAGAAGCTGGGCGCGTACTTTATCACATCTGCGCTGTACTGTACGGGAACAAACACCGCAAACACGCCGCCGTCATATATCGGGATTTCCTGCACGGTGATATAGGTGTTTTCGGGGATACTTCCGCCCGACGAGCGAATATACGCGCTGTCTATATCAGTCCGCGCAAGAATCTCATCGTTTTTTCTGTCGCTTACGTAAACGCTTATAAGGGAAGCCAGCGTTTCGCTGTTAGTCTGCGTAACCACATAGGAAACGTTTGCAAAATAATCCGTGCCGCTTATACGGTCGCGCTCAAGATGCATACCATCGCCGTCAGGCAGAGCACTTCCGTTCTCATCGCAGCAAACCGAAGCCACCTTTTCATACTGCCATTCTCCATCGCTGGCGTTCTTCACCTTCCGTACGCTGTGCGCAAACCACTGGGTCTGCTCGGGGAAATCTGCCCTCTTGTACTTCATGTAGAACTGCGCATAGAACGCGGTTGTTCCCGCGCGGTAATCGCTGATGTAAAGCTCTGTCGTATCATCGGCGGGCAGCCAGTTAATGCCTTCTGCGTCCTTGAAGCCCGCGCATATTCCGTCAACACACGCTGTAAAGCTTTCATCGTCAAACAAACCAAGCAGTCTTTCCATGCCCATAAGGTTAAGTCTGCCCTCAAGACTTCCCGAAACCTCGCCTGTGCGCTTGTATTCCGCGCTGTAATTGTCCATTTCGGTTATGTCCTGCTGATAGTTCTCATAAGCATACATAACGTCTGTGTTTTCTTTTGCGATATAATAAGCCGTATCGTCAGCGACAAGCATATAGCCGTCCGAGGTTTGCCTGCAGCTTACAGTGGAATAATTGCCGCTTGTGTAGTCCAGTGTGACGTTATTTCCATCAGCTGCCGACCATTCGCCGCGGAAATATTTATAATAAGCGGTATCGTTAAAGGTATCTTCAGCGCTGTCATATACCGCCTTAATCCACAGCTTGTTTATCTGTGCGGGATAGGTTTCCATAACGCCGCCGTAATAGCACACCTTTACGCTGTCGCCTACCGCGAATTTGCCGCTGTCATGCACGGAATAAATATCCCCGCTGTCGCTGCTGCCCAGCAGATAGAAGCCCTCGTCAGGATTTGTATAGTTCATGCCGTCAGTTTCAACAACGGTGCAGTACATAATATTCGGCATATTCATGGTGAAAAAGTTTTCAAGCTCGTTATACTGCTGCTCTGTAAGCTCAAAATAGCCGATTGCGCCGTTTGCGGAAATGCTGTAATAGTACGTTCCATTGATGCATATATAAAGCGCCATTTCGTCATAGCTTTCAGAAGTGCTGTCGGGGTAAAGCCGCAGCGTTCCTGTGACCCGCGAAATACCCACAACCTCGCGCAGCATATCGGAGGACGTTCCCTGCATAAGTTCGTTAAGCTCAGTAATGTAGTAATCGCTCAGAGTATTTGCCGCGTCCTCCTCGGCACCCTGCATTACATATTTCTGATAGCTTGCTTCGCCGTAGGGCTTCACGGAGTCCGCCGAAATTGTACCCGCCGAGGTATCAATGGGCTGCTTTCCGCCGCTGCCAAGCCATATTCCGCCGCCTATTCCTGCGGCAACCAGAACCGCCGCTGCCGCCGAAATGCCTATTATCCTGCCCCTGCCGCGCTTCGGCTGCACGTCTGCCTTTATGGAAATCGGGTTGGAGTCCTCAATCTCATACTGCTCGCGCCGCTGCGTTTTCTGCGCATTTTTTGCAAGGGTCTGTGCCGTTTCGCTGATAAATTTCTCGTCAATTTCGTTTATTGCCTTATCCCAGTTTGCTTTCATAATTGAACGCCCCTTTCCTGCAAATATTTTTTCAAACCTGCCCTGACCCGCGAAAGCCTTGTCTTTACAGCGCCCTCGCTGATAGAAAGACCTGCGGCGGTGTCGCTTATGCTCATGTTGAAATAATACCTTGCCACAAATACCTCGCGGTTTTTGCGGTTTTGCTTTGCCAGATATTCGTTTATCCAGCGCCCAAGCTGACCGTTTTCAAAACGTTCCTCAACCGTGCTGCCATCGGGAATAATCTCGGCAAGCTCGTCATACTGCTGCTCATAGCCGCGGTATGCGGTTTTTTCATACGCGGTAAGCGCAGTGTTGCGCACAATCATGCACAGATACCCGCAAAGCGACTGCGGACGTTTCGGCGGCACGGCGTTCCACAGCTTTATGTAGCTGTCGTTCACACATTCCTCCGCGTCCTGATTGTTGGCAAGTATGCCGCGCGCAATGCTTCCACACAATCTGCCGTATTTTTCCTGTGTAAGAACAAGCGCCTGCTCACTGCGGTCGAATAACAACTCAATAATCTTGTTGTCGTCCATATTACCACCTCCTCGTAACATATAACCATGAAAAGGGCGAAAAGGTTACATCTTTTTGCAAAAAATTCGGCGGAGCAAAAGCGCCGCCGAAAAGGTCATTTTTTTGGATTGATAAATTCACGATAATCATAGAGATACTGTATGCCAGACCAGAGGGTAAGCGCCGCGCAAATTATCATCATAACATGACCGATAATATCCACAGGGAACCACAGCGGCATAAACCCGAACTGAACAATAATGTGCATAGCAAGCATAAGGCTTATCGCAATCATGGTAACTGCGGTTTTTACCTTGCCAAGCCAGCCTGCGGCGATTACCACCTTTTTCTCGCTGCCCGCAGCCACAAGGCGTATACCCGATACGGCGAACTCCCTTACAAGAATTATTATCGTAACCCATGAAAACGTCCAGCCAAGTTCCGTCATACAGACAAGCGCCGCCGCCACAAGTATCTTATCGGCAAGCGGGTCGAGAAATTTGCCGAAATCCGTAACCATGTTGTATTTGCGCGCAATCTTGCCGTCAAAAAGGTCGGTAATGCTTGCAATGCCGAAAACCGCAAGCGCCCACAGATAATTAAGCGGAATAGCGTCAACCAGCATAAACACCACAAACAGCGGCACAAGCAGCACTCTTAACAGGGTCAGTTTATTTGCCAAGTTCATATCGCTTCTCCTATAAGGTTATTGTCTATTACGTCAAATATCCTTATTTTAATAAAGTCGCCCGTTTTAAGTCCCATTTCCTTGGGCGCGGAGAAATATATCATTCCGTCAATTTCGGGCGCGAACATTGCGCTTCTGCCGAAATACAAACCGCCCTCGGCAAGATATTTGTCATAGCCCTCAACAACAACCTCGGTTTCGGTGTCTATCATACCCTCGTAAAGCTCTGCAACACGAGTGTCCTGCTGTTCCTCAAGGATATCCTTGCGATGCTCGCGGATATTTTCCTCCACCATATCGGGGAACGAGGCGGCGGGAGTTCCCTCCTCCTCGGAATAGGCGAAGCAGCCCATGCGCTCAAACCGCATATCCTCGGCAAACTCGCCAAGCGCGTTGAACTGCTGCTCCGTTTCGCCGGGGAAGCCTGTTATAAACGTGGTTCTGAGCGTAATTTCGGGAATTTCGCGGCGCAGCTTTTCAACCAGCGCGCGCAGCGACTGCTCATCACCCTTTCTGTTCATGCGCTTAAGGATATCGCCGTCACAGTGCTGCATAGGAATATCCAGATATTTAACAATCTTTTCCTGACGCTTAATGCAGTCTATAAGCTCATCGGTAATTCTCTCTGGATAGCAGTAAAGCAGCCTTATCCACTTAAGTCCGTCAATTGCGCACAGCTTGTCCAGAAGTTCGGGAAGCGCCAGTCTGCCGTAAAGGTCAAGTCCGTAGCGCGTGGTATCCTGCGCAATTACGATAAGCTCCTTAACGCCGTCAGCGGCGAGAAGCTTTGCCTCCTCAACGATATTTTCCATGGGACGGCTTCTGAAATGTCCGCGTATATCGGGAATAGCGCAGTAGGTGCAGCGATTGTCACAGCCGTCCGCAATTCTTAAATACGCATAATGCGGAAGCGTAGAAATAATGCGCTTGCCCTCCATACTGTGGGCTTCCTTGTCGCCGAAAACATATTCCGTGCCGCCATCGCGAACCTTTTCCAGTATCTCGCCTATTCTGCCATAATCGGAAATTCCAACCACCGCGTCAACCTCTGGAAACTCCTCCACAAACTGCTCACGATAGCGCTCCGAAAGGCAGCCCGTAACAACAATGTGCTTTATCGTTCCCTCGTTTTTCAAATTGATAAGCTCCATAATCCAGTTTATGGCTTCCTCTTTTGCGCTTTGGATAAAGCCGCAGGTGTTCACCAGCGCAATGTCTGACATTCCCGGCTCCTGCACAAAGGCAAAGCCCTTTTCGGCAATTCTTGCCATCATCTGCTCTGCGTCCACCTGATTTTTGGCGCAGCCAAGCGAAACTATCGCAACCTTTGTTTTCTTGTCACTCATTTATTCAAAATCCTCGTTTTCTTCGTAATCGTCAAAATCGTCCTTTTCCTCCAGAAGCCGCTCTATGCAGCGTTTTACGGAGGCATAGTCATATCCCCTGCGGGCAAGCGCCGCAACGGTTCGGCGGCGGTCGTCGTAATCCGCGATTTTGCCGTAATATCTGCGGCAAAGCAGCTCCGTTATCTCCTCGTCAAGCTCCTCTGCGGAATACTCCGCAAGGGTGTTTTCCACAAGCTCTGCCGAAAGACCGCGGTGCAGCATTTCGTATTTTGCCTTGCGCAGACCCATGCGCTTTGTGTGGATAAAGTAATCCGCAAGCTTCGGCGCATATTCCTCATCATTTACATAACCGTAATCGCGCATTGCGTCTGCGGCATAACGCGCCGTTTCCTCGTCATAAGTGCGGCGCAGCTTGTTATAAAGTTCCGCATAGCAATACTGCTTTGTGCCGAGAAGATACAGCGCGCGCTTTTTTGCCTTGCGCTTTGTATCGGCAAGCTGAAGCCGCCGCAGTTCATCGCCCGAAAGCTGCCCGCCCTTGTGCAGGTCAAAATCCGTCACCACGGCGCTGTTTACAAAAAACGTCTGTTCGTCCTCAAGCGTCAGCTTGTATGTATCGCCCTTGAACACCGAAAGTTCGGTTATCAGCATTATTCAAGTTCCTCTGGAGAAAACTCCGCAAAATCATCATCATCTGCGGCAGCGGCTTTGCCCGACTGTGCGGGTGCTTCCTCGGTCTTAGGCTCATCGTCCTCGGTGGAAAGCAATGCGCTGCTGTCATTTGCAAAGCGCTCGCGCACCTTTTTCTCGACCTCCTCGCATATCGTAGGATTGTCAAGCAGATACTGCTTAACCTTATCCCTGCCCTGACCGATTTTCATATCGTCATAGCTGAACCACGAGCCGCTCTTTTTGATTATATCAAACTCAACGGCGGTGTCGATAATCTCGCCCATCTTGGAAACGCCCTCGCCGTAAAGCATATCAAACTCCGCAACCTTAAAGGGCGGCGCTACCTTATTTTTTACAACCTTGCACTTGGTGCGGTTGCCAATTATCTCGCCGCCGTCCTTGATAGGCTCGCCGCGGCGCACCTCTATACGCACGGAGGAGTAGAACTTAAGCGCACGTCCGCCGGGAGTTGTTTCGGGGTTGCCGTACATAACGCCTATTTTTTCTCTTATCTGGTTGATGAATATGGCAACGCAGTTGGATTTGCTGATAACCGAGGTAAGCTTTCTCAGCGCCTGCGACATCAGTCTTGCCTGAACGCCCACATGAGCGTCGCCCATATCGCCGTCTATCTCGGCGCGGGTGGTCATTGCCGCTACGGAGTCCAGAACGATTATATCAATCGCGCCCGAACGCACCAGCGTTTCAATAATCTCCAACGCCTGCTCGCCCGTGTCGGGCTGAGATACAAGCAGATTATCAATATCAACGCCAAGCTTTCTGGCGTATATGGGGTCAAGCGCGTGCTCAACATCTATAAACGCCGCCGTGCCGCCAAGCTTCTGCGCCTCTGCCACCGCCTGAAGCGAAATGGTAGTCTTACCCGAAGACTCCGTGCCGTATATCTCGATAATTCTTCCGCGCGGAAGTCCGCCGATACCAAGCGCCAAATCCAGCATAAGCGAGCCTGTGGAAATACACTCTATATCCATGTGGCGGTTCTCGCCCATAAACATTATCGCGCCCGCGCCGTAGGTTTTTTCAATCTGCGCCATTGCGGTTTTAAGCGCTTTCTTCTTCTCCTCCGGGTCAACCAGTTTTACGACAGGCGCTACCGCCGCCTTTTTCTTATCCATTGCCATTGGTGTTTCCTCCTGTATTTTAATATTAAATCTTAATCCTTAATTCCATAAACCACACGGTTGTTTCCGCTGCAATCGCGTACAACCTTGGGTTGTATTCCGTTTTTGCGGAATATTTCCGATACCGCGTCCGCCTGCGTTTCGCCAATCTCAACCGCAAACAGTCCGCCGCTTTTAAGGCGCTTTGTCCATATCCGCAGAATTGCGCGGTAAAAATCCAGCCCGTCAGTGCCGCCGAAAAGCGCCATCTCAGGCTCAAAGCCAAGCTCCCTTTGCAGGCGGCTCATCTCCTCAGCCGTAAGATACGGCGGATTTGAAACAATTATGTCCAGCATAGGCGAAGCCGCCGCCGTGCGTTCGTCCAGCACGTCCGCCAGCACGGGAGTAACGCCGCCCTTAATGCTGCCGCTGTTTCTTGCAATATTGCGCTTTAAGTATTCCATAGCCTGCGGGGATTTCTCATAGCAGTACATTTCAACGCTGCGCAGCGTGCTTAAGCAAATGCCTATACAGCCACTGCCCGCGCACAGGTCTGCGCACACCATGCCGTCCACAAGGTAATTCTCCACCGCAAGCTCCACAAGCGTTTCGGTGTCCTGCCGCGGAATAAGCACGCCCTCGCCTACCTCAAAGGTGAGATTATAAAAATCCCACTCGCCGAAAATATACTGCAAAGGCTCGCCGAGAAGTCTGCGGCGGGTGATTTCGCCGACCTCGCTCTCCTGCTGCGCAGTGGCGCATACATCAGGGTCGCGCAGCACCGCAAATCTGTAATCGCAGCCGACTGCACGGCTTAAAATAAGCTGCGCCTCATACTCCGCCTCGGAGGTATCGCCGTCCGCCGCGCAAAGCGCCGAAACCGTCTGCTTATACAGCGCCTTAAGGCTTACCATTCGTCGTCCTCTCCCTCTGCGGGAAGCACAGGCGTTATTGCGGCAATTGCTATTTCAATCTGTGTTTCGTCAGGCTCTCTTGTAGTAAGGCGCTGCATCCACAAGCCCGGCGCGGAGATAATTCTGGTAACAATATTATCATGCCTGCCCGCAATTCTGATAAGCTCATAAGCTATTCCCACAACAACAGGCAGCAGCAAAAGCTTAATTCCCACCCTTGCAAGCACCGCAAGCAACGAATTTGTTATGCCAAACCACTCTGCGGGATTTATTGGCACAATGGTGTACACAAGTATGCTGACAAGCAGCGACAGCATAATAAAGCTTGTGCCGCAGCGCGGGTGAAAGCGCGTGTATTTCTTTACATTGTCAACCGTAAGCTCCTCGCCGCCCTCATAGCAGGCGATGGTTTTATGTTCAGCGCCGTGGTATTCATAGGTGCGGCGGATATCCTTCATCTGAGCCACAACCGCCATATATCCCACAAACAGCACCACGCGCATAACGCCCTCAAACACGGACTGCCACATGGAAATATCAACGCGCACTATCTCTCCCGTATCAGCCGCAGCGTTCTGAACAACGGGCATAAGCGTTTCAATCCAGTCATAAAGCGCCGTAGGCACAACCGCAAACAGCAGCACGGCAAGCACTACGCCGATAACCATGGCAATCGCCATAATAACTCCCGTAAGCTTATCGCCAAGCTTTTCATCAAGCCATTTTTCAAATTTTGAGGGTTCTTCGTTTTCTTCCTCCTCAAGCATACCGCTTTTTTCGGCGGATTTCATCATGCAGCTATATCCCTCCACAAGCGAGGTGACAAAATTTATGCTACCGCGGACAAACGGCGCTTTGTTGTACCACTTCTTAGGCTTTAGTTCCCACTCCTCAACGTCAATGCCGCCGTCTTTCATGCGCACCGCCATAGCGCCCTTGGAGACGCCCTTCATCATTATGCCCTCGATAAGCGCCTGACCGCCTATCTTGGTTTTTTTGCAGCATTTATTATCTTTATTGCTCATTATCGTTCCTTTCCTTTTTAGGCATAAGCGGCAGAGTTATTGATACCGTTGTGCCTACGCCAAGCTCGCTTTCTATATCTAAAGAGCCGCCGTGCATGAATATTATCTCGTCCGCAACCGCAAGCCCTATTCCAGAGCCGCGCCGCGTGCTGTTAGCCTTATAGAATTTTGACTTCACCTTCGGCAAATCGGACTGCGCAATGCCAAGTCCCGTATCGGCTACGGATATCGTAACAGAGTCCTCGGTATGGGTCACGTCTATGTCTATTCTGCCGCCCGCGTCGGTGTATTTAATCGCATTGTCGATAACGTTGATAAACACCTGCCGCAGCCTGTTTTTATCGCCATACACAACGCACAGAAACTGCGGCTCGGTATAACTGATGGTCTTGTTTTCCTTGCCCGCCTTGTCATAGTATATCAGAAGCGCGTCATCAAGTTCCGCCAGTATATCGCAGCTTGCCATCTGAAGCGTGAATTTGCCGTTCTGTATGCGGGAGAAGTCCAGAAGCTCCTCAACCATGCTTTCAAGTCGGTCTGTTTCGCGGGTGATTACCTTCATGCCCTTGTTGAACGTTTCCGCGTCATAGCCCTGCTGAAGCGTTTCGCTCCAGCCCTTGATAGCGGTAAGGGGGGTTCTCAATTCATGCGATACGGAAGATATAAAGTCGTTTTTTATGGTTTCGGAGTTTTCAAGTTCGTCCGCCATATCGTTGAACGCACGCGACAGCGCGCCGATTTCATCGTTGTTCTTTATGGCTATGCGCTCCGAAAAATCGCCCTTTGCAAGCTTCTGGGCGGTGGTGCTTATTTCCACAAGCGGCACGCATATTGATTTTACGAAGTAAAGTCCCGTTGAAACAAGCAGCAGTATCACCGCAACGCTTATCGCAAGCGCAGTCACCATAATGGTCATAAGCTGCCTGTCGATACCGCTCAGCGAGGTTACAAACCTGAGCGCGCTGTAATTGCTGCTTGGCTGTGCGATTTTAACCGTCACGGCGAGGATATTCTCGCCGCCGTCCATACCGATATATACGCCAACACCGTCATCTGACTGAAGCGCCGCCTCATAATCGGGCATATTATAGCTGCTGTCGGGAGAAAATCCGCTTGAGGACAGCGTAACCTCGCCGCTGCCGTTTACGGACATCATCTCCATCTGGTCTTTTTTCTCAAAATTCTCGATAACCTCGCGTATCTCTGTGGAATAATTAACCGCAAGGTCCTCATAAAGCCTTGAGAGAATAGTGGCGGTTGCGTTTGCTTCGGACACGACATAATTCTCGGCAGAGCCGTAATAATACTGCCGCGTAAAGTAATATATACCCAGATTTGCAACTACCAGCAGCACGCCGACAACGCTGAGGGTATTTATCATCCAGCGGCGCGCTATTGAGCTTTTCGCCATGCCTGCCCTGCGCACAGGCTGTGGAGTTTTTGTTATCTCTGTCATAATCACAGCGTCCATTTATAGCCGTAGCCCCATATTGTCTGTATGTAGTGCGGCTCGGAGGGGTCGTCCTCTATCTTCATTCTAAGGCGGCGGATATTTACGTCCACAACCTTGTCATCGCCGTAGTAGGCGTCACCCCAGATATGCTGAAGTATCGTCTTGCGGTCAAGCGCGGTGTTGATGTTTTTAAGCAGATATTCCATTATCTGATACTCGACCTGTGTAAGCTCGATAGGCTCGCCGTTTTTGGAAACCGTGCGGCTCTGCGCGTCAAGCAAAAAAGGACCCGTGCGTATATTCTTGGGAGGTTCGGGCTGAACCCTGCTGACATTTACGCGGCGGTAGATTGCGTCCACCCTCGCCACTAACTCTGATGGAGAAAACGGCTTTGTCACATAATCGTCCGCGCCAATCATAAGGCAGTTCACCTTATCCATCTCCTGACTTTTGGCGGAAAGCATTATAATGCCTATCTCATTGCTCTGCTCTCTTATCCATTTGCAAAGCGCGAAGCCGTCCATGCCCGGCATCATGATATCAAGCAGCGCCACATCAAAGCAGCCCTCCTGCCTGCGGTATTCCATAACAGCTTCCTCGCCGCTTGCAACGTCCACAACGTCATAACCAGCGCGGCGCAGATTTATCACAACAAAGTCGCGGATTGCCTCCTCGTCCTCGCACACAAGTATTCTTTTCATGCCTACACCCCTTTGTTACAGTATAATGAAGCTGTTCTTCAGCTCGTCCTCGCTGAGCGCAAGCTTGCCCGTGCGGTATCCGTCCGTTTCGGAATAGCAGTACACGCACTCATCATTTGTGCCAAGCACCTTAAGGCTTGCCGCGGCGCTCATAGCCTGCAAATCGTTGCGGTCAACTATGCGTATGCGCATAAGTTCGGTTGAGGAATTAACCTCCAGCCCGTATCTGTTGTCATAGCTGATAAAAACAATCTCGTTGTTCTGAATATCTGGCACAGCCGTAACAACTCCGCGCCAGCGGTTCGGAAACAGCAGCGCAAAGCCATACTTGCTGCTGTAATAGCCGTAATGCTCTGCGGAAAACTGGCTGTCCGTCACCGTATACCACTGCACAGCGCAAAGCTGCTCCGCGCGCGGAAGCGTTTCATAACCGGGAAGCGCCGTCATACTGGGAATTTCCAGATATCCGTCACCATCTATATCATAACAGCTTACATCAGCCATATAATTATTTGTAAAGCGCGAAACAATTCCGCTGTCTGCGTCCACGCCAACGCTGTCGGGGCTTACTATGCTGTTGCCGCGGCAGTAGATTACATCAGTGCCGTAAACGCCCTGCGAGCGCGTATAATCCAGAAACAGCGCAGGAACGTTATCCGCAAGCATACCCTTGGTTACGCCGTTAATCTCGGCGTGCGCACCGACAAGTTCCGCCTCGCTTATCTTCTGGAAGCTGCCGTCCACGCGCGAATACATAGCCGCCATGGAAATTCCCGTTGCCTTGTCCGTGGATACCGCCACAAGTTCGTCCTCGCCGTCACTGTTAAGGTCAAGCACCTCAAGGCAGGAGTAGGAGGCGGCGCAAAGCTCCCGCATAATTCCGTCCGAATAGCTAAGCACGCTGAACGATTTCTCCGTTTGATTGAGCATGGAGTAGCGGATAATTATATCAACGCTTGCGCCCGCGCCTATGCTTGTAAAGCTTATGCTGTCAACCTCGCTGCCGATACAGGCAAGGTCATACACAACCTGCCATTTGCCGTCATACTGGTCAAGCACCTTAAGGCGCAGCGCGCCCTCACCCGTCTGCACCGAGTCGGACTTATAGAACACCAGCGCTTCCTCGCTGTCCTCATTATCAATATTACGCACAACAAACGCGGAGCGGTAGTCGCCGCCCTTGGGATATTTTAGCTGAATTGAGCTGCCAACGCTGTTTATCAGCGCCTGATATATCTCGTTCTGCTGAGCGTCAAGCTTTGGCGGGGTCAGCAGAGTTTCCATAGAAGCGCCCGCCGAGCAGCCTGTAAGCAGCAGCGCCGCAAGCAGCGCCGCAATAGCCTTTATCTTCACATACAACCTCTTTTCAAGATATAGTGATACATGGTATTATTATAGCACAAATACTAAAATAATGAAAGGGCTTTTTGAGATTTTCTTAAATTTTTTGCATACTTGCAATTATCGGATTTTTGTGCTAATATATCAATATGGCGGCAGAGCGCCATATTTAAGTGCAGAGGTGAACGTTATGAACGATATGTGGCTTCATTATTTTACCAATGATGACAGCTTTCCGTTTTTTATACAGTACGGCGCGCATGAAAACACCATGTTTCCGCACGGACACGCGGATTTTTATGAGCTTGTCGTTGTAATGGACGGCAGCGCCGACCACGTTGTGGAAAACGAGCATTTTCCCGTAAGCAAGGGAGATGTTTTTGTTATGGGCAGCGGAACAGTCCACAGCTACGAAAACGCGAAAGGCTTCAGAATTTGCAACATAATGTTCCGCCCTGAAGCGCTGCTTTCCTCGGATTATGACATAAAGCAATATGCGGGTTTCCATGCGCTTTTTCTGCTTGAAGCGCAGGTGAACAGCGCGCAGGGCTTCCGAAGCAGGCTTAAGCTGCCGCACTCCGCTTTTTCGGAGCTTGAACGGCTGCTTGACGCGGCGGTTGAGGAATATTCCTCCGACAGACCTGGAAAAAAGACCATGCTGCTTTCCTACTTTATGCAGATAGTTACAAGGCTGTCGCGCCTTTATGACGCGCCCTCAAAGCAGCGCGAAATAAGCGGCATGGCAGAAGCCGCCGCCTACATGGAAAACCACTATATGGACGATATCACGATAGAGCAGGTGCTGGAGATTTCGCACTACTCGCAGCGCCATTTTATAAGGCTGTTTTCCTCGGCATACAACACCACTCCGCAGAAATACCTTATGTCAATTCGTCTGCGGCGCGCCTGCGCACTGCTTAAGGACAGTGCGCTGCCCATCACGGAAGTCGCGCTGCGCTGCGGCTTCAGCGACTCAAACTACTTCAGCCGCGCGTTCAAAAAGGCTAACGGAATGACGCCCTCGCAGTATCGCGGCGGATAACCGCGCCGCCCTAAACTGCATAATCCCCATAAAAGCAGAAATGCCGCTTCCTGTTTCACCATGGAAGCGGCATATTATCTATGCTTGTCACACGCGCGACCTGCGCTTTTCTTGCTTTTCGGCGTACATAAGACCGTCCGCAAGCTTTGTCAACTCGTCCAGCGCGGGAAGTTCTGACGGCTGCACGGTCACTATGCCAACACTTGACTCTATGGAGTACGGCTTATTATGCGCCGTTCTGATGGCTTCAAGATAGCTTATCATGTCGGCGCGAAGCTTAGCCTCGTCAAACTCGCCCGTAAAAATGGCTACCATTTCATCACCGCCCCAGCGCGCGGTTAAAGCGTGCTTCGGCACGGCAATTCTTAGGGCATTGGCAACGGCGCGTATCGCAAAATCCCCCTCAATATGCCCAAAGGTATCGTTGATATGCTTAAGCCTGTCAAGGTCGCTTATCACAAAGGTTATGCTGCTTTCGCCCGCGCGAAGCTGCTCATAGCGCTGCTCATAAAGCCGCACAAGCGCGTTTCTGTTATAAAGACCCGTAAGCTCGTCACAGCGGTAAAGCTGCTCTATTTTATCGCTGATATAGCGCTGGTAGCGCATATTGCGGTAGCCGCCTATTGCGTTGCTGATTATATTAACCGCCTGCGGCACCTTGTAGTAATTGTCAAGGTCATAATTATGGAAATGGAAGCACGCATAGCCAAGCGGGATATCAAGATAATTAAGCGCGGTAAATATAATCGGGTGTCCGACCTGTATATGCTTTTCAAGGTGCGGGATAAGCTGCGCGCTTTCAAACTCATACGGAATAAAGCCGTTTGGCTCGTCCGTATCAAAAAGCAGATACATTTTGTCGCTGCCGCTTACGGCAAAGGACATGGGGTTGATGGTTTCATCAATGCACTCACTGCGGATAACACAGGCAAGTTCATAAAATCCGCCCTCCGACATATAACGCGCCACCTGCGAAATATCCGCGCAGGTAAGTATTTTAGCCGTCATCTGGAACAGCCGCAGCTCGTCGCGCTGATAACAGTTAAATCGGTCGTTAAGCTTTGTAAGATGCTCTGCGGGATTGTCGCAGCCCTCCTCAACACAGCCGCAGGACTGCGCAAGCGCGGGACGCGGCTGAACGAAGTGGTTTTCCGCGCCCTGTGAAAGCTTGCTTTCATCGGAAAGCAGTTCCGCAATTATATCCGCGATTTCCGCATTGCTGCACATACAGGTGGTTATGGTCGGCATGGATATTTTTACATCATTAAGTCCGTCAAAGCCCGTAACAATAATCTGCTGCGGCACGGCTATCCCATGCTCGTGCAAAACAGCGCAGGCGGTCACCGCCATAGTATCGTTGGCGCATATTATCGCGTCAGGCAGGGTATCGCGGGACAAAAGCCGCTCCACCGCTTCTCTTGTAGGGTCAGACCAGAAGCAGCCGTAGCTTACCATGGTTTCCCTGTCGAAATCAATTCCATGCTCGGAAAGAACCTCGGCAAACGCTTCTATACGCTCCTCCGAAAAGGAATTGCCCTCTGGTCCTGCGATAAAGTGCGGATTTTTAACGCCGTGCTTCTCCAACACATGGCGCGTAATGCTGCGCATACCGCCCTTATAATCAAAGCAGAGATTTATACAGCCCTCAACAAAGCCGCCAACCACAAACACGGGCTTTCCGTGCTGCTTTGCCCTGCTGATAATATTGTCTGCAAGCGCCCTGTCCTTTATCTTCTCGTATGTAACCACGATAGCGTCAAGCACATTGAAATCCACCAGCTCAAACACGGTTTTCTCGCCCGACTCGCTAGGGGTATTCTGATAAAGTTCCGAGCAGGTGCAGTATACAAACACGCGCCAACCGCAGTTTGCAAGCCGCTCATCAAGCCTTGTGATAAGCAAATTTGCGGACGGAGTGTTTATCCTTGTTGTGATTATACCTACAATCTTTTTGCCGCATATCATATATCCCCACCCCCAAGTCTTTCGGCGCAGCGCCGCAATATGGCAATCCGCACAAAATTCCTGCACGGCAGCGCCTTGATATTATCAGTATATCACATACTTAATTATTTTTCAAGAGGATTTTTCAAAAAGACCAAGCTTTGAAACAAATCGGCATTAAGCCGCAGAAAATTGCTTTATTTCTGTCGATTTTTCCTGCCGAAGCAGGCAGCGCACGGAAATAATTCGGGGCTTCCGCAAACCGAAAGCCCCGAATATTTTTTACTTCTTGCCAAACAGACCGCCAAGCTTATCGGCGATACCGTCAAAGCTTACCTTGGACTTTACTCCGTCGATAACGTTATTGATAACGTCATCGGGGAGGTCTATGCCGATTACGTCCTCAACCGCCTTTATAGGCTCTTTCTGGAACTTTGCGGCAAAATCCTTATCGTTCTTGACCTTGTTTACAATCTCGTCAATTTTAGCCTTGATATCCATTCTCCACACCTCTTTTCCCGCTGTTAATAATTTTATACGGAAAGCGCAGCGTTAGCCGCGCTGCGACCTATGCTTATCAAAATACTCCGCCGCCTGCAAAAGCTGCTGCTCGCTGAACACTGCAAAGCCGTTTTGCGAAAGAAGCTGCGCCGCCACGCCCTGACCGCTTATATTAGCGCCCGTAAAGCTGCCGTCATAAATCTCGTTTACGCCGCAGGAGGGGCTGTATTCCTTAAGTATGCACATAACCGCGCCGCATTTTTTGGCTGCGGCAAGCGCAAGCTGTGCGCCGTTTGCGTACTCTGCGGTGAAATCCGCGCCACTCTCGCAAACAACTTTAACGCCGCGCCGCTGACACGGCAGCCGCGGGGTGGGAAGCCCGCCCATCACCTCAGGACAAACCGCAACAAGCCTGCCCTCGTCCCGCCATTTTGCAAGCACGGGGTCGCCGCAGGGCTTTGAGCCGCCGTCATAGCGGCAGCGCTCTCCCAAAAGACAGGCGCTTATAATTATTTTATCCATCGCCGCCTACCGCGCTTTCTGCGTTGGCTGAATAATCTTCACCGCCAAGGAAAATCTGCTGCTGTTGCTCGTCAAGCACCGTGTGCAAATCAATCTGAACCGCGCGATAACTGTCGCCGTCAAGAAACGTTATGCGCAGCATTCCGTCCATAATCCAGTCGATGTAATAGTCCTCGCTGCTGTCGGAGCGGCTGTGGATATCGGTCGCGGCAAGCAAAGCAAGCTGGTCGCGCTGCTCGTTCACGGCGAAAACCGTAAGCGCGCCGAAATCGTCTGTATAATTCTCCTCCATCAGTGCAAGCCGCACTCTGCTGTCGGTGTAGCTGTATACCGAGGTATTTATCGGCTTTGCGCCCCTTACCCACAGGTAGGAAAACATCACCGCCGCCACAGATACCGCAAACAGCGCCGAAAAAACCGCTATGCGCGCGCCGCGCTTCTTGACGTCAGCGCTTATGATATTTACAAGCGCCGCGGCAAACATTGCCGTAACTATCACCAGCGCAGCGGCTGCCGCAAAACCAAAGCGGTCAAACGGGTGCGAAGCCGTGATATTTCCATCATCTTCAAAAACATATGCAGCGGGAACGCTGTCCCTTACCGCGTCAAGCACCATTGCCGCGACAAGCATAAGCGCGTCTGTCGCGGCGGTAACGATAACCGCAATTTTCTGTCTGCGCGTAATTCCTTTCTGCATTGCCGCTTCCTCCGCATGAATTATGTCACGAGAATAAATCCTTTATCTTATCAAAAAACGAACTGCGCTTCTCGTAGTTTTTCTCGTCAAGCGTTTCCTCAAACGCCTTAAGCGCGTCTTTCTGCTTCTTGTTGAGGTTGCGCGGAATTTCCACAAACACCTTTACCATCTGGTCGCCCCTGCCCTCGCGCTGAAGCTTCTGAACGCCCTTGCCGCGCAGTCTGAACACCGTTCCCGCCTGCGTACCCGCAGGAACGTTATAGGTAACCTTGCCGTCAATGGTGGGAACCTCAATCTCCGCACCAAGCGCCGCCTGCATATAGGTAATAGGAACTTCAATCCAGATATCGTTGTCCTTGCGCTCAAAGACAGGGTCTTTTCTTACGGTTATGCGGACATTAAGGTCGCCGCGCGCACCGCCGTTTGTGCCCATATTACCCTGTCCGCGCACCGCCATAGTCATGCCGTCATTGATGCCCGCGGGAATATTGATGGTGATAACCTTTTTCTTCTGCACACGTCCGCTGCCGGAACATTTTGCACAGGGACTTTCTATAATCTTGCCCTTGCCGCCGCACTTTGTGCAGGCTCTGGTGCTGGACATCATGCCAAGCATTGTGCGCTGCTGAACGTTTACCTTGCCCGTGCCACGGCAGTCGGGACAGGTTTTCACGTTTGTGCCCTTCTTTGCGCCTGTGCCGCCGCACTCCTCGCACTCGTCAACACGGTTTATCTCAATATCGTGCGAAACACCCTTGCAGGCTTCCATAAAGCTTACGCTCAGCGAAGCCGCAATATCAGAACCTCTCCTCGGCGCATTGGGATTGCTGCGTGTGCCGCCGCCAAAGCCGCCGCCGAATATATTGTCAAATATATCGCCAAGGTCTATTCCGCCATCAAAGCCGCCGCCAAATCCGCCGAAACCTCCGAATCCGCCGCCCTGTCCTGCGCCGTAATTGGGGTCAACGCCCGCAAAGCCGAACTGGTCATACTTTGCGCGCTTGTCGGGGTCGGAAAGAACCTCGTTAGCCTCGTTGACTTCCTTGAACTTCTCAGCCGCCTCGGGGTTATCGGGATTGAGGTCGGGGTGATACTGCTTGGCAAGCTTGCGGTATGCTTTCTTTATATCCGCGTCCGAAGCGCCCTTTTGCAGCCCAAGCACCTCATAATAATCACGTTTATCCATTTAGTCTGCTCCTTCAAATATATCGGGATTAACCATCGGAGAAATCAGCTCGCAGATTTCTCCGCTCTCGTCATACCCCCAAAAGCATTGGTAAAAGCCATCACCAAGTCCTGACGCCATCATCACGAGCCGTTCGCCTGTTTCGGGAATTGCCCACTCGATAAAGTCGCCGTCCTCTTGCTGATATTGCGGCAGTTTCTCTGCGCTTTGCGCAAACAATGCCGCGAAATAGTCGTAATAGTGGTTTTTGCTGGGATTTTCCTTGTGCCACTCGTCAATAAACCGCGAATAATCCGCAGCCGCCTTACTGTCGCAAAAGCACATCATTCCCGCGTCAACAGGGTAGCCAGTGATATCCTTTGCGGCTTCTGTTTCCGCAAGCGTCTTTGCAAGCTCGTATCTGACAGCGGCAGTCGGCTTTATTTTAAGCCGCGCAGTGCAAATTCTGACGCCCGTCATATCACTTCTGAAAAGTGAAATTTCCACAGGATAGCTGCCCTTTGGTATCTCTTTTTCAAGCGTAGGCGCGATAACGTGCGAGCCTGCCATATATGCAAGCGGATCTGCCGCGACAACCCGCCCGCTGGGAATATCTGCCGTGCCGATTGTCAGATAAAAGCGGCTGTTTGTTTTCACGAACTGCCTTGCGATAACGTCTGCGGAAATCTCGGTTTGGCTGATGTACTTTAGATTATCCTCAAAGCATTCCTGCATTTGCTCCTGCTGCTGACGACTGATAAGAAGCGTGAGCATTTTCTTTCCGTCCTCAATGGCGGTTTCACGCCTGTATTCAACTTTGTAATTGCCGAAAACGTGCCCGCAATGCTCCTCGCTCTCTCCCTCAAAACCGCCGCATATGCCAACGTAATCAGTACCCAAAAGGCTCTTTCGGTATTTCAGAACGCAGTACATAAATCCGTTCATCTCGAACTCATGCATACATTTCATTCCGACAGGCTTATGTCCGAACTGTGCCGTAAGAAATTCCGAAAGCGATTTTTCCGCCGCTTTCATTTGGCTTTTGTTTCCCACGAGATTTCCTTTCCAACCAATGCCGCAATACACCGAATACGCCGCCGAAAAACGGCGGCGTACCGCAATATCAATTACTTTTCAGTGAACTCAACATCAACCGCGCCATCGTCATTGCCGCCGTTGTTCTGTGCTTCCTGCGCTGCCTGTGCTGCCGCTGCCATATCCTCGGGGTTGCCGCCGTTTGCCTGATATACCTTGCCGGCAATCTCATAGAACGCGTTCTGAAGTTCTTCCTTAGCGGTCTTTACAGCTTCGATATCTGTACCCTTAAGGGCTTCCTTAAGCGCGTCAAGCTTGGGCTGAACCTTAGCCTTATCGTCCTCGGTTACCTTGTCGCCGAACTCGTTCATGGACTTCTCTATCTGGTAAACCATCTGGTCAGCCTCGTTTCTGAGGTCAACCTCCTCCTTGCGCTTCTTATCCTCAGCCGCGAAAGCTTCCGCTTCCTTTACAGCCTTGTCGATATCTTCCTTGCTCATGTTGGTGGAAGCTGTGATGGAGATGTGCTGCTCCTTGCCTGTGCCAAGGTCCTTTGCGGATACGTTTACGATACCGTTTGCGTCAATATCGAACGTAACCTCAATCTGGGGGATACCTCTGGGAGCGGGTGCAATGCCGTCCAGTCTGAATGTGCCGATAGACTTGTTATCCTTTGCAAACTCACGCTCGCCCTGAAGTACGTTTACCTCAACGCTGGGCTGATTGTCCGCATAGGTAGAGAATACCTGGCTCTTTTTGGTAGGAATGGTTGTATTTCTTTCAATCATTCTTGTGCAGATACCGCCTGCTGTTTCGATACCGAGGGACAGAGGAGCAACGTCCAGCAGAAGCAGACCTGTTACCTCCTTGTTAAGCACGCCGCCCTGAATACACGCGCCGATAGAAACGCACTCATCGGGGTTGATGCCCTTGAACGGGTCTTTGCCAAGGAAGCCCTTTACAGCGTCCTGTACGGCGGGGATTCTTGTAGAACCGCCTACAAGCAGTATCTTGTCAATCTCATTTGTGGACAGACCGGAGTCTGCGATTGCCTGCTTCAGCGGGCCCATTGTAGCCTCAACAAGGTCAGCGGTAAGCTCGTTGAACTTTGCTCTTGAAAGAGTTACGTTAAGGTGCTTAGGGCCTGTTGCGTCAGCGGTAATATAGGGAATATTTACGTTTACGGTTGTGGAATTTGAAAGGGCAATCTTTGCCTTTTCAGCTTCGTCCTTAAGGCGCTGCATAGCAAACTTGTCGCTTGCAAGGTCGATACCATCGGACTTCTTGAACTCGTCCTTCAGGAAGTTGATAATTCTCTGGTCAAAGTCATCGCCGCCAAGACGGTTGTTGCCTGCCGTAGCGAGAACTTCCTGAACGCCGTCGCCGATTTCGATAACGGAAACATCAAACGTACCGCCGCCAAGGTCATAAACGACAATCTTCTGCTCGTCCTCCTTGTCGATACCGTATGCAAGAGCGGCAGCCGTAGGCTCGTTAATAATTCTCTTAACGGTAAGACCTGCAATCTGACCTGCATCCTTGGTAGCCTGGCGCTGGGAGTCTGTAAAATATGCGGGAACGGTGATAACAGCCTCGGTTACAGCTTCGCCGAGATATGCCTCTGCGTCAGCCTTAAGCTTC
>CAZKXB010000026.1:0-30723 GCA_964556595.1 uncultured Ruminococcus sp. | reverse complement strand
CCGTCCTTCATAACTACGATTCTGTCACCCATTGTCATAGCCTCTGTCTGGTCATGGGTTACATAGATGAAGGTTGTACCCAGCTTCTTATGCAGCTTGGAAAGCTCGGTTCTCATCTGCGCACGCAGCTTAGCGTCCAGGTTGGAAAGCGGCTCGTCAAGCAGGAATACCTGAGGGTCACGAACGATAGCACGACCAAGCGCAACACGCTGACGCTGACCACCGGAAAGAGCCTTAGGCTTTCTGTCGAGAAGGTGACCGATATCAAGAATCTTTGCAGCTTCTTCAACCAGCTTCTTGATTTCGTCCTTGGGCACCTTACGGAGCTTAAGACCGAATGCCATGTTATCGAATACTGTCATGTGGGGGTACAGAGCGTAGTTCTGGAATACCATCGCGATATCTCTGTCCTTGGGGGCAACGTCGTTTACAAGGCGGTCGCCGATGAACAGCTCGCCCTCGGAAATTTCCTCAAGACCTGCAACCATACGCAGTGTTGTGGACTTACCGCAGCCGGAAGGACCTACGAGTACAATAAACTCCTTGTCCTTGATATTCATTGTAAAGTCGGAAACGGCTACAACGCCGCCGGGATAACGCTTGTATATGCCTCTGAGTGATAAGCTTGCCATTGTAAGATGACCTCCTGATGTACTTTAGATTTGCAGAATATCCGCCGATACGCGGCAGACACTCCTATGCCATTTGGCGCTAATAATATAATACCAAAATCGCGCGCAAAATAAAAGAGCCTAACTCAACAAATATTTTTGGATTACTTTATCTATTTTCACTAACAGCTACAAAAAAGCGCCCCAAAAAATCAATTGTGATAGTGTTATTGCACAAAAAAAGCAGGATTTTAGCCAATTTTAAGCTCGCGCAAAAATATTTTTGGGAATTATAACAAAACATTTTGCGATTTTTTGTGCATATCAGCACAACATATTGAGCATTATTAAGCACAAATTAACATATGATATATCGGACGGGCAAAATGCAGCGTCAATTTTTGTGCAATATGCAGGAGGAACACAATGACCAAGAACAACACGCGCGCAGGCGGGGCGCTGATTGCGGGGGCGGTGCTGCTTATTCTTGCCGCTGTCTGGGGGCTGATACGCCTGTCGGGCGGCGAAACGCCGATAGACGGCTCAACAAGCGGCGCAAGGACGGCGTTTATAAATTCCTGCGGCTGGGAAACGGATGCAGCCCACTGCGACCTTAAAGAGGTTCGTATTCCTGTGGAATTTGACGAGGTGTACGAGGAGTACAACAAGCTTCAGCTTCAGCAGGGCTTTGACCTGCGACCTTACAGGGCGCATTCCGTAAAGCAGTATACATATCTGATACACAACTACCGCGATGAGGGCAGCGGCACTTGCCTGCCCGATATATACGCAAATCTTCTTGTGGAGGACGGCAGAATTATCGGCGCGGACATAACCTCGGGCGAAGCGGGAAGCTTTATCGCGGCGCTGAGATATGCCGAGGATTGACAAACGCGGCGGCATGATATATAATGTTTGCAGAAAACCGAAGCCGCGCCGAAAGGCAATCCGCGTTCTGGCGCGGTATTTCCCAAAAACGCAAGCTTAAGGCAGCGCCGCACAAATGCGGTTTTGCGCGCGGTGCTGTCTAAAAAGGGACGTGATAAAATGAGTAAAAAGTACAAAGCGCCGATTATCTGCTCGGCAGCGATAATTATATCGACTGCCGTTATGCTGATTATCAGATTTGCTCCGTGGGCAAAGCACGAAACGCCGCAGTTTGTGTATACAAGTTCTTCCCAATCAGAGGGAAGCACAGCCGCGCAGCCGTCCATTTCAACGGGCGGGACAGGATATTCCACAGGGGCAACCGATATTCCCTCAGAAGATACGCCGCAAAGCAGCGAAACCGTCCTGCTTACCTCAAACGACCCTGATAATTATTTCAGATTTACGTTCGGCGAGGAGGAAATTTTTATCGAAGGGCGGTACATCAGCGGCACGATTGCCTTCTTCAGCGTGGGGGAATACTACTGCGAGCCTGTATTCGCCGCCGACGGCAGCTTTACCGCAAGCCTTGAAGCGCGCCTTGATTATGACTATCACAGCCTGTGCGCCTGCCTTGACAACGGCACAACGCTTATCTGGAGCATATCAAACAGCAAGGACGGTCTGCGCCCTGTTATATGCGATGATGTTGTCAGCCAAAACACGGCTGCGCGGGATTTTATTTTTGATATCCCCGCAGACGCCGTTGCCGAATACATTGTCACAAACGGCACAGAGGAACAGCGCGCCGAAATCCTCCGCGAAATAAGCCAAATATCCGCGCAGGTTTGCAGCGGTATTGAAAGCGATTATGACAAGGCGCGCGCACTGGCGCAGTGGGTATCGCAGAATATCTACTATGACTATGACGCTTTTTACAGCTCCGTAACAACGCAAACGCTGTCGCTTGGCAGCACGCTGTCGCTTCACCGCTCGGTTTGCGGCGGCTATGCTAATCTGTATGCGGCGCTGTGTCAGGCGCAGGGCATTGAATGTCTTATCGCACAGGGAGCTGTGGTGCAGAATAACCTTTCCTTTGAGGAAGCCGATACAGCGCCAAGCCACGAATGGAATTTAGTGCATATTGACGGCAGATATTTCTGGGTGGACACCCTCTGGAACAATTCGGGCAACAGCTATTCGGACGGAATTTACACCGACAGCGAGCCGTATATGCGCTACTTCGACCCTACCGAGGAAGTGATGGCTCAAAACCACAGGGCGGACAGAATAGAAAGGCGCGAATTTTTCACAGCCGATTGATAATCTGATAAGCAATATACACTCCCCGTTACTGTAACGGGGAGCTTTCTTTTCGGCAAATCTCACCGCAGTCCGCGCCCGCTTATTGCTCTGTCTGGTTCATGTTGTCAAGGGCATACTCGCAGCACTGTATAACAAGCTGATTAAAAGAAATATCATGCTTTGCGGCAAGCCGTTCAAGCTTTTCAATAAGGTTATCCGGCATACGGATAGTTTTATTGGAAGCTGACGGTTTTTTTATTTCAAACATTATTTCACTCCGTTCTCTGAAATGCTACCTTAAATCTTAACTTATATTGCCCTCAAATAACAGACTTAAAATTGCAAGTAAAATATACTTGCAATTTCGAATATGTTGTGATATAATATTCAAGTGGACATAATTTTAGCAAAACGGAAAAGGAGAAATTTTATGAATACCATTAAGTTCTCATCATCTTTACTAACTCCCTACCTAAGGAGCGAAATAAAGCAGGAACATCATTTTATTAAGTTCAAAATTCCAAACACCTTTCTTTTCTTTATTCCGTGCGGTTCAAAAACAGAATCAATTCCTATTGAACAGATTTCCACTGTCAGCGCAAATGCAAACCTGAGTTTCGGAATGATTTTGCTTGGTTTGCTTGCAGGATTTATGGGTTATGTTATGATGTCGATGTTATTTACCTTCGGATTGATATTGTTTATCGTAGGCATTCTGAATATATTCTGCGCATTTCAAGCCAAACTGACGATTGAAACTACCTCCGGCAAATCATGGGTTATCAGCTTTCTGATTTTTGAAAAAGGCAAGGCTGCACAGGCTGCTGAACAGATTGAACAGCTTATTTCCCGCCGCTATGACGCAACAGACGTAGGACTGCACACAGCAAAACAAACTGAAATTTCAGAACAACAGACCAACGCAATAGTAAATGCAATTTCCAATATTAACAAAAACAATTGATTGCAGACAATGCAAAAGCTCCCCGACCGAAATCGGGGAGCTGATTTTTTATGCGCCTTGATTACATCTCAACCGTCAGACCCTCGGCAGAACGAACCTTGAAGTTCTTTGCCGTGCCTGTTGTTGTAACCTTGATTACATCGCCGTTTCTTACTGCCGAAACAGTCAGAACCACGTTGCTTTCGCTGTCATAAATCTTGGTTTCGGCGGTCTTGCCGTCCCCAAGCTGATAGATTACGATATCTGCATTTTCTGCATAATCATAAGTAAAGCCGCGCTTGAAATCGCCGTATGCGATAATGCTGTTGGGCTTTGCAAGTACGGGCATGGAGAAGTAGTCATGCTTTGTTTCGTACCACTTGCCGCCCTCAAATACTTCGCCTGTCTGGATATCCGTCCACTTGCCTGCGGGAACGTAGTACTGTGCAATTCCCTCCTCATTGAATACGGGTGCAACAAGCAGGTTATCGCCAAGCATATACTGTCTGTCAAGCGCCAGAGTTGCGGGGTCGTCAGAATAATCAACAACCATTGCTCTCATCATGGGGATACCTGTTGCGTGGGTCTTGTTTGCCTGTGCAAACAGGTAAGGCATCAGTCTGCCCTTAAGCACTGTCCAGTGGCGCAGAACATCACAGCTTTCCTCGTCAAAGTTCCACGGAACGCGGTAGGAGCTGTTGCCGTGCAGTCTGGAGTGAGAGGACATAAGTCCGAATGCACACCAGCGCTTGTAAAGGTCTGGAGTACCCTGCGCCTCAAAGCCCGAAATATCGTGGCTGAAGTAGCCGAAGCCGCTCATGCACAGCGACAGACCGCCACGGAGTGTTTCCCACATGGACTCGTAGTTGGAGAAGCAGTCGCCGCCCCAGTGAACAGGGAATTTCTGACCGCCAACGGTAGCTGAACGCGCGAACAGGCAAGCCTTGTCCTTGCCGTAGTATTCCTCCAGAACCTCAAATACGGTCTTGTTGTAGAGGTAGGTGTAGTAGTTGTGCATTTTGTAAGGGTCGCTGCCGTCATAGTAAACAACGCCCTTGGTGGGAATTCTCTCGCCGAAGTCGGTCTTAAACGCGTCAACGCCCATTTCGCACAGCGCGCGCAGCTTGCCCTTATACCACTCGCAAGCGGCAGGATTTGTAAAGTCCACAATAGCCATGCCGGGCTGCCACATATCGCCCTGCCATACGCTGCCGTCAGTATTCTTTACGAAATAACCGCCCTTTACGCCCTCGTCAAACATAGAGGAACGCTGAGCAATGTAGGAGTTTATCCATACGCAGATTTCAAGTCCCTTTGCCTTAAGGCGTTCAAGCATAGCCTTGGGGTCGGGGAACATTCTCTTATCCCATGTAAGGTCGCACCAGTTGAACTCCTTCATCCAGAAGCAGTCGAAATGGAACACCTCAAGCGGAATATTGCGCTCTGCCATACCGTCAATAAAGCTGGAAACGGTAGCCTCATCGTAATTTGTTGTAAAGGAAGTTGTAAGCCACAGACCAAATGTGTATGCGGGAGTAAGCGCGGGCTTGCCTGTAAGGGTGGTGTAGTTTTCCAGTACATTGGAAATCTTCTCGCCGCCGATTACGAAATATTCAAGATGCTCACCCTGAACCGAGAACGCAACCTTGGATACGGTTTCGCTTGCAACCTCAAAATTAACCTTTTCAGGGTGATTTACAAACACGCCGTAGCTTCTGGAAGACACATAGAACGGAATGGATTTATAGCTCTGCTCGGAGGAAGTACCGCCGTCGTTATTCCATACGTCAACAGTCTGTCCATTCTTTACAAAGGTGGAGAACTTCTCGCCAAAGCCGTAAATATTCTCGCCCACGGAAATATTCATCATCTCGCGCATTACGCCCTGCTCGGCGGTTTCCTCGTGCGCGAAGAACGGCTTCATTGTGTCGTTTGCCATGCGCTCGTTGGTTTTCCACTGCTCCTCAAGTATGTAGGAGGTGGTGCGCCAGCCCTGCTTTGTCAGCAGCTTATCGCCATAGTAATACTTGATATCCCATGCGCCGCTCTTTGCAACAACAACCTTTGTCATGCCCGAAATCAGCTCAAACGCGCCATCGGTTTCCTTGATAACAGGCTTAAAATTCTTGTCCTCATACAGCTCAAAGCTGGGAGCCTTTTTCAGCGCGCCCTTGAAATGGTCAACAGTAACCTTGATGGTATTCTCCAGCGTGGAAGTAAAGGAAATCTCCAATACAGGTCCGCCAAGGGTCATGCCGCGGTTGCCAATCCACTGGTTTGTGGCAAGCACGTTGATTGAGGTTTCGTCTGCTGTCACCTCGTACATCTGCGTTGCGTAATTTACGCCGTAGCCGGGCTTGTTAAGCCAAAGTCCGTCTGCATACTTCATAGCAAAATCCTCCGTTTGAAATAAAAAATATTATGTTTTATGATGTTTTCGGTAATCGTTTACACGACCTTGATACTATAATAGCATACTTCTTTTCAAATTGCAAGGGGGTAAACAAAATTTTTTTGAAATTTTTGCAGACAAATAAACAGCAAAAAAATGTCGAAAAATATGTAAACATTGCCAATGGACAAAAAATATATTATGATATATAATTAAAGTGTTAAATCGGCAAGCGGCAAAAGCGCCGCACGCCTAAATTCACGGAGGTTAATTATGGGAAAGTTTTCTAAGTTCAACAAAATTATGTCATGGCTTGTAATGGTTGGCGGCATAACGACATCCATCGTTCTGGGAGTTGTCTGCTTCAACGTGGCAGGCACAATAGGCGCAGAACTGGCATCATACAGCGGATACAGCAGCTATTATTCAGAAACATACGCCCAGTTAAACGGCACGATCGCCGGATTTGTATGGGGCGGAATTGGCTGTATTCTCATTGGCTCGATTTTCTCTGTCGGCATTTTTGCCCTGTGGAATATGCTTATTGAGTGGTATGAGAATTCCCGCCGCATTAAGAGCAAATACTGCGGCGACCCAATGCCCATGCAGTATGGCGCTCCCGTTCAGCCAATGCCCGCGCCTCAGCCTGCGCCCGCGCCCGTTCAGCGTCCCGCAAACTGGTACTGCCCGCAGTGCGGCACGGCGAATGACGCAGCAAGCGGCTTCTGCGCAAACTGCGGTCAGCGCAGATAATATTGATTTGCAGACAGCTAGACCCCCTGATTTTGCTTCAGGGGGTTGTTTTTATGCGCGCATATATCACAGGCTCTTTCTCATCAGGATATCCGTCTGCTTGTCCTCGCCCAGCACAAAGGTGTGCTGCGAAAATCTGCGAAAGCCCAGCCTTTCATAAAATCCTATCGCGGGAAGATTATTCTCCCACACGCCAAGCCATATATAATCAAGCCCAAGCTGCCGCGCCTTGCTTTGCGCAAACTCTGCAAGCTGTCTGCCGAAGCCCTTGCCCTTTACCTCTGAGATAAGATATATCCGCTGAATTTCAAGCGAGTTGTCAAAACCCGCCTCGGTCTGGGCGCTGCCGCAGTTAAGCTTGATATATCCCACCGCCGCGTCACCCTCATACGCGATATATGTAAAGCTGTCCGCACAGGAAAGCTCCTGCCCAAGGCGTTCCTCGGAGTAGGTTTCGTCAAGATACTGCCGCATATTCTCTGCCGTATTCTGCGTGGAAAACGTTTCGCTGAACGTTCTGCGGCAAATCTGCATAAGCTGCTGTATATCTGCGGCAGTGCATTGCTTTATCGTCATTTTTCACCTCTGATATTATCACAAACAACACCGCACAAAGACCACTTTGGGATTTTGTGCGGTGCTGCCTTTATTGCTTATTGCGTATATACTCGTCCATTGCCTTGGCGGCGGTTTTGCCCGCGCCCATCGCAAGGATAACCGTAGCCGCGCCCGTAACCGCGTCACCGCCCGCATAAACACCCTCGCGCGAGGTAAGACCATGCTCGTCCGCCACAAAGCAGCCGTGCTTGTTGGTTTCAAGTCCCTCGGTGGTATTTCTGATAAGCGGGTTGGGACTTGTGCCTATCGCCATGATAACGCAGTCCACATCAAGAATATGCTCGCTGTCGGGCTTGGGCTGCGGCTTTCTTCTACCGCTCTCGTCAGGCTCGCCAAGCTGCATTTCGATACATTTCATGCCAACAACCGATTTATGCTCGTCGCCCAGAATTTCCACGGGATTTGTGAGGGTCTTGAAAATAATACCCTCCTCCTTGGCGTGGTGGATTTCCTCGTTGCGGGCAGGCATTTCCTCCTCGCCGCGGCGATATACGATATACACCTGTTCCGCGCCAAGTCTGCGCGCACAGCGTGCAGCGTCCATTGCGACATTGCCGCCGCCCACAACCGCAACGCTTCTGCTGTTCTTTATGGGCGTATCCGCACCCTCTCTGTATGCTTTCATAAGGTTCACACGGGTGAGGAACTCATTTGCGCTGTACACGCCCTTTAAGTTTTCACCAGGTATATTCATAAATCTTGGCAGACCTGCGCCCGAACCTATAAACACAGCCTCAAAGCCCTGCTCAAAAAGCTCGTCAACCTCTATGGTTCTGCCGATAACAACGTTGGTTTCCACCTTTACGCCAAGCGCCTTAAGATTTTCAATCTCCTTTTCCACAATGGACTTCGGCAGTCTAAATTCGGGTATGCCATAAACCAGAACGCCGCCCGCAAGGTGCAGCGCCTCAAACACCGTCACCTCATAGCCAAGCCGCGCAAGGTCGCCCGCGCAGGTAAGTCCGCTTGGACCTGCGCCGATTATCGCACATTTGTGACCGTTTGGCTGCGGCTTCTCCATATTGCCCGCCGCGTGAGTGTTGTGCCAGTCCGCAACAAAGCGCTCCAGTCTGCCTATTGCGACAGGCTCGCCGTTTTTGCCGCGCACGCACCTGCTTTCACACTGGGTTTCCTGCGGACAAACTCTGCCGCACACCGCGGGAAGCGAACTGCTCTGCGAAATAATCTGGTACGCGCCCTCATAATCCTTTTCGCGTATTTTCATGATAAACGCGGGGATATCAATAGCAACGGGGCAGCCGCCAACGCAGGGCTTGTTTTTGCAGTTAAGGCAGCGCTCCGCCTCGTCAAGCGCCTGCTCCTCGGTATAGCCGAGGGCAACCTCGCTGAAATTGCCGCTGCGCACTTCGGGATTCTGAACGGGCATTTCGTTCTTTTTCTTGCTCATATTAGGCATTGTTACTGCGCCCCCTTTTCAAAAAGCTTGCAGGTATCCTCGCGCTTGTGTGCTTCAAAATCTCTGTACATTGCGGCGCGCTCGATAGCCTCGTCAAAATCCACCAGATGTCCGTCAAACTCAGGGCCGTCAACACAGGCGAATTTGGTTTCACCGCCGACCGTAAGCCGACAGCCGCCGCACATTCCCGTGCCGTCAATCATAATCGGGTTCATGGATACAACGGTCTTTATGCCATATTCCTTTGTAAGCTGCGACACAAACTTCATCATAACAAGCGGACCTATCGCCACAACCTCGTCATAACGGTTGCCGTCCTCTATAAGCGCCTTAAGCGCCTGTGTAACCAGACCCTTTTCGCCCGCGCTGCCATCGTCCGTCATTATTTTCATAACATCGCTTACAGCCTTAAATTCGTTTTCAAGTATAACAAGGTCGCTGCTTCTGAAGCCGACAATGCTGTGAACCTCCGCGCCAAGCCCGTGCAGCTTTTTCGCCACGGGATAAGCAATCGCGCAGCCGACTCCACCGCCGACAACTGCAACCTTTTTCAGTCCCTCTGTATGGGTGGGTGTACCCAGAGGTCCTACAAAATCATGGATAAAACCGCCCTGCGGAAGGTGATTAAGCTTTTCGGTTGTAGCACCCGCTATCTGGAATATTATAGTAACAGTTCCCTTTTCCCTGTCGAAATCCGCAACGGTAAGCGGAATACGCTCGCCGTCCTCGTCAACGCGCAGGATTATAAACTGACCGGGCTCGGCTTTTCTGGCAACAAGCGGCGCTTCAACCTCCATAAGCGTAACGTAGGGATTAAGAACTTCCTTCCTTGCTATTCTATACATTCTGTTTACCTCCTGTAAACTGTTTATCATTGTTTTAGTATATCCCATTTGCGGCAAAAATGCAAGTTATACTAAATGCAAATTCAAAATTTCGTCAAATATTATCATTTCCGCCGCGCAGGTGAAAAATTTTGTGTAATATGCGGAATAAGAACAGGTTCTAAATAACGGCAGCGCCGAACATCAAAACGGCGCTGCCGACTGTATATCATGATATCATATATTCTTTTCACGAAGCTGCTCTGCAAGCGCGGACAGCTTTTTCAACCTGTGATTAAGTCCGCTGCGGCTTATCGGCTTTCTGAACATACCGCAAAGCTCCGACAGCGACATTTCGGGATTATCCAGCCGCAGCTCAGCGGTTTCGCGAAGCTCCTCGCTAAGCCAGTCTGCGCCCTTGACGGCATAGATATATTCGATATCCTCAACGCTTTTCCCCGCCGCCGCAACGGTTTTGTCAAGATTTGCGTTTTCGCAGTTTACGGAGCGGTTTACACGGTTGCGGAAATCTTTCATTATCTTCACCTGCATTATCTCCAGCGAGTGTGACGCCGCGCCGATATAGGTGAGAAAATCCTCAATAAGCTCGCTTTCCTTTGCGTACAGCACAAGGCTGTCCGCCGCGTGAAGCTGCCCGTTTACGTCCACCACGCGCGCCCTGCGTGAGCGCACTGTGGTCTTTATCGCCATGCCATGCTCGTTTATAAAGCCGTGAAGCGCTCTTGCTCTTTCGGCGCTCGGCAGGACTATTTCAAGGTGGTACTCCTTATTGGGGTCGGTAACAGAGCCGCAAGCCGCAAATACGCCGCGCAGAAAAGCGCCGCTTTCATTATCGTTGCCCGACACCACCGCCGAGTTTATACTGCCATAATCGCCGAACTGCCGAAGAATACCGTCATATCCGTCAGTTATTCTGAACGTATACAGAGAGCCGCCGTTTTTTACCAGGCGGACAGTTTCGTGCCGCGCGGCGGGAAAAATCCCATCACAGAGCGCCCGCGCCGCATTAAGCAGGTACATCTTCTCGGTCTGCACAAGCGGCATTCCGTCAGCCGTGCGCGAGGCAAAGAATATGCCATAAAGCATTGCGCGCATCTCCGCCGTCTGCATATCCTTAATATCACAAAGACCTTTTTTTATTTCCGACGAGAACGACATTTTATCCTCATTTCTTGCCTGCGTCACGGTGCAGCAGCCGCACCTTAAGTTCCTTTTTCTTCAGATGCTCTGCGGTAAGCTCTGCGAAAGTAACGCTGCGGTGCTTTCCGCCTGTGCAGCCATAAGCGATTACAAGGCGGCTTTTTCCCTCCGCAACATAATGCGGGATAAGAAAGTCAATCAGCCCGAACAGCCTGTCCCGCAGTTCGACAGACTGCGGAAAACTCATTACATAGTCGCGCACTTCCTTGTCAAGTCCCGTTTTCTGCTTAAGTTCGGGGATATAAAACGGATTTGGCAGACAGCGCACATCAAAAACAAGGTCTGCTTCACCCGGCGCGCCGTATTTGAAGCCAAAACTCATGCAGCTTACAAGCATTGCGTCAGAAGCCTTTTCCAGAAAAAGTCCCGCAATCTGCTCCTTAAGCTGACCTATGCTGAGCAGGGAGCTGTCAACTATGTATTCGGCGTTTTCGCGGATATTGCCAAGCAGCTCAATCTCGGTATCCACCGCCTTGCCGATATCGCCGTCAGCCGCTTCATCAAGCGGGTGCTTGCGGCGCGTTTCCTTGTAGCGCTTGATAAGCACCTCGCGCGAGGCTTCAAGAAACAGCACCTTTACATCTATGCCGCGCAAATGCAGCTTGGTTATGCTCTCCTCAAGCTTGAAAAACATAGCGCCGCCGCGTATATCAGTAACGATAGCCACCTTTTGTATCTCGTCATTTTCATTGCAGATAGCGGCAAAATCGGGAATAAGCTGCGGCGGCATATTGTCAATGCAGAAATACCCTATATCCTCCAATACCTTTACAGCGGAGGACTTGCCCGAGCCCGACAAGCCTGTTACTATTACAAATTCCATAAAATCACCCTTTGCCCAACACGTCATTCAAGAATAAGCATTTCGCACTCAAGCTGAACGCCCTTTTTCTCCATAACCACAGCCTGTATATGCCGCACAAGCGCCATGATATCCTCAAAGCTTGCACCGCCGCGGTTGATTACAAAGCCGCTGTGCTTTTCGCTTACCTGCGCGCCGCCTATTGAGAAGCCCTTAAGCCCGCATTCCTCTATAAGCGCCGCCGCAAAATATCCCTCAGGGCGCTTAAATGTGCTGCCGCAGCTTGGAAATTCAAGCGGCTGCTTGTCGCGCCTGCGCTGCAAAAGCTCGTCCATTTTCGCCTTTATCGCGGATTTATCGCCTTTTTTCAGCCGCATTGTCACGCTGACAATCACGCAGCCTTTGCCCGAAAAAAAGCTGTGCCGATAGGAAAACTCCAGCTTATCTGCGGTAATCTCGCGCAGTTCGCCGCTCTCGTCAATATAGCGGCAGCTTTCAACGATATCTTTCATTTCGCCGCCGTATGCGCCCGCGTTCATATACAAAGCGCCGCCCGCCGAACCGGGAATACCGTATGCAAACTCAAGCCCCGCAAGCCCGTTTTCAAGCGCCGCCATACATACGGCTTTAAGGCTTGCCCCCGCAAGCGCGGTTATCACATCTCCGTTCACCTCAATGCGGCTGAAATCCGCGCCCATAAGGATTATGCAGCCGCGGTAGCCCTCGTCGCTTACCAGCACATTGCTGCCCTTGCCAAGCACAAAATAGGGTATGCCCTGCGCCTTACACAGCCTGATAACGCTGCACAAAACGGCTTCGCTGTCCGCGTTGACCAGTATGTCGCAGCAACCGCCAACTTTCATTGTGGTATGCGGGGCAAGCGGCTCGTTAAGGCTGTATTTTGCGCCGATATCACGGCACAGCTTTTCAAGAGAACGGTAATCCATAGGCGACCCTCCGTGTGAAATTTACGGGCGACCGTCAGCCGCCCGATATGTTGGATTTTCAAAGCCCGATATATAAATCTTACTCCGCCAGTGTGTACAGATATGCCGCGCCTATTATGCCCGCGTCATTGCCAAGCTTTGCAATATCAAGCTTTGTGGAGCGTTCGGGGTCTATGCAGTAGCTTTCGCGCTTTATAAACTCGTTAAGCGGCTTTGTGAGGTTCTCGCCCTCCTTGCAGATACCGCCGCCGATAAGCAGAACCTCAGGCTGGAATGTATTTACGATATTTGTAAGTCCGCAGCCGAGATAATTGATATACATATCAACAACACCGCTTGCGGCGCTGTCGCCTGCGCGCCAGCCGTCAAACGCGGTCTTGCCGTCAACGTTGTCAAGGCTGCCTGCGATTTCCCACATTTTGCTGTCCTTATGTTCCTCCATGGCTTCCTTGGTCATGTTGATAAGCGCCGTTGCGGATGAATATGCCTCAAAGCAGCCCTTTCTGCCGCAGCCGCACTGTCTGCCGCCATACTGGATTACGCTGTGTCCCAGTTCTGCGCCGCAGTAGTTGAAGCCTGTGTAAATCTTGCCGTCAATGATAATTCCGCCGCCAACGCCTGTGCCGAGAGTTACCACAACAACGTCCTTATATCCCTTGCCCGCGCCGTTAAGCACCTCGCCGAAAGCTGCGGCGTTTGCGTCATTTTCAACATAAATATCCTTATTCAGCTTCTTCTGGATAAGCGTGCGCAGGTTGGTATTATTGAAGCCGAGGTTGCAGCTGTACAGCACTATGCCGCTGTTGCGGTTTGCAACACCAGGCGTGCCTATGCCTATGCTGTTTACCTCGCCGATTGTCACCTTTGCCTCGCCGAGAGCCGCCCACACGGTTTCAACGATTGCGTCTGCTATTTCCTCCGCAGGGCGGGGAAGATTTGTCTTAGCGGTAGCCTTTGCAACGATATTGTAGTTTTCGTCCACCACGCCGACCTTTATATTTGTGCCGCCGAGGTCAATTCCTATGTTGTACATTGATTTATATTCCTTTCAGATATTACAGATTAAGGTCGGACATGATATCTTCCTCGTCCGAGTCTATGCCAAGCTGCTTAAGCAAATCCTTTGCCGCGTTGTAGCCCATCTTCTTCTGGCGGTTGTTCATAGCGGCAACTTCAAGGATAACCGCAAGGTTACGTCCCGGCTTTACGGGAATTGTAAGCAGCGGCACTTTAACGCCCAGAATGGTCATAAAATGCGTATCAACGCCCATTCTGTCATAGGTCTTTTCGGGATTCCACAGTTCCATTTCAACAACCATGTCAATTTTCTCTGTAAGCTTAACCGCGCCTACACCGAAAAGCTGCCTTGCGTTTATAATACCTATGCCGCGAAGTTCCAGAAAATGACGGATATTATCGGGGGAACTGCCCACAAGCGTTATGTTGGAGGCTTTCTTAATCTCCACCGCGTCGTCCGCGATAAGTCTGTGTCCGCGCTTTACAAGCTCAATGGCGGTTTCGGATTTACCAACGCCGCTTTCGCCCAGTATCAGCACGCCCTCGCCGTAAATCTCAATAAGAACACCGTGGCGGGTAATTCTCGGCGCAAGCTGAAGATTAAGGAACGCAACAAGCTTTGCTATAAACGTGGAGGTGCTTTCCTCCGCGATAAACAACGGCGTACCCGATTTTTCGGCAGCCTCCGTCACCTCGGGAAAGGGTTCAAGACCGCGAGTTATAATAAGCGCGGGAAAATGATATCCAAACAAATCGTCAAGCCGCTGGCGGCGGGTATCCGCGTCCATGCCATTAAGGTAGGCATACTCGCTGTTGCCCATAACCTGAATACGCTTGTTGTCAAAATACTCATAAAAGCCCGAAAGCTGAAGTCCGGGACGGTTGGTGTCATTGCTGGATATCAGCCTGTTGCCGCCGTTTTCGGGCATAAACACCGTGCGTAGGTGAAACTCATCAATTATTTTCTGAAGCGGGAACGAAAACTCCCTGTTGATTTCTTCAAGAGGCATAAAAACAGTCCTTTCCGAATTTACGTCATTAGGGCAAAACCGCCCTGATTACCATTATACAGTATGCGCGAAATTATTTCAAGTATTTTAATTTTTTTATTTTTCCGCCCAGCCACGCCGTTTAGCTTTCGGCGAGGGTCAGTTCTTGTATCCTACAACGCTTTTCAGAATTGCCGAAGCGTCTGCGACATTCACCTTTCCATCGCCGTTGAAATCGGCTCTGGGGTCGTCTGTGCCGCCGTTTACGATAAGCTTCAGCAGCAGCGAAGCGTCCGCCGCGGTTACGGTCATGCTGTTGTTAAGGTCGCCCTTTATCTTTGTAGCGCTGTCGGCTATAATCACATAATCCCCGCGCTGCTGCGGACAAAGCTTCACCCCGCCGTCCTTGGCGATTTTGCAGGTATCAATAAGCGTGAGGGCTCCACTGCTTTCGTCATACCTGTACAGGCTGGCAAATTCGCCGCCGTATTTTTGGTCAATGCTGTAACTGAACTCCGCGCCAAGCTTATTATCGCCGTTGAAATGGATAAGCGCCGCAGCCCTGCCGCCAACGCCGTCTGTCAGCACATCGGGAATATACACGCCATCGGTGCGCAAGCCAAGTCCCATAGACGGCACAGCGCTTTCCACAATATCGGAAGCTTTAACGCGCCACGCAGCGTTATCATCAACAATAAACTCAAGCGTAAGATTTTTTTCAACTGCGGCAAGAATAACCGCCGCAGGCACGGCAACGCAGCCATTTGTTTCTATCGTAATGGCAGTTCCCGCTGATTTTTTCCTTAGCACCGAAGCTATCGCGTCCCAGCCCTTGGTATCCGTACCCGCTATAACCGCGTTATCCAGAGCGGCGCTTTCCGAAATTCCGCTGTAAGGCAATTCCGTCTGAATATCCGAGGAATTGCTTCCGCCGAATTTTACATCAATAGTGAACGTATCGGTGAACCCCGCATATGTTACGGTAAGTTCCTTTTCGCCCGCAGTGTTGGTGTTGAAGCCCGATATCATGCTCTCCGTCATCGCAATATCCTTATGCGACCAATCTTCATAAGTTACAACTATATAGCCGCCCGTAAGGTCAAGCGCCTCGCCCTTGCCATAACGCAGCTTGCGCGGCTCGGTGTCTATTTCCATATAGCGCACTTCAAGTTCTGCGGGGATTTCAACCGTGTATTCAAACTCCGCAATATCGCTGTTATTATAGCCCGTCTTAACCGCAACCGCGCGGATAGTCACGCTTACCGTTTCGCCCGCCGCGCACTTTATTCTGATAGGGTCGCCGTTGTATTCCTTGCTGTAAATATCAGGCTCTGTGCCATCGGTGGTGTAGAATATCTTCGCCCCTCTGGTGGAGCAGGAAAGCTCGATATACAGGTTTTCTTCATATGTACCCGATTTTTCGTTTGCTTTGGGCGCGGAAACTGTCTTATCCGCGTAATATTCGCGGTAAACATCGGCAGAGGACAGACCGTTCTCCTGCGCAAATGCGGCTGTACAGCCAAGCGACATTATAATCGCGGCGGCAAGCGCAGCCATGCGTTTTGCGATATCCATAAATACAACCTCCCGTTTTGCATATTCTGCGTATTTTATTGTATTATACACCAAAATTCCCGATACGTCAATAAGCGATGGTTTAGTAAAAAAATAAAAATGCCCCGAAATACTTGAAATAATTCCGCGCATACTGTATAATGGCAGTTGAAATAATAACAATCGGGCATATCGGCGGAGCTTCCTTTCGGGGAAATACCGCCTGCCGCCAAACGACAAAAACGAAGGAGAAACTTAATGAGCGAAATCACACTTACCGCAGAAAATTTTGAACAGAATGTTATCCAAAACAGCAAGACCGTTCTTGTGGATTTCTGGGCAGACTGGTGTATGCCCTGCACAATGCTGTCACCAATCATTGCCGAAATCGCAGAGGAAACGCCCGACATCACCGTTGGCAAGGTGAATATCGACGAGCAGCCCGCGCTTGCCGCAAAATTCTGCATAAGCAGCATACCAACACTGATGGTATTCAGAAACGGCGAAATAATCAACAGGTCTGTCGGACTTACCGACAAGGAAAATATAAAGCAAATGCTAAAATAAAGCAAATGCTGAAATAAAACATGATTTCCCTCCGCGGGTCGCGGAGGGATTTTTTGCAATATGATGTAAATAATTTCCCTGGAGATAAAAATATACAAAAAATATAGCTTTTTTTGTGTATAATTGCCATTGAAGTATTTTGCGTTTTGGATTATCATAGTGTATAGTTGTTTTTTAATACGGATATATAAATATGTATCCTACGAAAGGCAGGTTTTTACATGGATATTCTGCAAAGCATAATTGAAATGGATAAGGCAGCCACAGCCTCCACCAAGGCAGCCGTGGCAGAAGAACGCAAAAGGCTTGACGAGAAAGAAAAGAACGCAGACACCCGCAGAGCCGCAGTACTGGACAGAAATCGTGACGCCGCCGAAAATTCACGCCTTTCTCAGGAAAAGGCGCTGGCGGAGAAAAAGTCCGCAACCGAAGCTGCCCTGTCGCAAAGCAAGGCGCGTCTGGACGATATATTCTCCCAAAACAGCGAAGCGTGGCAAAGCGAGATTATCAGCCGCATAACAGGAGTTTAATATGTCATTTTCATCAAATTCCGTTATTGCCAAGGCAAGGGCAATATACGGCAAAGCGCTGACGCATGAGGATTATCAGCGGCTTTGTGCGGCAGGCTCGGTATCGGAAGCGGCGGCGCTGCTTAAGCAAATGCCGCGCTACGAAGCGGCGCTGCGCGATATAAATCCGCAGACGGTACACCGCGGTCAGCTTGAAGCGCTGCTGAAAAAGGCGGCGTTTGATGTGTTTGAACGCTTTCACCGCTTTGATTTCAGCGACAGCCGCGAGTTTTTCCGATACATAGTAATGGAATATGAAGCTGAGCAGATACTCACCGCAATAGAATGTGTGGGCGCGCAAAATCCAAACCGCTACATCGCGCTGCTGCCGATGTTTCTTATAGAACATTCAAAGGTAGACCTTATAACGCTTGGAAAGGCACAAAGCTTCAGCGATATCGCACGGCTGCTTGAGGGAACGCATTACGAAAAGCTTCTGCGGCAGCTTCTTATAGAAGCGGAAAGCAGCGGCAGCATAAACATAATTGAGTGCGAACGCCGCATATACACCTACTACTACATATCGGCGATTAAGACCGCCGAAAGGCTGTACAAAGGTACGCGGCGCACCGAGCTTAAACGCGCGCTGCTTAAAAGCGTGGATATGGAGAATGTTGTAACCTGTTACAGAATGAGGGCGTTTGGCATAGACAACGACAGCATAAAGGATACGCTGCTGCCGTTCAAATACCGTCTTGGAGAGGAAGCAACAGAGCGCATATTGCAGCTTGACAGCATTGAAAAAATAGAACGCGAACTGGCGCGCTTAGGATACCGCACGGACGCCTCCGCGCAGCTTGACACGGTAGAGCAGCTTACAGAAAAAATAAGCATGAATTATCTGCGGCGGCTTCTGCGGCTGTCGGGAAATTCGGCGGCAGTATATTACGCGCTTATAGAAAGTCTGAAAATAGAACAAAGAAACGTAAAAACAGCAATAGAGGGTATCCGCTACGGCTTGAGCAGCAGCGAGATACTTGCGATGCTGGTAATATGAAAGGGGTGCAAAAATGGGTATAGAAAAAATGTCGCGGCTTAATATCGAGGGCAGCCTTGATAAGCTGGACAACGCCCTTATGCTGTGCTGCGAAAGCAAACAGTTTCAGATAACCGAAATGGGCGGCGCGGCGCTTCAAAACGCGCAGGAGCATAACCCATACGAGGGCGCATACAACGCAATGGCAGGTATCGTTTCATCGCTTAACATAACTCCGCAGTTTACCGATTACAGCGAGGTTGAGATAAACAGCGAAACCGAATTTACCGCGTATACCGATAAGGTAAGCACAGAGCTTGCATGGATAAAGAGGGAGTATGACGATATCTCCCTGTCGCTTGAGGAACATAAGCGCACAAACGCGTTTCTTAAGCACCTGCTTGGTCTTGACGTAAGCTTCCATGACCTTAAAAGCCTGCGTTATGTAAGCTTTAGGATAGGCACAGTTCCGACAGAAAATCTGCAAAAGCTGGAGTATTTTGATAACAAGGCACTGATGTTTATCCCGATTGACACAAGCGGCGCGGATACATGGGGCATTTACCTTGCGCCAAAGGACAGCATGGATTTTGCAGACGCCGCAATGGGTTCGCTGTTCTTCCGTGAAGCGGAACTTCCCGACTACCTTGTGGCAGACCCCGCAACCACCACCACAATACTTGATAAGGTTATAGACGACGAGGAAAAGATAAAAAGCGAGCTGCAAAAAAATCTTGACGAATATATCGGCGAAAAGCGCACAGAACTTCTTGCGGTATTCAGCAAGCTTAAATATCTCAGCGACTGCTTTGAACTAAGAAAAAAAGCGTTTATCTCCGGCGACAGCTTCACTCTGGCGGGCTACTGCCCCACCAAAGGCAGCCGCGCCCTTTGCGATAAGCTTTCCGCGATAGACGGCGTAAGCGCCGCCGCAGTGGAAATAAAGGGCAAAAGCGCCACGGGCGATATCCCTGTCAAGCTGCGCAACAACGTGGTATTCCGCCCGTTTGAGATGTTTGTCAAGATGTACGGACTTCCCGAATACGGCACGTTTGACCCAACGCCCTATGTTGCGGTTACATATATGATGCTTTTCGGCATAATGTTCGGCGATGTGGGACAGGGACTGCTGATATCCCTGCTGGGACTGCTGCTCTCCCGCTTCACTAAAAACGGTCTTGCCCCGATAATGACAAGAATAGGTCTTTGCTCGGCGGCAATGGGCGTGGTTTACGGCTCGGTATTCGGCATAGAAACAATTATAGAGCCGTTCTTCCACCGCGAAAATATATGGCAGTTCCTCGGCTACACCGAAAAGCCCGATAATATATTCCAGGTATCAACAACGCTGCTTATCGCGGCGCTTGGCATAGGTATCGTGCTGATTGCCATTTCTATGTCCTTTAACACGGTGCTTAATTTCTCGCGGCACAAAATCGGCGAGGCGCTGTTCAGCGTAAACGGCGTGTGCGGACTTACATTCTACATCTCGCTTGTTGTCGGCGCTGCGGGAACGCTGATGTTCGGCGCGGAAATATTCTCCCCCGCGTATGTGATATGCCTTATCGTGCTGCCGCTTGTGCTGATATTCTTCAAGCACCCGCTAAGCGACCTTATAAGCGGCAAGAAGCACACCGAAAAGGTATCTGTCGGCAACTTCATAATAGAAAACTTTATCGAGCTTTTCGAGGCTGCGTTAAGCTTTCTTTCGAACACAATGTCCTTCCTGCGTGTGGGCGGATTTATACTTAGCCACGCGGGAATGATGCTGGTTGTTGCACAGCTTGCGGGAACAAATGCTCCAGACGCGCAGATAGGCGTTTCCACCGTGCTGGTATTTATCCTCGGCAACCTGTTCGTAATGGGCGTTGAAGGTCTGCTTGTGGGAATACAGATACTAAGACTGGAGTTCTACGAAATATTCAACCGTTTTTACAGCGGAAACGGACAAAGCTTCCGTCCGCTTGAAGTTACATTTGAACACAAATAATTTTTTTGGAGGAAATCAAAATGGATATCGTTATGTTTTTTGCAATGCCGCTTATCGCGGTTGCCGCTATACTGCTGCCCCTGTTTATCAACCTTAAGCGCACAAAGCAGCACAAGCCCACCAACAGAAAGCGCGCCGTAATCACAAATATCGCCTCGTTTATCGGCGTTATGGCGCTTATGACCGTTATCCCCGCAACAGGCGCCTTTGCCGCAGGTGCAGAAACCGCAGCAGCCGCTGACGGCTTCACCGAGGGTATGAAGTATCTTGCAGCCGCACTCTCCACAGGTATGGCTACCATCGGTACAGGTATCGCGGTAGGCAGCGCAGCACCCGCAGCTATCGGCGCTGTAAGCGAAAACGATAAGGCGTTTACAAAGGCGCTGATTTTCGTTGCGCTGGGCGAGGGCGTTGCTATCTACGGTCTGCTTATCTCTATCCTTATCCTGTTCGGATAATAAAGCTATGAAATTCTATCTGATAAGCGATAATATCGACACGCAAATGGGCATGCGGCTTGCGGGTGTTGAGGGCGAGGTTGCCCACACCGCCGAGGAGGTAAGCGCCGCGCTTGACCGCGCATTCTCAGACGAGGATACGGCGGTGGTGCTTATGACCGAAAAGCTTGTGGAGCTTTGCCGCGAGCGGGTTTACAAGCTTAAGCTAAGCTGCCGCAGACCGCTGATAGTGGAAATCCCCGACCGCCACGGCAACTCCGACATAACCGAGGCTATCAGCCGCTATGTCAGCGAGGCTGTCGGCATAAAGCTGTAACGGATTTGTCCGCTTATGCAAGAGTGCTTAACACAGACAACAAGTCAGTAGGAAAGGCTGAAAAATGGATAACAACGCAAAACTTGAACTGTTCAGTCAGGAGATAAAACGCCAGTCGCGCGAGGAAACAGAAGCAAAAACCGCCGAACTGCGCCGCCGCAGGAAAGAAGCGGGCAAGACCAAAAACGAGCTTGCCGCAAAAGCGGAACTGGACGGGATAAAGACAGGACTAAACCGCGCCGAAAGCGCATTCAAGCGCGAAATGTCGCGCTGCGATTACGAACTGAAAAAATCCGTACTTACCCACAGAAACAACCTGATAACGGAGTTTTTTGAAGAAACCGAAAAGCGGCTCAGACAATTTGCCGCTTCCGAGGACTACCCCGCGTACCTTAAACGCTCTCTTGAAAAAATACGCGCTTCTATCGCGCTTGACAGCGCAACACTTATATACGCAAGAGCCTGCGATGTGGATATCGTAAGAACGCTGACAAGCTGCGAGGTGGCAGCGGACAGCAGCATACAGCTTGGCGGTCTGCGGGCGCTTTGCCGCAGCAAAAACGTCCTGTGCGATGTTACGCTGGATATGGCTCTGTCAGACGAAAAGCGCCTGTTCACCGAAAAAAGCGAACTTCACCTCTAAACTCTCTGAAAGGAATGAAACCGATTGAATACTATTTATGCAATAAACGGTCCCGTAGTCAAGGTCGCCGCAGCTAAGGATTTTTCCATGCTGGAAATGGTCTATGTCGGCGAAAAGCGCCTTATCGGAGAGGTAATCGGCGTTAATAACGAGTACACCACCATACAGGTATACGAAAACACCGCGGGACTTAAAATAGGCGAGCCTGTTGTGCCTGCGGGCACTCCCGTGTGCGCAACGCTTGGCCCTGGTATAATCTCCAATATTTTTGATGGAATACAGCGCCCCCTGCGCGATATGACAAAGCAGAACGGCGTTTTCGTTGCCGAGGGCAGCAGTATCCCCGCACTTGACGAACAGCGCCTGTTTGATGTTACAGTTACCGCAAAAGTGGGCGACAAGCTTTCTGGCGGAGATATATACTGCACATGCCCCGAAACCGCGCTTATCACGCACAGGTGCATGGTTCCCCCGAATGTAAGCGGCGTTGTTTCCTTTGCCGCAGAAAACGGTCAGTACCGCGTGAATGACGTTATAATAAAGCTTACCGCTGAGGACGGCACAGAAATTCCCCTGACAATGGTGCAGAAATGGGCAATCAAAAAAAGCCGTCCCATTGCCAAGCGTCTGCCCGTAAGCAGACCGCTTATAACAGGTCAGCGTATAATCGACTCTATATGCCCCATCGCCAAGGGCGGCACGGCGGCTATCCCCGGCGGATTTGGCACAGGCAAGACCATGACGCAGCACCAGCTTGCAAAATGGTGCGACGCGGATATAATCGTATATATCGGCTGCGGCGAGCGCGGCAACGAAATGACGCAGGTGCTTGAGGAGTTCGGCGAGCTTATCGACCCGAAATCGGGCAGACCGCTTACCGACAGAACCGTGCTTATCGCCAATACCTCCAATATGCCCGTTGCGGCGCGTGAGGCTTCAATCTATACGGGAATTACCCTTGCGGAATATTACCGCGACATGGGCTATCATATAGCAATAATGGCGGACTCCACCTCGCGCTGGGCAGAGGCTCTGCGTGAAATTTCGGGCAGACTTGAGGAAATGCCCGCCGAGGAGGGCTTCCCCGCATATCTTCCCTCGCGTCTTTCCGAGTTCTATGAGCGCGCAGGCTATGTGCAGACGCTTAACGGCGCTGATGGCAGCGTTACAATAATCGGCGCGGTTTCCCCGCAGGGCAGCGACTTCTCCGAGCCTGTAACGCAGAATACAAAGCGCTTTGTGCGCTGCTTCTGGGCGCTTGATAAATCGCTTGCCTATGCGCGTCACTACCCCGCGATAGACTGGACCAGCAGCTACAGCGAATATCTTGACGACCTTGCGGATTTCTACAACGACAACGTGGGCGCGGAATTTATGCCGCTGCGCCGCGAAATCGCCAATATACTTCTGGAAGAAAGCAAGCTTATGGAGATTGTCAAGCTTATCGGCGCGGACGTTCTGCCCGATGACCAGAAGCTTGCCATTGAAATAGCAAAGGTTGTGCGCGTGGGATTTTTGCAGCAGAACGCCTACCACAAGGACGATACCTATGTGCCGCTTGAAAAGCAGCTTCTGATGATGAAGGTTATTGTAAGACTGTATAACCTGTCGCTTATCGCGGTAAGGGGCGGCGTTCCGATATCCGATATAGCAAAGCTTGGCTTCTTTGAAAAGCTTATCAAGATGAAATACGATATCCCCAACGACAGGCTGGAAATGTTTGACGATTACCTTGCCGAAATGGACAAGGCGTTCAGCACATTCCGCGTGTAAGGGTAAAGGAGATAAAAATGAGCAGCTTACAACACATGGGGTTAAAGGATATAAACGGACCTCTCGTTGCGCTTGAGGGAGTATCGGGCGCAGCCTTTGACGAAATTGCCACTATCCGTCTTGACGATGGCACAGAGCGTATCGGCAGAGTAGTCGAAATGCAGGGCGACAAGGTAATTCTTCAGGTGTTTGAGGGAACAACGGGTATATCTCTTAACAACACAAGAACCGTTTTTTCGGGCAGACCGCTTGAAATACCGCTGGCAACCGAAATGCTTGGCAGAGTATTCAACGGCGCGGGAAAGCCTATCGACGGACTGGGCGCTGTGTTCCCCGAAAAAATGGGAGATGTAAACGGACGTGCGCTTAACCCCGTTGCAAGGCAGTATCCCAGAAACTATATACACACAGGCATATCCTCAATAGACGCGCTTATGACGCTTATACGCGGTCAAAAGCTGCCGATATTCTCAGGTTCGGGTCTTTCTCACAACAAGCTTGCCGTGCAGATTGTAAAGCAGGCAAAGCTTGCGAAAGAGGACAACGCCGAATTTGCCGTTGTTTTCGCGGCAATGGGCGTACAGAATGACGTTGCGGAATATTTCCGCCGCTCGTTTGAGGAAAACGGCGCTATCGAGCGCGTTGCAATGTTCCTTAACCTCTCCAATGACCCGATTATAGAGCGTATCCTTACGCCGATGTGCGCGCTTACCGCCGCAGAATACCTTGCATACGAAAAAAATATGCACATTCTGGTTATCATGACGGATATGACCTCCTATGCCGAGGCGCTGCGTGAGTTCTCCTCCTCCAAGGGTGAAATCCCCGGCAGAAAGGGATATCCCGGCTATCTGTACTCAAACCTTGCCGCTTTGTATGAGCGCGCGGGCGTTGTTGAGGGCAGCACAGGCTCGGTAACGCAGATACCCATACTCACCATGCCGAATGACGATATAACACACCCAATCCCCGACCTTACCGCATACATCACCGAGGGGCAGATAGTATTCGACCGCGACCTTGACCAACACGGCATATACCCTGGACTTTCGGTGCTGCTTTCGCTGTCGCGCCTTATGAAAGACGGCATAGGCGAGGGCTATACCAGAGCCGACCACTCCGCGGTTTCCAACCAGCTTTTCGCCGCCTATGCAAGGGTTCAGGACGCGCGCTCGCTTGCTTCGGTTATCGGCGAGGAGGAACTTTCCGATACAGACCGCGCATATATGCAGTTCGGCAAGCTGTTTGAGGAAAACTTCCTTGCGCAGGGCTTTGACGAAAACCGCAGCATGGACGAAACGCTTGACCTTGGCTGGGATTTGCTTTGCACACTGCCAAAATCCGAGCTTGACCGTATAGATGAAAAGCTGCTCGCGGAGAAATACAGACCCACAAGGGCAGAACGCTTCAGAAAAAGCGCAGACAATGCCTGAACAAAATGAAAGGAGCGTATTTATAATTGGCTGAACAAATCTTCCCCACCAAGGGCAATCTGATAAAAGCAAAGCGCTCCCTGCGGCAGGCAAAAATGGGTTATGAACTCATGGACAGAAAGCGCAACATTCTTATCCGCGAGATGGTGGAACTTACCGATGAGGCAAAGGCTATACGCGGTAATATAAACGACACCTACACCAACGCATACAAGGCGCTTCAGCGCGCAAATATATCAATGGGCGTTGTAAGCGACATTGCGGACTCGTTTCCCGTGGATAATTCCATACAGATGAGCGTAAGAAGCGTAATGGGCGTGGAGCTGCCAAAGCTGTCGCATGACGAGAGCGAGTTTACCGCGCATTACGGTCTGCACCGCACAAACTCCAGCTTTGACGCGGCGTTTATCAGCTTCAGCAAGGTAAAGGAACTTACCGTGCGCCTTGCCGAAATTGAAAACAGCATTTACCGCCTTGCGGTAGCCATCAAGAAAACCCAGAAGCGCGCAAACGCCCTTAAAAACATAATGATACCCAAATTTGACAACACGGTGCGGTTTATCGCAAACGCCCTTGAGGAAAAGGAGCGCGAGGAGTTCTCTCGCCAGAAAGTCATTAAAAAAGCAAAGCTTAAGAAAAGCGGACAGTGATAAATCACGCCGCATAAAAATACCGACAACGCCCCGCAGGACTGAAATATCACCTGCGGGGCGTTTGCTGCGGTGCTGCAAAAACGCCCTCTTAAGCTTAGCAGACATAACATATTTCATTTATATTTCACAAAGCTTTCATATTTGTGGTATAAAACCGTCAGCTTTTATTCAGTATGATATGTTAGAATGGAAAACGTGGAAAGAGAGGTGAAAAAATGGATTTTCGACATGAATGGAAGCACGAAATAAATCTCTGCGATATGTACACCCTGCGCCACAGGCTGCGCGCGGTTATGCAGCCAGACCCATACGCACTGGACGGAAAATATTTTATCCGCAGCCTTTATTTCGATAACCTTTCAGACAAGGCGCTGCGTGAGAAGCTTGACGGCGTGAACTGCCGCGAAAAATTCCGCATACGTTATTACAATGGCGATACATCGCTTATTCACCTTGAGAAAAAGTCCAAAATAAACGGGCTTGGAAATAAGCAAAGCGCGGTTTTATCAGCCGAGGAGGCTCAGGCTATAATTGACGGCGACTGCGATTTTATGGCAGGCTGCGCCGACAGACCGCTTGTGCAGGAGTTGTACGCAAAGATGATGTCGCAGGGACTTCGCCCGAAAACTATTGTGGATTACACGCGCGAGCCGTTTATATATGCCCCGGGGAATGTGCGCGTTACCCTTGATTACGACATACGCACGGGACTGCTTTGCACCGATTTTCTTAACCCAAAATGTATCACGATACCCGCAGGAAACGCGCCGATTATTCTCGAAGTAAAGTGGGACGAATTTCTTCCCTCCGTAATCCGTGATATCGTACAGCTTGAAGGCAGGCACACAGCCGCTTTCTCAAAATATGCAGCCTGCCGCATTTACGGCTGAGCCAAAAAGGAGATTAACCAATGAATTTCAGCGACATTTTCAAATCCAGCTTTCTGGACAACATAACAGAAGTAAGCATACTTGACATGGCGATTGCCCTTGTGCTGGCTTTTGCACTCGGACTTTTTATCTTTCTTATATATAAGAAAACCTATAACGGCGTGATGTATTCCTCAAGCTTTGGCGTTACCCTTATCGCGCTTACGATGATAACCACCGTTGTTATCCTCGCCGTAACAAGCAACGTTGTTCTTTCGCTCGGTATGGTCGGCGCGCTTTCAATCGTCCGCTTCCGCACAGCGATTAAAGAACCGCTTGATATCGCGTTTTTGTTCTGGTCGATAGGCGCGGGCATTGTGCTTGCGGCAGGAATGATTCCGCTTGCGGTTATCGGCAGCGTTATTATCGGCGTGGTTCTGCTTGTGTTTGTAAACAAAAAATCTCACACAAATCCTTATATTGTTGTTATCCGCTGTGTTGACCACGAGGCGGAAGTAAAGGCTGCGGACTTCCTTAAAGCCAACACAGAGCGCTGCGTTGTAAAGAGCAAATCCGCGCAGAAAGGCGAAATAGAACTTAACATGGAAATCCGCCTTAAGAACGACAACACCGATTTTATAAACACCCTTGCCGATATCAGCGGCGTGCAGAGCGCCGTACTTGTAAGCTATAACGGCGATTATATGGGTTAAGGAGCGGGAAATGTCAACACATAAGTATATCGACCGCGTTTGTGTGATTGCCGTGGTTGTCGCGATTGTGCTTTCCGCGCTGCTTATAAACGCGGAAGCGATTGGTATTTCACGCAAGGAAAGCGTTATGGGCTATGAAACGCGGCTTTTCGATACTGCCAGAGTCCACACCGTTGATATCGTAATGGACGATTGGGACGGCTTTATCGACACAGCCGAAAGCGAGGAATACTCCATGTGCGCCGTTGTGATAGACGGCGAAGCCTACAAAAACGTTGCCATAAGGGGAAAGGGCAACACCTCCCTCAGCAATGTTTCCTCCATGGGCAGCGAGCGTTACAGCTTCAAAATAGAGTTTGACCACTATGACAGCAACAAAAGTTATTACGGTCTGGATAAGCTAAGCCTTAACAATATCATTCAAGACAACACCTATATGAAGGACTACCTCACCTACCGCATGATGAATGAGTTCGGCGTAAACGCTCCGCTTTGCAGCTTTGTATACATCACCGTAAACGGCGAAGATTGGGGACTTTACCTTGCGGTTGAGGGCGTAGAGGACGGCTTTTTGCAGCGCAACTACGGCAGCAGCCACGGCGAGCTTTACAAGCCCGACAGTCTTAGCTTCGGCGGCGGCAGAGGAAACGGAATGGACTTCAAAATGGACGATTTTATGGAAAAATCCAATGGCGAAGATACCTTTGACGCCGAAAGCGCAATTGCCGCCATGGGGAATTTTGACCTCAGCGCAATTTCCGACCTGCTGCCAGATGGAATTGAAATCTCAGAGGATTTTGAACTTTCCGATATAATAAATGGCGATTTTGATTTCTCTGAAATTATGGGCAGCTTTGATTTCTCTGCTATAAAGGACGGCGGCTTTGAAATGCCAGATATGGGCAGCTTTGGCGGCATGGGCAGCGATGATGTAAAACTGAAATATTCCGATGACAGCTACGACAGCTATTCAAATATCTTCGATAACGCAAAAACAGATATCTCCGACAGCGATAAGGACAGACTTATTTCTTCGCTTAAATCGCTGAGCAGCTATGAAAATCTTGAAGATGTCCTTGATATAGAGCAGGTGATACGCTACTTTGTGGTTCACAATTTTGTCTGCAACGGCGACAGCTACACAGGTTCCATGATACACAATTATTATCTGTATGAGCAGGACGGCAGGCTTGCCATGATTCCTTGGGACTATAACCTTGCATACGGAACATTCCAAGGCGGCAATGCGCAAAGTCAGGTAAACTCGCCGATTGATACGCCCGTTTCGGGAGATATGGACGACCGCCCCATGGTGGGCTGGATTTTCAGCAGCGAGGAATATACCGAACTGTATCATCAGTATTTTGCAGATTTCCTTTCAAGCGTGGATATAACAGGAATTATTGACGAAGCGGAAGCGATTATTTCCGAATACGTTGAAAAAGACCCGACAAAATTCTGCACCTATGAGGAATTTGAAAAGGGCGTAAGCACGCTGAAAAGCTTCTGCACGCTGCGCGCAGAAAGCGTAAGCGGACAGCTTGACGGAACAATTCCCTCCACAACGGACGGACAGAACGCCGACAGCACCGCGCTTGTGGACGCTTCCGCGATAACCCTTTCGGATATGGGTACTATGAATAACGGCGGTGGAATGGGCAGCGGCGACCGTGGCGAAATGAATTTCGGTAGCAGGGATTTTGGCAAAACGGACAGAGCCGAACAGTCAAATGAGGTTCTTTCCTCAAACGAAACAGCTTCCGACAGTGGAAATATTCCCGCCATGGGAAATATGCCACAGGGCGGCGGAATGCAGCAAGGCGGTATGCAGCCGCCTGACGGCTTTAACGGCGAAATGGGTGAAATGCCCGACTTCGGCGATATGCAGCCGCCAGCGGATATAGGCGATAATTCCGATATGCCTGCGCTCCCGAATGACAACGGACAATCCGCAAACGAGGGTGAGGACGGAAATTCCGATATGCCCGCACTCCCGAACGGAAACGCGCAGTCCGCAAACGAGAGCGAGGACGGAAATTCCGATATGCCTACTCCCCCGAACGGAAACGCACAGTTCCCAAGCGGCGGCAATAATCCCTTTGAAAAGCCGTCGGACGATAACGGCGCGGGACGCGATTTCGGAAATATGCAGGCTGAGGACAACAGCGCCGAGCCGCTTATCCTTATGGGTGCTTCGGTGTTAGTTCTTGCGGCAGGCTTGCTGTTCGCGTTCAAATTCAGAAGATAAATAAACTACGTCCCGTCATACAAGGCGGGGCGTTTGCTGTCGGCGGTGATTTTTGCCAAATAGCGGCGAGGTTTTTGTGGAATAAGCAGAATTTTATGTTTTCGACAAAAATCGCTTGACATTCAGGAGTGTTTTGTGGCAAAATAACAGCAAGGCAGTTGTTCAGCTGTCGGAAAATAATCATCTTAGGGGGTATAAATATGAAAAACGCTGAAAATCGCACTAAATCAAAAATCTGCCTTGCCGCATTATTATCTCTGGCTATGCTTTCCACAGGCTGCCAGAACAGCGAAGCATCATCAGCGGCAACCTCGGATAATTCATCTTCTGAAACAACCTCGCATACACATATAACCGAGGACAGCGCTGTTTCCCCCGACAGCACCCCGTCCAATACGGATACCGAAAATTTAACCTTTACGGGCGAACTTGGAGAAACCTTGTGCCTTGCTGACGCAGCGCCCACTAACCCCATTTCATACGGCGATAATCTGTATCGGTTTGAGGGCTGGACATATATGAGCTTAAGCGATGGAGTGGTGTGGAACTCTGTGGCAAACAGCGATATCGACTATGAGGGAAGCTTTGATTTTCCCGCGCAGGAAGCAACTCTTTTCAAGGCTGAAAACGGCTCTGCCGCCGGCGGTCTTACGCTGGAAAACGCATACGCAGATTTTCAGGTCAACAGCGACAATATCTTTTTGAAGCGCGTTCACGCAGAATATTCGGGGCAGATAACGCTTAAGGGATATCTGTATACATTCCCCGAAGCAAGCGATTACATGGAAAAGGGCGATATCTTCTTCCTTGCAGACAACGGAGAATGGAACGGTTTGCCGTATTTTAATCTGGATTATAACAATAACCATTGGTGGACAGAAAAAGACTTCCACTGGGTGGCAAACGCGCCCATTTTAAGACTTGGCAATATAGAGGATTATGACTTTGACCTTGACTTTATTAAGACAGACGGCGAGGTTGTACACGCAAGCGTTGTTCTGGACGGTCTTGATATAACCGATGGGCAGGTTACAAAAATTTATAAATCCACACTGGTTGAAGCGGAGGCTATATAACATAATATCTAAATCCCCTCGTGTGAGGGGATTTCAGACCGTCGAAAAAGCCCCGTTGGGGCTTTTCCGCCGAAACATCCGCACTGCGCGCACTCGCTGACGGCGAAGCCGTCAGTTCGTACACTTGTGCGGATAGAAGTGTTTTTTGCCTCGGCAAAGCTGAGGCAAAAAACGGATTT
>CAZKXB010000025.1:0-32435 GCA_964556595.1 uncultured Ruminococcus sp. | reverse complement strand
TGGCGGCATCGCCGACAAGCCGTGCGCGCAGGGCGGATGTTTCGGCGGAAAAGCCTTGCAGGCGACACTCGCCCCAACGGGGCTTTTTCGACGGTCTGAAATAAGGGGCGCTTGTCCCCTTATTTTTTATGCGTAAACTCAGTATGCAAATACCATATTTCCCGAAAAAATAACGTTCGCAAATTGCTCTGAGCCGTATCCATGGCTGGCGTCATTTGGGTTTACGACAATACATCTGCGCGCGTCAATCCGCTGTGCAACGGCAAAGTTGTTGTGTCTGAAAAGCGACATCGCGTAAACGTTATGATAGTAAAGCTCGGCGCAGAGGGGCTTCTCGGTTTCGGATATACACCTGCGGACTATTGAAGTGCCTATGCCGCGGTTTCGAAAGCGCGCAAGCACATGAATATCCTCAAGCTTCATCATATCGCCTTCCTCGTGGAAATAGTAATAAGCTGCCTTTTCGCCGCCGCATTTCACAAGCTTGTAGCTGCAAATGTTATTCTTAACACGCTGATAAATCCGCATAAGCTGCTGCTCGGTATTGGCAATATTGCGATTATAATACAGAAAGCTGTTTGCAAGGCAGTAATAAAGCCGCTCTACATCATCTTCCGTGGGGGAAAGAAACTTAAACTCCATATCGACCTCCGCCTTTAATTCAGACAATGGGATTTCCCGACCAAAATATATCAAAAGCGGCTGCGCAATCTGCACAGCCGCATTTTTTATCAGCCAAGCACGCTGAGCAGCACACCCGCCGCAACAGCCGAGCCTATAACGCCCGCAACGTTAGGACCCATTGCGTGCATAAGCAGGAAGTTGGAGGGATTTGTTTCCTGTCCGACCTTCTGCGATACGCGCGCAGCCATAGGAACTGCGGAAACACCGGCAGAACCGATAAGCGGATTTATCTTGCCGCGCGAAATTACATACATCAGCTTGCCAAGCAGCACGCCGCAGGCTGTACCAATGCAGAACGCGATAAGTCCAAGCAGGATAATAAACAGCGTCTTAGGATTGAGGAAGTTTCCTGCAACCGTAGTAGCGCCAACTGTTGTTCCGAGGAATATCGTAATGATATTCATAAGCTCGTTCTGAGCGGTCTTTACAAGACGGTCGCACACTCCGCTCTCCTTCATAAGGTTGCCAAGCATGAGCATACCTACAAGAGAAGCAGCGTCGGGAACTACAAGAGATACAATAACCGTAACGGCGATAGAGAAGATAACCTTTTCTGTCTTTGTTACCTGACGAAGCTGACCCATCTTTACAGAGCGCTCCTTTTCGGTTGTAAGCAATCTCATGATAGGCGGCTGAATAACAGGCACAAGCGCCATATAGGAGTAAGCCGCAACCGCAATAGAGCCGAGAAGCTGCGGTGCAAGTCTTGATGTAAGGTAGATAGCCGTAGGTCCGTCCGCACCGCCGATGATAGCGATAGAAGCAGCCTCTTTAAGAGTGAAGTCTGCAAGACCTGTAAGGTTCATAGCGCAAGCGCCGAGGAATGTAAAGAAAATACCGCCCTGTGCAGCCGCGCCAAGCAGGAAGCTCTTGGGGTTAGCAATCAGCGGGCCGAAGTCTGTCATAGAACCGATACCGAGGAATATAAGCGGAGGATAGATACCAAGCTTAACTCCGAGGTAAAGCATATCGAGCAGACCGCCATCATGAAGAACTCTGCCATAGTCAAGGCTGGTTTCCTTGACGTAATTCACCACAACGCTTCCTGCCTGCTCTATATATTCGGGAGCATAGTAGGGGTTGGTAGCGGGATTCCACAATTCTGCGTGGTAAAGACCTGTCATAGGCAGGTTTGTAAGCAGCATACCAAAAGCAATAGGAAGCATAAGCAAAGGCTCACATTCCTTAACAATTGCAAGGTAGAAAAGCACGAAGGAAACCAGAATCATAATTATATTCTGCCAGCCGCCCTCGGCTATAAATCCCATAAAGCCTGATGTTTCAACCAGACCTTTAAGGGTGTCAACAAATATTTCCATTGTTTTATATCCTTTCCGTCCGATTTATCAGAATGGGCGCGTATTGTCGCCGATACCCGCAAGACTCCATGCGGAGCGCGTTTTGTTGTCCTTGCGCTTTATGCTTCTGATTGCATACTGTTTTCCGTCAGCTTCGGAATACGCCGCTATTGCCGCGCTGATAACCGCGATAACCTCATCATCGTCGCTGTCGTCATAATCCTCGGCTTCCTCAACAACCTCTGCCACGGCGGGAGCAGCTTCAGCAGCGCTTGCCTTGGCTGCGGCAGCCTTTGCCGCCTTGCGCTTATCCTTGGTTTCAAAAAACTTACCCATTGCCCAGAAAAGCAGAATAAGTATCGCAAGGATAGCAAAAACGAAAAGCAGACCTGTTAAGGTAATAATACCAACCGAGCCCCAGTAATCAGGGTCGGCAAGCTGCTGCTGCGCTATGGACATATCGTCCGTTTCAACATAAGCCTGAAGCCTGTCGATAACGCCCGACTCCTCCGCAGCTTCTGCGGCAGCAGACAAAAAGGAAAGTGCTAAGTTCATAATAATCTCCTTTTATTTTTAGCGGTCTGTCACACAGCCGCCAAGTCATCATACAAATATTATTATACAACATTTATAAACAAATTTCAACCGCTTTTTGCGTTTTTTATGACGAAGTTTTGCAATTAAGCGGGATTATTTTCTACAAATCAGTAAAAACCTCCGTCAACGCCGAGTATCTGACCTGTAATAAAGCGGTTTTCGGCAAGCGCACGAACTGCACGCGCTACCTCCTCTGCCCTGCCAAGCCGCATAAGCGGAGTGCTTTCAGCAAGCTGTGAAAGCTCGTCCGCCGACAAATGCGCGCTGTTCATGGGGCTGTCGATAACGCCGGGGGCAACGCAGTTTACGGTAATTCCGCTTGTGCCAAGTTCCTTTGAAAGCGCCTTTGTCATGCCGATAATGCCCGCCTTTGCCGCGGAATACGCCACCTCGCAGGAAGCGCCATGAACTCCCCACACGGAGGAAACATTCACAATCGCGCCGCTTTTGCGGGAAATCATAGACCCCACAAACGCCTGCGTTACGTTAAAGCAGCCGTCAAGGTCAACCGACATAACACGCCGCCAGTCCTCCTGCGTTATATCGGTGAACAGCTTTATCTGCGCGATACCCGCGTTGTTTACAAGCACGTCCACATGACCGTAGCTTTTAAGTATCTCCGCCGCCGCCGCGTCAACCGAAATTCTGTCCGCGACATTCATCATTACACAGCCGCAGTGAAGCTTTTCGCAAAGGCGCTCGGCTTCCTCCCTGCGGGTGTTGTAGGTAATAACCACGTCATCGGTTGCGGCGAACTCTGCGGCTATGGCGCTGCCGATAGCGCCCGTGCCGCCCGTTATCACAACAACGCTCATTGCGCAGTTACCTTTATTTCACCGTTTTCGGCGGTAATGCAGATTTTTTTAAGCTGCTTATCGGCGTTGTCAATTATGGTTTCCGCTATGACGTCCTCAATATCGCTGCGGATTACCCTGCGGATATCTCTGCCGCCGTACTTGCCGCCATGGGATTTTTCGGCAACGGCGGTATAAACCTCATCGGAAATCGACAGCTCAATCTGCTTTTCCTTAAGGGGATTTTCAAGTTCCGACAGCATAAGCTTTGCAATCTTTGCGTAGCTTTCCATGGAAAGCGGCGTAAACACAACAATCTCGTCAATACGCGCAAGGAACTCAGGGCGCAGGAAGTCACGCAGACCTTTCATGGCGCGCTCCTTGCTGATATCGCCCTCCGTCTTGCTGAAGCCAATGCCGCCCGTGCTTGCGCCAGAGCCTGCATTTGATGTCATGCAGATTACGGTATTTTCAAAGCTTACCGACCTGCCGTGCGCATCGTTTATCTTGCCCTCGTCCAGTATCTGAAGCAGGATATTCATAACGTCGGGGTGAGCCTTTTCAATCTCATCAAACAGAATAACGGAATACGGCTTTCTGCGCACGCGCTCTGTAAGCTGTCCCGCCTCGTCATATCCCACATAACCGGGAGGCGAACCAATAATCTTCGAAACGCTGTGCTTCTCCATATACTCCGACATATCCAGACGTATAAGCGGCTCAACGGTGTCAAACATTTCCTTTGCAAGCACCTTTACAAGCTCGGTTTTACCAACGCCCGTTGGTCCTACAAATATAAAGGAAGCGGGTCTGCGGCGCTCGGAGAGCTGCACGCGGGTGCGCTTTATCGCCTTTGCGACAAGCCTGCAAGCCTCGTCCTGTCCGATAACCTTTGCCTTAAGGCTGTCCTCCAGCTTTGCAATGCGCTTGTATTCGGTTTCCTTGATTTTGTTTGCGGGGATACCCGTCCACATCTCGATAACCTTGGACAAATCGTCCATTGTTACTTCAACGTTCTCCGCCTTATCCTTGATTTCGTTTATACGCGCTTCGTTTTTGGCGATAGCGGTCTTTATCTCGGCAAGCTTTGCATAGTCTACCTCAGTGGCTGCGCCGATTTCGTTTTCCTCTGCGCGCAGCTTTTCGGTTGCGGCTTTCAGCTTTTCATATTCCGTGATATCCTCGTTTACAAGGCTTGCGCAGGCGCAGGACTCGTCAAGCAGGTCAATCGCCTTGTCGGGCAGGAAGCGGTCGTTGATATAACGCTCCGAAAGAACCGCGCACATTCTTGTAAGCTCTGGGGAAATTTTCACCTTGTGGTGGTTTTCGTAGTATTCCTTTATGCCCTCAAGCAGCTCCACCGTTTCGTCAATGGTAGGCTCGTTTATTGTAACAGGCTGGAAACGGCGCTCAAGCGCGCTGTCCTTTTCAATATGCTTGCGGTATTCGTTGAACGTGGTCGCGCCGATTACCTGTAACTCTCCGCGGGAAAGCGCAGGCTTGAACATATTCGCCGCGTTCATAGTACCCTCGGAGTCGCCCGCGCCCACAAGATTGTGAACCTCGTCAATAAACAGGATAATATTTCCTGCATTTTTAACCTCTTCAATCAGCGCCTTTACGCGGCTTTCAAACTGTCCGCGGAACTGCGTTCCCGCGATAAGCGCGGTAAGGTCAAGCAAATATAATTCCTTTCCCTGAAGCCTGAACGGAACATCGCCGCTGACGAGGCGCAGCGCAATGCCCTCCGCGATAGCGGTCTTGCCAACGCCAGGCTCACCTATAAGACAGGGGTTGTTTTTGGAGCGCCTTGACAATATTTGCAAAACGCGATAAATCTCCTTGTCCCTGCCGATTATGCGGTCAATCTCGCCGTTTTTTGCGCGCTTTGTAAGGTTTGTGCAATAGGTTTCAAGATTTCTGCGCTTTTTATCGGTCTTTTCCTTTTTTCTGGGCTTTTTATCGCTGTCAGCTTCACTGCTGTCGGAATGCGCCTTATCCACGCCGCCAAATATATTTTTAAGAAAGCTGGGCATTGTATTAGCACCGCCCTGCTCAAATCCGTTTTCGGAATTTTCGTCATCATCGTCATCATTGTCATCATTATCGCCGCCGATATCAAGACCCAGATGCTTCAGAAGCTCGCCGTCAGGCATTCCGTTTTCATCAAAAACAGCGTCATAGGCATTTTCAAAATCGTCCTCCGAAATGCCCATTTGCTGGAGATATTCGTTAATCTGCGGCAATCCAAGCTCCTTTGCGCACTTAAGGCAAAGGCCCTCGTTTTTGCGGTCTGTTCCCTGCATGGAAGAAATAAACACCACGGCGGGACGCTTTTTGCACTTTGAACACATAATCATAATATTTCACCCAATCTTTATCAATTTATGAAATTAAGAAACTCAAAATTATAGAACACCCTGAAAATAAATGTTGACTGAATATCAGCCGAATTGAAGAACATTATCGTTCCGCCGCTTAAAACGGTGATAAGTCTTACGGCAATGCAGACAACAAACACGGCAATTACGCCCTGCACAATGCCGATAAGTCCGCCGCACAGCGCGTTAAGACCGCCGATAAGGGGAATTTTATTGACAAATTTAAGCAGCTTTGAAGCAACGCCGAGCGCCACTGCCACGACAATGAATATAATGACAAACACCAGCGTCTGCACAAATATCTTTACGCAAGGCTCTATAATTCCGTTTATTACGGCTTCCTTGAAGCTTGCGGAGGTAGACTGCATTATCAGCACCACAGAGCGAATTGATGAGGCGCTGCCGTCTGCTATTTCCTCAGCCATTCCGCCAAAGAACAAGGGAACGGCATCGCCGACCTGCTTTGCGAACTCCGCAATATCGCCGAAGAAATCGGAGTTTTGTATGTTCACCGCAATAACCTGCGCCACTATCATTTTACCCAGACCGTAACGCTCCACATCAGTTTTGGTGAACTTTGCGGTTTTTCCGCTGACGCTGCTGATATCCGTATCGGCGGGAAGTCCGTATGCGGAAAGCTGCGCCGCCGTTATGCCCGTGCCGCTGAGGTCAACGCTGGAAAGGTCAAGCGTAACCCTGTTCTGCTCGCCGAAATCGGGCTGCATATCCTCAACGGAAACACCATTTACCCTCACGGCGCTGTAATCCGCTTCGGACAGCGGCGCAAGCGTAACCGCGCCGACTGTTTCATCAATCGCGGAGCTTACCGCCTGCTCGATAGGCTGCTCAACAAACGAGGTATACACCGCGTTTGAAACAGGCTCGCTTATCGCCATGGCGCAGATAAACGCAACAGCGACCGCCGCAAGGCTTACCACCGCACTTGCAAAACCCTTTCTTAAGCCCGCGAAAAGCATTCCTACAAGCAAACCAACCGCGATTATATCATATATTACTGCAAATTGTGACATTGCTGCACTCCTTTCATAATCAAGCAAGCATTAAAGTTCTATCCGCTGAACCACGTTGTAGCCAAGCAGATACGCATACCCGTTCATGATTATCATATCCGAATAAACGTCCTCAAGTTCATAGGTCTTAAGCGGCTGAAGTTCACTGTCATACGAATTTATCTGCTGACCGCTGAGAATATAGAAGCTGCCGCCGCTCTCCCGCACACAGGTAAGATTGTTTATATACAGCGCTGCCGCAGCCTCAAGCGACTGGCTGTAAACCGTCAGAATATCCCCGCTTGAAGCGGTATCCTTGAAAACAACGCAGTACTTATCGGTTTGCGGAATATCTGTAATATCTCGGCTGAATGTACAGCTTGAAACAAGCTCACCGCTGTCGCAGTCAACAAGGCAGCTGCCGCCGCCTGTTACAACATGAAGCCTGCCGCCGACCTGCTCAAGCGAATATGAAATATCACTGCCAAGGTAGGTCTGCCATATATGCGACTCCGCATTATCAAGGTCAAAGCGTATCAGGTTAAGCTGAAGGCTTCCCTGCTGCGCGCCAAGCGCCGTAACAAATATGCTTTTATCGTCAGCCGAAAACTCCGCCTGCATTATCTTGTAATCGGGGGAAGCCCAGCGGAAAATCTGCTTGCCCTCGCCATTGAACACATAGAGATAGTTTGAATATCTTGTAGAGGTGGTAACAACCGCGCAGCGCTCGTCATTGCCTATGGAAGCAAACACAATGCTGTCATCAACACTGCCCGTGTATATGCTTCCCGTGCGGGAGAACAGACTGAACTCCTTGCCGTTTTTGTCATACACAAGCACGCGCTTGCTGTTTGAAAGCGACACAGGGTTCTGAAAGCCGTGCTGCTCATCTGTAATCCGCGCACCATCACTGTTGTAGGTGTAAATATAGGTATCCGTAAGCAGATAAAAATTCTCGCCCAGTCCATCAAGCGTGTAATTTACGCTTCCCGGAAGCTCTACGGGAAATCCGCCCTCGCCCACATCAAGCGCGGCGTCCTTTAACGGAGCGATAATGCTGCCCCAGTTAAGCACAACCAGCAGCACCGCAAGCACCACAAGCACCACAACCGCAAGCCTGAATATCAGCTTTTCCTTGGCACGCTTTTTGCGGAATTTATTTATATCGTTGCGTTCCTCCATATGCGCCCTCCCTGCCGTTAATAATAAACTCTGTTAAGGTACAGACCGTTGGGCGGCAGCGTTATGCCGCTAAGCGCACGGTCGCCCGTTTCCAGCGCATTGATTATATCCTGCTCGGTTCGCCTGCCCTCGCTTATGTAAAGCAGCGTTCCCGTTACTATTCTTACCATATTATACAAAAATCCGTTTCCGCTTATTCGCACCTCACACAGGCTGTCATCAAGCGTAACGCTCAAGTCGTATATCGTGCGCACGGTGGTTTTCATGCGCGCCCTGCCCTCGGCTCGGCAAAAGCCGCCGAAATCATGCTCGCCCACAAGCAGCCGCGCGGCGCTGTTCATTGCCGCTATATCAAGCTTATAGGGATAGTGAAACGCCAAATCCTGCAAAAACACATCGCGCTGCGGCTTATTGCTGATAAGATATACATACTCCTTGCCCTTGGCGTTGTAGCGCGCGTGGAAGCTGTCGTCAACCTCCTCGCAGGAAAGCACGGCTATATCGGGCGGAAGCAGCGTGTTCATGCCCTTTACGAAGCCCTCGCACGGGATTTTGTTATCTATATGCACATTGAAGCAGAACTCCCGCGCATGAACGCCCGTATCCGTGCGCGAACAGCCGTAAATAACCGGCGCGGGGATTTTAAGCAGCCTGCCTATTGCCTTTTCTACGGTTTCCTGCACGGTTACCGCGTTATCCTGCCGCTGAAAGCCATGGTAGGCTGCGCCATTGTAGGCTATAAATACCTTAAGATTTCTCATTTCAGACCCACCGTTCAGGGAAGTATTGTCGGGAAGAAATTCACCGCGATAACCCCGCCAAGCAGCGCAAGCATAACAACAAGTGCAGCATAATCACGCGGAGCGGTCTTAAGCTGACGCAGCCTTGTTCTTCCGTCACCGCCGCGGTAGCAGCGGCATTCCATAGCAGTCGCAAGCTCGTTTGCGCGCTTGAACGCGGACACGAAAAGCGGGATAAGCACGGGGATAAGCGCCTTTGCCTTTTTGATAAGACCGCCGCTGTCAAGCTGTGCGCCCCTTGCCTTCTGGGCAGCCATAATCTTGTCGGTTTCCTCGACAAGCGTGGGGATAAAGCGCAGCGCAATGGTCATCATCATGGAAAGCTCATGCACGGGGAAATGCAGCTTTTTAAGCGGCGACAGCAGCCGTTCAATGGCGTCTGTCAGCATTATGGGAGATGTGGTGTAAGTCAGCAGCGACATTCCCACAATCAGCGCTATAACGCGGATAAGCATAAACGAAGCCATGCGTATGCCCTCAGGATAAATAGTAATTATCCACCATTGCAGCAGCGGCTCTGTTCCCTTTACAAAAAGCAGATTAAGCACTGCCGTGAAAATCATCAGCGGCAGAATGGGCTTTATGCTTTTTAATATCATCACAAGCTTTATCTGCGCAAGCATATAACAAAATACTATAAACAGCATACACAGCAGCAAACCCGTATAGCTTTGCGCGGCAAAAATTGCCACAAGATACAATATATCAAGAAGTATCTTCACGCGGCTGTCAAGCCGATGTATCACAGAATTTCCGGGGAAATACTGTCCTATGGTTATATCCTTTATCATGTGTTCTGTCCCTTTATAAGAGCAAGCAGACGCTGTGCCGCTCTGTCGGTTGTGTATATATCGTTTCCTATGTCCGTTCCAAGTTCCTTAAGAATATGCGACATTCTTGTTATCTGCGGAACGTCAAGACCGATTCTGGCAAGCTCGTCCGTGCGCTCAAACACCCTGTCGGTATCGTCATAGCAAAATAGCTTCGCCTTGTTCATTACAAGCACCTTGGTGGCGTATTTTACTATATCTTCCATAGAGTGCGACACCAGCAGTATCGTCTTGCCCGATTGTTCATGATAACGCTTTATCATGCCGAGGATTTTATCCCTGCCCTTAGGGTCAAGACCTGCGGCAGGCTCGTCAAGGATAAGCACTTCGGGGTCCATTGCAAGAACGCCCGCAAGCGCGGCTCTGCGCTGCTGTCCTCCCGAAAGCTCAAAAGGCGAACGCTTAAGCAGGTGGGTAATGCCCATAATCTCTGCGGCTTCGCTTACGCGGCGGTTTATTTCCTCATCGGAAAGCCCCATATTTTTCGGTCCGTAGGCGATATCCTTTTCCACCGTATCCTCAAAAAGCTGATGCTCGGAATACTGGAACACTATGCCCACCTTGAAGCGGATATTGCGGATATCGGCGCCCTTGCCCCATATATCCGCGCCGTCAATAAGCACCTCGCCCGATGTTGGCTTTATAAGCCCATTAAGGTGCTGGATAAGGGTAGATTTGCCGCTGCCCGTATGCCCGATTATGCCCACAAACTCGCCTTTTTTGACCGAAAGGCTTACATGGTCAACCGCCGTTTTCTCAAACGGAGTGCCAACGCTGTATTTATAGGTAAGTCCCTTGGTTTCTATTATGCCGTCGGTATCCTTTTTGCGCTCGTCAAGCTGAACACGCTGCGGCAGATTAAGCCTGCCCTTTTTGGGAAGCGCCGCGATAGCCTCGGCACACTGCTGCTCATAGATAATTTCGGGGGAAATATCCACACCGCCCTTACGCAGCTTGTTTGCAAGCTCCGTCACCTGCGGCACATCAAGACCTACCGCTTCAAGCTCCTCCTCGCGGGAGAATACCTTCTGCGGGATATCGTCCATAATTATCCTGCCCTTATCCATTACAACAACGCGGTCAGCCTGCGCCGCCTCTTCCATGTAATGCGTTATCAAGATAACTGTAATTCCCTTGTCATTGTTAAGGCGCTTTATGGTCTGCATAACCTCGCGCCTGCCCTTGGGGTCAAGCATGGCGGTAGGCTCGTCCATAACAATGCAGCGCGGCTGCATGGCGATTATTCCCGCGATGGCGATACGCTGCTTCTGTCCGCCCGAAAGCTGATGCGGCGCGTGTTCGCGGTATTCATACATATCGACCTGCTTCAGAGCGCTGTCAACGCGCTGACGTATTTCCTCAGGCGGAACGCCGAGATTTTCGGGCGCAAAGGCAACGTCCTCCTCAACTATGGTTGCGACAAGCTGATTATCGGGATTTTGAAAAACCATGCCCACCGTCTGGCGCACGTCAAACAGCCTGTCCTCGTCTGCGGTGTCAATTCCATCAACGATAACCTTTCCCTCTGTCGGAGTAAGTATCGCGTTGAAATGCTTTGCCAGCGTGGATTTTCCGCAGCCGTTGTGACCAAGCACGGCAAGAAACTGCCCCTGCGGCACGGTGAGGCTGAGGTTTTTAAGCACGTTGGTACGCTCGGTAATATTGCCCTCCTCATCGCGGGTTATATAGTCAAAGCTGAGATTTTCTACTTCAATTATGTTCAATTGTACTGCCCCTTTTGTTTATGGAAATATGCCGAACCTTTTCCTCACTTAAACCTTACAATCGCCGTGCTGCCGCATGGAAGCGCCATGCCCGTCTGCTTTACGAGCAAGCCTATTTCCTCCGAAAGCACGTCTATATCAAACCGTCTGCCCACCGTCATATGCAGCAGATAGCTCATTACCGAAGCGGAAAGCCCCGTTGTATAGCTATTGAGAAGCACAAACAGCGGCTTATCCGAAAGAAGCTGAGTAATCATAACCATAAGGTCGTAAATATTATCCTCAAGCCGCCACATCTCGCCGTTTGTTCCTCTGCCGTAGCTTGGTGGGTCGAGAATTATGCCGTCATAGCGCGTGCCGCGGCGTATTTCGCGCCCGATAAACTTTACCGCGTCATCAACAATCCAGCGTATCGGCTTATCGGAAAGTCCCGACAGCTTTGCATTGGTGCGCGCCCAGTCCACCATGCCCTTAACCGCGTCACAGTGGCACACGCTTGCTCCCGCCTTGGCGCAGGCAAGCGTTGCCCCGCCCGTATAGGCAAACAGATTAAGCACGTTTATCGGACGTCCCGCGTTCTCAATCGCGTTCATGCAATAGTCCCAGTTCACCGCCTGTTCGGGAAAAAGACCCGTGTGCTTAAAGCCTGTCGGCTTTACCATAAAGGTAAGGTCGCCGTAACTTATCTGCCAGCTTTCGGGCAGCTTTCTGCGGTAATCCCAAGAGCCGCCGCCCGACGAGGAGCGGTTGTATTTTGCATGGGCGCTGCCCCACTCGGACGCTTCACCGCCGCACTTCCATATTATCTGCGGGTCGGGACGTATAAGCGTAACATCGCCCCAACGCTCCAGACGCTCGCCGTCTGATGTGTCAATAAGGCAGTAATCCTGCCACTTGTCTGATAATCTCATTATTTCGTCCTCTGTTTTGGTCAGATTTTTTGCCACTCTATGCACTTTGGCAATGTCATATTCTGCATAAATTCCTCTGCCACTTCAAGTATCTTCTCCTGCGGCACTATCTGCGAACGCTCTATCTGATACATCTCGCCGTCAATATTCACATCAATCGCCCCGCGCAGGGATTTATCGCCCAACGAAACATAAGCCGTGCCGCCCTGACTTTCAAAGTAATTCAGCGAAGCTCCCTCCTCGCAGCAAAGAATTGCAATGCAAGGATAGCTGTCCGTGCCCTCGCCAAGCCAGATTTCACCGCACGCCGCATTAAGCGCCGCGCTTAGCTGCTCTCTATTATCTGCGGGAAAATTCCCATTATTTGCGCAAACAAGCATAACTTCTCCTTACGAAAGGCAAACCCTTACTTCCTCTGCAATAGTATCCGCAAGGCGCTTTACAAGCTGTGTGTCCTTGCCCTCGACCATAACGCGCACCAAAGGCTCTGTGCCGCTTTCGCGTACAAGCACTCTGCCGCTGTCGGCAAGCTGCGCTTCAGCCTCCGCGATTTTTTCCGTTATGGAGGGAGTGCTGCTCCATCTGCCCTTGCCCTGCTCGGTTATTTTTACGTTCACAAGAAGCTGGGGATAGTCCTTGATATCGCAGACAAGCTCGGAAAGCTTTTTGCCCGTTTCCTTCATTACCTTAAGAAGCATTGCCGCGGTAAGCTGACCGTCGCCCGTGGTCGCATAGTCAAGCAGGATTATATGTCCCGACTGCTCGCCGCCGATATTATAGCCGTTTTTCAGCATTTCCTCCAGCACATAGCGGTCGCCCACCTTGGCGCACAGCGTATCAATACCGCTGCTATGCATATAATCATGGAAGCCGAGGTTGCTCATAACCGTGACAACCGCCGTATTTCCGCGAAGTCTGCCCGCGCCCTTAAGATATTTTGCAACCACCGCGATAAGGCGGTCGCCATCTACAACACTGCCGTTTTCGTCCACCGCAAGGCAGCGGTCGGCGTCACCGTCAAAGGCAAAGCCCGCAAGCAGACCGTTCTGCTTTACATATTCCGCAAGCTTCTCAATATGCGTAGAGCCGCAGTTGTCATTTATATTAGTACCATCTGGAGCGTTTGCGATAAAGCTTCCGTCCGCGCCAAGACCCGAAAACAGCTTTTCGGCAGTGGCGGCGGAGCTTCCGTTTGCGCAGTCAAACCCGATTTTCATTCCCGAAAGGTCAATATCAGCGCAGCGCTGTATGTAGCTTATATAATCGTCAGCAGCCTTTGAGCGGCGCATAATTATTCCGACATCTGTGCCATTTCGCAGCGTGATTTCCTCAGGTCGGTCGAGTATAAGCGCCTCTATCTCCTCCTCAACACTGTCGGGAAGCTTGAAGCCCTCGCCCGAAAACAGCTTTATTCCGTTATACTCAACGGAATTATGCGAAGCGGAAATCATAACGCCCGCGTCCGCTTTATACTCCCTTACAAGGTACGCAACGGCAGGCGTAGGAACAACGCCCAGAAGCTCGGCGTTCGCGCCCACTGAAGCCAGACCCGCCGCAAGCGCGCTTTCCAGTATTCTTGACGAAACGCGCGTATCCATACCGACCAGAATACGCGGGTGCGCCTTGCCGCTTTCCTTTGTAAGCACATAAGCCGCGGCTCTGCCAATCTGCATTGCCAGCTCGCAGGTAAGTTCCGTTACGGCAACGCCGCGCGCGCCGTCTGTTCCGAAAATTCTCGCCATGATTATATTTCCCCCGATTATTATATTATTTTGTGCTGCAAGACTTATTCAAGCGTCTGCTGACCGTCCTTGACTATGCCAAGGTGCTTGTAGGCAAGCGCGGTTGCGGTTCTGCCGCGCGGCGTTCTTGCGATAAAGCCCTGCTGCATAAGGAATGGCTCGCAGACCTCCTCCAGCGTTACGCTCTCCTCGCCAAGCGCCGAGGCAAGCGTTTCCAATCCCACAGGGCCGCCATTGTAGCCCTTGATTATCATTTCAAGGAAGCGTTTGTCAAGACTGTCAAGACCAAGCTTGTCGATTTCAAGGCGGTCAAGAGCAATATCTGCAATTTCGCGGTCTATCCTGCCGTTGCCCAGAACCTCGGCGAAGTCGCGCACACGCTTCAGCAGCCTGTTGGCAATTCTCGGCGTACCGCGCGAGCGCCTTGCGATTTCCATAGCGCCGTCCCTTGTGCAGGGTATCGCGAGGATTATCGCGGAGCGCTGAACGATATCGCAAAGCTCCTCAGGACTGTAAAGCTCCAACCGCTGAACCACGCCGAAACGGTCGCGCAGCGGCGCGGAAAGCTGACCCGAACGGGTGGTTGCGCCGATAAGCGTAAAATGCGGCAAATCTATACGGATAGAGCGCGCCGAAGGACCGTTGCCCATGATTATATCAAGAACATAGTCCTCCATTGCGGGATAGAGAACCTCCTCAACCTGCCGCGACATACGATGTATCTCGTCGATAAACAGCACATCATTCGGCTGAAGATTGGTAAGCAGCGCCGCAAGGTCGCCCGCCTTTTCTATGGCAGGCCCCGAAGTAACGCGGATATTTACGCCCATCTCGTTCGCAATTATGCAGGAGAGGGTTGTTTTTCCAAGTCCGGGAGGGCCATACAGAAGCACATGGTCAAGGCACTCGCCGCGCTTTTTTGCGGCTTCGATATAGACCGCCATGTTCTCCTTTACCTTTTCCTGTCCTATGTACTCGCTTAAAGCTTTGGGGCGCAGGCTGTACTCGATATCGGTATCCGCTTCATTATATGCAGGTTCTACAATTCTGCTGCCTGCGGCAGTAATCTCACTGCCGTTATTCATTTCCAGCATTCACATTACCTCCTGCATTTTCTGCGCCGAAATTCTCAGCGTTCGCCTGAGCCTGTGGTTCAGCCAACATAGCGGCTATGCGTGCTTTAAGCTCGTTGCAGTCCTTATAGCCGCACAAAATAGCCTTTTTGCAGATTTCATTTGCCTTTTCAGCATTATTTTCTATGGCATACAAGACAGCAAGCTCTCCATAAATCAGCGGGTGGCTTTTATTTACTTTCAGCAGCTTGTCAAACAGCTCATGCGCCTTATCATATTCACCGTTAAGCATATGAATTTTTGCCATAAGGAAATAAGCCTGGCTATTGTTCGGGTCGTATCTCAGCGCCTGTTCAAAGCAATAATACGCTTCATCAGTATTTCCGTCTGTTAAGTAGAGCTGTCCCAGCTTACACTGCAAATCAGGCTTATCGGGAGCAAGCTCTGCCTCACGGCGGCTTGCCCATAAAAATTTTTCACGGTCGTTGATTGTTTCGTAAAGCCGTCTTAACCACTCGGTACAAAAAAGCTGATTTTGGAGAAGCTCCGTCTGATTAAGCGCCTGTGTAAGCAGGCTTTCCGCCTTAACGAACTTGGCGTTCATAAACGCGACAATTCCCTTGTAACACAAGCGCGCATTTTTATCCTTTATAACAACGGTTATCCCGTGCTGTCCCAATGCGGCAAACGCTTTTTTTCTTTGTCTGAAATAGATGGTAAGCGTCTGCTGCAACGCAACGAAAAGTGCAACAATGCCCGCCATGCAGCCAAACAGCGCCCCAACATAGAGCGACTTTTCAAGGCTTTCGGTGGTAAGCCACAGCATAAACACACAAAAAAGCACACCGCTAAAGCAGCCGATAACTATTGACCACGAAACGCGGCGAATTTTTCTGTCGTTTTTAGCCATTGCAAAATCCTCCTTTAAGACGATTGTATGTCTTAATTTTCGTTATTTGACGAAATATGCCTGTAATACTCGGCGGGCAAATCGCTGCCGTCAGCCTCCTCGGCATTGTTAAACTTGCATATCGCCGTCATGCGGCGCGCAAGCCTGTCAGGCTCGTTGTAGCCGAGAAGCACGGCTTTCTGATAGCATTCGCGGCTTTTCTCCTCATCGCCCTTCATGGCAAGGATTGTGGCAAGCTCCGCATAGACAAGCGGGTGATTTTCCTGCTTGCGGGAAAGCTCCGTAAGCAGCTCTACCGCCTTATCGTCCTCGCCGCGCGCTATGTATATCTTAGCTATACTGTACTCGGAATAATGATGGTTTGGGTCGAAATGCAGCGCCTGCTGAAAGCAGAACATAGCGTCATCAAGCCTGCCGCCGACATAATAGGCATGACCCAGACGCGATTGCAGTTCGGGATTTTCGGGCGCGTAATCCACCGCCTTTTTATAGCACCAAAGCAGCCGTTCATCATCGGACGTTGCTTCATACAGCCTTACCAGCCACTCAACGCAAAACAGTTGATTTTGCCTTACATCGGAAAGGGAAAGCGCGCGCATAAGCTGCTCCTCCGACTGGGCGTAACGCCCCTTAATCATCAGCAATATGCCCTTGTAGGCGATTTTTGCAACCTTGTCCCGCGCGACCATGCCAAGTCCGCCGCTGCCCATCGCTTTTATCGCAGCGCGGCGGCATTTCAGTTCATATATCAGTGTATTGTCTGCAAGAATTGCAACAAAGACTGCAAACGAAATCAAGAAGCCAAAGGCACATAGAAAACCGCAAAAATGCACCGCGGACATTACGCCTTCCTCAATCGCTGCCGCTGCGGCATAGATACCAAGAAAAACAACGCCTGTGATTATTGCAATTATGCCCTGCCTGCGTTTATTCAATATAAATCACCTCGCACTAGCTGCCCAGTCTTTTAAGCGCGTATTTGATAATCTCCTCAACGGAAGCGTCCGCGCCTATGCCCGCAACAGCGTTCTGCGCCTGCTGCATTGGGAAGCCAAGTACGCAAAGAGCGGTCAGCGCTTCGGATATATTATTTTCATCTGCCAAAGCGGACGGCTGCGCCGCAAAGTCCACAGCGGAAATATGCTGCTCCTTAGCGACCTTATCCTTAAGTTCCAGAACAATACGCTGGGCGGTTTTTGCGCCTATTCCCTGGCAGCGGGTAAGCGTTTTGCTGTCGCCCGTGGTTATGCACAGCGCAAGCTTTGACGGATTTAGTTCGGACAATATAGACAGCGCCGCCTTGGGCCCTACTCCCGAAACAGACAAAAGCTGCTTGAAGCAGGAAAGCTCCGCAGTATCCGCAAAGCCGAACAGGTCAACAGCGTCCTCGCGCACATGGAGATATGTAAACAGCCTTACCTCGCCGCCCTTGCCGCCAATCTGCTTAAGCGTATTCATGGTGGTGCGGCAGGCATAGCCTACTCCGCCACATTCAACAACCGCAAGCGACGGTTCTGTATGGATAAGTTCTCCCCTTACGCTGTATATCATGGCTGTTTTCCTTTCATACTTTCCTGCACCGCCGCAAGTCTTGACGCGCCCGTATGTCCGTGGCAAATAGCAATCGCCAGCGCGTCAGCGGTATCATCGGGCTTTGGTACGGCTTTTAGATGCAGAATATTTTTTGTCATCTCCTGCACCTGATGCTTCTCCGCTCTGCCGTAGCCTGTAACCGCCACTTTAACCTGCAAGGGTGTATATTCATAAATGGGAATATTCCTCTGCGCCGCCGCAAGCATGATAACTCCGCGCGCCTGCGCAACGTCTATTCCCGTGGTTGTATTGGTGTTGAAATAAAGCTTTTCGATACTCATGCAATCGGGATTAAACATATCCAGAATGCTGCACATATCATCATATATTTCCTTTAACCGCCTGTCAAACGGCGTTTCGGAGTCGGTGGTAATCGCCCCGTAGTTCACCGTGGCAAACGAAACCTTGTCATAATCCAGTACCCCGTAGCCCACAATCGCGTAGCCGGGGTCAATCCCAAGTATGCGCATTATGTGTAGCTTTCGTTATCGGTGACGTAGGTGCGCACTCTCAGCGGGATTTCAAGCTGCTGCGACAGAGTGCGGCAGCGCTCAATCTCATCGGGCGTGATAACGTCCACAACCGTGAAGCCTACCTTGCCGCAGATATTTTTCATCTGCTTTGCAAAGTCAAGCATAACATCAAACGCGCTTTCACCAAAGGACGGGCGCGTAACCTCGTTGTAGCGCTTTGCATCGGGCGCGTTCAGGCTTATGGAAACGCTGTCAATCACACCCCTAAGGCTGTTCAAATCGAAATCAGGGTGAATAAGCTTTACAAGTCCGTTGGAATTAAGACGTACATTCAGCTTGGAATTTTTCTTTATATATTCCGCCGTGCGCACAACCATGTCCGCACGAACCATAGGCTCGCCATAGCCGCAGAAAACGGCTTCCGTAATGCCTGTTTTGTCAAAAGCTTCAAAGGCTGCGACAATTTCATCAAAATCAGGCTCATGCTCAAGCCACAGGCTGTCATTATCGGAAATGGTGTCGGCGTTGTTTCTTATGCAGAAAATGCAGCGGCACGGGCAGCCGTTTGTGATATTGATATACATTTTGCCCTCGAATTTGTAAAAAATGGTATTCATAGCTTACCCCTCCATGGAAAATACTAAATCAGTTTATTATACCACTTTGTTGGCGATTTGTCAAATATTTTTTGCCCGTTCATGTGCAGTTTTAATACTAATAACCGTTTAAACGAAGGAAAAGATTTGCTGAAAGACAGTGCCGACATCCCGGGAAACGCTGATTAAATCAAATTCGCCCCGTTCAAACGAACGTACTCACGCGGCTGAATTTGATACGCTACGCTTTAATCAGCGTATCCCTAGGAAAAGAAACTTGACGTACTGTATGTACGTCAAGTTTCTTTGACAACGATAGCGGTGCTGGATTTCTGCAAAGATTTCCTGAAGTTAAACGGTTATTAGTATCATGTTTTTTCGCGTGAAAAATGCCGCCTGCTTTGTCAGACGGCATTTATATAACTATTTTCGCGAAAATCAGAACAGCACGCTAAGCTTTGCAGCAGCGCCAACATTGCCAAAGGCATAAAGTCTGCCGTCTGCGAGAGCGTCAGCGATTGTCAGCTTGCCGTTGATGATGGCAAGTGCGTTTTCAACGGAAATTGCAGCCTCAATATCGCGCTCGATATAATCATAGGGAGCAACGGTAAGCTTGTTATCCTTAACCTCAATGTAAATATGCGCTTCAAACTGACCGTACAGCTTTATATCAACAGCAACCTTGCCGTCAATAGCGGCAGCCTTTTTAGCGTCAAGCTTCTTTGCAAGCTTAGCAGCAACATCGGCAGCGGTAAGCGGCTTTCTGTTGTAGGCTCTCTTTGCGGGTTTTTCCTCTGCCTTGGCTGCGGTTTTCTTTGCGGCTGTTTTCTTAGCGGCGGGCTTTGCAGCCTTCTTTGCGGCAGTATTCTTTGCAGCGGGCTTTTTAGCCGCTGTCTTTTTCTCTGCGGCAGCTTTCTTCTCCGCAACAGCCTTTTTCTCTGCGGAAGCGGCGGTCTTAACCTCAGCCTTAACCTCTGTCTTTACTTCGGGCTTTACAGCCTCGGCAGGCTTTTCTGCGGGCGCAGCAACCTTTTTCTCAACGGGAGCGGCAGCCTTTGCTTCTGTCTTGGCTGCGGCAGCAGCAGTCTTCTTTACATTTGCCATGGTTTTTTATTCCTTTCAAATTTACAGAATTACTCCCGCCGTAGCAGGAAAAAATAACTTACCCCATCATAATAACACATTTTCAGAAATATTTCAACTGTTTTTCGCGATTTTTTTGGTTAAAAAGGCTTAACGCAGCGCTGTATAGATACAATCCTGCAAATTCCGCCGTTTTTTTCTGATAATTACAGCTGCTCATCATCATTTTCGGGCGGAATATCTTCCGATGTATCGGGCACGGAACTGCTTCCGCCGCCCGAATACGAAATAGAACTTCTAGCAAAATAATTATACACGCCATATGCGATAGCCTGCGCCATTGCTTCCTGATTATCGGCGTCTGCCATAGCCATACATTCCTTGGGATTGGAGATAAAGCCCATCTCCACAAGCACCGAGGGGAAATCCTGCTGAAGCGTTACCCAATAATAGCTGTACTTATCGCCGCGGTTGCAGCTTGTGCCGTCGCCGTAAACATCGGTTTCAAAGAACGCGGAAAGCTGCGTGCTGATATATTCGGCAAGCGGCTGTGAATACGGCGTGAAATAGTACGCCTCAACGCCCTTTGCTTCGGTATTAAGCGCGGAATTACAGTGCAGCGATATAAACATATCCGCGCCATACTGCCGCGCCGTTATCGGGCGCTGCGGGGTAGGATACACGCTGCTTTCGGTCTGAAGCCGCACAACGGTAGCGCCAAGCGCGGTAAGCCTTTCCTCAAGCTTCTTTGCAACGGCGAGGTTTACCGAAAACTCCGTAACATTGCCGATAGCGCCGGGGTCCTGCGCATTAAGGCTGTCCGTATAGCCGTGACCGGGGTCTATTACTATCACCTTGCCCGACAGCGTTGCAGTGGGAACGGCAAACGTAAGCATAAGGTCGCCGTTTTCGTCATAATACGCGCCGCAGCCGCTGTAAATTCCCGCCTGAGTAAGCGTAAGCGTAAGGCGGAATTTCGGCACGCCGTTTTCCTCTACGGTTTCCCATTTGCCATCGCTGAACAGCGAGCAGGCATCAAAGCTTGGCAGCTTTGTAACGCTTGTTATATTATCAAAGGTGATATAAACCTCCTGCGCGTTAAAGCTGTCCACGCCATATCCGCCGTAAAGCTCGTCATGATACTGCACGGAGGTTGTGATATTAAACGAGGATTTATAGTCAAGCTTAAGCTTTATGTAGCTTTTTCCGCCAAGGTTGCCTATCTCCTTTACAAGCAGGGCGTTCTCGCCAAGACCCGTATCGTAGAATGTTTTTACATCGTCCAAATCAAAGCGTTTACCCGATGTTGTGGTGATATATCCGCCTGACTGGCTCTTGACGTAATCCAGCGTTCCCGCGGGAAGCTGACAGAACGCGGGCGTAGGTATGTCGCCGCTTGTCATGCCGTCATAGACGTTCGTATAATTTTCAAGCACCTTGATATACTGCACGCTCTCGGTTTCGTCAATAATCGGCGCCATTGTGCCGACAACCTCGCCCGTGCCTACGGCGCTCTGGTCCTCAAGCAGCTCCGCTATTATATCCTTTACAGGCTCAGGCTTCGCTTCAACAGTAACGCTGCCGCCCGTCATATATTCATCATAACCGCTGTATGCGGCGTAGTATGTGATATCACCAAGATACTGCTGCTGTCCCACAATTCCCGCAGGAGCGGTATAGTATCCCACAAACTTCGCATAGGAGGAGTTTGCACCGATTTCCTCAGCGCTTCCCTCCTGCTCTTTAAGATTTATCGTCTGACCGCCTATCGACGCGCTTACCGCCGCACCGCTGTAAGCCACCGCGACAAGCGCAATCTGAGTTCCGCCGTCAACGATAATATCCGAGGTCTGACCTATTTCCGTAAGAACGTCAATTCTGCGCTCGATGGAATAGTTGTACTGCTTGCCCTTGTGCTGAATGGTAAAGCTGTTCCAGCCGACAGAAAGCGGCTCGTTGAAATAGAAGTTGCCCGCCTCGTTAAGCTTTATCTTCTGTCCGCCGAAATAAACGTCAAAATTCTCGTCAAACGTACCCATGAATTTAACCGTGGAATCATAAGTAACAAAGCTGAGCGAGGTAGGCGATATCATTTCCAAATCCTCAAAAATGGTATCGGTATTTATCTGCTCGTCAAAGTATTTAAGCAGCGTATCGGTTGTGCCGAGGGGATTTTCCTTAAACACATAATAGGAATTAAACGCGCTGCCGCCGATATTTTCATAATCCTCAAGCACCGTAAGCTGACGGAGAAGCTGGTCCTCGTTCCAGTTGGTTCTGCCGATACGCTCGTTGAGGTGCATAACGTAGGTCTTTACGCCGTTCTGCTCACAGAGGTCATACCACCAGTCCACCACGCTGTCAAAATTAAGCGAGTAATCCGAGGTTGAGCCGTATGCCTTTACCATAACAAAATCGGCATATTGCTTTTCCACATACTTTCTGGTATCGGCAAAGCCGTCATAAAGCGCCTGAACGGTGTCCTCTGTCGGCGAGCCAAGCTCATTGGAGCTTTTATTCGCCCACATATCGTTTATCATAAGTCCCACCGCAACGGCGTTGTTGGTGCGGCGGATTACCTCCGATATTGTGCGGATTATGTACTCGTTGGTTTCATACAGCCAGTTTTCGTAGCCAATGCCCGAACCGCTTTCCATATACTGCGAATACACAGAGCCATCATTGCCCATGTAGTAATTTGTCAATATAATTCCATCGCAGGCATACTTCATTACAAACTTGTGAACCGCCGCCGAAAATCCGCTTTTAATGCCTATGCCCTGCTGCGAAAGCCGCTCAATCAGCGCATTTACATCAAGCACCACAAAAACCGACAATCCCGCGCCCTTGAAGCAGTCGATAGCGCTGCCAAGCACGGTTGTGCCGCTGTTGAGTTCAAGGTCGTAATAAACCCCGCCCTCATAATTTGTGTTAATCAGCACGGTGTTCATACCGTAACCCATAACCTCCGCAGAAAGCTGCGAAAGCTCGGCGGAAAGCTCTGCGTCCGACATATCCTCCCTGCAAAAATCAAGCCCCGGCGTCAGCGTTACCGCCCTCATTCCGTTGCGAAGATAAACCTTGTTTTCACGCTGCACGTCAGTCTGCGCAGGCTGCGTTTCCTGCGCGCTGTCGACAGGCTGAGCGTATGCGGCAGCGGCGCTCAGACCAATGCAGAGCGCAAGCGCTGCGCATATTATTTTTCTGAATAGCTTTTTCATATTTTCCCCATTATCTGTTTCTTTATTTTTCTGCGCGCCAATATCTGTCACGCAAGAATATCAGCAACGCCCTCAATTTCCGTCCAAACCTGCTGCGCCACGGCGCTGTCGGCGTTGAATATGCTGTTGTAGCTGTACAGCGAAATGCCGCCGTAGCTTGCGCACTGCGCCGCAAGCTGAATTTGCCGCGCAAGTATGCTGCTGTCGTTAATCCACTCATACTTGCCGCCGCCTGCCCATTTATCCTCAACACCGATTTTATACACCGCAAGACCCGCGACAACCGAAATTCCGCCCTGCTGCGCCAGCGCGTCCCAGCGCCCCAGACATTCGGCATATGGCTGTGTCGAATTATCAAAGCCGTAATATATCTGCGGCACAATGTAGTCCACAAAACCGCTTTCGGTACACCAACGCTCAACATCGGCATATACCTGCGAATAATTGTTTTCAATGCTGCCCTGACAGCTTACGCTGAACAGCGCGGTGGGATTTGCCGCCTTTACCGCATTGTAAAGCCCCTTCACAAGCTTGCTGCTGTTATCGTAACGAAACTGCGAAAGCGAAGTATAGCCGCTGTTGAGATACGCCGCTTCATCAAAAAAGCTGTCGGTAGTGGGATAGAAATAATCATCTATATGAAGTCCGTCAACATCATAGCCCGCAACTATTTCCGCAGCGCCCTCTGCAACAAAGCGAACTACCTCGTCATAGGCGGGATTGAGGTAATAATACCCGTTTACCTCCACAATATAGCTGCCGTTTGTGCCGCTGTCGGCATACCAGTCATAATAGCGGCTGCCGCTGCATTTGCCGATATCCGAAGCCTTGCACAGTCTTAACGGATTTATCCATGCCTGCACGGACAAATCGCGGCTGTGCGCTTCCTCTATGATAATCTCCAGAGGGTCGTAGTCGGGAGAAACGCCGACAGTTCCCGAAGCGTACTCCGACCACGGAAACAATTCCGACTCGTAATATGCGTCACCGTGAGAGCGCGCATGAACATACACGGTGTTAAGCCCCAAATCAACGCAGTTGTCAAACGCGCCGCCGATATTTTCGCGGAACTGACGCTCGGTCTTGCCTTTCATAAGGGTGGAATATTCAAGATAGGATATCCACACCGCCTTAACCTCGCTGTAATTCTCCACGTTGTAGCTGTTCACGCCTGTTTCTGTTGGAATTTCGGCAGGCTCGTCAGCCGTTGTCGAAGCTGCGGTTGACGTAACCTCTGCGGGAGTGGCGGTTGAAGCTTCCGAGGAACTTTCTGTGGCTTGCGCTGAAGCGGTGGTTTGCGCGGGAATTTCGACCTCATCCGGCAATATAATCTCATCGGGAAGTATAATCTCGTCCGCAGTGGTCATGACGGTTGACGTCACCTGCGGTGCGAAAGAAGCCGTGGTGGTCTGCTGCGGCTGCTGATAGTCGCTCCCCTCGGTGTAATCGAAGGAAGCCGCCGAAGTTGTTGAAGCCGTTGAAGCGGCAGACGAAGTCGAATTTCCCATGTCAACCGTATTTATGCTGTCACTGACGCTGTCGCTTGCGCAGCCTGTCAGCAGCGCTGCCGAAAGCGCTATGCAAAGCACGAAATTTATTCTGTTTTTCATATTTCCCCCTGCCGTATAACGGCAAAACCATTTATTTTGTATATCTTTATATATTTATAGTTACTTTCATTATATCAAATTATTTCCTTACCGTCAATACAAAAACCGCAAAAAACAGCGTTATACGGCAATTTATAATATATTTTGTACAATTTGACCGTCAGCGCGGTATTTAATCGGGCAAAAATATTCGGCAAAATGTGAGTTTTTTTGAAAAAGTTCTTGACTTTAAGCGTCTTTTGTTCTAAACTATAAAATAGTGTGTCATACGCTCTATTTATGCAAAGGAAGGATTGCGTCAATATGGAGAACATAATCAGTCTGAGGAATATCGTTGTTGAGTTTGACGGCGAGCAAATCCTCAAAAATATCGACCTTGACATAAAGGACAAGGAGTTCGTTACGCTGCTTGGTCCGTCAGGCTGCGGAAAAACCACAACGCTGAGAATTATAGGCGGCTTTCTTACACCCGACAGCGGCGATGTAATGCTTGAGGGCAAGCGGATTAACGACCTGCCCCCGCACAAGCGCGATGTAAACACCGTATTTCAGCGCTACGCGCTTTTCCCGCACCTTAATGTTTATGATAATATAGCTTTCGGTCTGCGCATTAAAAAGCTGCCCGAAAAGGAGATACTGAGGCGCGTTGGCGAAATGCTGGAGCTTGTAAATCTGCGCGGCTTTGAAAAGCGCACGGTAAACCGTCTTTCGGGCGGTCAGCAGCAGCGCGTTGCCATTGCAAGGGCGCTTGTAAACCACCCAAAAATTCTGCTTCTGGACGAGCCTCTCGGCGCGCTTGACCTTAAGCTGCGCAAGGAAATGCAGATTGAGCTGAGAAAAATTCAGCAGGCGCTGGAGCTTACCTTTGTCTACGTTACCCACGACCAGGAGGAAGCGCTTACCATGAGCGACACCGTTGTTGTTATGAACAACGGTCACATTCAGCAGATAGGCTCTCCTACCGATATATATAACGAGCCTGTAAACGCATTTGTAGCCGACTTTATCGGCGAAAGCAATATACTTAACGGCTGTATGCCGCGCGACTGCCTTGTGGAATTCTGCGGCAGACAGTTTGAGTGCGTGGACAAGGGCTTCTCCCCCAACGAAACTATTGATGTTGTTATCCGTCCCGAAGATATCAAGGTTATCCCTGCCGCAGACGCAAAGCTTACGGGCATTGTGGAGTCGGTGGTTTTCAAGGGCGTGCATTACGAGATGATTGTTGACGGCGTTGACCACAAGTGGATGATACAGTCCACCAAGGCGGAGGAAGTCGGCAGCATGATTGGCATGACCTTTGACCCGTATGATATCCACATTATGAAAAAGGCAAAGGAGGACAACTGAAATTGAAAAAGCTGCGCTTTTTTGCCGTTCCCTATCTTGTGTGGATGGTGGTATTTATCGTTGTTCCGCTGCTGATGGTGGCATATTTTGCATTCACCGACAAGGACGGAAATTTCACGCTTGACAACGTTGCAAGCGCGGGACAATATACAAATATATTCGTTCGCTCTATATGGCTTGCGATAATAGCCACTGTTATATGCCTTGTTATCGCGTACCCGCTGGCGTTTCTGCTTTCGCGCATGAAAAAGCACCACCAAGGCACAATGCTGATGATTGTAATGCTGCCCATGTGGATGAACTTTCTGCTGCGCACCCGCGCATGGGTTACTCTGCTTGGAAACACGGGCGTTATAAACTCAATACTGGGCTTATTCGGACTTGAGCCGATAAAAATGCTTAACACCGAGGGGGCGGTTGTGCTTGGCATGGTGTACAACTACCTGCCCTACATGATACTGCCGCTTTATTCGGTTATGGTAAAGATAGACAAATCTGTGCTTGAAGCCGCCTCCGACCTTGGCTGCAACCCTATGAAAACGCTGTTGAAGGTGGTTGTGCCGCTTAGCGTCCCCGGTATTATGTCGGGAATTACCATGGTTTTTGTCCCCGCGATAAGCACGTTTATAATCTCGCGTATGCTTGGCGGCGGTTCAAATCTGCTTATAGGCGACCTTATAGAAATGCAGTTCTTAGGCAATGCCTATAACCCGCAGCTTGGCGCGGCAATCTCTCTGGTGCTTATGGTGATTATCCTGCTTATCATGACCATAATGAACCAGTTTGACCCCGATGACCAGGTTCTGATGTAAGGAGGTGCGGCATTGAAAAAGCTGGGAAAAATCTATATCGCTCTTGTACTTGTGTTTCTGTATGTGCCGATTTTTGTGCTGATAGTGTTCTCGTTCAACGAGTCGAAAAGCACCACCTTTACAGGCTTCACACTTGAATGGTATGAGAAGCTTTTCAGAAACGATATTATTATATCCTCGCTGATAAACACGGTGATAATCGCGGTTGCGGCAAGTATTCTTTCCACAATACTGGGTACGTTTGCCGCTATCGGTATCCACTCCATGAAAAAAGTGCCGAAAGCGATAGTGATGAACGTGACCAATATGCCCGTAATCAACCCCGAAATTGTGACGGGTGTTTCGCTTATGCTGTTGTTTGTGTTCTTTGCGGCAAGAATGAACCTTGAGTTCGGCTTTTGGACGCTGCTTATCGCGCATATAACCTTTAACGTGCCTTACGTTATCCTTAATGTTATGCCGAAGCTTCGCCAGATGGATCCAAATCTCTTTGAGGCAGCGCAGGACCTTGGGTGCAGTCCCGTTGCGGCGTTCCGCAAGGTTATACTGCCAGAAATTATGCCGGGCGTGCTGAGCGGATTTCTGATGGCGTTTACCTACTCGCTGGACGATTTCGTTATCAGCTATTTCACCTGCGGCGCAACCTCGCAGACGCTGCCTATTACCATTTACTCCATGGTGCGCAGAAAGGTTTCCCCCGAAATAAACGCCCTGTCCACCATAATTTTCGTGGTTGTTGTTATTGTGCTGATTGTGAAGAATTTCTTTGAAAACCGCAGGTACAAAAACAGCGCTTCGGGAAAGGCGGACTACTGATATGGATATTAAAAGGCTTTTCGGTTTGGGCTGTGCTGTTATTTTCACGGCGGCAACGCTGTGCGCCTGCGGAGTTTCGGACGACCTTGACGGCGAAGCGGACGAAACCGAGGAAAGCAGCGCGCAGACCCTCACCGTTGAGGATATAGAATACTACACCCGCTTCAAGGACGCGGGAATTTCGATAAACGTATACAACTGGGGAGAATATATTTCCACGGGCGCAGACGAGGGTACGCTTAACGTAAACGCCGAATTTACAAAGCTTACGGGTATTCAGGTGAACTACACCACCTACCCTTCCAACGAGGATTTGTACTCAAAGCTGAAAAACGGCGGCGCAAGCTATGATGTTATAATTCCGTCGGACTATATGATTTCCAAGATGATTAACGAGGAAATGATACAGCCGATTGACCTTGACAATATCCCCAACTACAAATACATTATGGAGAGGTTCAGAAATCCCGCGTATGACCCCGACAATATGTATTCCGTTCCGTATACATGGGGAACTATCGGCATTATATACAACACAACGCAGGTGGACGTTCCCGCAGACGAAATAGACTGGGATATTCTCTGGGACGAAACCTACACCGACCAGATTTTGATGTTTGACAACCCGCGTGACGCTTTTGCGGTTGCGGAGATTATGGAGGGCTTTTCGCTTAACACGGAAAATTCCGATGAGCTTATTATCACATCTGAGCGCCTGAAAGAGCAGAAAAGCGTTGTGCAGGCGTATGTAATGGACGAGATTTTCGACAAGATGGCAAGCGGTGACGCATGGCTTGCGCCGTATTATGCAGGTGACGCGCTGACAATTCTGGACGAAAACGAGGACCTTGCATTTGTCGTGCCGAAAAGCGGCACAAACCTGTTTGTGGACGCGATGTGTATTCCCGTGGGCGCAAAGCAGAAGGAAGCGGCGGAAATGTACATCAACTTTATGTGCGAGCCTGACATTGCTTTCGCCAATATCGACTACATCTGCTATTCAACACCTCATTCCGCGGCATACGAAATGCTGGACGAGGAAACGCAAAGTTCTCCCGTTTCCTACCCCGATGACGAATATCTTGCGGCAAACTCCGAGATATTTGTAAACCTCTCGGACGAAGCAAACCAGCAGATGCAGAAGCTTTGGACGGAAATGAAATCCGCGCAGGCAGAAAACTCCAACCAGTGGATTGTTCCCGTTTTTCTGGCGCTGTGTATATCGGCGACCATTGGTATCCTTATAAAACGGCATATCAAGAATAAAAAGGATATCTTTTAATCGGGCGGCAAATAGTAAAATAAGCGGCAGGAACTTATACTTCCTGCCGTTTTTGTATTACCGCCGACAAATTAAAAATGCGTTTCCGTCATGGTCATGAAATACTCCGCTGTCTTTTCGGGCGAAGTCTGCATTTTATCGCCCACCCACCACTGAAGTGCCGCGCAGAAGCTGTAAACCAGATGGTTAAGCAGAAAATCTTCGGGAACTTCGGTGCGGAAATCCGCAAGGTAAATTTTGAAAAAGGTGAACAGATATTCCTTAAGATAGCGCAGGAAAATATCCGCGCTTTCCGAGGATAATATGCCGATTATGTCGCTTTCGCTGTCCTTAAGATGATATAGAATATGCGCAAGCCGCGACTGCAAATCGGCTCTGCCCGTTTCATGCTGGCACATCTGCCCCGCAAGAATGTGGTCGAAAATATCGCTGCACATCTCCTTAAGCAGCATATCCTTTGTTTCAAAATGCGCATAAAATGTGCTTCTGCCAACGTTTGCTTCGTCTATAATCTCCTGTACCGTAATATGCTCATAGCGCTTGTGCCGCAGCAGTCTGCTGAATGCCGCGAAAATTGCGTCACGCGATTTCTTTTGCCGTCTGTCCATACAAACCTCCCGCCGAACAAATTTGCAAAAATGTATGATAACCTACAATTTGCGTAATATGGCTGTTGACCCTGCGCCGCAAATCATGTAAAATAATATCATACAAGATGTTCGGTAACAGATATATTGTATCATCAAATCCGCCGAATGTCAAGCGCACGCGCAAATTAAAAGCAACAGAGAGGTAACAATTATGGAAAAATTTATGGAGTGGCTTGAAAGCATTCCCGCACTGATTATCAGCGGAGTTTTTCTGCTGACAAGCCTTATACTGGATATCGTGGGAGTGGATATTCCGTTTTATCTTGACCCCGCGCTTGTATCCGCGCTGATATCGGGTCTGCCTATAATCGTCTACGGCGTTACAAATATCTTTACGGGAAAGGGTATCAGCAAAATATCCTCCTCCCTGCTTATCAGTATTGCAATGATTTCCTCCGTAATTATCGGTGACAGCTTCGCGGCGGGCGAGGTTGCGTTCATCATGGCAATCGGCGAGCTGCTTGAGGACAAAACAACCGAAAGAGCCAAAAAGGGTCTTAAAAAGCTTATAAGCCTTGCCCCGCAGCAGGGACGCAGAATAACCGACGGCAAGGAAGAAATGATTAACGCGGAGGAAATCGCACAGGGCGATATTCTGAGAGTTCTTCCCGGCGAAAAAATCCCCGTTGACGGCGTTATTGTCAGCGGACAGACCTCGGTTGACCAGTCGGTTATGACGGGCGAATCGCTGCCTGTTGACAAGGAGGCGGGTGACGAGGTTTTCTGCGGCACAATCAACCGCTTTGGCGCTGTGGATATCAAGGCGACAAGAGTGGGCGAGGACTCCTCGCTGCAAAGGCTTATCACAATGGTGCGCGAAGCCGAGGATAAAAAAGCTCCCGCACAGCGCCTAGCCGACAAATGGGCAAGCTGGCTTGTTCCCGTGGCAATGCTTGTTGCCGTTATCGCGGGCATAATTATGCAGGATATCGTGGTGGCAGTTACGGTGCTTGTCGTGTTCTGCCCCTGCGCAATGGTGCTTGCAACGCCTACCGCTATCATGGCAGCAATCGGTCAGGCTACAAATCGTGGTGTTATAATCAAATCGGGCGAAGCGCTTGAAAAAATGGGTCATGTAGATACAATGACATTCGACAAAACGGGAACGCTTACCTACGGCGAATTGAAAGTCAGCGATGTTATCCCGCTTTGCGAGGAATATTCCGCTGACGAGCTGCTGCAATATACAGCCTCTGCGGAAAGCATGAGCGAACACCCGCTTGGAAAAGCTATCACAGCCTATGCGCGGGAAAAGCATCTTAGCCTGTTCCCTGCCGAGGATTTTTCAATGCAGTCGGGCAAGGGAATCTGCGCCGCCGCGAACGGCAAAAAGCTTTGCTGCGGCACGGAAAAGTTCCTTAGCGAAACGGGAATTGAAATCCCCAAGGAAGCGGACGATATGCTTGAAAAGCTGCGTATGCAGGGCAAGGCTGCCGTGCTTGCGGCAATTGACGGAAAGCCCGCCGCAATAGTCGCGCTTTCCGATGTGCTGCGTGAAAATGCAGCAGATACCGTTTCCTCGCTGCGCGATATCGGCGTTGAAGCCGTACTGCTTACGGGCGACAACAAGCAGACTGCGGAGCATTTTGCGGCGGCTGCGGGTATATCCGAGGTGTACTCACAACTTCTTCCCGAAGAAAAGGTTTCCCGCATAGAAAAGCTGCGCAGTGACGGCAGAAGCGTGTGCATGATTGGCGACGGCGTAAACGACGCGCCCGCGCTTAAAACGGCAGACGTTGGCATAGCAATGGGCGCAATGGGCAGCGACATAGCAGTTGAAGCGGCAGATATCGCGCTGATGAGCGATGATATTTCTAAGCTTGCGTATCTTAAAAGGCTGTCCAAGGCAACGCTAGGCACGATTAAATTCAGCATTTCCCTGTCGATGTTTATAAATTTCGCGGCGATAGTGCTGTCGGTGCTTAAGCTGCTTACGCCTACAACGGGTGCGCTTGTGCATAATGTAGGCTCGGTGTTTGTGGTGCTTATTGCAACGCTGCTTTATGAGCGCAAATTTGACTGATACAGGGGGATTTTAGCGAGATGAATAACAAAAACCACCTGCTGTGGAAAAGAAAATAAAAATCTCCATATAATTTAGGCGTATGCAGTCCGCATACGCCTGTTTTTTATCCGAAATCACAAAATCACAGTTTTTCCGATATCACCATAAGCTGAATACCCTTGTCGGAGGACGGAGTGCCGCCGAAATCCGCGTAGCTGCCGCAAACCCTCATGCCAAGACCGCCGAATATTTTCTCAACCTCGCCAAGCGAGTACAGCCGTATGGTGTTGCCCTCCTCCATTATGGGACGCGGAAGCGGCTCGCCATAAGGGTAATCAAGCTGACCGTAAATCATAATTCGGGTTTCGCTGTCCCACTCGAAATTTGACAGGGTAAGGCACTGTTCCCCCGCGTCCCACAGCTTGCAGGGGAAATGTGTATCGGCATAATCCGCGTTCATGATATCCATAAAATGCCTGCCGCCCGACTTAAGCGCACGGGAAATTACAGAGAAGATTTTAAGATTCTCCTCCTCGTTTTCCAGATAGCCGACCGCGCCGTCCGCCATATTCAGTACGACATCAAACTCGTTCTCAAAATCCACCTCGCGGATATCGCTGTGAATAAACCTTGCGTTAAGACATCTTTTCTTCGCCTCAGCATTTGCGTAAGAAACATAGTCCTCCGTGATGTCCACGCCGACAACCTCAAAGCCGCGCTCCGCCAGCATAAGCGAATGTCTGCCAAAGCCGCACGCAAGGTCAAGTATACGCTCGCCGCCGCGCAGGTGCAGCTTGTCTATCAGAAAATCCACCTGCCGCTTTGTGTCCTCAACCCATGATTGATTTTGGATATCAAGCGTCCATATTTTTTTGTACCAGTCTTTCTCCATCGGTTTCATAATAACAGCCCTTCTTTCCCTAAATCTATTCTGCAACACCTGTTGTAGAAAGCCTGTTAATTATAACACACGTTGTCTATTCTGTCAATAGCTTTTGGGGATTTTTT
>CAZKXB010000024.1:0-32773 GCA_964556595.1 uncultured Ruminococcus sp. | reverse complement strand
ACTAAAAGATGCAAGCAAGGCGCGTACAAAATCCAAAAGATGGTCTTTGTGCGGTGTTGCCTAAAAAAGAAAGGAACAATGAAAATGAAAAAATTTATGACACTTGCGGCTATCCTTGCCGCGCTTACCATGACAGTTACAGGCTGCGCAAACAACGGCGACAGCAGCTCTGTTGCAGACAGCGGTTCTTCCAACTCAAGCACCTCTGACAGCGGTTCTTCCTCCGAGGACGATACATCTTCGGACGCTGAAAGAGTTTCCCTCACCGCAGACCAGATGGCTGCGAATGCGCTCAGCGCTATCGAATGGCCTGCGCTTATCAAGCTGGAGAATGATGAGATGGTTGAAAGCTACTTCGGTATCAGCGCGGATAATGTTGAGGAGTATTCCATATTTATGCAGCTTATGTCTGCACACCTTAACGAAATCATCGTTGTAAAGCCTGCTGAGGGCAAGGAAGCTGACCTTCAGGCGCAGCTTGACGCACATTTTGATTATATCAAGGACGGCGCTGCGTTCTATCCCGAACAGGAACTTTCCGCGAACGGCGCTGTTATGGGCAAGACAGACAACGGCTATCTGTACATTCTTGTACACGAGGACGGCAAGACCGCAGCCGAGGGACTGCTGACAAATCCCCCCGCAGAAATGCCCGCTGATATCGTGATTGAAAACGGCGCAGAGGACGAGGATATCGAGTATCTCACTCTTTGTGAGGAGATGGCTAAGGCTGCCCTTGAAGCTGACACATGGCCCGATATGCAGACAATTGACGACGCAGAGGTAATCGAAAGCCTGTTCGGACTTCAGATTGGTCTGTGCGAGGATTTCTATGTTTCCAATCAGCTTATTTCCGCGCAGCTTAATGAAATTATAATCGTATGCCCCGTATACGGCAGCGAGGACACTGTCAATGAGCAGCTTGCGGCTCATCTGAACTATGTAAAGGAAAATGCCGCTTTCTATCCCGACCAGGAGCCTGCCGCAGAGGGCGCTGTTATGGGCGTGCTTCCCAACGGCTATATGTACCTTATCGTTCATGAGAACGGTGAAGCAATCGCTTCCGCAATTGAAAGCGCAATTCTGGCATAAATCCATGCAATGGGTTTACCCCAAAAGCCATATTACAGGCTGGCAAGAAAGTGCCAGATGCTAGGAAACTGCACAACGGCTAGGCTTTGTGCCTGCCGTTGTGTAGTTGACAAAGCAGACGGCACTTTATTGTCAGCCTGCCCGCCGACCATTTGGTCGGCGGTTTGCCGTATATGTCAAAAAAAATACAGGTTTGTGTTATAATTTGTTGAAAAAAATCGTTGACTTGTTTATGTTTATTTGGTATAATTATAAAGTGTGGATATGCGGTGCGTTTCGGCGTGGCTGTTCCACATACATAAAATATAGAATTTGAAATGAAAGGTGACTTAAAATGAAAAAATTTGTATCTGTTTTCGCTGCGGCTGTTATGGCTGCCACAATGCTGTCGGGCTGCGGCAGTGTAAAGGCTAACGAGGTTTTCTCCGTTGCTGACCTTGCAAACAAGACAATCGGCGTACAGCTTGGTACAACAGGCGATATCTATGTATCCGATGAGGTTGAGGGCGCAAAGGTTGAGCGCTACAAGGCGGGCGCAGACGCTGTTCAGGCGCTTAAGCTCGGCAAGGTTGACGCTGTTGTAATCGACAACGAGCCTGCAAAGGTGTTTGTTGAAAAGAACAGTGACCTTAAAATCCTTGAGGAGGAGTTTAAGACAGAGGAGTACGCTGTTGCAATAAAGAAGGGCAACACAGAGCTTACAACCGCTATAAACGGCGCTCTGGCAGAGCTTAAGGCTGACGGCACGCTCGACCTTATCGCTTCCAACTGGATTGGCGACGAGGCAGGCACACACCCCTACACCTCCCCCGAAGGTACAGAGTATCCCAACGGCAAGCTTGTAATGGCAACAAACGCACAGTTCCCTCCCTATGAAACCGTTGACAACGGCAAGGTAGTAGGCTTTGATATCGACATGATGACCGCTGTATGCGACAAGCTTGGCTATGAGCTTTCCGTTGAAAATATGGATTTCGACTCCATCATCACCGCTGTTGATTCCGGCAAGGCTGATGTCGGCGTTGCCGGCATGACCGTTACCGAGGACAGACTGTTAAACGTTGATTTCTCCGACCCCTACACAACCGCTAAGCAGGTTATTATCGTAAGAGCAAAGTAATAGCCCGATTTTAATTCACATAGAACGCCGCCGCGACGGTTTACCCGAAACGGCGGCTTTGTCTGAAAGGAAGTGTTTTCTTGAACCTGATATGTGCCGCTGCACAGACTGTCGAGGCGACAGCAGAGGCTGCGCAGGCTTCGGGCTTCTTTGCCGAGGTCGGCGCTTTCTTCCAAGCCATCGGTGATAAGTTTTATCAGAATTTTATCTATAAGGAGCGTTATATGTACCTTGTAAGAGGTCTTGGAAATACGCTGCTTATTACGTTTTTTGCGCTGCTGTTGGGTCTTGTGCTTGGCTTTCTGGTGGCAGTGGTGCGCTCCACACACGATAAGATGTGCAGGTTTAAGTTTCTTAACGTACTGTGCAAAATCTACCTTACGGTGATAAGAGGCACGCCTGTTGTTGTGCAGCTTCTTATAATCTACTTTGTAATTTTCGGCTCGGTGGATATTGACAAGACGATTGTCGCGGTGCTGGCGTTCGGTCTTAATTCGGGCGCATACGTTGCGGAGATTGTGCGTTCGGGCATAATGTCGATAGACAACGGACAGTTTGAAGCAGGCTCAAGCCTTGGCTTAAGCTACACCCAGACCATGACAACAATTATACTTCCGCAGGCGCTTAAAAACGTTCTCCCCGCGCTTGCAAACGAGTTTATCGTGCTGCTTAAGGAAACCTCGGTTGCGGGCTACATAGCTATTGAGGATTTGACAAAGGGCGGCGATATTATCCGCAGCCAGACATATGAAGCGCTGCTGCCGCTTGTTGCGGTCGCGCTGATTTACCTTGTGATTGTAATGCTGCTGACCCGCCTTGTGGGTAAGCTTGAAAGGAGACTTGCGCGCAATGATAAGCGTTAAGGGACTTAATAAATCCTTCGGTGAGCTTCATATACTCAAGGATATAGACCAAGAAATCAAGGCGGGGGAAAAGGTTGTTATCGTTGGACCGTCTGGTTCGGGAAAAAGCACCTTCCTGCGCTGCCTTAACCTGCTTGAAACACCCACCTCGGGCGAGATTTTTTTTGAGGGTACGGATATCACCAAGGCTCACCAGAAAGAGGTAAACCAGATGCGGCAGAAGATGGGCATGGTGTTTCAGCATTTCCACCTGTTTCCGCACCTTACGATAAGAAAGAACATCACCCTTGCGCCCGTAAAGCTTGGCATAATGACGCAGGAGCTGGCGGACGCACGCGCGGACGAGCTGCTTGCAAAGGTGGGACTTTCCGAGAAAGCAAACGCGTATCCTAATCAGCTTTCGGGCGGACAAAAGCAGCGTATCGCCATTGCGCGCTCGCTTGCCATGAATCCCGATGTAATGCTGTTTGATGAGCCTACTTCCGCCCTTGACCCCGAAATGGTGGGCGAGGTTCTGGAGCTTATGAAGCAGCTTGCCCGTGACGGCATGACCATGGTTGTGGTAACGCATGAGATGGGCTTTGCGCGCGAGGTTGCTTCACGCGTGCTGTTTATGGACGATGGCAGAATTGTTGAGGAAGCGCCCCCCGAGGAGTTTTTCCGTAATCCGAAAAACCCGCGTCTGAGGGAATTCCTCTCAAAGGTGATAGTGTAACTATCACCAACGCGGACTTTGTGCGCGGAAAAATCTTTGTGTATTGTCACGTTGACAAAAGCCGCAGATTTGCATATAATTAAATACATAATAGATTGTAGACAAAGCCCGATTTCAGTTTGGCGGCTTATCGACAGACTGATATATGTAAGGCATAAAATTTCAGGAGGGTTATTATGGCAGAGCATTTCAACGTTGTAGAGCAGTTTGGTATTGACGTATTTAACGAGGGTACTATGCGACAGCGTCTGCCCAAGAACGTGTATAATCAGCTTAAGCGCACCATTGCCGAGGGCAGCCAGCTTGACAGCAGTATTGCCGATGTGGTTGCAAGTGCTATCCGCGACTGGGCGATAGAAAAGGGCGCTACCCATTTTACCCACTGGTTTCAGCCTATGACGGGAATTACCGCCGAGAAGCATGACAGCTTTATCACCCCTATGGGCGACGGCACGGTTATTATGGAATTTTCGGGCAAGGAGCTTATTAAGGGCGAGTCGGACGCTTCCAGCTTCCCCTCTGGCGGTCTGCGCGCTACGTTTGAGGCGCGCGGCTACACCGCTTGGGACCCTACTTCTTATGCGTTTGTAAAGAACGGCTCTCTTTATATTCCCACGGCGTTTTACTCTTACGGCGGCGAAGCGCTTGACAAGAAAACTCCGCTGCTGCGCTCTATGGAGGTTGTGTCGGAGCAGGCGCTGCGTATTCTGCGCCTTTTCGGAAATACTACAACCAAGCGCGTTGTGCCCACTGTTGGCGCGGAGCAGGAGTATTTCCTTGTGGATAAAAAGACCTATGACAAGCGCAAAGACCTTATCTTCACGGGCAGAACGCTGTTCGGCAAGCCCGCTCCCAAGGGACAGGAGATGGACGACCACTATTACGGCTCAATAAAAAGCCGCGTTGCCGATTACATGAAAGACCTTGACGAGCATTTGTGGCGGCTTGGCGTTGCCAGCAAGACAAAGCATAACGAGGTTGCCCCCGCGCAGCATGAGATGGCGCCGCTTTTCGGACCTTGTAATCTTGCTTGCGACCAGAACCAGCTTACGATGGACATAATGAAAAAGGTTGCGCTGGAGCATGGACTGGTCTGCCTGCTGCACGAAAAGCCTTTTGCGGGCATAAACGGCAGCGGCAAGCATGATAACTGGTCGCTTTCTACCGATGACGGGCAGAATTTGCTTGACCCCGGTTCATCTCCCATGGAAAACGCGCAGTTCCTTACGTTCCTCGCCGCTGTGATTAAGGCGGTTGATGAATACCCCGAACTGCTTCGTATGTCCGTTGCAACCGCAAGCAATGACCACCGTCTTGGCGCAAACGAAGCGCCCCCCGCGATAGTTTCAATATTCCTCGGAGAGGATTTGGAGGCTCTTGTAGACCATCTTGTTGACGGCAAGGACTATATTACCAAAAGCGACACTATGTTCAATGTTGGAGTGTCCTCGCTGCCAAGCTTCCCCAAGGACGCAACCGACCGCAACAGAACCTCGCCCTTTGCGTTTACGGGAAATAAGTTCGAGTTCAGAATGTGCGGCTCCTCGCTTAATATCGCAGGTCCCAATACGGTGCTTAACACCATCGTTGCAAACTCGCTGAAGGAGTTTGCGGACGAGCTTGAGGGCGCTGCCGATTTTAACACCGCGCTTAACGAACTTATTGTGCGCACCATACGCGACCACAAGCGCGTGATATTCAACGGCAACGGCTACGGCGAGGAATGGTTTGCCGAAGCGGAAAACAGGGGACTGCCCAATTTCCGCTCAACCATTGACGCTGTTCCCGCGCTTACTTCGCCAAAAAGCGTAAAGCTGTTCAGCAGGTTCGGCATTTATACCGAGAAGGAACTTCATGCCAGAGCCGAAATTAACCTTGAAAACTACTCCAAGGCTGTCAACATAGAAGCGCTTACCGCCGTTGACATGGCGCGCTGCGAGATTTTGCCCGCCGTTATGAGATTTACGGGCGACATTTGCCGCATTGCCGCAGAAAAGAAAGCCATAGGCATAACGCCCTCTGTGGAGCTTGCGCTTGCCGAGAAGCTTAATTCGCTTACGGTATCGCTTAACGGGCTTATTGATGAACTTAAGAGCAGAGTGGAGGACGCCCACAAGGTCAGCGACGCTTACGCCAAGGCGGTTAAGTACCACAATGAGGTTTCGCCCGCAATGCACAATCTCCGCACCACCGTTGACGAGCTTGAAGCTATTGTCGGCGAGGACTACTGGCCGTATCCCACATATGATGAGCTTTTGTATAATCTTTGATTGAAAGATACTGATAGCTATTAAAACAGCAATGGCACTGCTTTTCGCAGTGCCATTTTGTATTTTAATTACGCCGATTATTCATACTTCGGCTCGCAGGTGACATTTACGCCAAGTCGCTTGAAAATGCGCTGGTCAACATTCGACAGGATAACCGTGGAGTGCATTTCGCAGCCGCGCAGCTTTGAAATCTGCTCCATAGCGCGCTTTGCTTCCGTGCTTGTACCCGCGCAGATAGACAGCGCGATAAGCGTTTCGTCCGTATGCAGTCTGGGATTTGTGCTGCCGAGGTTGTTTACCTTAAGTCCCTGAATAGGCTCGATAACAGCGGGGGACATCAGCAGGCTTTCATCATCTATGCCGCCCAGATGCTTCAGCGCGTTAAGCACCAGCGCCGAGGACGCGCCCAGAAGATTTGAGGTCTTGCCCGTAATCAGCGTGCCGTCCGCAAGCTCCATAGCCGCCGCAGGAGCGCCTGTCGCAGCCGCCTTGTCAAGCGCCGCCTTGACAACCTTGCGGTCGTCCGTGGAAACGCCTGCCTGCTTCATCATAACTTCAAGCTTTACTATTTCTTCGTCCTGCACCGTGCCGTTTCTTCTGCCGCAAAGCGCTGTATAGTAGCGGCGGATTATCTCCTGCCGCGAGGCTTCGCACACAACGTCCTCGTCAACAATACAGTTGCCCACCATATTCACGCCCATATCGGTTGGGGATTTATAGGGGGATTTTCCGAAAATCTTCTCAAACATTGCGTTAAGCACGGGGAAAATCTCGACATCTCGGTTGTAGTTTACGGCGGTTTTGCCGTAAGCTTCCAGATGGAACGGGTCAATCATATTTACATCGTCAAGGTCGGAGGTAGCCGCCTCATAGGCTATATTGACGGGGTGGCGCAGCGGGATATTCCATATGGGGAATGTTTCAAACTTAGCGTAACCCGCGTTTATGCCGCGATTATAGTCATGATAAAGCTGGGACAGACATACCGCCATTTTTCCGCTGCCGGGACCGGGTGCGGTTATTACCACAAGCTTGCGCGTGGTTTCAACATAATCGTTTTTGCCGTAGCCGTCATCGCTCATTATAAGGGGCAGATTTGAGGGATAACCCTGTATGCGGTAGTGATGGTAAACCTTAATGCCCATGCCCTCAAGCTTTCTCTGGAAAACGTCTGCGGAGGACTGCCCATTATACTGGGTAAGCACAACGCTGCTGACGTAAAGCCCGATATTGCTGAAAGCATTGTAAAGGCGGATAACGTCCGCGTCATAGGTGATGCCAAGGTTGCCGTTTACCTTATTTTTCTCGATATCCGCGGAGTTGATAACCATAACAATTTCCGCGTCATCTTTAAGCTGAAGCAGCATTTGCAGCTTGCTGTCAGGCTTAAATCCGGGAAGCACGCGGGAAGCATGATAATCGTCAAACAGCTTGCCGCCGAACTCCAGATAAAGCTTGCCGCCAAACTGCTCTATACGCTGCCGTATGCGTTCGGATTGAAGCGTAAGGTATTTGTCGTTGTCAAAGCCGATTTTTTTGTTGCACATTTTAAGACACGTCCCTTTCTCTGATTTACACCGTATACTAGTATATAACAAAATACGCAAAATTGCAAGAGATTTTTTGGATATACCGCGATTTTTTAATCACAAAAAATATATTGACATCAAAATTTAAATGTGGTATAATTGATTAAATATTCAATAGGCAGAGGGTAAGCTATGAAAATTGCAATATGTGATGATAATTATTCTGAACGCCGCAAGCTTGGGCTTTTTCTGCGCCGCCTTGAAAGGGAGGAGCAGGTGAGAATGGATATAGAAACGTTTGACAGCGGGGAAGCGCTGCTTACGGCGCACAAAAGCGGCGAGAGATTTGACGCGCTTTTTCTTGAAATTTGTATGCGCGGGATATCGGGACTTTCGGTGGCAAAAAGCCTTTTGCAGGACGGTTTTAAGGGCAGCGTGATATTCTGCACCTCGTCCGCAGATTATGCGCTGGAAAGCTACAAGCTTAAAGCGGACGGCTATATTGTAAAGCCGTTTGAGTATAACGATTTTGTTGAGGCTATATGGCGCTGCCGCGAGAAATTCGACAAAAGAAGCGTAACGTTCCGCGCGGAACGTCTGGACTGCACTCTGCCGCTGAGTGATATATACTACATTGAAACTCGCAACCGCGGCTGCGCTATCCACACCGCTGACAGGGAATATATCACCTGCAAGAAGATAAGCGAGTTTGAGCAGGAACTTAAATCATATGAAACCTTTCTTCGCCTTGGCAGAAGTTACATAGTAAATTTAATGCACGCCGAAAGCTGCGGCAGTGATGAACTTGTCATGAAAAACGGAGCGACAATGCAACTGCCCGTTCGCGAAAGGGCAAAGTACCGCCAATATATATATATATATATATATACGGGCAGGAGTTAAAACAGAAAACCCGCCGCAGGATTATCTTGCGGCGAGTTTTTTATTATTCGGAATACACGCGCTTTGCTATGTCAACCGTTTCCTTCGCGTCCTTTGCGTAGAAGTCCGCGCCTATTTTTTCGGCGTATTCGGGGGTAAGCACTGCGCCGCCTACTACTATTTTGCAGTTTACATTGTTTTCATGCAGCAGCGCGATAGTTTCCTCCATGCTTTTGAGGGTTGTGGTCATCAGCGCGCTTAAGCCCACAAGGCGCGCGTCATACTTTATTGCCGCGTCCACAACCGCCTGATATTCAACGTCCCTGCCGAGGTCGATAACCTCAAAGCCGTAGTTCTGAAGCAGCGTTTTTACTATATTTTTGCCGATATCGTGGATATCTCCCTTTACGGTGGCAAGCACAACCTTGCCGCGCGACTGCGAAGCGCCGCCCTGCGCGGAAATGCGCGCCCTTATGACATCAAAGGCAGCCTGTGCCGCGCCCGCCGATTGAATAAGCTGCGGCAGAAAAATTTTGCCCTTTTCAAAGCTGTCGCCCGCCGCGTCAAGCGCGGGAATAAGCTGCGCGTTCATTATTTCCATAGGGTCTGCGCCCTCGTTAAGAAGCCTTTCGGCTGCGGCGGCGCACTCCGCCTTAAGTCCGCTTGCAACGGCGGCGGAAATATCAAGCTGCTGCGCTGCGGCGGCAGGTTTTGGCGTATCGCTTGCGTAAGCTTCGATAAAGGCGGCGCCGCCCTTGTCATAGCCGCTTAGTAGCCTGTGCGCCCGCACTGCGCCCGACATCGCGGCGATATTGGGGTTGATTATAGGCAAATCCAGTCCGCTGTTCATTGCCGCGCTCAGAAAGCTGCTGTTTATCAGCTCCCTGTTAGGCAGTCCGAACGAGATATTGGAAACGCCAAGCACCGTTTTAAGCCCTAGCCGCTCTTTCACCATGCGCAGCGCCTTAAGCGTTTCGGCTGCGCCCTCCTGCTCTGCGGAAACCGTCAGCGTAAGGCAGTCGATATACACGTCCTCTTTGGGAATACCGTAGGAAAGCGCGCGGGAAAGTATGCGCTGCGCAATTTCAAAGCGCTTTTCAGCGGTCTTTGGTATGCCGTTTTCATCAAGCGTAAGACCTACAACCGCCGCGCCGTATTTCTTTACAAGCGGCAGCACGGCGCAAAGCTTCTCCTCCTCGCCGTTTACGCTGTTTATTATCGGCTTGCCCGATACCACGCGCAGCGCGGCTTCAAGCACGTCTGTTTCCGTCGTGTCAATCTGAAGCGGAGCGTCGCATACGCTTTGCACCGCGTCAACCGCGGCAAGCATCATTTCCTTTTCGTCTATATCGGGAAGTCCTACGTTTACGTCAAGGATTTCCGCGCCCGCTGCTGTCTGCTCAATCGCCTGCTTCATGATATAGTCGAGGTCGCGGCGTTTAAGAGCCTCCTTAAAAAGCTTTTTGCCCGTGGGATTTATGCGCTCGCCGATAATGCGCACCGTGTCAATCGGTACAACCGTGGAAGCGCTGCAAACGCAGGCGGGGATTTCTGGCTTTTTCCAATCGCAGACTCTGCCGCGAAGCGCTTCTGCGCACGCCGCAATATAATCGGGGTTTGTGCCGCAGCAGCCGCCGAAAAGCTTAACACCCTTGTCCGCCATCTGCGCGATGAGTGCGCCGTATTCATCGGGGGAAATATCATATTCGTTCGTTGCGGGGTCGGGAAGTCCCGCGTTGGGACGGACTATAACAGGCACTGTTGACCATTTCAGTATCTCGTCCACAATAGGCATTGCCTCGCGCGGACCAAGCGAGCAGTTCATGCCCACCGCGTCTGCGCCAAGTGCGGAAAGCGTTATAGCCATTGCCGCCGCCGAGCAGCCTGTAAAGGTGCGCATATTGCTTTCAAACGACATTGTGCATACAACGGGAAGCTGCGTGTTCTCCTTAGCGGCAAGCAGCGCGGTTTTTATCTCCATAAGGTCGGTCATGGTTTCAATGGCGATAAAGTCCGCGTCCTTTCCCGCAAGCATCACTTCCTTAAAAGCTTCATAGGCTTCGTCAACGGGCAGGTCGCCTGTTGGGCGCAGCATTCTGCCAAGCGAGCCTACATCAAGCGCGACAAGCGCGTTGGTACCCTCGCACGCCTTGCGCGCAATTGCAATCGCCTGCCGTATAACCTCGGTGGTGGAATATTTGCTGTCATGCAGCTTGAAGCGGTTCGCGCCGAAAGTGTTGGTATACACCGCCTGCGCGCCCGCTTTGATGTAGCTGCGGTGAATATCCTCAATAAGCTGCGGATTTGTAAAATTAAGCTCCTCGGGTATTCCGCCAAGCTTCAAGCCGCTTTTTTGCAGCATTGTACCCATTGCGCCGTCAAATAAAATATGTCCGTCAGTGTTAAGCAGTTCTCTGAATGTCACCTGTGTTATCTCCTTATTTCTTCAATAAAGGCTTCCTCAAAGCCTATTTCTTCCTCATTAGGGATTTGTCCGCCGTAGCGCAGCCTGTTGTATATTTCCACAATGCGGCGCATTTTGTCCGTTCTAAGACCTATCTCGCCCTTTTCCCTGTGGATATCCGTGTTGTCGGCGGGGCAGGGGGGATACTGCGTAAGCGAAAGCCGCAGCAGCATAAACCGATAGCCAAGGCGGTATTTTAGGGCGGGGTCGGTTTCCTTGCGGTACAGCCTGTAAAGCTGCTGTGCGCGCTTCCTTCGCGGAATACCGCTGCCGCCTGTCACTGCCGAAATCTCGTCCGTATACGCAAGCGGTTCTTCTGCGCGCTTAGCCTTGAAAAGCGGCGCGAAAATCTGCCTGAACAACTCCGCTATGTGCTTTCTCAGCGCAAACAGCAGCACCGCAATTCCCACAAACATAAGCGCCGAAAGCGCCTGTGCCACTGAATTATCCGTAATATCCATTGAGATTCCCGTGCTGTCCGTTCCTGAAAGCACGGCGTCAGTTGCTTCGCTGCTGCCGCCAAGTCCCTGCAAAAACCGCACTATAAGCGTAATAAGCAGCCTTAATGCCGAGGTGAAAAGCTGCCCAAGCGGCACGGCAAGAAGCAGCAGCGCGCACACAGCCGCCGCCACCGCCGCGGCAAGCAGACTGTTGTACCTGCGCAGTCCGCGCGGAAGAACAGTTTTTCCCGCGTCACGCTGGTGTGTGCAGATGTCGATATTCGTCTGGTTTGTAAGTATCGCGGAAAGCACAATTAGCACGCCAAATCCCGCACAAAGCTGAAAATTCGCAATCGCAGTAAGCCCTGCGTCCCTGGTAAGTCCCACAATCACCGCCGCGATTATCGCCAGCACAAAATAAAGAGCAAACCAGCCGCGCGTGAATATATCGCTGTATTCCTTGCCGTATGAAGTATAGCCGCCGTAATACATGACAGCCGCCGCAGGCAGCGCGTAAAGATAAGGCGCGGTGGAAAATCCTGCGGCGGAGCAAACCGCAATAAATGCCGCAATCGGCAGGGCAATCGCAATCTTTGAGCAAAATACAGCAAACGCGCGGTATTCTCTCTTGTGGCTTCTGCCAAGCGCCCATGCCGCCGCAAGTCTGCCGCAGCCGTAAAATACCCCAAACGCCGCATATAGCAGCGCAAAATGCCACCATGTAAAGACGCCGTATCCCGCGCCCTCGCACAGCACAGCAAGCGGCAGCACCGATAAAAGCTGCGCCGCAATGGCAAGCGCCCTTAAAAATCTTCTGCTCATTCCTCGTCACCGCTTTCTGTGGGATAGTTTCTGGTGCGCGGAACATGGCACACCTCGCAAAAGTCGGTTTCATCAATCTCGTTTGACAGCAGTGCCACCTTGCAGCCGCTTTCCGAAAGTCTGCGCAGCACCGCTTCTGTCCGCGCGCTGATTACATTGCTTATCAGAATTACGTCGGTATAGGGGGAGTAATCCAGACCCTCCATAAATTCGTCCATATGCTGACCGCAGCGGTTTTTTATCCGCGCAAGACAGCGCAGTATATCAAGCGTATGCTCGTAGCCCTCGCCCAAATCCGCGCTTATGGCTTCGGTGCAGTTTGCCGCAAGCGCCGTCTGAGTATGCGCGCGGCAGCAGTCCAGTACAAACGCCGCCGCCTTAATCTGCGCTTCAAGCACGGATACAGGCAGGCGCACGGTTTCATCAGCCACCATGCGCTGAAGATTAAGCAGGATAAGAACACTGCGCTCGGTGGAAAATTCGTTTCGGTAGGTCATAAGAGTACCCGTGCGCGCACTTTGCGCCCAATGGATACGGTTCATAGGCTCTCTGCCCGTATATTCCCGCGCACCGCTGATAATAAACGGGTCGGGCAGTATAAAGCGGCTGACGGTATTTTCGCCGATAAAGCGCTCCGATGACAGCGCGGGAAGCTGCATATCGCAGGGTGACGGCAGCACGCAAATCCGCTGATTTACCTTGATCATGCGGGACGGCTTTGTCAGACCGAAAAGGTCGCTTACCGAAAGCGTTATATCCTCGATTGTATATTCGCCGCGCTTTTCGGGCTTTACACGCCACACGCGTCTTAGCTTCTGTCTGCCCCTAAGCATGAAAACTCCCGCCACAAAGCCTTTCTGCGCGTCCTTGGCTATGTTTTGCTCCGCGCCGAAAAAGCTAAGCCAACGTGAGCAGCATATCTCGGTGCGCACCCATGGAAGCGGCAGCCGCTTGTTGTTGGTTATTTCCTCCACAAGCTGAAATTCCTCGCCCTCAAAGGCTTCAGTTCTGTCAAGGCTTATGGTATAATCCACGTTTTTAAGCCCAAGCCTGCTGTATATCAGATACTGCGCGGCAAGCGCCGCTGCCAGTATCGCCGCCATAGCTATAAGCTCCATATTATTCTCCTATGGCTTCCGTTGGGACAGGAACTGTTTCCAGAACCTGACGTATAACCTCGTCCGCGGTTTTATCAGCCCCGCCCGACAGCGTATAGCCGCGGCACACCAGTCTGTGCCTGATAACGGGAGCAGCGGCAGCCGAAACGTCCTGCGGCATGATGTAGTTTCTTCCGTCCATCATGGCAAGCGCCGCTGACATTCTTTTAAGCGCAACAGCGCCGCGCGTGCTTAGTCCCAGCTTTACCGCTGCGTGACGGCGGGTGGCGACTGCGATATCCGCAATATAGCCGCATACGGCGCTGCCCGCAGTGCAGCCGTCAATCTGCTTTTGCGCCGCAAGGATATCCACCGCCGTGCAGACGGGGGTTATCTGCTGGAGCGCGTTAAAGCCCTTGCCGCTGCCGATAACCTCAATCTCGTCCTCGCGCGAGGGATAGCCAAGCGACAGCTTTACCATAAAGCGGTCAAGCTGCGCTTCGGGCAGGGGATACACGCCCTGCGTTTCGGCGGGGTTCTGGGTTGCTATGACAAAAAAAGGAGAGGGCATTTCGCAGCTTTCGCCGTCAATAGTGGCGCGCCGCTCCTCCATGCATTCCAGAAGCGCGGACTGTGTTCTGGGCGTTGCGCGGTTTATTTCGTCCGCGAGCAGGATATTTGCGAACACGGGACCCTTGCGCAGCACAAATTCCTGCTGCTTCTGGTTAAAGAAATTTATGCCCGTGATATCGGAGGGCAGCAGGTCGGGGGTAAACTGTATTCTTCCGAAAGCGCAGTCAACCGAGCGCGCAAGGCTTCTTGCAAGCATGGTTTTGCCTGTGCCGGGAACGTCCTCAAGCAGCACATGACCGCCCGCAAGCAGCGCGGCGCACACCATGCCGATTTCGTCCTTTTTTCCCTTTACCGCAAGAGAAATGTTAGCGATAAGTTTTTCCGAAAGCTCTTTAACCATTTTGTACCTCCACATCTTCCTTTGGCATAGCGCGCAGCGTAAGCAGCGCGATAATTCCTATAACAATCGCGCAGGCTGTCCACACAATCGGTTCGGACAGAACCACGCCGAAATATCCCAGCCACGGTATCATAACCGCGACCGTGACAAGCTTCCACACAAGCTCTATACAGCTTGTGACAAGCGGCACAAAGGCGCGTCCCAGTCCCTGAAGCGAGGCGCGCACCGAAAGCAGCACCGCCAGCGGGTAAAAAAACAGCACGTTGAATTTAAGATAGCCAAGCGCCGTATCCGTCACAGCTTCAGCCTCATTGGGGAGTATCAGCTTTACAAGAAACGCGCCCGCAGTATAAATCAGCACAATCGCAAGCGTACTCCACCCGAAGCCGAGTATAAGCCCGCTGCGCATACCAGACCGTATGCGGCGGTATTTTCCTGCGCCGAGGTTCTGTCCGCAATAAGTCACCATAGTGGCGCTTATCGCCGAAAACGGGATAAGCGTGAGCGAAAAAATCTTTCTTGCGTCGGTGTGGGCGGCGATTATATCCTCGCCCATGCCGTTTATGCCGTTTTGCAGGATTATAGAGCCGATATCCACTATCGAATACATCAGCGCCATGCCAACGCCCGCTGAAAGCATTTCCAACGCCTCGTGCGCATTAAAGCGGAAATCTCCGCGCTTTATTATGAGGAACGGTCTGCGCTTCACAAGATAAATAAAGCACACTACCACCGAAATAAGCTGCGCCAATACCGTTGCAGAAGCCGCGCCCGCAACTCCCCATTGAAATACGCAGACAAAAAGCAGGTCAAAAGCGATATTAAGCACCGCCGAGATTATAAGTATCACCAGCGGAATTACGCTGTCGCCCACCGCGCGCAGTATGCCCGACTCCAGATTATACGCAAGCGTAACCACCAGACCAAGCGCCACAATCATAAGGTAATCGCGCGCTTCGGCGAGGTTGCCCTCGGGCGTGTTAAGCGCGAGCAGCAGCGGCGTTATAAACGCCGTTATGCCAACGATAATCACTGCGGTTATCGCGGAGGAAAAGGCTATCGTTCTTGCAATCGCACGGCGCATTTGCGGCATATCGCCCGCGCCGAAGCATTTCGCCACAATCACCGAAAAGCCTGTAACAAGTCCGTTTACCGTGTTGAACATCAGCGATACCACGGACGCGCTTGCGCCCACCGCAGCTATTGAGCTTTTTCCTAGCTGCTGACCTATTATAATAGTATCCGTAAAGCTGTATGCCTGCTGAAATATGCTGCCAAGCAGTATGGGCAGCGCAAACGTTATAATAAGCCGCATGGGGCTTCCTTTTGTTAAATCCTTCATTTTGTTCACCTATGGCGGCTTTTATTCTGCCGCTCTCTTTATATATGTATATGTCTAAAAAAGCTGAAATCCGATTATGCCCGCGATACAGACAAATCCGCCGATTATGTTGAGTTTTGTACATTCCTCGCGCCTGATAAGTCCTATAAAAAACAGCGCCACCAGTATCATAGGCTGTATAAAAGCGTAGTTTGCCATGCTTTCGGCTGCAACGATATTTTCGCACACAAGTCCCGCAACGTTGGGGATTTTTGTAACCGACACAAACATTGCTCCCTTTGTGCGCTCACGAAACAGCTTTATCGGGTGAGCCTTTGGCGCAAGCACCGCCGAAAGCAGCACCAGCGCAAAAAACAGCGCAAGAGTCGGCGATATATACTGCACCCCGCCAAAGCTGCACACAAAGCTTACCACAAGACCGTACCCAAGCTTTGCAAGCAGATATACCGCAAGCGGCAGCACAATAGCCTTGTAATTTATCTTCTTGCCGCCCGCTTTTGCTATCATAAAAAGTCCCACTGCTGACAGCGCGATGAACAAAAATTTCCACAGGGTATTTATCCCCAAGGTTGCCGCGCCGCTGATAAGGTCGATACCGTAGGAGAGGAAAACCGTAATTCCAAGCCATGCCTTAAGCTCAAACGCGGACATCTCTTTCAGAATAACCGCTGCAAGCTGAAACTCCAGCATTTTGGAAGCGGCAAGCAGCACAATCGCCGCAATACTCTGCCACGACAGGATAAATTCCCTGCTGTCAAACGGCAGATAAACCAACATAAGCAGCGAGGTCGCCGCCGCCATCAGAAACGTAAATTCATCGCCGTTGAATTTAAGCTTTGCGACGGAGTATTTATCGCTTAGCGAGCATATTGTGTAGCACGCCGTAACAACAAGCATAAGTAACATATCGCCGCCCCCTTATTCCACAATTTCATAGGCAAGCGCTTCATAATGAAGCTTTGTGCCAAGGTCAACGCCATCGGGCAGTAGAAACAGCGAAATAAACAGCTCCTCGCCGCTGTCGCGGTCTTTAAGCGTGGCATATTCGCCATCAATTTTTATAACGGTATAATCATGTGGCTGCATTTTTTCTTTCCTTTGTTCTTTGTATTTATATATAGTCGGCTTAAACGCCGCATTTTTATTTTATCATAACATCTGTCAAAATGCAATATAATTTTTGTACTATTCCCCATAGTCGGCGCAAAAACCTGCGCGTCAACAGGCAGCCAAGCGCGTCCAACATCAATTTTTTGCCGTATTGCATAATTCGTAAAAAAATTATGAAAAAGGGGTTGACAAAATTCGCAGGGCGTGATATAATATTATCGTTGTGATGCTGCTATGGCTCAGTCGGTAGAGCACATCCTTGGTAAGGATGAGGTCATCGGTTCGATTCCGATTAGCAGCTCCATATCAGAAAGGCGCTCTCTGAAGTTATGCTTTGGGGAGCGTTTTTTGTACAAGGCAGGGTGCGGTCTTATGGGCTGCACTGTTTTCTTTTTTGGTATAAATATTGCAGGGCGGAAATAAAATCTGCCCTTGATTTATATTAAAAGCCAATAAGAACTTTCTGTAAAATCAAGAAAATATAAAAAAAATATGCGTTTCACGCAGAATTTCTACCAGTTGCGCCATACCTCTTGACTTTTGACGGTATATGAGTTATGATTGGTTTAGAGTGCAGCGTTAGCAGGTTAGCTGACTTTTTATTGACTGCAAAGAAACATACGAAAGAGGAAAACTATGATTTCAGCCGCTTTGGCAATGCTTGAAACTCAAGCAGAACGCAATGAATTATTGAAAATATATGAGCAAAATATAAAGACATTTTATTCCATTGCGTTTTCAAAATTACATAACAGGCAAGACGCGGAGGACGCTATACAGGAAGCGTTTCTTAGAATTGCAAATAAACCCAACAAATTCCTTTCGCTTTCAAATAATGAGAGGATTTATTTCGTGAGCGCAATTGTAAAAAATGTATCAATAGATATATTTAATAAAAAAAACAAGCGCCCACTAAAAAACCTTTCTGAAAATTCTGCATATCTATCCGACCCGGAATTGCTTGAAAACTCTCTTTTGCAAAAGGTATCATACAATGAATTACTTGATTTCATAAATAATTTGCCTGAGCTTCAGCGCAATGTGCTTGTGCTGACTTGTTTGTCGGAGTTTTCTATATCCGAAACCGCAGAGGCGCTGCAAATATCAAAAGCCGCAGTAAATCAAAGATTGTACCTCGCAAGAAAATCCATTAAAATTTTCATAGAAAGGAAAAGCCATGAGTGAAAGCATATTGAAATCTATTCTTGAGGAATCGGCAAGGCTTGAGTTGGAAAAGTATGATAATATCCCAGATGTCAAATTTTCGCTTAAACACAGGCTTGCAATGAAACGAATTTTCAAGTTATATGAAAAGAACGCAGCGGCAATTCGCTGCGAAGCGGTTTCAAAGCCAATTAAACGCAGATTAACATGGAAAACAGTATTAACCGCAGTTGCAATTGTATTTCTGGCGGTGCTTACAGGCTGTACAGCAGCATATTTTATTTCGCAAGATTTTTGTGGTATAGTGCATTCCGACAATACCGAGTTGTTTGTAACCAATGCAGATAATTGTCCTTCAACTATTGAGAATAGGTATTACCTGCCCGAACTGCCTGATGAATTTACACTTTTGCAAGCGGATTCAACACAGTGGGATGTTTATACAAGTTATATACACCCTTCGTCAGGTAAAACAATAACGCTTCACCAATTCGTTAAAACAGATTTTCCTCATATTCATTATAATACCGAGAAATGTGATTTTCAAGAAGTTGATATAAACGGGCATTGTGCTTTGCTGTTGGATTATAGCAGTATTGGTTATGCAGATTGCGGTGTAATATGGGATAATGGAGATTATGTGTTGGAAGTGTGTGGCAATTTAGACAAAAACGCACTGCTTGATTTAGCTAAAACTATCAAAGTTTATGAAAGCTAAAAATCAGGCATAGTAAATTGAAACACTGCTCGGATTATCTATATAAGAGAGTGTAGAAAATCCTCGAATAATCTGAGAGGAGGTGTTTCCGATGTGGCTTAAGAAAAATTCGGCTATCCAACACAAAATCTGGCTTATCAAGCCGTGAAACAGAAACTATCACCATTTACAGCGCGGAAAAGAGCAATGAATTTGTTCTCTATAATGAATTTTGCATATAAATCTAGGGGGCTATATTATCCGTGATTCAATTTTATTTATCAGCCATAAACAATGATGAGGAGCGTATTGTTGTTGAGCATTTATATAATAATTACAAGCAATTGATGTATAAAACGGCTTATTCTATATTACATAATTCTGAATTATCTGAAGATTCGGTGCATGAGGCTTTTTTGAGAATTATTGATAATATTCAAAATTTCACAAAATATTCATGCAAGGAAAATGTATCCTACCTTGTTATTATAGTAAGGGGCATAGCTCTTAATAAATTGAAGCAAAGCAGTCGCGAAACGATATTAGATGAAGATTTTGCGGATTCAATAAATATAGAAGAAGAGGTAAATGCTAACATTGAATATTCAGAGATAGTTGAAAGAATTAAAAATCTTTCTACTTCATTGAAGAACGTGGCTTTTTTACATTTTGTTAAAGGCTGTTCTGCGCAAGAAATAGCAAAAATGCTTAATATTAAAATCAATACCGTATATTCGTCGATTTCAAGAACCAAAGCAATATTGAAAAATAAACGAGGTGACCACAAATGAACATTGATAATCTTATTGCAAAAGCACTGTTGAATGATTTTGAAAATGATATATCTGAGTATAACAGTATCCCCGATCATAATTTTTCATTAAAATTCAAACGGAAAATGAAAAAAGCATTATCAGGAAACAATAAATTAGATACAAAGGTATTAAAATCATCTTCTTTTTCCTTTAGAAAATCAACGAAGGTTGCGCTTATTGTGCTTATTACCGCTATTGTCACTGGTGCAACATTTCCAGTATATAAGCTTTGGAATAATTATCGTATACAAAATGAGGGATTGTATTCTCTTTTAAGTTTATCTGGCGCGCAAAATTCACCATCAACAATACAGGAACATTACGGTTTAGGTTTTGAAACAGATAACTATTATGAAAATGTAATCCTTGATGATGAATACAATTATTGGGTAGAATATAAACATAAAGACAATCAAACATCATTTTCATTTTGGCAAACAGTAAAAGATTCCTATGAAAATATTATGCTTAACACAGAAAATGCTTTAGAAAATCCGACAGAGATATCAATAAACGGATATAATGGAATTTATTTTCAAACTTACTATGGGGAAATGTGTATCATTTGGGAACAGGAAGATTATATTTTTACATTTTCAGGCTATGGGATTAGTAAAAACGAACTAATTGAAATGGCACGATTTGTGAAAAAAGTAGAATAAATAAAAACGGTGCAAGAAAATGTTCTTGCTTGGTGTTTATTGTGTAGAGGGCAACCTCAAAGTTGTGCGGCAATTTAGACAAAAACACGCTGCTTGATTTGGTGAAAAGTAATGAAATTAAAGGGTTTATATAAAATGTTTTAATTTTATGTCCCCAAATTCGCATTTGAAGGAATGTAGTAGATAGAAGTCAAAAAACTTCTAATACATACGAGAGGAGGCGAATCCAATGCAGTTTAAGAAAATTTCGGCTATCCAACACAAAATCAGGCTTATCAAGCCGTGAAACAGAAACTGTCACTATTTATTGCGGCAAGGATAATGCCATAGCATAAGCAAATGCGCTGTGGTATTTTAATATTGCAAAACAAACAACAAAAATCAGGGGGAATTTTTTATGAAAAAACTAGCTTCAACCATTTTAGCGTTTACCATGTTATCAGCAGGCTTAACATTAACCGGCTGCGAGCAAAGCAAATCCAACAGCGGGCAAACTGAGTCCGACAGCGTCCAGACAGAATTAAGCAGTACTCAAACCTCCAACGAAACACAGTGTTTCACATTTCCTGCTTCTGAATACGGAAAATGCGATACAAAAGCTGAAATTTTCGCGGTAGAACCTTTTGAACTTACAATTAAACTGCCCAGCGGTTGGACTGCCGACATTCCCAAGGAATATACAGGAGATGGCATTACATCAGAGAATTCACCGATAAGACTTTCTGTCGGCGATACTCAGACCGCAACAATAGATTTCAATATTTTTGACCCGACAGCGGAAAATCCCTCCGCCGAAAATTACTACAAAGCGGTATACAATCAGCTAATGCTTGGTTCAATGGCTTCGTGGGATTATGATTATACCGTTGTAAGCAAAACAGATATATCTGAAACAGCCTGCTGCAAAATAATGACGCCCCAGACAGACCCTGAAAATTATCACAAAGGTATACTTGCTTACAACAGCAAATTGGGAGTATATATTTCCATTTACTTCGATACCGCCGATATAAGCGATGAACAGGTTCGCTCAATTGCACAGTCTATTTCCCTTAATTAACATAAATAATTTGTATAAATCGACGTTTTGACCTGCCAAGCGGCACATACCGCGTGAAATCCGTGTTCACGCTGACGGATTTCACGCGGTAAAACAGAAACTATTACCGTTTACAGCGCGGAAAAGACGGTTTCGTAATGTGCGAACCGTCAAATCAAACACAGCATTTTTTAGAGAAAGGAAAATGATTATGGCAAGATTTTCAAAAAAGCTTCTGGCAATATGCTGTTCAGCAATTATTGCTGGAAATATTGCGGTGTGTTGAATGAGTACACACCATTTGCAGCTAGTTTAGCATAATACATTTGATGCGAGAAAATTCTCTATTGACAATTAAGGAGACATTATGAAAAAATATATAAACCGTTATGCCATTATTGGGATAGTAAGCTGTGCAGCAATATTATTTCTCTCATGGGGATTGTCTTCAAGAGTGTTTGAATACCTTATCAATGATACCAAAACCGAGCTTGGCGGTTCTCAAGCCGAGTTTGTAATTGGTTTTGGTTTTTCAAATTATATGATAACAGGCTTTTCGGTTATGCAGTTAGTCCTACCATTGCTGTCAATATGGTTTTCCTTTAGCTTTAAGCGCCTGCTTGATGGTTATTATTGCAATGCCAAGCCGAGAATAAAACATTTCAACAGGTTTGTTTTTAAGGATATTTTTATAATCTCAATAACGGCGGCAATTGCGCTGTATCTGGGTTTTTTACTGTTTTATATATTCGGAGCATTTTCGCACCCTATTGTAGCTAAAGAAAATTATTCCCGCTCATTCCTTAATGATGTGTTTGGCGTGGGCTTTGCATGGAAAGAACCGTTGACGTATTATCTTATTGAGGGAATTTATAAGTATGCGATATTTCCTTTTGTATATTGCTTGTTTTCATGCACAATAAAACTATATTTTGAAAAGGATTATATGAGCCTTTTAATTCCAATGGGATATTATGTTGTTATGTCTATACTTGCCGGTGTTCTTACCGAACCGCTTTACGGTACTTTGACCGGAGAATTCGTTAAGGCTTTGCGCCCAAGCAATATGTTGATGATGGGCGGAGAGTCGGTTGATATGCTTTTCTGGTATCCTTTTATTTCGCTTATTCCGCCATTGGCTGCGTCTGTGTTTTTCTTCATGAGGGGCATTCGTTATGAAAAAGAGCATACTTAAATCTATAATATGCGCTGTAATTGCGGGTTTGCTGTGTCTGCTTGTGCCTAATGGAAGCTACAACGGAAGTCGGATTGCTATTTATCAGCAGCCATTCAATATACTTGTATTTTATATATTCTATTTTGTGATTCAATCTGATTTTCATTATGAGCATTCCATGTTTGATGTCAGATGTTCAACTATTTTCAAGTCAAAATTGATACGCTTTCGGAAAATGGTTGTGCCTTCTGTCATTTTCATTGCTGTGTATTTGTTGAGTTCCTTTGTGATATCGCATTTTTTGTCAGGTGATGATGAATATTTCTTTAATTCATTTTCACTGTTGTCATGGTTAATTACAATGTTGCTGAATATTACATTGCTTAACATCTTTTCGGTTAATATGGACTTTGCTGTAAAAAAGAATACAATTGTTGCTTTGGAATCATTGGTTGTATTAGGCGGATTAGCGCTGTGTTTCTCGGCATCAGAGGTTGTGCCATATGTTTGTATATGGTTTTACGGTGTCTATCCGAAGTCAGTGATACCATTGGCGCTGGCGGTATGTGTTTATTCTGTATGGTTTGGAATAGTGGTTCTTTGCAGCCTGTTTAATTCCAAAGATATTTTGCGAAAGGAATAGCGATGAAGTGGTATACATATCTTTGGCTTGAGTTTATATGTGAATTGCTTAAATATTTAAGTGTGTATAAATATACCAATGAGCCGCTTTCGCTGCTTGGCATAATGTATATAGAGGGAAGCACCATGACCGCATTATCATTCAGCCCGTTTCCTTTGTTTGCAATGATGTGTTACCTGCTTGGTATCATCATTGCTATTGTGTTTGTTACAAGCAACATTCCAGAAACAAGACTGATTGTTTCCCGTTTTAGTTCAATAGGCAGACTTTTGAAATTTGTCAGCTTAAAACAATTGAAGTTTACAGCTGTTTGTTCTGCTGCGGTAACGATTATTCCTGTGTGTATTGTGTTTTTTGCTTGTGGCTATTTCAACTTTATGCCGATGGCGATTATATTTTTAATAAGGCAACTTATAATTATATATGCTTTTTCAGGAATTAGTATAATTCTTCGGCGAAGATTTAATGCAGGCGCAGCGGATTTGCTGGCATCTACGATGGCGAGCGTTTTGATATTATCAGACGCATTTATGGGGTTTTCCTTTATTCTTACCGATATTACTAAAAACAGCATAATTATCACGGCTGTTGAAGCTTTGATTTGCTTTCTTTTGTTTGTATGCTACTTTATGACATATAAACGAAGAAAACAAATAGTGTGAAAGGGGTTACTAAATATGATAGAAGTCAGAAATGTTTCAAAGCAGTTTAAGGAGAAAAAGCTGTTTGATAATGTCAGCTTTGAAATTGAAACAGGAAAATGTGTTGGAATAGTCGGGCAGAACGGAAGCGGAAAAAGTGTGCTTATGAAATTGATATGCGGCTTTTCAAAGCCTGATGCAGGCGAGATAATTATTGATGGCGAAACGCTTGGCACTCATGAGGACTTTATCGCCAATGGCGGCATTGTTATAAATTCCCCTGAATTTATAGGGCATTATACCGGCGAAGAAAACCTTATGCTACTGGCGTCAATACGTAAAAGGATTGGAAGGAATGACATTGTTGATGTCTTGAAAAAAGTAGGACTGGATAAGGCGGCTAAAATCAAGTATAAAAATTATTCTTTGGGAATGAAACAGCGCCTTAGACTTGCACAGGCGATAATGGAAGATCCGCAATATCTTATTCTTGACGAGCCGATGAACGCCTTAGATGATGAGGGTATTGCAATTACCAATGATATTATTGACAGCTATCACAAGCTTGGCAGGACAATTATAATGACCAGCCACAATTACAGCGATATTGAAAGGCACTGTGATATGATATTAAAGATTGAGAATTGCTCTGTGACGTGTTCAAGCGGCGCAACAGAAACTATCACCATTTACAGCGCGGAAAAGACGGTGGGATAAGCTTATCCCAAAAACAAAGCCATTTATGGCAGATAATTTAGGAGGTTTATTATGAACAAATTATCAAAAATTGCAGTAGGACTTGTTGCAGCTGCGACGATGGCTTCTGCTGCGATATCTGTTTCGGCGGCGAATAGTGTAGCAGAAAACTGGACTGCTGTGTATCAGCAAGGCGCGTCCACATCTGTAAACAAAACATATGTATATGATGGTGTGCCTGCTTTTGGTAATGGGTATATTGTTAGGTGTACTAGTTTTAGCGGCGGATACGATTCCTTGGTTAATGTAGTTGCTCCCGGAAATGTCACATTCAGATTTACATCGACAGGTACATATAAGGACGTTATCAAATACAAATCCAGCTATGGCGAGTATGTGACATTTACATTCTGCGTATCAAGCACAGATGACTGTGTAGCTAACGGCACTATACTGTATAATGGTGTATAAACTTAGGCAAGATGTCCCTCTTGCCACGTTAAATGACGTGGCAAGCCCCTTGTTGAAACCAATTATGGCTATTCCTGCATGAATGTATTCGTGCAGGAATAGTACAGATTATTTATGGAGGTATCAAAACATGAAAAAAAGATTAGCAGCTGCATTATCCTTGGTGATTTTCACTTTGTCGCTTGCGGCGGGCTGCGGCGGTTCTTCCGACAATGCTGAAATCAAGATGGAAAAAGCGGAGCTTTCGGGGATAGCTGAAAATTTCTCTGAAAGTATTGAAACGATAAAAAATACGGAGTACGATAATCTTAATTTCAAAAGGGCGGTGTTTACTGCTCCGCAGATTGATAAGGTTAGTGAGCTTACTGTTACACCGCTTACAGGCATTGATACAGATGAACTTTATTCTTTCTTCTGCGATACGGTGGACAAGCTTACGGACAACAGATACACTGACGAGGAAAAGAAATATGAAATACGATTTGTTGACGCTGAATTAGATTACAAGTTTGATGAAGAAGAACCCAAATATCCCTATAATACTCCCAATATTGACGAGTATAAAAACGGTCTTGAAACGGAATATCCGTGGCCTACAATTCATAATGATGAATACTTCATTGATATGATGTACGGCGTGCTGCGCGGCTATGACAACGGTGCGCTTATAGAATATGACGAAGCCGATTGGGGATTGGGTCGTGCAATGTATTTTATGATTAACAACAACGAAAAGCATCACGCATATCGTTATGTTGAGGATTTGTCCTGCGAAGATACCTATCAGCTGCTTGACGGCGAAATCTCCATAAAGGATGCCGCAGAATTTGCACAAAATTATCTGGATAATCTGGACTTTACTCCGTATGAGGGTAATATTCCTACGCCAAAAATTGTTGCGGTAAACGTTGTAAAAATCGGCAGTGGATATTACGGCTATAATTTTATAACCACGGTTGAGTATAACGGAATGGATTTTAATTATTCCGATTACAACGGAAGCGATTGTGGCGTAACGCTTATACAAACGGATTACGATGAGCGGAGTTATAGATGCTCGGCAGGCTCAATTGACATGATTGAAACAGATAAAATACATCATTTTTTATCCATTGCCGAAGGTGTTGAAATAACCGAGGGCGAGCCGCAGACCTCGGTAATAACGCTTGAAGCTGCCGCAGATTGTGTAAGCGAGTTTTTCTCAAGTTCAATGAACTTTACGGTGCAAACTGTTTCGGCGGTGTGGCTTACAACCAAAACTCCCAATGAGCTGAAAACAGAAACCGCATATCCCTGCTGGAAATTCAGAATGAGCGCAAACGGCAATACATATCACACCTTTGTAAATATGCTTACAGGCGAAATTTATCTGTATGTACAGGCGGTGTAATGCAATGTTGAAAGCGCTGAAATGCGACCTTTTGCGAACGATAAATAACAGCGGATTTATTTTCGCGGCTATTATCACGGCGATTTTGTGCTTTTCGGTTCAGGTTTACTCCGACCCATCAAACGGAAAGGTATACTCGGTTTTTGAGGCGATTTTTTCTTTAGAACGCAGCGTCATGTCCGAAAATTACGAATTTTCGCCGCCCATAATTATCAGAAAAGCGTTGTCGGGATATTCCGCAATGGTTCTTCCCGTGACTGCCGCGCTGCCGTTTGTGATGTCGTTTATTGCCGAGAGAAACAGCAGAAATATACGTTTTACCATTTCCCGCACAGGGCGCGTAAAATATTATTTGTCCAAATTTATTTCTGCGCTTCTCAGCGGGGGAATTTGTACGCTGCTTGGCGTGACCATATTCGGCGCGGCGGTGTACATACTTTTCCCGAACGGTCAGTCTGCGGAAATGCTCGCGGATTTTTTCCCAAGCGGAGTTCTGGCGGCGCTTGTACAAAAGGCGCTTTCGTCCTTTGTTTACGGGGCGGTAAGCGTTCTGCCCGCGTTTTTATTCTGCGCGTTCTGCGTAAATCCGTATATAATTCTGTGTGTTCCTTTTTTGCTGAAATTTATAATAGAAACCATTTTTTCCGCCATTCAGACAAATTCGATAGCGGCGGGAAATTTTGATATTTATAAGAAGCTGCTGCCGTTTTATCCAAACTCCGCAAGCCAATTGTTCTATATGCAGATAGACGGAACTTTTGCTCTGACAGCGGCAGTAAATCTGATAGCGGCAGCGGCTGTTTTTGCAGGATTTTTTGTTATTATGGAAAAGCGCGCCGACAGAGGATATTGACAATGAACAGAATAAACGCAAAAACCATATTTACCTGTACGCTGACAGGCTTCAGAAGCTGGGTTTTCAGCTCGCAGATGATAATACTTGCCGCACTTGCGATTTTTATTTATCTGTTTGCGGTTCAGCCGCTTGCTGATAATTCCGCGCTTATGGGGCAGCCGCTGAATGTCCTTGAACCTTACATTGCGGCATTAAATTCGGGGTCGCTTATGCTGATAATCCCGCTTGGATTTCTGGCGGTTTCTTCGGATTTCCCCAAAAACGACGGCAGTCTGATGTTCAGCCTGATAAGAACAGGCAGGCTGAACTGGCTTTTGGGGCAGTTTGCAAATCTGCTGCTGATGTGTGTGGCATATCTGCTTTTTGTCTTTGCGGCAAGCGTTGTTCCTGTTCTTTTTGACAGCGTGTGGGATGGGCAGTGGAGCAAGGTTGCGCTTAATTTCGGCTTGGAGTTCCCGAAATTGTCGCAGAATTTCGGCGCGCTGCTGCTTCCTAAAAATCTGTATAACCACCTTTCGCTTTTAGGCGCAGCCCTTCAAAGCACGCTGTTTGTGCTTGTTTATCTTTACCTGTTGGGAATGATTTTGCTGTTCTTTGCGGTAATCGGTAAAAGGACAGCGGGAGTAGCTATATGCGGGGGACTTATCGCGGCAGGTTCAGCGTTGTGTTCAATAAGAGCGGAGTTTATGTGGTGGCTGCCTATGTCAAATTCCGTTGTGTGGCTGCACTTTACCGAGTTTCGCCGAGAACCGAAGTATCCTATCTGGTGCTCATGGGTTTACTTTCTCGTGATAATCGCAGCGTTGGTTGTTTTGTGCGTTGCGAAAATAGGGAAGTTGGACTGCGTTTCGGGCGGTCGCGAGGAGAGATAGTACGGCTCGTCAAAGACTATGCGGCGAAGCTGTGCGGCAGTCTGCCTAAAAGCAGGACGCTGAATTTAGTTAAATCACCAAAATTAAGTCGGCTGTTGTTTTGACTATTGACAATTATATGTCAAAATAGTACAATTAAGGAGTATAGACGCATTCATGCGGGAATGTTGACTTATTTTGTGGTGAGAGGTAGATATGATGAAAGCAAACGTTACAGGCAAAATCATGAAAAGGATTACTGCAATAATGGCGTTATGCCTGCTTTTAACCGCCTGCAATGGCGGCGATTCGTCTTTAGCTTCCGTGGATTCTTCGGAAAGCGGTTCTTCGGCTGTTTCGGGTGACAATTCATCTGACGGCACAGATGATGCCGTGGTATTTTGCGACTTTGTGGGGGATTATCCCGAAAATCCGCTTACGCTGCTGACCGCAAGCAAGGAGGAAATTGCGCAGATGATAAACGCACAGCCGAATATGGTGTGCGCAGATAATCTATATTTGGATATTCCGCAGAGCGCGTCTGTATACAATTTCTGCCAGTACGCAACGCACGTTTCACAGTTCATTTACCCTGCGGAGCAGTATAAGAGCGATTTTATGGCAACGTTTGAATATTTCTTTCCCGACAGGGAATTAAACATGGATTACCTGCAATACAGCAAAAATCTTGGCTATTATGACGACGCCCCGCATTTTGACAAAGGATATGTCAAGGATAAGGAAAACCTGCCCGATGGGGTTGAGTTTACCTATGATGAAATGCCGGATGAGATATCGGAATGGCCGTCCACATCTCCCGTTTATATGGAGCTGGTCAGTGAGATAGGCGGCGGAGCCGGAATAATAAACAAGGGCGAAGCAGTTCAACTTGTAGGAAAGAAAAGATACGACTGGATGACCGACTCTGTCGTTTCCACCGATGTTTATAAAAAATTATCGAGCGTTACCGGTTCTTGTTTTTTTGATTATTTTGACTTAGTCGCTACATATTCACCCAAAAGCGAAGAAAGCTTTAACCTGCTTGACGGCGAAGTAAGAATATGCGACGCGGTAAAATTCGTTGAGGATTATCTTAATAACGTGCCTATTTCAACCGGTCTTACAAGAAATATGCGCACAAGCGTTTATAAAGTAGAGGTTATGAAGTTCGACGAAAACACCTACGGATACTATTTTACAACGCGCGCACAGTTTATGGGCGTTAATTTTGAGCCTGCCGTATTCGGTAAAGGTTCGCGCTATGAATATAATGGCTCGATTGGCGATGCTTTCATGATAAGAAGCGATGATATTGATTGTATCAACAGCTTTTGGGGAAATAGCTGGACGTTTGATATAGAGAACTGCAACTCCGTAGTACCAGTTGAAACCGCTATCGAAAACATAAGCCAAAAAATGTCCTCAAGCGTAACCTTTGAAGTGGATACCGTTGAATTTGTATATGTAGAGTATTATAAAAAAGACGAAGAAGGTTATATTGATGTTGACCTTTATGAAGGTCATGTATCCCCCGCATGGAGAATCACCATGCATAATCCAAATGATGGCTATGAGTATATGTGTTATGTCGATGCTGTTGACGGCGGTAATTTCAGATATTACAGACGCGTTGGCGAAATGAGCTACGATGGATAAGATGCGAGATTTCTTTGTTTCAATAATGAACTACGAGGGATAAGATGCGGAATTTTTTTGTTTCAATAAGAAAAACGGTCACCTCTGCGGTATTCCCGATGTGCGCTGTAATGGTGGTTGTACTGATGTTTACTTCAGATATTTATTATGATTACGGCAGCAATGCGTACTATTCGGTTTTCCGCGCGCTTACCAATTTTACGCGCGAGGAGCTTACCGCTGAGTTTGAATTTTGCAGCGTGAATGTTATTAAAAATGCACAGGGAGCATGGTTCAGACTGTTTACGCCGATAGTTGCGGGGTTCTGCTTTGTGCCGACAATCTGCTCCGAGCGCGAGGAAAAAGCCGCGCGGTTTCAGATTTTCCGCACGAACAAGCTGAATTACCACATATCGCAGTTTTTGGCGGGCGTGGTTTCGGGCGGACTTGCAATTGCTTTGGGCTTTGTAATTTTTGCGGCAGCAGCGGCTGTTCTGTTTCCAAGCGCTGATAAAATGTCGCAATCTGCTGCGCTAATGATGCAGCAGGCGCCGTTAAATCTGCCGCTGATGGTTTTGCGGGAATTTCTTTTCGGCGCGTTCTGGAGTATTCCCGCGATGCTGCTGACAAGCATTTTTAACAACAAATATATAATTTTGTGCATACCATTTTTCCTGAAATACGGTCTTACTCAGCTTAGCCAGAAGCTTACGGACAATTTACTAAACTCCGAGCAGATTGACATAGACATGATGAATTTAGTTAATGCCACAAATCCCGATGGAATACTCTGGGTGTACGATGGGACAAGGCTGATGGTATGGCTTGTTTTCGGGACTTTGGCGGCGCTGATGTTTGCAGCGTTTATCATAATAAGCGGAAAGCGGGTGGACTGCGGTGGGTGACAGCCTGCGTAAAATCTGGGGCGTTGCGCGAACGGAATTTGTCGGCTGGATAACAAATCCGCGCGTGATAATCCTCGGTGTACTGCTGATTTTTATTAAAGGTCTTGCGATTGACCCGTTAACGGCGCGGGCGGCTAAATTCGGTGATACGATGATTGTGTTTGAGCCGTTTATTGCGGTGGGAAATTCAGGCGCGCTGACGCTGTTTGTCCCGCTTGTGTTTCTGGTACTGTTTTCGGATTATCCCAAGCTTGGCGGAAACTCGCTTTTTTACATTTCCCGCACAGGAAAAAAGAACTGGCTTTGTGGGCAGATACTGTTTCTGATAATGGCAATTGCGGCTTTTATGGCGGCAATTCTCGCGGCAAGTATGCTGTTTTCGGGCGGGCATTTCGACACATATTGGAGCGAAGCGGTGCGAAAATATGCCGCGCGCTTTCCCGATGAAGCGTACAATTTTGACAGTCAGCTTCTCCCGTCAAATCTGTACAACCAAATTCCCATGATGACCGCCTTGTGGCAGACGAGTGCGCTTTTGGCAATGTACCTGCTGTCGCTTGCGCTGATAATTTATATGCTGAAAATGCTGTTTTCAAGTTCTGTGGGGCTTGCGGGAGCGCTGCTTGTAATGGCGATTGGAACGGCGACAACCTCGCTTTATTCGCCGATAAAGTGGGCGTTTCCTATGGCGAACACGATAATCTGGCTGCATTATGAGGAGATTTTAAGCGAGCCTATTTACCCGATGTGGGCGTCGTTCGCGTATTTCGGGGGACTGCTGGCGGCGCTGATTATAGGAAATTTTGTGGCGCTGAGACGGCTTAAATTCATGGAGGAACGCTGATGATTGAAGTAAAAAATGTTAATCTGACCTTACAGAAAAACGAAATTCTCAAAGATGTTTCGGTAAATTTCGAGCGCGGAAAAATCCACGGCTTAATCGGCAGAAACGGCAGCGGAAAAACAATGTTGATGAAGTGTATCTGCGGCTTTGTTAAGCCGACAAGCGGCGAAATCACGGTTGACGGAAAGCGTATCGGCAAGGACTGCGATTTTCCGCAAAGCACAGGAATTATAATCGAAACCCCAGGCTTTATTCCATATTATTCGGGATATAAAAATCTGAAGCTGCTTGCGGATTTGCGCGGAAAAATCACCAAAGAGGATATCAAAAATACAATGCGGCAGGTCGGCTTAGACCCCGAATTAAAGCGGCACGTCCGCAAATATTCGCTTGGTATGCGTCAGCGTTTAGGCTTAGCACAGGCGATAATGGAAAATCCAGACTTGTTAATACTTGACGAACCAATGAACGGCTTGGATAAGGACGGCGTTGCGGATATGCGAAAATACCTGCTTGATTTGAAAGGGCAGGGCAAGACGATTGTGATTGCTTCTCATTCTGCGGAGGACATTGACTTGCTTTGCGATACGGTTTGTGAGATGGATAAAGGCAGACTGGAGAGAATAAGATAATTTCAGCGGCGCTGGGATTGCTACAAAGGCAATTCCAGCGTAATTTGTATGTGATGGCAGAAAAATATCCAAGGCGGTATTTCGCCTTGGATTTGAAACTATTCTCATCATTGGAGTATTGCGATGCTGTGATAAAAAAATTCCGCTGAACCTATCTCAAAACAGATACAGCGGAATGATGGTGCCGCTGACCGGGGTCGAACCGGTACGGATTATTAGTCCGAGGGATTTTAAGTCCCTTGTGTCTGCCTATTCCACCACAGCGGCAAATATTACTATGATATTATACTATAAATTAAGAGATTTGTCAAGTGTTTTTCTTGTGTCATACATGGCATATAAATTGCAATATAAAATGTCCACAAAAATCAAGTGACAAACAAGTTCAATTTTACCATAGCCGCAGGCTATGGTAAAATTCGCCGATATGCACGGAGCAAATCTTTGATTTGCGTATGTGCAAGGCGATTGAAATAAGTGTAAAATAAACGCTTGCGTTTATTTTACCATACTAGATGACAATCCACCTAAGATTCTCCTCGGATAATTATTTATCCAATGCTCTATCATCTTAATTCTCTCATGAGAGAATTTGCCGATGTCGGCACCCTTTGGAATAAATCTTCTCTTGTCTTGTGTTCTGTTAATACCAGCAAAACAACCTTTGAACCCTTACCGTTGGATATCAATGTGGTGAACTGGTGGATTTGCTTTTCATTTTGTTTGAATTTTTTGTATCATGGTTGTTATAAAACGAGTCATTAAGTCGCAAAAAAGAACTCCCACGGGCAGATGAAGTCTGCTCGCGGGAGGGTAATACATAGGCGGTGATACTGAAAATTTTAGTTTTCTCTATTTGTCAATCACTTTTTATGTTAGCATTTATTTCTTTTACGATTTCAACAACGGTAATATGTCCGTCCACTAACATTTCAT
>CAZKXB010000023.1:33202-34454 GCA_964556595.1 uncultured Ruminococcus sp. | reverse complement strand
ATGCAAGCAAGGCGCGTACAAAATCCAAAAGATGGTCTTTGTGCGGTGTTGCCTACACATACTTTAAGTATACCATACTTTTTCGCAGAAATAAAGTGTTTTTTGCAGATTTTTTAATTTTCCACGCAAAAGTGGCAAAATATTCAAATTGGCTTGACAACAGCAGGTTTAGGATTTATAATAAGTGTATAGTGCCGTCCGAGGGCGTAGGGCTGTCGGGCGGGGAATGACGGAGGTGCAACCATGCAGATGCAGTCTGTAACCTATCAGTGTCCCAACTGCGGCGCTGCGCTTGAATACGATAACGAACAGGGCAAGCATCGCTGCCTTTTCTGCGACAGCGTTTTTGACGAGGAGCAGATAAAGCGCCATTTTGCCGAGAACGAGCAGATGAAGCTGGACAAGGCAGACCCTGAGGAACTTTCCGAGGAGCAGCGCGAGATGGAGAAATTTACGGGTGCGTCGGCGCTGTACACCTGCCCGAACTGCGGCGCGGGGGTTATCTGCGGGGAGCTTGAAGCTTCGGTGCGGTGTCATTTCTGCCATACGCCTGTTATTCTTTCGGGCAGGCTGTCGGGCGAATACAAGCCAGACCTTATTATACCGTTCTGCACAACGAAAGAACACGCCAAAAAATCCTTCTATGACTACATAAAGGGAAAATTTCTGCTGCCTAACGGGTTTAAGAAAAACGCAAAGGTTGTGGATATATCCGCACTTTATGTGCCGTACTGGCTGAAAAGCGGCATTGTAAAAGGGCAAATGAAGGCAAGCTGCCAAAAGGTGCGCACATGGACGTCGGGTGATGTGCGCTACACAAATACCAAATACTATACCTCCGAGCGCGCGGCGGAGTTCGCATTTATCCGTGTGCCGTGCGACGGCTCAAGGCGCATTGATGACGCGCTTATGGAGAGCATAGAGCCGTTCAATTATAACGGCATAAAGCCGTTTTCGATGTCATATCTTTCGGGCTGTGCGGCGGAGCGGTACGATGTTGTTTTTGAGGATGCGGAATATCGCATTGACGCGCGCATAAAAGACGCGGTTACAGCGGCGCTGAAAGCAGATATGGCTTCGCAGGGCTACACTACCGTAAAGGTGGAGGAGTCGGAAATGGCGTTCAATTCAAGCGCGGCGGTGTACGCGCTGCTTCCTGTTTGGTTTCTGAACTATCAGTACAGGGGCAAGGATTATCCGTTTGTTATGAACGGTCAGACGGGTGCAAGCTTCGGAAAGCTGCCTGTAAGCA
>CAZKXB010000023.1:0-33102 GCA_964556595.1 uncultured Ruminococcus sp. | reverse complement strand
AAGGCGGTGCTTGCGGATTATGACGGCGTGTTGGAGGACTATATGCAGAGAAATCTGCTTTCGGTAATGCAGAATACCGCAGACGAGATAGAGTGCAACGTTGGTGTTGTGATAACCTCCGACAGGGGCGGGCTTACGCCGAAGCAGTATGCGGATAATTTTGCGGACGAGAATTTCGGCTATGGCAGCAGCAATATTGTGCTTTTGTTTGACAATGACAGGGTGTCGCCCGACCATAAGGACTGGATATCCGCAATGGGACTTGCAACGGAGAAGTATGGCGGACGCATAGACAGCATACTGGACTATATGTATGCGGGATTTGACCTTGACGGCGGGGATAACTACTATGAGGCGGTGAAGTATTTCTGCGTATATCTGCGCAGCTATAAGGAAACCGACTGGGACTATAACCACAGCGAGGATTATTATTACGATTATGATGATTCTGACAGCATTGTTATGTTCGCGGTTCCTGTTATAATTGCGCTTGTGGTGGCGGCTGTGGTGACGACCCATACGGTAAAGGGATACTCCAAAAAAGCGCCCATCAGCGCGGCGCGGTATATGGACAGTTCGCGGACTAAGTTCAAACAGCGCAGTGATATTTTTCTGCGCGAAACCACCACTCGCGTTCGCATAAGCTCTGAAGGCGGTGGCGGCGGTCATGGCGGCGGTGGCGGTCACAGCGGCGGAGGTCGCAGCGGTGGTGGCGGCAGAAGCCGCTGATAGATGATACGGGCGGCGGCAAAATTCCCAAAAAAGATAAGGAGCAAGGAAATGAAGATAGTTATACAGCGCGTGGAGCGCGCAAGCGTGAGCGTTGAGGGCAAGGTGTGCGGCGAGATAGGAAAGGGATTTCTGGTGCTGTTGGGAGTCGGCAAGGAGGACAGCGAAAAGGACTGCGAGCGCCTTGCGGCAAAGCTGCTTTCGCTGAGGATATTTGCGGACGAAAACGGCAAGACAAATCTGTCGCTGAGGGACGTTGGCGGCAGCCTGCTGATTATTTCGCAGTTTACGCTTTATGCGGACTGCCGCAAGGGCAACCGCCCGAATTTTCTTATGGCGGGAGCGCCTGACGAAGCCGAGCGGCTTTACGAGTATTTCACCGATATCTGCAAAAAGGAAATCCCCATCGTGCAGACGGGGATATTCGGTGCGGATATGAAAGTGGAACTGCTGAATGACGGCCCGTTTACCATTATTCTGGAATGACGGTTTTCCATTTAAGCTTTGTTCCCTCAAAGACAGCGGCAATTTCGCCCCTGCGCTGAAGATAGGAAAGATATGATTTCGCCGTGTACCCGACAAGCGCGTACTGCATAACGTACAGCTTGATACCGTATGCGGCGAATATTTTTTCCAGAAGCTCGTCTATTGTTACGCCGTCGGCGCAGAAGCGTTTGATATCCTCCGCGACCTCAAGGACGTTTTGGCTGTTCAGCTTTGCGAGCGGCGCGATATCCTCAAGCGGCGGTCGGTGCGAGGGGATAAAAAGTTTGCCGCCAAGCGTTTCGAGGCGCCGGAGGGTTTTGAGGTGTTCCTCAACGCTGTACAAAAAGGATATTTTGTACTTGGGGAATGTTTCAGCGGCTATTACGGAGTCTGCGACAAACCAGACATCATCGGGGGTTCTGTATGCAAGCTGCTCAAAGCTGTGTCCGTCAATGTGTATGCAGCTTATGCCCTTGGGCAGTATATCGGTGGTGACGGGGAGCGTTTCGCAGGCGGGGGCAAGGGTGAACTTGCTGTCAAGCTCCTTTGGGGGGAATCCGCCGAAAAGGTAGGTGGCGTTGAGATAGGAATAGGTGCTGATGGCGGAATCTGCGCCAGGGGAATAGATTTTGCAGCCTGTTTTTTCCTTGAGATAGGCGTTGGCGTAGGTGTGGTCGGCGTGGCAATGGGTGTTAAGAACCATCTCCAGCCGCCAGCCGTTGGCGGCGATGTGGTCAAGCGCTTTCTGGGCGGCTTCGTTATCGCAGCCCGCGTCAATCATGCAGGCGCTGCTGCCGTTGTAGACATAGATTCCAAGATTGGTGGTGCAGCTTATATAATAGGTATGTTCTCCCACTTGATTAAGCTCATACATTTATACGGGTCATCTCACTTTCGGTGATTATTGTACCACAAAAAGCGGAAAAATACAACAGCAATTGTTGACTTTGAGGAAATAATATGCTATAATCAATGTTGGTTTACAACTATGAAAGATAGGTTCTTAACGGAGGAAGCTATGAAAATTGCAAGAAAAGCATTTGCGGCGGCTGCAATGGCGGCGGCTATGCTGATAACGGGCTGCGGCGCTTCGACAGGCGGGCAGTCATCATCGACAGACGGCACAATATCAACAACGGAGAGTGAAAATATGACGGCAGACAGCACATTCAGACCAAACGCGGATAATGTAAAGCTTATCGGACGCACCGCAGAGGAGGAGGGGATACTGTGGCTTGCGCTTTCCGCAAGCGGAATTGAATTTACATACAACGGCACAGGCTTCAATGTAAACATAATCGGCGACAGCATGGTTTCTCAGGGCAAGGATAAGCAGGCGAGATTTGCGGTATATGCTGACGGCGAGAAGATATTTGACGAGCAGGTTACAGAATCCCAGAAGCTGTACGAATTTACTACATCTGACGAAGCTAAGCAGACAACGGTTAAAATTCTTAAGCTGTCCGAGGCGGCAGAGTCCACCATGGGTATCGGGGAGATAACCGTTATGGGCAAAGATGTTCAGCCAACGGCGGAAAAGGCGCTTAAGATTGAGTTTATAGGCGACTCTATCACCTGTGGCTACGGCGTGGACGATGAGGTTAAGGAGAACCATTTTTCCACCTCCACAGAGGACGCGACAAAGGCGTGGGCATACAAGGCGGCGGTTAAGCTTGACGCGGATTACAGTCTGGTAAGTTACAGCGGACACGGAATTATTTCGGGTTACAGCGGGGATGGCAAGAAAGTTACAAGTCAGCTTGTGCCGAGCGTTTACACGAAATTTGCGAAAAGCTACGGCAACTACAACGGCATATTCAATGTATCCTCGGTTGAGTGGGATTTTTCGAGATTTCAGCCTGACTTTGTGGTTGTAAATCTGGGAACGAATGACGCTTCCTACTGCGGCGCGGACAAGGAAAAGGCGGCGGAATATTCCGAAAAATATGTGGAATTTCTGAAAACAATCCGCGAGAATAATCCCGAGGCGCATATAATCTGCGCGCTTGGCGTGATGGGGGATAGCCTGTTTTCCTCGGTTAAGACGGCGGTGGAAGGCTACACCGCGGAAACGGGCGATACAAACGTATCATATCTGCACCTTACGCCCCATAACGGCAGCACGGGCTATGCCGCAGACTGGCACCCCACAGAGGCTACGCATGAAATTGCGTCGGACGAACTTGTGGAGGAGATACAGAGGATTTTGGCTGAATAAATTTGAGCCGCGCTTTTGGGCGCGGCTTTTTTGTGCGGAAAGGGTTGTGCAATATATATATACAAACTAATTTTTCTTTGGCTGTTTTGTGCATTTACAATAGTGCGGTTTTGGGTGTAAAATAGTTATAGCAAATACCCAAAATATAATCGAAAGGTAAAGAAAAACATGAAGAAAACCAAAATTGCTGCGGTTGCTATTGCAGCGGTTATGTCCGTATCAATGCTTCCGCAGACAACAGCGCTTCCATCACTTGGGGTTACGGCTTCTGCCGCTTCGACCTCCTCCAAGCTTGCCGCTCCGACTGGCTTTAAAGCTTCGAAAACCGAAACCCAAATTAAGCTTTCATGGAGCGCGGTTGAGGGTGCGGACGCGTACATCGTCTACAAGTACGACAGCGCAACCAAAACGCTCAAGCAGTACAAGAGCGTAACAGGAACAACCTGCACAGTCACCGGTTTGACTGCGGGAACAAAGTATTATTTCAAGGTTGCCGCTTTAGTCAAGACCAACGGCAAGTACACCGTGCAGACCAAATCAAATTATGTTTCCGTGACAACGAAAGCTTCCTCAAAGCTTGCCGCTCCTACCGGAATCAAGACCTCTGTTTCCGAAAACCAAATCAAGCTTTCATGGAACAAGGTAAGCGGCGCTGACGCGTATATCATCTACAAGTACAACAGCTCTACCAAGAAGTACGAGCAGTACAAGAGCGTGTTCGGCACAAACTGCACTGTCACTGGTTTGACGGCGGGTACGAAATATAATTTCAAGGTTGCCGCTTTGGTTAAGGTAAATGGCAAGTATATCGCGCAGACAGAGTCTAATGTTGTTTCCGCGACAACAACCCAGCAAGCTGCGTACAGCCTTAGTGATTTTGAAATTGAAGACGGCGTGCTTAAAAAATATGTAGGTAATGGCGGAGATGTTGTAATTCCGAGCGTGGTTACTTCTATCGGCGATTATGCTTTCGCTGGCTGCTACTCATTGACAAGCATAACAATCCCCGACAGTGTTACTAAAATCGGCGATTATGCTTTCTTTAATAACTGCCACTCATTGACAAGCATAACAATCCCCGACAGCGTTACTTCTATTGGCAGTTGTGCTTTCCTTAACTGCGCCTCATTGACAAGCATAACAATCCCCGACAGCGTTACTTCTATTGGCGATTGTGCTTTCGCATACTGCACCTCATTGACATTTGCGACCTACAAAGGCAAAACATACACCTACAAAAACATAGGCAGCCTCTACGATGCCATCAGAGGCCGATAAAAATACGCGGTGCGCGGGAAAATTTCCTGCGCACTGCTTTTTTGTGCGGGCGGCAAATGCGCCTTATGCCGCCTGTTGCTCTAAAACTTTTTTATTATGGCGGTTGACAAACGGCGGCAAAAAGAGTATAATATCAACGTGAAAAGGCAATGGCGTCTTTGGGCTTGGCGGCATACAGAAATATATACAGGGCAATGACGTCTTTTGTGGTTTACGGCAAAGAGGTTGTTGCCTTTTGCTTATCCCGCGGCGGAAAGCCGTGCGGGACGGTCTGCGGCAAAATCCGCAGCAAAAGAATGGAGGAAATTAAAAATGTCAAACTGTGCTATTGTGGGTATCAACTGGGGCGACGAGGGCAAGGGACGCATGGTGGACCTGCTTACCGAGGACTATGACGTGGTTGTGCGCTTTCAAGGCGGCGGAAATGCGGGTCACACCGTAATAAACGACCTTGGAAAGTTTGCGCTGCACCTGCTGCCATCGGGTATATTCCGCGAGGGAGTGGTGAATATTTTGGGAAACGGCGTTGCGCTTGACCCCGAAAACCTGTGCGCAGAGATGAACGAGGTTATGTCAAAGGGCGTTAAGCTTACGCCTGATAATCTGAAGATAAGCGAGCGCGCTTCGCTGCTGCTTCCGTGGCACCGCGCCATGGACGAGCTGGAAGAACAGCGGCTTGCCGACAAGAAATACGGCTCAACCAAACAGGGAATTGCGCCGTTTTATTCCGACAAATATCAGAAGAAAACCGTGCTTGCGGGGGAGTTGTTCTATCCTGAGGAGCTTAAGGCGCACCTTGCCGACCTTATGGAGTGGAAAAATCTGACCCTGACGGGCGTGTACGGGGCAGAGCCGTATACAATGCAGCAGCTTGAAAAATGGCTGGAGGATTACTGCGAAAAAATCAAGCCGTATATATGCGACACGGGGGATTTTCTTAAGGCGGCGCAGGCTGAGGGAAAGAACATTCTTTTTGAAGCGCAGCTTGGCTCGCTGAGGGATTTGGATTATGGAATTTACCCGTATACCACCTCCTCAAACACAACGGCGGCGTATGCGCCTATCGGTTCGGGACTGCCTGGCGCGGTTATTGATGAGGTTATCGGCGTTGTAAAGGCATATTCCACCTGTGTGGGCGAGGGTCCGTTTGTGTGCGAGATGTTTGGCGATGAGGCGGAGGCGCTGCGCCGCAGCGGTGCGGAATACGGCGCAAAGACAGGCAGACCGCGCCGTGTAGGTCCGTTGGATATTGTGGCGACAAGGTACGGTGTTGAGGTTCAGGCGGCAACCGCGATTGCGCTGACAAAGCTGGATATTTTAAGCTATATGGATAAAATTCCCGTATGCACGCATTATATGCTTGATGGAAAACAGACAGACCGCTTCCCGTTTCCCTCGGCGCTGAAACACGCACAGCCTGTTATTGAGTATCTGGACGGCTGGAAATGTGACGTTTCGGGTGCGCGCAGCTGGCAGCAGCTTCCCAAGGCGGCGCAGGATTATGTGTTGTTTATAGAAAAGCAGATTGGCTGCCCGATAAAGTATATTTCGGTTGGCGCTGAAAGAGATAGTATAATAATTCGCTAAAGGAGTACCACATGACAGACAGATATGAATCGCCGTTATCCTCGCGCTATGCTTCCAAATATATGCTGGGGCTGTTTTCCTCCGACACAAGATACCGCACATGGCGCAGGCTGTGGACGGCGCTTGCGCGGGCGGAAATGTCGCTTGGGCTGCCCATAACGCAGACGCAGGTTGACGAGCTTGAAGCACACATAAACGATATCGACTACGAATGTGTAAGCAAGCGCGAAAAAGAGGTAAGGCATGATGTTATGGCGCACGTTTACGCTTACGGAAAGGCTGCGCCCTCGGCGGCGGGAATTATCCATCTTGGCGCGACAAGCTGCTATGTTACGGATAACGCAGACCTGATAATTTACAGGGACGCTCTTAAATATCTGCGAAAGGAACTGCTTGGCGTTATTGCAAATCTTGCGGATTTTGCGGATAAATACAAGGCGCTGCCTACGCTGGGATATACGCACTATCAGCCTGCGCAGCTTGTTACGGTGGGAAAGCGCGCCTGCCTATGGATACAGGATTTCCTTTCTGATATTGAGGAGATTGATTTCGCTATCGGAAATATAAAGTTCCTCGGCTGCCGCGGCACAACGGGCACAGAGGCAAGCTTTGCCGACCTGTTTGAGGGCGATACGGAGAAAATAGACGAGATGAACCGTCAAATTGCCGAGGAATTTGGGTTTGAGCAATGCTTTGACGTATGCGGTCAGACCTATCCGCGCAAGGTGGACAGCCGTATTCTTAACGCGCTTTCTTCGGTGGCGCAAAGCTGCTGCCGCATGGCGAACGATATACGCCTGCTTCAGCATGACCGTCAGGTGGAGGAACCGTTTGAGAAAAACCAGATAGGTTCTTCGGCGATGGCATACAAGCGTAATCCCATGCGCTGTGAGCGTATATGCTCGCTTGCGAGATATCTTATGGCGGACGCGGCAAACGCGCCTATGACGGCTTCGGTGCAGTGGTTTGAAAGAACGCTGGACGACTCCGCAAACCGCCGTATTTCTATGCCAGAGGGATTTTTGTGCTGTGACGCCATTGTACGGCTTGCGCAGAACGTCACGGACGGACTTCATGTGAACGAGAAGATAATAGAAAAAAGCGTGAACGAATATCTGCCGTTTATCGCAACGGAAAATCTGATGATGGAAGCTGTAAAGCGCGGCAGCGACCGCCAGAAGCTGCACGAAATAATCCGCCGCTGCTCTATGGAGGCTACGGCGCGAATGAAGAATGGCGAGGAGTGCGACCTGCTTTCGCGCCTTGCGGAGGAAAAGGAGTTCGGGCTTTCACGCGATGAAATGAGCGACCTGCTTACGCCCGCGCTTTATATCGGCAGATGTCCCGAACAGGTTACGGTGCTGCTTGACAAAATAAGTCCGCTTATCAAAGGTGCGGACGGCAGGTCTGCGGAGATAACGCTGTAAAGCGGCTCAAAAGCGCGGCGATAATTCCGCAGACTGCGGAAGATATGCGCGGCTGAGCGGATTATTTCCCTCCGACTTGACATAGTGTGAAAAATAGTATAAAATATCAATATAGCCAACAGCGCCACGGATATGAGATGTTATTTTCGCGGCGCTGCTGTAAATAAATATATCCAAGGAGAATTACTATGAATATCTGGCATGATGTTGACCCTGCGCGCATTACACCGAACGATTTTCTCGCCGTTATCGAGATAGAAAAGGGCAGCAAGAAAAAATATGAGCTTGACAAGCAGACGGGCTTGATTATTCTTGACCGCATTTTATATACGTCCACGCATTATCCCGCAAATTACGGTTTTATTCCGCGCACGCTCGCCGATGACGGCGACCCGCTGGACGTGCTGCTGCTGTGCAACGAGCCGATAAATCCGCTTGTGCTGGTGCAGTGCTATCCTATCGGCGTTATTACTATGCTTGACAACGGCAAAAATGACGAGAAGATAATAGCAATTCCCTTTGAGGACCCCAATTATAATGCCTATCGAGGAATCGAAGCGCTGCCCAGCCATATTTTTGAGGAAATGCGCCACTTCTTCTCGGTTTACAAGCAGCTTGAGGGCAAGTCCACCGCTGTAAACGAGGTTATGGGGCAGAAGGCTGCGGTAGAGGTTATAAAGCAGTGTATCCAGAATTACAATGATGTTTACGGCGAAGCTCACCCTTTTGAGGGGGAGCATACAACCGCCACAAAAAAATAACCTAATCGGAGATAATAATGAAAAGAACGGTATCGGTAATTGCCGCAATATCAATGGCGCTTGTGCTTTCCGGCTGCAGCGGCAAGGAAAAGGAAAGCCTGCCCGACTCTGTCCCGGAGTATACAAATCCTTTTTCCGCCGAAAGCAAGCCGCAGACCACTTCTGCGCCGCGCACGGACAGCGCGGCGGAGTCGGAAGAAGCGCTGTGTGATTTTGAGTACAGCGTTAAGGACGGCAAGGTGACTATCAACAGCTATCTTGGCGGCGGCGATATGGCTGATGTTCCCGCGGAACTGGACGGGTATCCTGTTGCGGTTATAGGAAAGGGCGCGTTTGAGGACAGCGACGTCACCGCCGTAAGGCTGCCTGAGGGCATAGAGGAAATAAAAAACTGCGCGTTTAAGGATTGCTTTGAGCTTTGCAACATCAATATTCCCGACAGCGTTACTTTTATCGGCGAAAGCGCGTTTGAAAACTGCACAGACCTTGTGCGTATCAAGCTGCCAAATTCCCTTAAGACCGTCAAGGACGGCACTTTCCGCAACTGTTTTTCACTGCGCGTGGCAGAGCTGGGCGAAAATATCGACAGCATTGGCTGCGAGGCTTTTTATAACTGCGACTCGCTGGTGAGCATTGTTTTCCCCGACGCGGTAAGGGAGATTGGGGACAGCGCATTTGCGCTGTGCGACAGCCTTAAGCGGGTAACGTTCGGCAGTGTTGAAGTGCTGCGCGAGGAAGCTTTTGCGGGCTGCGCTTCGCTTAAGGAAATTCAGCTTCCCGATACGCTGAGGATTATTGAAAAATACGTATTTTCGGATTGTACGGCGCTGACAGAGGCGGCAGTTCCCGACAACGTGGATAATATGGACGGCGGCGTTTTTATGGGCTGCACCGCTTTGAAAAGCGCTGTGGTATCCGAAAGGCTGCTTGTGCTGCCGTATGAAACTTTCAGGGACTGCACCGCGCTGACGGAGGTTGTGCTTTCGCCGCGGCTGGTTGCGGTGGGTGAGTCGGCTTTTCTCAACTGCTGCGGACTTACGGATATCACTCTGCCCGAGGGAACGCTCAGGATAGGCGACAAGGCGTTTAACGAATGCAAGGCGCTTGATATTGCGCTGCCCTCAAGCATAGAGAAAATAGGCAGATATGGCTTTCAGAACTGCAAAAGCCTTTCGGCGGCTGTGTTAGGTGATAATTTGCAGGAGCTTGGCGACTGCGCGTTTAGGGGCTGCTCGGCGCTGAAAACGGTGACAATGCCCGCGACCTCGATTAACGTGGGAAACGATGTGTTTGAGTCAACCCCGTGGCTGGAAACCCAGAGGGCGAACGGCGCTCTGATATACGGCGATACGCTTGCGGATTACATAGGAAGCGGCGCGCACTATGACGTGCCGTATGGCGTTGCGGTGATAGGCGAGCAGGCGTTCTCCAACTGCCACACGCTTCAATCGGTGACGCTGCCCGAAACGCTGCGCAGCATAGGTCACAGCGCGTTTTATGACTGCACGCAGCTTAAGTCCGTTATTATTCCTGCGGGCGTAAAGGAGCTTGATGTATTTGTGTTTGGAAGCTGTCCCGCGCTTACTTATGTTGAAATACAGGGAACTTTAAGCAAGTTTGACAAGAGGACATTCAGCGGTTCAAAGAACGTTACCGTGGTGTACCAGGGCGTAAGCTACGCTTATGACCGACTGGACAATCTTGCTGCAATGATAAACAGGTGAAGATATGATACTTGCAAGTCAGTCGCCGCGCCGCCGTGAGCTTCTGTCGCTGATAACGCGGGATTTCAGAATAATTCCCGCAAAGGGCGAGGAGCGGCTGCCCGACAATATAACTCCCAAAGAGGCGGTTTTATTGCTTTCCCGACAAAAAGCGGCAGAAATATACTCAGAGTATAAAGGCGAAATCATAATCGCTGCGGATACCGTGGTTGCGATAGACGGGAAAATTCTGGGCAAGCCCGCAGATGTCGGGGAGGCGCAGGCTATGCTGCGGCTGCTTTCGGGAAGAACGCACAGCGTTTTTACGGGCGTGTGCATAATCTCCGCTGACGGGAGCATGAAAAGCTTCGCGGAGGAAACCTCGGTGGAGTTCTGGCAGCTTTCGGAGCAGATGATTGAGGACTATGTGCGGTCGGGCGAGCCTATGGATAAGGCGGGCGCTTACGGTATTCAGGGCGCGGGCGCGCTGCTGGTGAAGCGGATAAACGGCGATTATTACAATGTTATGGGGCTTCCTGTCGGCAGGCTGCTGCGCGAAATGTGATAACTTATCGTCATACTGCGGCTTGATATTACAATAAGTTTATTATTTCGACAGGATATCGCAAAATTAAAGCCGCAAAAACAGGAAAAATTTCAAAAAGCTATTGCTTTTTTGCGCGTATTATGGTATACTTTTAAGGTATGGTATCTTAGACAGCACGGGGTGTAAAGCCTGCTGCTTGGGCTGCGCTTATGGCGCGCGGCTGATGATAATATTGATATTACTTAAAATTACAGAACAAGGAGAACATCTATGAACATTTTTGAGATAGTAAGCGCAATTGCGTTGATTATTGCCTGTGTATTCATTATCGTTGTGGTGCTTGTAAAGGACACAAAGTCCAATATGTCGCAGGCTATCAGCGGCGGCAGCTCGGACAACTTCTTCCAGAAGAATGCGGGTCGCACCAAGGAGGCTAGGCTTAACCGCACAACGGTTGTTGCGACTGCGGTATTCTTTATACTGGCGCTTGTGGTGAACATCATCAACGTACATTCCAAGCCTGCGGCTGCGGATACGGACAGCGGTTCATCGGTGACAGAGAGCGTTTCTTCGGACGTTGAGGACGAAAGCGATATTACGGTTGACGAAAGCTCAAGCACTGCGGAAGATGATGGTTCTTCGGCTGAGAGCGAGGCTGAAAGCAACACCGAGAGCGACAGTGCGGCTGACAGTGCGGCTTCGGATACTGACAGCTCGGCTGACGAGAGCGCGGCAGAATAAAATAGAGGGACAGGCTTTTGGGGTCTGTCCTTTTTGCTAAAGGGACTTGTGCTTGCGCTGCTTAAGGGTCGGCGGGACGCCGAACGGCGCGTGAGCGGTCGAGAAAAAGGCACGGCGGTTATCCGTGCGGGGAAAGGGGTATTGTTATGAATCCACTAAAGCAGAATATTATTGCGCAGCTTTATACAGCGGGCGGCAAGGGGCTGACGGCAAAGCAGCTTGCTTCGCGGCTTGGCTACACCAAAAAGGGCATGAAAAAGCTTGACACGGCGCTTAAAGAGATGAAGAACCACGGCGATATCACGATAAAGAAAGAAACGCTGTATCTGAGAAACGCGGGGCAGTATTTTGAAGCAACTGTATCGCGCGTAACGCCTAAATCGGGATTTCTGACCGCGGTTGAAGTTCCTGTGGAGTACTTTGTGCGCGGCAGGGATATGCTGGGCGCTATCCCGGGGGACGTGGTGCTGGCGCGCAAAATCGCCGAGGCGGACGAGTACAGCCACTCCCCAACGGCGATTGTAATGGGAATAATCCACGAAAGCGATATGCTGCTTACGGGCGTTATTGTTGCGGACAGAAACAAGCTTAAGGTACTTCCCGACAGGCTTTGCGCCGAGCCGCTTGTGATAGCCAAAACGGGCAAGAACCTGCTTCATGTGGGGGATAAGGTTGTGTTTGCGATAAAAAATCGCGGCGAGCGGCATTTTGACCACACCGTGAGCATTGTAAGCGGCTTTGGAAGCTGCGACAGCGCAAAGGCGGGCGCACAGGCGTATATGCTTGCGAACGGACTGCACACCGAGTTCCCCGAAAATGTGCTGCTTGAGGCGGCAAAGTGCGATACGGACGAGCTTGACGAGGACGAGGTGAACCGCCGTCTTGACCTGCGCGGCGAGGCTATATTCACCATGGACGGCGCGGACACTAAGGATATTGATGACGCGGTAAGCATTGTGAAAACCGATAAATGCTACAAGCTGGGCGTGCATATTGCGGACGTTTCGCACTATGTAAGGAAAGGCTCGGCGCTTGATGAGGAAGCGTTTGAGCGCGGAACTTCGATTTACTATGCAGACCAAGTAGTTCCTATGCTGCCAAAGGCGCTTTCAAACGGCATATGCTCGCTTAATCCGCAGGTGGACAGGCTTGCGTTTTCCTGCCTGATGGAGGTTGGATTTGACGGAAAGCTGCTGTCCTACAAGTTCAAAAAATCCGTTATACGAAGCCGTGTGAAGGGCGTTTACTCCGAGGTGAACAGCATACTTGCGGGCGAAGCGGACGAGGAGATAAAGGCAAAATACGCTGCGGTTATGGAGGAAATTCCGCTTATGCGCGAGCTTGCGGCGGTGCTTCAAAAGAACCGTGAAAACCGCGGCGCGCCCGAAATCGACACGGTGGAAAGCAAGATAATCGCCGACGCGGACGGCGTGTGCGTTGACATAAAGCCGCGCGAGCGCGGTGAAGCCGAGCGGATTATCGAGGAGTTTATGCTGATTGCAAACAACTCTGCGGCGGCGCTTGCGATGAAGGAAAAAATTCCGTTTGTGTACCGCATACACGAAGCGCCGCCTGCCGAAAAGCTGCTTGCGCTTGGCGATACACTGACGGCGCTTGGGGTAAATCCCGAGGGAATATCGGAAAAAAGCACGGCGGCAGACCTTGCGCGGGTGCTGAAAAACAATGCGGAAAGCGAGAAAGCGCCTGTGATAAACCGCATAGTTCTGCGCACGATGATGAAAGCAAAATACAGCGAGGAGCCTATTGGTCATTACGGGCTTGTAATGCCCGAATATACGCACTACACCTCGCCGATAAGAAGATATTCCGACCTTGCGATACACCGTATTCTGACGGACTATGTATACGCGCTGGAGCATGAAAGGCTGTGCAAAAAATACGGCGCGTTTGCGCAAAGCGCGGCGCTTCAGGCTTCCAATACGGAGCTTGCGGCGGTAAGGTGCGAGCGCGACTGCCAGCAGCTTTATATGGCGGAATATATGAAAAATCACATCGGAGAGGAATTTGACGGCATGATTTCGGGCGTAAGCGCGGGCGGAATTTATGTGCAGCTTCCGAATACCGTTGAGGGCATGGTTGGCGCGGCAACGCTGCCTGACGGCGAGTACGAGGTTCAGCAGGGAGTAATTCTCACGGGCGCTTGCGATGGCAGCGTGTACACCGTTGGCGACAAGGTGCGTGTGAAGTGCGTAAACGTCAATGTGAACGGCGGTTTTATTGATTTTGAGCTGGTGTGATTTGGCTAGAATACACGGATAAAATAGCAAAACAGCGGGAATTTGTGTTCCCGCTGTCGACTGTAGACAAAGTCCATTTTGCCCGCGCAGCGGGCTTTTGAAATACATTTTTTGCCTCAGCTTTGCCGAGGCAAAAAACACTTCTATCCGCACAACTGTACTCGCAGACGGCTTCGCCGTCTGCGAGTGCGGGCAGTGCGGATGTTTCGGCGGAAAAGCCCCAACGGGGCTTTTTCGACGGTCTGACGGCGGGAATTTGTGTTCCCGCTGTTTTTGTTTTTGAAGCAAAGCCCGCCCCGCATGACAGGCGAAGTCTGCATACGGGGCGGGTTGTTATTTGGAAGATATTTCGTGTGTAAAGATATTAGCGCTTTTTGCGGGAAAGAACAGTAACAGCGCCTGCGGCTAACACAATGCCTGCAACGGCTGCAATGCCCTCAACGCCTGTGTCTACTGCGTCCTTGCCTGTGTCAACGGCTGCGTCTGTGTCTACAACAGCGCTGCTTTCGGGGTTTGTGGTCGAGAGAACGTATTCGGAGCAGTGATCCTGAACAACGGTGATGTTTCCGTTTTCGTCAACAACCGCGCTTGAAATCAGCTTTACGCCGCTTTCAAGAATCTGGCTGTAATACAGGGTTTTGCCTGCGTAATCCTTGCCAACGGGGATTGTGATATGCGCCTTTGCGGGAAGCTTGCCCGAATAGCTGTAATCAATAGAAAGAACAAAATCTTCTTCGGCTATTGCGGAGTTTTTCTCTGCGTCATAGGTTGTGTTGATAACGCTTGAAAAATCGTAGCTTTCAACGCCGTCAACGGCTGTCATTTCGCCCTTTGCAAAGGTAAAGGAAACGCCGTTTTCGGTCTTTACGGTAACGTCAGCTTCAGCGTTAGCGGAAAGAAGCTCTGCGAAATCGTCTGCGCTGATGGCTTCGGCTGCTTCAAATTCTGCTGCGGGAGCGGAAACTACGTCATTGCCACTGCTTGCAGAGAAATTGCCAAGCTTTGCTGCACCGTTTTCGGTGAGGAAGTCAGCACCAAACCAACGATACAACTGTTCTCCGTTTTCGTCAACAGCCTCAGTAGGAATATAGAACCTTACCTCAAGCATATCCACGGACTCCCAGCCGTTCAAAAAGAGCTGGCGCTTAGTGTCGCTAAGCTCCGGCATATATAGAAATTCACAAAAGTACTCGAGAGCGACATCTTTTATTTCTGATACTTCAATTGTATCCGACAGCATTTGTTTATGTGGATTGTACTGATTGGGAGAAAATTTCCAAAGCTCAGTCAAAGCAATGCGACCGGAAAAGCCTGCCAGACCCTCAATTTTCAGCGAGCCATCTTCATTTTCCGTAAAATGCCTAGTATAAAAATTAACACCAGTTACTGCGTCCTTATCAAAGACATTGCAGTCCGATATGCTGAGCGTGGTATTTTCGTCAATGACCGTCATCTCGTCATAGCCCCACATTTCGGTGTCTTCGCTATATCCATTATACTCGATTATAGCGTTGACAAGTGCGGTAGTTGCGTCCTCACTAAGCGTTACCGTTCCCTTTTCGTTGATTGTGGTAAGTATCGTTTTTTCTTCCGTGCTTACTTCCTCGGCATAAGCCGCCGTGCTTGTCATAACCGCCGCGGCAAGCAATGCCGATAAAATTTTTCTTGCTTTCATAGCAAAATCCTCCTAATATAATTATTGTCATCGGAAACAATGCGGCTGCTGCGTAATAACCACTGCAATTTCAACCAAACTAAGCGCAGTTTGCCCATGATTTCCAACGTCTAAAGCATATTATAGCGGAAAATCCGCTAAAAGTCAATATGTTTTCAAAAATAATTTATCATTAAACTGGTGATGTGTATGCAAATCTATGAAAGAATAAGAAATCTGCGCGAGGACGCAGACCTTAAGCAGCGCGAATTGGGAGAAATACTGTGCTGCAGTCAGCGTGTTTACAGCAATTACGAGCGCGGCGACCTTGATATTCCCACCGAGGTGCTGATTAAGCTTTCAAAATACTATTGCACCAGTGTGGACTATATTCTTGGGCTTACCGATGAAAAAAATCCGTATCCCAGAAGCAAGAAGTAGCGCAGCTTTTTCGGCTGCGCTATTTTGCTGTCAAATTTTAATTTCCACATTATATTCGCGCAGCCACTTGTCGATTTGCAGGAAATACGCAAATATCTGCGGAACGGTCATAAGCTGTCCGTACCAGTTTTTGGTGAAGCTTGCGCCGCCTGTATCCAGCATTTCGCGCAGGGCGGTGCGGGATACTATCTCCGTAAGGCGGCAGTCGGGGGCTTCAATGCAGCGGGACAGGCGCTGCGTCAGCAGCCGCATATAATCGGGATTGTGGGTTTTGGGATAGGGGCTTTTCTTTCTCCACAGCACATCATCGGGCAGTATGCCCTGCATTGCGTGGCGGACAAGACCTTTTTCCCTGCCGCGGTAGGCTTTCATTTCCCACGGTATATTGTAGGCGTACTCCACAATGCGGTAATCGCAGAACGGAACGCGAACCTCCAGCCCGTTTGCCATGCTCATTCTGTCCTTGCGGTCAAGCAGCGTTGCCATGAAGTACTCCAGATTAAGCAGGTACATTTCGCGCATACGGCGCTCCTGCTCATTATCGGTATCGAGGTAATCGGTGTGGGAAAGGGTTTGGTTATAGCTTTGGCGAACGTAGTCCTCGGCTTCGGCGGCGCTGACGGGGTGAGCCATAAGCGCTGCGCGTTCGGGAACGGCGGTACTCCACGGGAAGCCGTCATAGAACAGCACCTCTTTTTTGTGATACCAAGGGTAGCCGCCGAAGATTTCGTCCGCACATTCGCCCGAAAGCGCCACGGGAAAGCGCTTTTTTATTTCGCGGCAGAACAGGTAAAGCGAACTGTCCACATCTGCCATTCCGGGCAGGTCGCGCGCGGCAACGGCGCTGTCGAGAGCGTCCGTCAGGGCGGGGGTGTCAAGCACAACGTTGGTGTGGTCAGAGCCGATAAACTGCGCCATTTCGGTAATCCACGGGGCGTCCTCATCGGGTTGGAAAGCGCTTGCCTTGAAGTTGCGGTGATTATCCTTGTAGTCTATCGACCATGTGGAAAGCTTTTCGCCGCGCTTTGCAAATTCCGCTGCCGCTATTGCGGAGATTACGCTACTGTCAAGTCCGCCCGACAAAAAGCAGCACAGCGGAACATCGCTGACAAGCTGGCGAGTTACCGCGTCAGTGATAAGATAACGCAGCTTTTCGGAGGTTTCCTCAAAGCTGTCGGTATGCGGCGCGGCTTTAAGCCGCCAGTACTGCCGCAGGGTTAAGCCGTCACGGTCATAATACGCATAATGCGCGGGGGGAAGCTCGCTGATATCACGGAATACGCCGCTTCCTACGCGCTTTGCAGGACCTATCAGCATGATATCCATAATTCCGCTGCGGTCGATAACGGGCTTGATATCGGGGTGGCGAAGCAGCGCTTTTATCTCGCTCGCGAATTTAATTCCCCCGCCCGCCGTTGAATAAAACAGCGGCTTTACACCTATCCTGTCGCGGCACAGAAACAGCCGCTGTTTTTCGCTGTCCCAGACGGCGAATGCAAATATGCCGTTGAACATGGCGGCACATTCCTCGCCGTAATGTATAAAAGCCTTAAGTACAACCTCGGTATCGGAGTGTCCTGTAAAGGTTTCGCCAAGCTTAAGCAGCGCGGAGCGTATTTCCTCGGTGTTGTATAATTCGCCGTTGTATACGATGGTGTAATGCCCTGCGGTCATAGGCTGCAAGCCGTTTTCGGGGTCAACCACGATAAGCCGCCTGTGTACAAGGCAGGCGTTTTCGTCCGCGTATTCGCCGAAAGCGTCAGGCCCGCGCGGCGCAAGCACCGCCGCCATATCCGACATTATTCCGCTGTATCTGCGCATATCGCTGTTATATCCTATTTGTCCTGCAATTCCGCACATAAAATTATGCTCCTTTCAATGTATGGTTCGGTATATTTTATGTTTTCGGCGGGATTTTGATACAATAGGTGGGTTGATTTTTGCGCCGAAAGGTGTTATAATAAACATAGAGCGTTTATTATATATCAAAACGTTCTCTTGTTTACATTATTTTAGAAGCTGTCCGCATAGGAAAGGTGTACGGATTTTTGGGGTATAGTTCTGTCTTGCCTGCGCTGAAATTTGCAAAAAGCCGTGCATTTAAGCCTATATGGACGGGCTCTTGAAAAAGGCAGGTGCTTGTATGAATATTCTCCACATGAAATACGCGGTAGAGGTGGCAAGGGTAGGCTCGCTGAGCAAGGCAGCGGAAAATCTGATACTGGCGCAGCCTAACCTCAGCCGTGCGATAAAATCGCTTGAATCCGAAGTAGGCATTAGGATTTTTGACCGCACCACAAAGGGTATGACGCTTACCCCAGACGGCGAGGAATTTATCGGTTATGCCCAAGAAATTCTCAGCCACATAAATCAGGTTGACATGATATACAAGACGGGCGGCGCAAAAAGGCAGAAGTTCTCGATATCCGTACCGAGGGCGTGTTATATATCCGAGGCGTTTGCGGAGTTCTCCAAGGCAATTCCCGACAGGGCGGTTGATATTTTCTACAAGGAAACAAACTCCCAGCGCACTATCAGCAATATACTAAACTCGGATTACAAGCTTGGAATTATCCGCTATGCCGAAAACCACGACAAGCAGTTTAAGGATATGCTGGAAGAAAAGGGACTTCAGTACGAGATGATTGCGGAGTTTTCGTACTGTCTTATCATGAACAGGGAGAGCCCGCTTGCCGCAAAGGAGCATATAACCTTTGACGACCTTGCGGATTATATCCGCATTGCCCATGCAGACCCGTATGTGCCGTCGCTTTCCATGGCGAAGGTGGTAAGGGAGGAGCTTCCCGACAACGTGAAACGGTGCATATACGTCTTTGAGCGCGCGAGCCAGTTTGAGCTGCTTTCAAAGAATAATCAGACCTTTATGTGGGTTTCACCCGCGCCGCAGGATATTCTGGACAAGTATGGACTTATCCAGAGAAAATGCGACAGCAACACCAAGATTTACAAGGATATCCTTATATACAAAAAGGGCTACAAGTTTACGGAGCTTGACAAGAAATTTGTTACGGAACTTTGCCTGTCGCGCAGAAGAAATATAACTTAAGCAGGACAATCCCCCGTTTTATGAAAGAACGGGGGATTTTTTTGCCCGAAAACGGCTTTGCAGCGCGGTTTGATTGATATATCATTTATGATATTCCCCGTATAACTATCTTATATTTTACAAACGGCCAAAAGTTTGTTATAATATTAACGAAATCGGAAATAAAGACGCAAGCCCGATAAAAATAATATATTTTTCAGGAGGATAATCATGGAAAACAAGACTTACGAAATTGTGGACAGCGTTGAAAAGCTTGAAGAAGCTATCAGCCGTACACGCAAGGCGCAGAAGATTTTTGCAACCTACACACAGGAGCAGGTTGACAAGATATTCCTGGCAGCCGCTTCCGCCGCTAACAAGGCGAGAATCCCCCTTGCAAAGCTTGCCGTTGAAGAAACAGGCATGGGCGTTGTTGAGGACAAGGTTATAAAGAACAACTACGCTTCAGAATACATTTACAATGCTTACAAAAATACAAAGACCTGCGGCGTTATCGAGGAAGATAAGGCTTACGGCATAAAGAAGATTGCAGAGCCTATCGGCGTAATCGCTGCCGTAATCCCCACAACAAACCCCACATCTACGGCTATCTTCAAATGTCTTATCGCGCTTAAGACCAGAAACGCTATTATCATCTCCCCCCACCCTAGAGCAAAGGGCTGCACGATAGCCGCTGCAAAGCTTGTGCTTGAGGCTGCTGTTGCCGCAGGCGCTCCTGAGGGCATCATCGACTGGATTGACGTTCCTTCGCTTGAAATGACAAACACCGTTATGAAGGAAGCCGACATTATTCTGGCGACAGGCGGCCCCGGCATGGTTAAGGCTGCATACTCCAGCGGCAAGCCCGCACTCGGCGTAGGCGCAGGCAACACCCCCGCAATTATTGACGACACAGCGGATATCCTGCTTGCAGTGAACTCCATTATCCACTCCAAGACCTTTGATAACGGCATGATTTGCGCTTCTGAGCAGAGCGTTATCGTGCTTGAGAATATATATGACGCAGTAAAGAACGAATTTGCCGCAAGAGGCTGCTACTTCCTTTCGCCGATTGAAACCGAGAAGGTAAGAAAGACAATGATTATCAACGGCGCGCTTAACGCTAAGATAGTTGGTCAGGCTGCGGCGAAGATTGCGGCGCTTGCAGGCGTTGAAGTTCCCGCGGGAACAAAAATCCTTATCGGCGAGGTTGAGAGCGTAGAGCTTTCCGAGGAGTTTGCGCACGAGAAGCTTTCTCCCGTACTTGCAATGTACAAGGCAAAGGACTTCGAGGACGCTCTGTGCAAGGCTGAACAGCTTGTTGCAGATGGCGGCTACGGTCATACATCTTCCGTATACCTCAACGAAGTTACCGAAAAGGACAAGCTTGCAGAATTCGGCGCAAGAATGAAAACCTGCCGTATCCTTGTAAACACACCTTCCTCTCACGGCGGTATCGGCGACCTTTACAACTTTAAGCTTGCTCCCTCTCTTACACTGGGCTGCGGCTCTTGGGGCGGCAACTCCGTATCCGAAAACGTTGGTGTCAAGCACCTTATCAATATCAAGACTGTTGCCGAAAGAAGGGAAAATATGCTTTGGTTCCGCGCACCTGAGAAAATCTACATCAAGAAGGGCTGCCTGCCCGTTGCTCTTGACGAGCTTAAGAACGTTATGGGCAAAAAGAGAGCGTTTATCGTAACAGACAGCTTCCTTTATCAGAACGGCTATACAAAGCCCATTACCGACAAGCTTGACGAGATGGGAATTGTACACACCACATTCTTCAACGTTGCGCCCGACCCCACACTGGCTTCCGCAAAGGAAGGCGCTGCGCAGATGACAGCGTTCCAGCCTGACACAATTATCGCGCTTGGCGGCGGTTCTGCAATGGACGCAGCAAAGATTATGTGGGTTCTGTATGAGCACCCCGAGGCTGACTTCATGGATATGGCAATGCGCTTTATTGATATACGCAAGAGAGTTTACACATTCCCCAAGATGGGCGAAAAGGCTTACTTTATCGCTGTTCCTACCTCTGCGGGTACAGGTTCTGAGGTTACACCGTTTGCGGTTATCACAGACGAGCAGACAGGCGTTAAGTATCCTCTTGCTGACTATGAGCTGCTGCCCGATATGGCTATTATCGATACAGATTATCATATGTCCGCGCCCAAGGGACTGACTGCGGCTTCCGGTATTGACGCTGTTACACACGCGCTTGAAGCTTACGCAGCAATGCTTGCAACCGACTACACAGACGGTCTTGCAAAGCAGACGCTTCAGACAATATTCAAGTATCTGCCCCGCGCATACGAGAACGGCCAGACCGATATTGAGGCGCGCGAGAAGATGGCTAACGCCGCTACAATGGCAGGTATGGCATTCGCTAACGCATTCCTCGGCGTATGCCACTCCATGGCGCACAAGCTGGGTGCGTTCCACCACCTTCCCCACGGCGTTGCAAACGCGCTGATGATTGAGGAGGTTCTGCGCTTCAACGCTGCCGAAGCTCCCGCAAAGATGGGTACATTCTCCCAGTATGACCACCCCCACACACTTGCGCGCTATGCGGAAATCGCTGACTGCTTAGGACTTGGCGGCAAGACCGATGAGGAGAAGCTTGAAAACCTTATCAAGGCTATCAACGAGCTTAAGGCTAAGGTTGGCATCAAGGAAACCATCAAGGACTACGGCGTAGACGAAAAGGTATTCCTTGACAATCTTGACGCTATGACAGAGCAGGCGTTTGATGACCAGTGTACAGGCGCAAATCCGAGATATCCCCTTATGAGCGAAATTAAGCAGATGTATCTCAACGCATACTACGGCGGCAAGCACTTTGTTGAGGCAGAAATGCCCGCAAAGGAAATTGCAGGCACAGCAAAGACCGACAGCGTAAAGGCAGCCTATACCAAGGGCAAGAAGAAAAGCAGCAGAGCGTAAGGAAAGGGGTAAATAACGATGAAACTTGACAGAGTAATTGCAGTAAGAAACAACAAGACTATCTACCGCGACGGCGACACCTGCGTGAAGGTGTTCAATGCCGACTATTCCAAGGCAGACGTGCTTAACGAGGCGCTTAATCAGGCGCGCATAGAGGAAACGGGTCTTAACATTCCCAAGGTACTGGAAATTACCATGGTTGACGGCAAGTGGGCTATTGTATCCGAGTTTATCAAGGGCAAGACGCTTGCGCAGCTTATGGAGGAAAATCCTGCTAAGAAGCAGGATTACCTCAAGATATTGGTTGATGTACAGCTTGAAATCCAGTCCAAGACCTGCCCGCTGCTTAACAAGCTTAAGGACAAGATGAACCGCAAAATCAGCGCGTGCGAGCTTGACGCAACAACACGCTACGATTTGCACACACGTCTTGACAGTATGCCGAAGCACAACAAGGTGTGCCACGGCGACTTAAATCCCTCCAACATCATAATCACAGAGGACGGCACTCCCTTTATTCTTGACTGGGCGCACGCAACACAGGGCAACGCCTCCGCAGACGCGGCAAGAACTTACCTGCTGTTCTGGCTTAACGGCGATATAGACGGCGCAAAGGCATATCTCGACCTGTTCTGCGAAAAGAGCAACACCGCAAAGCAGTATGTACAGAAGTGGATGCCGATTGTGGCAGCTTCGCAGTCCGTTAAGGGCAACGAAAAGGAAAGAGAATTTCTGCTTAGCTGGGTAGACGTAGTTGATTACGAATAATAGGGAGGATTTTACAATGAAAATTACAGTATGTATAGGCAGCTCCTGCCATATCAAAGGCTCGCGCAGCGTGGTTGAGCAGCTTCAGTATCTTATCGCTGAGAACAATCTTGGCGATAAGGTGGAACTTGGCGGAACGTTCTGCATGGGCAAATGTCAGCAGGGTGTATGCGTTACGGTAAACGACAGCTTCTTCTCCGTAACCCCTGAAACCGTAACCGAGTTTTTCGAGAAAGAGGTAAAGGCTAAGTTATGATAATACAGGTCTGCGTAGGCAGCTCCTGTCACCTGAAAGGCTCTGCGGATATCGTGGAGCTTTTTCAGAATATGATTAAGGAGCATGGTCTGGAGGGAGATATCACTTTGGCGGGAAGCTTCTGCATTGGCAAATGCAACCGCGTTGGTGTAACAGTCCAGATAGATGATGATATACACACGGGTATAACCCGTGAGAATTTCAAGGAATTTTTCAACGAAAAGGTGCTTAAGGCGCTTGGACGCGAGGGGAATAAATAATTATGTCAAACTGCCTTACTCTAAAGAAATCCAACTGTAAGAACTGCTATAAATGTATCCGCCACTGCCCTGTAAAAGCAATACGCTTTTCGGGCAATCAGGCGCACATAATCGGCAATGAATGTATACTCTGCGGACAATGCTTTGTTGTCTGTCCGCAGAACGCGAAGGAAATCGCAAGCGAGGTCGAGAAAACCAAAGTGCTTATCAGCAGCGGCGCGCCCGTTGTGGTAAGTCTTGCGCCTTCGTTTGTGGCAAATTATGACGGGGTTGGAATTAACGCAATGCGCGAAGCGCTTCAGAAGCTCGGCTTCTATGACGTTGAGGAAACCGCCATAGGCGCGGCTATCGTTAAAAACGAGTACGAACGTATTCTGCGTGAGGAGGAGCGCGATGTGCTTATTTCCTCCTGCTGTCATTCGGTAAACCTGCTGATACAGAAATATTTCCCCGCAGAGCTTAAATATCTTGCGGACGTTGTATCGCCTATGCAGGCACACTGCCGTGACATAAAGAAAAGGATACCAAACGCGAAAACCGTATTTATAGGTCCGTGCGTTGCCAAAAAGGACGAGGCGGAGTATTACGAGGGCATTGCGGACGCGGTGCTTACATTTGAGGAACTTACAGAGTGGCTTGCAAGCGAAAAGATAGAGCTTAAGCGCGAGATAGACACAAACGCAAACAGCCGCACGCGCCTTTTCCCGACAACGGGCGGCATACTTAAAACTATGGAGCAGGGTATAAACGGCTATACATACATGGCGGTTGACGGCGTGGATAACTGTATTGCCGCGCTGCGCGATATCGCAAGCGGCAGCGTACACAAGTGCTTTATTGAGATGTCTGCCTGCGCGGGAAGCTGCATAGGCGGCCCTGTTATGGAGAAATACCACCGCTCGCCGATAAGAGATTATGCGGCGGTTTCAAACTACGCGGGCACGCAGGATTTTGACGTTATACAGCCCGCGATAGACGAAACGCACAAAACCTTTACATTCATCGAGCACAGGCTTCAGACTCCGTCTGAAATAGAAATAGAAAACGTACTGCGCAAGATGGGAAAAACAAAAGAAACAGACCAACTAAACTGCGGCTCGTGCGGTTACAACACCTGCCGCGAAAAGGCGATTGCCATTTGTCAGGGCAAGGCGGAATACTCCATGTGTCTGCCTTACCTTAAGGACAAGGCGGAGAGCTTCTCAGACACGATTGTAAAAAACACACCCAACGGTCTTATCGTGCTTAACGAGGATTTGGAGGTTCAGCAGATTAACGACGCGGCAAGAGCCATTATGAATATCCGCAGCGCCTCTGACGTTCTGGGTGACCAGGTTATACGCATACTTGACCCCACGGCGTTTATACAGGTTCTGCACAGGGGCGAGGAGATACGCAATCAGCGCGCTTATCTTGCGGAATACAAGCGCTATGTGGAGCAGACGATAGTGCATGACAAGGACTCTCACCTGCTGATAGGCATTATGCGCGATGTAACGGACGAGCAGAAGTCCCGCGAGAGAAAGGACAATATAAGCCGCCAGACGGTGGAGGTTGCGGATAAAGTGGTTGAAAAGCAAATGCGCATTGTGCAGGAGATTGCTTCGCTGCTTGGCGAAACCGCTGCCGAAACAAAAATTGCGCTTACCAAGCTAAAGGAGTCGATTTCCGATGAATAATCTGTGCGCCGATATCGGCTACAAAAGCATTTACCACTACGGCGAGGAGCTTTGCGGCGACCATGTGGATATAGTGGAGCAGAACGAGGACTCAACCGTTATCGTTCTTGCGGACGGACTTGGCAGCGGCGTAAAGGCGAGTATTCTTTCAACGCTGACCTCCAAGATAATTTCCACCATGATGGCAGCGGGGCTTCCGCTGGAGGAATGTGTAAGCACCATTGCGGCAACGCTTCCCGTATGCTCGGTGCGCGGGGTGGCATATTCCACATTCACAATTATGCACATAAAGGACAACGAAACAGCCGAGATAATCCAGTATGACAATCCGCACGTTATCCTGATACGCGACAACGTAAGCACCGAGTATCCCAAAACCGAGATGAATATTGACGGCAAGCGTATTTATAAATCCACAATAAAGCTGTGTGAGAACGATATTTTTATCGCCATGAGCGACGGCTGTCCTCATGCGGGAATAGGCACGGCGTATAATTTCGGCTGGAAGCGCGAGGATATCGCCGAATTTATGGAAACGATAGCCCCCTGCGGTTATACGGCAAAGACGCTTTCCACTATCCTTGTGGACGAGTGCAACAAGCTTTACGGCAACCGCCCCGGTGAGGACGCTACGGCGTGCATTGTGAAGATAAGAAAGCGCGAGCCTATGAATATGCTGTTTGGACCGCCCTCAAACAGAAGCGACTGCAACAGAATGATGTCGCTGTTTTTCTCGAAAGAGGGCAAGCATATTATCTGCGGCGGAACTACGTCTTCCATAGCGGCAAAGTATCTTGGCAAGACGCTTAAGCCTTCGCTTAACTTTGAAAGCTCGGATATACCGCCTATTGCGGAACTGGAGGGCGTTGACCTTGTGACGGAGGGCGTTATCACCGTGAACAGGGTGCTTGAATACGCCAAGGACTATCTGGGCAAAAACGAGTGCTATGAGCAGTGGAATTTCAAGCGCGACGGCGCTTCGCTTATAAGCAGGCTTTTGTTTGAGGAAGCGACCGATATAAACTTCTATGTAGGCAGGGCGATAAATCCCGCGCACCAAAATCCCGACCTGCCGATAAATTTCAATATAAAGATGAACCTTGTTGAGGAGCTTTCCGCCTGTCTTAAGCAGATGGGCAAGCGCATAAAGGTAAGCTATTTCTAAGGAGGCAAGCCAATGAGAAAATTTGACACAAAGGTACAGCACCTTAAATACAAAGTGCTGCGCGAGGTGGCACGGCAGGCGTGGAACGATACCCTGCTTGAAAATATACTGGAAATACCCAAAACCATCGTGCCGGGCAAAACCTCCACAATGCGCTGCTGCGTATACAAGGAGCGCGCTATTTTGTCTGAGCGCGTGAAGATAGCCATGGGCGGCGACAAGGAAAACCCCAATGTTATCGAGGTAATAGACATCGCCTGTGACGAATGTCCCGCTGCGGGATATGAGGTTACAGACTCCTGCCGCGGCTGCCTTGCGCACCGCTGTGAGGACGTGTGCAAGAAGGGTGCGATTTCCTTCGACCACAACCATGTGGCGCACATTGACAAATCCAAGTGCGTGGAATGTGGTCAGTGCGCAAAGGTATGTCCGTATTCTGCGATATCAAACCGCAAGCGTCCCTGTCAGAACGCCTGCAAAATCAAGGCTATCTCAATAAACAGCGATAACGCCGCTTCCATTGACAATGAGAAATGCACAAGCTGCGGCGCGTGCGTTTATCAGTGTCCGTTTGGCGCTATTATGGACAAATCGTATATCCTTAACGTAATTGACCTTATCAAAAAGAGCGAGCAGGGCAAAAGCTACAAGCTTTACGCCATTGTTGCGCCGTCAGTTTCAAGCCAGTTTACCTATGCAAAGCTTGGACAGGTGGTTTCGGGACTTAAGCAGCTTGGCTTCCACACGGTGGTTGAAGCGGCTTTAGGCGCGGATATGGTGGCGCAGCAGGAGTCGAAGGAACTTGCCGAAAAGGGATTTCTTACAAGCTCATGCTGTCCTGCGTTTGTGAAATATATAAAATCGGCTTTCCCCGAACTTGAGCCGCTGATATCTCATAATCTCTCCCCCATGGCGGCTATTGCGAAGTATATAAAGGATACCACCGAGAACGCAAAGACTGTTTTCATAGGTCCGTGTACCGCGAAAAAAGCCGAAGCGCAGCTTGATACGGTCAAGCCCTACATAGACGCGGTTATGACATTTGAGGAGCTTCAGGCGCTGTTTGACAGCCGTGATATAGATATAACCTCGCTTCCAGAGGACGTTCTGGATAACGCTTCCTATTTCGGCAGAATTTTTGCGCGTTCGGGCGGACTTTCGGACGCGGTTGCACAGGGAATTAAGGAGCAGGGCATAGACTTTGAACTGAAAGCTGTTCCCTGTGACGGAATAGAGGAATGTCGCACGGCGCTGCTAAAAAAGAGCCGCAATGTGCTTGACGGAAACTTTATCGAGGGTATGGCGTGCGTCGGCGGCTGCATAGGCGGCGCGGGCTGTCTTACCCATGGAATGAAAGACAAGGCGGAGGTTGACAAATACGGCAGAGAAGCGCTTGAAAAGACAATTTCCGACGCGGTTTCCATGTTAAAATAAGATATATGATAGGCGCGCAGCGTAATTGCTGCGCGCCTTAAGTTTATTGGCAAATTGTATTATCGGATTTTTTCAGCCATTCCATAAAATCCATGAATTTGCTGTCCATCAGCGTATAGCCATGGCGGTAAAATTCCATTATTTTGTGGGAGTCCTGCTCAAACTTGGAGATTGATGTATTATCGGGGCGGATTATGTATGCCTTGCCGTCCTGCTGCATTTCGCGCATAAGCGCCGCTTCCTGCTCGTAGCGCTCGGTGCGGTTCATGCAGGCTTCCACAAAGGCGGGGTATTTTTTGTACATGGAATTAAGCACGCCCTTGAATTTTTTATAATCGGTGGGGGGAACGTTGCTTTCCGGCTTTGTGAGGACTATAACAACCCTGTCGCAGCCCTGTTCAAGCGCGTGCGCTATCGGTATGGAGTCGGCAATGCTGCCGTCAAGATAATGCCTGCCGTCAAGCTCCACAGGGTCGCACAGCATAGGGATAGAGCAGGTCGCTTTGCATATAGTCATAAGGCGGTTGGCGTCGCTGTCCTCAGAGAAAAACTCAACCTCGCCTGTTTCACAGCAGGTGCAGGGGTACTCCGACCGCATACTGCTGCTGAAATATGTATCAAAATCAAGCGGGAATTGCTTATAGGGATACTCATAGCACATTTTGTCAAGATTTATCAGCTTATGACTTCCCCATAACTGGCGCAGACCGTAGTATGCGTCCTCTTTGGGGACGTTCATAAGGCGCGCGGTTCTGCCCATTTGGCGCGCGCGGTAGCTTAAAGCGTTGATACTGCCCGCAGAAACGCCTATAACATGGGGGAGGTATATTCCGTTTTCCATAAGGCGGTCAAGCACGCCTGCGGTGAATATCCCGCGAACCGCGCCGCCCTCAAGAATAAGACCTGTTTTCATGCCTTGCAGTCAAACCTTTCTTGCAGAAATATGGGATTTTTACCCATTGTAACTAAACAAGATGATTTTACCACATGAAAATTAAGTTTTTGTAAACTTTCGGGGTGGCGCGGAAAAAGCGCGGGCATTTCTGCCTGCGCTTTTTGCTGTGTGATTGTTTTACTGAATTTCAGCGATTTCAAAGGGATTGATGAGTGTTTCGGGGTCTGTGATGTCTGCAAGGTAGTAGTTGCCGTTAGAACACATAATCAGCTTGCCGCTGGTGGAGTCGAAGCCCACCAAACTAAGGTTTTCATTGGAGTAGGTTTTCATTTCACTTGTCTTGCAGTTGACAATGTAGTTGTAGTCAGTATTTATTACATAATCGCCATATATATATGTATAATAATCACGGCGGCTTGCTCCTTTGATCGGGTCAACAACAAAACTTCCGTCTTTTTTCATAATGATTGTGTAATAAGCACCATCGGGATTTTTTGCGATAAATGCAATGTAATTTTCTGTTGCGGCATATATGTAATCTACATCATACTCCGACAAATCAAAGCCCATATCCTTATAGTCGTTCCAGCTCAGAACACTCCACTTTTTACTGTCATAATCCATCACAGCTATCCCGTCACCTGCTACGCGAGTTCGGAGGTAATTGCCGACGATTTCAGTTGCTTTTCCAGTGCTGCTGTCAAAAACATAACGCTTGCCATGGTTACTATTACTAAATACGAATTTATCAGCACCGCTATTTTCTCCTATTAAATCGCCTATTTCTGGGATTTCCGCAATCTTATTTTCTTTGAAGGAATAAGCGAAACTGCTACTATAACCACCACTTGTAACCGCATAGTTGCCTACAAGATTATAGCCTTTATAGTCAAGGGCACCAGTTGACATCCCGTCTACCGTTATCTCCGTTAAGGGATATACCCATTCAAGGCTGCTGTTCATTACGCCAAGGGAAAAGGTGTTGCCTGAAAATCCCTCATCTAGTTTTGATACAAGTATCAGTCCTGATTTTTTATTAACGTCTTTTAATTTGCAGCCATCTGTTGGTAATACTGTTTCGCCTGTTTTGGGATCAATAATCGAATTTTCTAAACATATCAAATCTCCAATCAAAAATCTACTGGAAGTCATAAAATGACCCGACTCATTTTTAATTAGCTTATTGTTGGAAATATCGTAATAATATCCCTCGCCATTATCTGCTTTAAAGCTCCATGTGCCGTTTGTAATTCCGTAACTATTATTGACCTTTAGGATTTCTACAGGCTTTGATACTTCCTCTGGGGCGGTGGTTGTTGTTTTCGCAGTTGTTGTAGTCGCTGCCGCTGTTGTTGTCTGCTCTTGTTTTTTGGTTGTTGTCGAGGTGGTGGTAGAAGCTGTAATCTCGCTCTCCTGTGAGGGCTTGCTGTTGGGGATTTCCGTGGGTTGTGCTCCGCCGCAGCCCGTCATGGACAGGATTACCGCGGAAGTGAGTATTGCGCTTAAAATTTTCTGCTTCATTTTAGTTTCTCCTTAAAATGTATTTTAGCATCAGCATTTTACCGCATTAGCTTTAATACATTATACCACAAAATGTATCTTTTGGCTATAGCAAATATAGCTAAAAGATAGTGTATTTTTGTGCCTGTCAGCTATATACTATGTATAGAAACTTTTTTACACAGGACGGTGAAGCTATGAATTTAACTGAGATAGGCGGCAGAATAAAGGCTTGCCGAAAGATAAACGGCATATCGCAGGAAAAGCTTGCGGAAATGATAAACGTATCTCCTCATTATATCTATGAGATAGAGCGAGGGATTAAATCCATGTCATTAGAAACGCTTGTAAATATTTCAACCGTACTGAAAATCTCAACGGACTATATTATTTTTGGCGAACAATCAGAGGATAGCATTCCGCTGTCGGAGCAAATGAACCGCCTTAACGCAGAACAGCGCGCAAGGGCAGAATGTGCATTCAAGGTGTTGCTTCCATATATAAAATAAAAGCTGAGCTGCGATCAGGCGGTTCAGCTTTTTGCGTTATATGCCCTGCTTAAAGCAGTGGTCAATTGATTATCGCGGTGGCGAGGTTAAGGTAGGCGGCAAAGGAAATCCACAGGATATACGGAATATTTATCAGCGCGGCGGCGCGGGATACCCTTGCAAAGCTTTTTATCATCAGAAGCACCAGTACGAACAGCAGCGCGATAACGGCGAACGCTCCCCAAATTGCCTGAAAACGGAAGAAAACAATGCTCCAAGAAAAATTAACCGCAAGCTGTGCCCAATATAATGCAAGCTGAGCGCCGCGGCAGCCGTTTTTTCTGACAAGGTAGGCGGAAAATCCCATAAGCGCGTAGAGGATAGCCCACACAACGGGGAACAGCCACGCGGGCGGCAGCAAAGGCGGCTTGGCATAGACGGTGAAAAAATCCGAAAAGCCGCCCGAAAGCAGCGCGGAAACAGCGCCGACAAGTTCCGCTGAAAGCACAAAAATAAGGATATCCGAAACGCAGTGTTTTTTCATGATTTACCTCCCCAAAACCGTTGAAAATGCAAGGCTTGTTCAATATTATGGCGCGGCGGGGGCGGATATTCATGTTCCACATGACGAATATGGGAGATTTCGGGCAGGATTTTTTGTAAAAATCCACCTTTGACAAATCACGCGGGAGATAGTATAATTTATATATGCGGATAAAATCCGAAGATTGTAAACTGAAATAATGCGCGTAGCCGATGGCATAAATCCAGCATTGCCTTGGCTATGCGCATTTTGTTTTGCGGCGCGATAAAAACAGAATGTGCCGTAACGCAAACAACTGAAAAGGAGATTTTTATGGAAAACAACAAGATGGCAGAGCAGCCGGTAAAAAGGCTGCTGATTTCAACGGGAGCGCCGATTATAGTTTCTATGGTGCTTCAGGCGGTATACAACATTGTGGACAGCGCCTTTGTATCCAATATGGCAAGCGGCGGCGAGGAGGCGCTTAACGCGCTGACTCTTGCGTTTCCGCTTCAGACGCTTATGATAGCCGTAGGTATCGGCACAGGCGTGGGCGCGAATATTCTTACCGCGAAAAGCTTCGGCGCGGGCGATAAAGAGCGCGCAAACAAGGCTGCGGGCAACGCGGCTTTTCTGGGAATTGTGATTTACATTGTGTTTTTGCTGTTCGGCATTTTCGGGACGGAGCTGTATGTAGGCTCGCAGACGAATAATCCTGTAATCGCCGAAATGGCGGTGGATTATCTGCGGATATGCTGTGTATTTTCTTTGGGAGTTCCCATGTTTGCGGTATATGAAAAGCTGCTTCAGGCAACGGGACATTCGGTATGCTCCACCATTGCGCAGATTGCGGGCGCGGTTACTAATATAATACTTGACCCGATAATGATTTACGGTTGGCTTGGCTGCCCCGAAATGGGCGTAAAGGGCGCAGCATACGCAACGGTTATAGGGCAGTTTGTTTCTTTTGCAGCGGCAATTATATTCCACATTAAATTCAACAAAACCATTTCTAACAGGCTGTGCTATTTTAAGCCCTCCGCAAGGGTGATTGGGCAGATTTACTCCATAGGACTGCCTGCGATTATTTCGCAGGCGCTGATATCGGTTATGACCTACGGACTTAATTTAATTCTCGGCGAAATAAGCGAGGCAATGGTTACGGCGTATGGCTTGTATTACAAAATTCAGCAGTTTCTGCTGTTTGCGGCGTTTGGTATGCGCGACGCTGTTATGCCGATAACCGCGTTCAGCTTCGGCATGGGCAGCAGGCAGCGCGTTAAGGACTGCGTGAAATACGGGCAGCTTTACACTTTTATAATCATGGCGGTAGGTTTTGTTGCGCTTGAAGTGTTTGCAGAGCCGTTTTCGGCGCTGTTCGGCTTATCGGGAGAAACTCAGAGCCTTTGCATAAGCGCAATGCGGATAATTTCGGTATGCTTTGTGTTTGCGGGTGTAAATATTGCGTTTCAGGGAATATTTCAGGCTCTCGGCGGGGGAGTTGAGTCGCTGGTTGTATCGGTTTGCAGGCAGCTTTTATTTGTGTTCCCGCCTGCGCTGATTTTCGCGCAGTTTGCCAAGACTGACAGCGCTCTTTGCTGGATAATGTGGACGGTATTCCCCATTGCGGAAGCGCTTACGGCGGTTGTGGCGGTTGTGCTGTTCAGACGGATTTGCAGGTCGCGCAAGGTGCTGTCTGCGGAAGAATGATTTTTTTGACAAACTCAAATGCGCCTCTGCAGTTAGCAGGGGCGCATTTTGTCCAGCTTAGGCGAAATAAAGATTTTAGAAGATAAACATAAAAATTCCGCTGAACCTATATAAAACAAGTTCAGCGGAATACTGGTTGGGATGGCGGGATTTGAACCCACGAGATGACGGAGTCAAAGTCCGTTGCCTTACCGCTTGGCTACATCCCAGTATATACTAAAAGGCACAGGGACTTTGCCTATGCCTTTGATTTTGTGGGGTGGGTAGTGGGAATCGAACCCACGGTCTTCGGGACCACAATCCGACGCTTTAACCAACTAAGCCATACCCACCATGTATGGCACGCCATAAAGGATTCGAACCTTTGACCTACCGCTTAGAAGGCGGTTGCTCTATCCAGCTGAGCTAATGGCGCATAGCCCATAATAATAAGCGCTGTGGCGCTTGGAGCGGGTGATGGGAATCGAACCCACGCGACCAGCTTGGAAGGCTGGAATTCTACCATTGAACTACACCCGCATATTAAGGCACACCACATAATGCTTAATTATTATAACACTTTCTTTTTGTTTTGTCAATAGCTTTTTGCAAAATATTTTTAA
>CAZKXB010000022.1:6591-37990 GCA_964556595.1 uncultured Ruminococcus sp. | reverse complement strand
CGCTGCTTGAAAAGAAAATCGTTGAAGAATACTTGAAGCTCCCCGACAAAATGCGTGGGGACTTAATGGAGTTCCTCGAAAAAGCCGTCCGTGAGGTCGAGGAAGAGAGCCGCTAAAGCAGCACATCTCCCTCAGCTCCCGACAGCACCGCAGAACCCTTAATAATAAGCAGCAGAGCCTGCTGTTTCTTCTCGTCAAGCTGTTTTACAAGCTTGGCGATTTTTTTTGCCTGTTCAAGGTCGGCGGGGGATAATTTAATATCATTCATCTTGCTGACCCCTTTCTTGTAATTCTTCAACTGCTATTCCGCATACCTCAGCGATTTTCTTAAGCTTGCGCGGGTGTACGTTCGCTCTGCCTGTTTCGTAGTTGTAAACCATCACATAAGATACGCAGAGTTCCTCGGCAAGCTGTGCCCTCGAAAGACCTGCAAGCTGCCGTGCAAATTTAATGCGTTCGCCTATGGTTTTGCCGCTCATTGTAATTGTCATTTCATTCACCCCGCTTTCTAAGCAAAATAACGATAACTGCCACGTTCAGCATTATCTGAACAATATCAAGAATAATCATAGTTTTCACCCCTCTTGACAATGGGCAAGCCGTTGTGTTATAATAAGATATCCTCTTCGGAGGGGAAACCCCTCCGATTTGGACTTGTCAATCAGCCTAACATCGATTTGATTAAGTCAATAATCGATTTGATGAGGTTGATAGCAGCGGTAGCAAGTAAGACCTTTTCGACTCGGCTTAACTTGTTGCCGCTTTCTTTTTTGCCCTGTGGCTGTGCGCCGCGGGGCTTTTTGCTTTTCGGCTTGCCCATCTTGACATTTGCTCCTTTCAGTGTTATAATACGATTAAGATTTCTTAATCTGTTTATATTATATCACTTTATCAAGTGATTGTCAATATACAAAATCACTCTAACAAGTGATTTCTACAAAATCAACAAAGATAGGATTTCCGCATTATGCAAAATTCACAATTTATAGCTGAGCGCATTAAACAGCAAATAAAAGAGCAAGACAAATCTATTAAAGGTGTATTGTCCGACTTGAACATGGGTATTAACACAATATCTGCTTTAGCTAAAGGCAAAGAAATATCTTATGTCAAAATGTCAGAATTTGCAGAGTACCTTAACTGCTCCGTAGACTATCTACTTGGTCGCACAGACAACCCACAGTCGCACACAGACATGGGCGAGATCTCCCAAGACGAAAATAAGCTGCTTGCCTGCTTTGCCGCTCTCAATGATGAGGGCAAAGAAAAGGCAATTGAACGCCTTGAAGAAATGGCGGCTCTCGATAAGTATAAAAAAGGTTATCAGCCTTATGTGGCTAAGGAAGCGTGAAATGTAATGCCGCCCCGATTGAGGGCGGTAAATTTATATAAAATATTTTTAAAAAGCACTTGACAAATTCACGGTATCGTGATATAATGATATATAGAAAGGAACGGTGAAAGAAATGCCCACATTAAGCTTATTTTTTGGAATAATAATCAGAATGTACAGAGAAGTAGGCGGAAAACATAATCTTCCGCATATTCACGCAGAATACGGAGAAGATGAAGCTGTGTTTGATTTTGACGGAAATGTTCTTGAGGGGAGTATTCCCAAGAAAAAAGAAAGAATGGTTCAAGCTTGGATTGATATCCATAAAGAAGACCTTATCGCAAACTGGAAATTGCTTTCTAGCGGTGATGGTTACTTCAAAATTCCACCGCTTCAGTAAAAGCTTTTAAGAAGAAGGTGATTACTGTGTCAAAAAAGAAAGTGTTGAATGTAATTCCTATGCCCGACAGTCATTTGCTTATTGAATTTGAAAATGACGATTTTCGCATATTTGATGTTTCTCCCTATGTTTCGGGGGATTGGTTCGGAAAATTAGCGGATAGCAAATATTTTTCAACGGTTCACCCTTGCGGAACTACTGTTGAATGGGCTGATGGGCAGGATATAGCACCGCACGAATTATATGATAATTCTATTCCGTATGTATCGCCGTTTGATGGGCTTTTGTCATTTTCCGAAGCCGCAGAACGCTGGAACATTGACGACAGCACATTGCGTAAAGCAGTAACAAGCGGCAGACTTGTTGAAAACGTTGATGTAAAGAAATTCGGCAAACAGTGGGTTGTTTCGGAGCAGTCTATGAAACGGCTTTTTGGCTAATATCCGCTGAAAATACAGAAATCCCCTGCCCTCAATGAGCAGGGGAAAATCAAAAACAATGAGAAATTTGTGGGAAATCCCATAATATACAGCGAACAAACTTTTGAAGATATTAAGCATATAAATGAACACGGACAAGAATACTGGCTTGCTCGTGAATTACAAATTGTACTTGAATATTCGCAATGGCGCAGATTTGCAGACGCCATAGACAGAGCTAAAAAAGCCTGTGAAAACAGTGGAAATCCTGTACAAGACCATTTTTCCGACGTCGGCAAAATGGTTGAATTGGGAAGTGGCTCAAAAAGAGAAATTGATGACATAATGCTTAAAAATAGAGGTGAGTTGTCTTGATGAACATATTGGAGAGTGTATCAAATGATGTGCTTGATGAGGAGTTTTTTGAGGCGATTAAACTCTTTTGTTACTATTACAAAGATATACCGCCTGCTTGGGCTATTGTTCAACATGGTGAAAGCTTTGAGCAGTACTATGTTTGCATTCTGAACACTCTCTCCAAAAGAAAGAGAGTAGACCTTTTTTTCGAAGATTTACGCATAGCACTGTCGTATTTCGACAAGTATGAAAAAATCAAAAGAGTTGGCATAATTTTCACCGATATTGAAAGAAACGAGATTTACAACACACTTAATAGTAACAAAAGTATTGTAATAGATAATTTTATCACACGTTCTTTTGACTGCGCTTATAACAAAGCACGAAAGTTTAAAACCAAAGACGGCAGAAATAATTATATGAAGCGGTATTTTAAATCTCTTAAATCGAACGATACTCAAATGTATTCCGACAATATTCAACGTATAGAAGCTTTAGAAATGATGGTTGAGATAAATGGAGTTGAGCCTTCCGCTAAGTATAAGCAACGGAGGAGATAATATATCTACCCCCATAAAGGGGAGTTTACTGTTAGGAGGAGAGTATGCAGCAATACTGCTTATATCTGCGAAAATCACGTGCTGACGCTGAAGCGGAGGCGCGTGGCGAGGGTGAAACTCTGGCTCGTCACGAGAGAACCTTGTTGGAGCTGGCAAAGCGTCAGAAATTAAATGTAACCGAAATATACAAAGAGATTGTTTCGGGTGAGTCCCTTGCTGCCCGTCCTGTTATGCAGCGTCTGCTTTCGGAAGTGGAACAAGGTACATGGGCTGGTGTCCTTGTCATGGAAGTTGAACGTCTTGCCCGTGGTGACACCACAGACCAAGGAATAGTCGCCCAAACTTTCAAGTTTAGCAATACGCTGATAATTACACCCACAAAAACTTATGACCCAGATAACGAGTTTGATGAGGAATATTTCGAGTTTGGACTCTTTATGTCCCGCCGTGAATACAAGACCATCAATCGAAGATTGCAACGTGGGCGAATTGCGTCCATAAAAGAGGGAAAATATGTCGGGAATATCGCTCCATATGGGTATGAGCGTGTAAAAATAAAAGGCGATAAGGGCTTCACTCTTGAACCCGTTCCCAGCGAGGCTGAGGTTGTCCGTTTGATTTTTGAGTGGTATGCAAACGGTGTCCCGCAAGAAAATGGCACTACACACAGGCTCGGCTGCGGACTTATCGCGCAAAAGCTCAATGTAATGAAATTTGCTCCGCGAAAAGGCGATGAGTGGTCGCTTCCGAGCGTCCGCGATATTTTAAGAAATCCCATCTATATTGGCATGGTGCGCTGGAACTGGCGACAGCAAGTCAAGAAAATGGTGGACGGCAAAGTTGAGAAGTCTCGTCCACGCAGTCAAGAATGTATCGTTTGCAAAGGCTTACACCCTGCCATAATCGATAAAGACGTTTTCGACCATGTGCAGGAGCTTATGTCAAAAAATCCCACGCGCCCTGTTCCAGGTGGAAAAAGCATTTGCAACCCTTTGGCAGGGCTTGTATATTGCGGCATATGCGGCAAGAGCATGGTTCGCCGCCCGTATCAATCGGGCTATCCCGATACATTGCTCTGTCCGCGTCCAAATTGCACAAATGTAAGCTCCGACCTCCAGCTTGTTGAGACCCGTGTGCTTTCTGCTCTGCGTGACTGGCTGGACGGCTATAAATTGGAATGGGAGAGTAAGGGTTGCTCCATAACCGTAAAGCAATCGGAAGTACTGAAAAAAGCCCTTTCCAAGCAGGAGGCGGAACTTGATACGCTATACAAGCAGCTTTCCAAAACTCACGACCTGCTGGAACAAGGTATTTACAATACTGATACTTTCCTTGAACGTTCCCGCTCTGTGTCCGAAAGAATAAATCATACGAGAGAAAACATAGAGCGACTGCGTACTCAAATCGGCGTAGAAATTGCAAAAGAGGAAAATGTGATTAACGTTATCCCGAAAGTGGAACATCTCCTTGAAACGTACTCGACACTTCCAGATGCGGCGGCGAAAAACAAAATGCTGAAAGAAGTCCTCGAAAAGGTTGTCTATCTAAAGACGAAACGCGCTCGTAAGAAAACAGACTCGCTTGACAACTTCGAGATAACTATTTTGCCTAAAATTCTCCCGCTTGACAATTTTGAAAAAAGTGTGTACAATAATGTTGATGTTCAAAAGTCATAAGTTATGACTCAAATCGGGTAACGTCCGCGTTGCCCGATTTGTTGATTATTAAGCGTATGTGCAAGCATTTACAAAAACTTTTTATAAAAACAGCACCCTGCCAAAAATGATATGTACCTCCAAATGCGTCTAACTTTTGGGGCGCATATCAGCTTGCAGGTGGTGTATTTCATTGATAACATCTATGCGCTAATTCCTCAGTGCCTATATCCGTAAGCAGCGCCTTGCCCATGTTGTCGGGCATTGAAAATCTCTGCGAAAGGTAGCGCAGCGAAGCGCCGAGTTCGCCGTCAGGCCCGCCGTACTGCGATAAGATATATCCCGCAAGCTTGGGATTTCTGTTTTTAATGCACACGGGTATCTGGGTTCTTTTCTCAAAAATAAACATTATGTCACCTCCCCGTCAGAAGCTTTTGGGCGGCCATACGCCGTCAAGCCAGTTCCAGCAGTCGTCCATGCCCGCGCTGTGCGCCGTAATAGGATAGAAGCTGTCCTCAAACGCAGCCTTGCACGCCTTGTACTGCCTGCAAGCTTCGCGGAACATTTCAAGCGCGCGTGCGTCATTTGGGTGGGTATCAAGATAAAGCTTCAAATCCTGCGCAAAGAAGTCCGCCTCCATAATGGCGCGCATAAGCTCCTCGCAGCCGCCGTCATTGCCTGTGGTTACGCGGGCGCTTGTGTGTGCGCCACGGTTGTAATTGACGTTATTTACCATTGTATAGCCCCCTTTCGTATTCTTCTATTGTGATGTTAAGTTCGGGGAATATAGTTCCCGCCTTAAGCGCTTTGTTGGGGGAATAAACCTTATCCAGATTTTGAACAGGCACCCACGCATAGCCCTGCCTGAATTTTGGCTGAGGCTTGTTGATATAATCCATAAAATTTCCTCCTTTCGTCCATATTACCTCTCGGCGTTATTTTATTATATGTATCCGCATTTTTTTGTGTGCCTATCATAATCGCCTGTCCGCGGTAATAAAATTGAATTGTGACAGCGTTGGACAAGAGCGGCGCTGCGCGCTTAAGGCAATACCTGTATTCACAAGAAAGGGCGGACAGCATGAACAAGACATATATCAAAAATACTGCCCTGCTATTTGCGGCAATGGCGGTAACAAAAATAGTGGGCGCAGTGTTCAAAATACCACTTGCTAATATTCTGGGCGGTACGGGAATGGGCTATTTTTCCTCGGCATACAACCTGTACTCGCCTGTGTTTGCGCTGACGGCGGCAGGCGTTCCCACCGTAATCACCCGCCTTACCGCAAAGAATTTCGCGCTTGGAAGAAAACAGAACGCCGTCAAAACCAAAAGAACCGCGCTGCTGCTGTTTTCCGTTCTGGGCGCGGGAGGAATGCTTGCAATCTGGCTGCTTTCGGGATATTTTGCGCGGAATATTGCCTGCTCAGAAGAAAGCGCCCCCGCTATCTCGGCAATAGCGCCCGCTGTGTTTTTCTGCTGCATAGGCGCTGTTATACGCGGTTATTATGAGGGACGCTCCGACGTTGTTCCCACCGCCGCCGCAAATATAACCGAAGCCGTTTCCCGCGCGATTATAGGTCTTGCGCTGTCCTACGGCGTAATTGCGTATGCCAAAAGCTGCTATTATGGCGGCAGGGAATTTCTGGGGGTATACTATAACTCATATGAACAGGCGTACTCGGCGGCGCTTCCATGGGCGGCGGCAGCGGCAATTCTTGCCGTTACGCTGAGCGAAGCGGCGGGGCTTATCTCACTGCTGATAAGCGACAGAAAAAGGTCACGCACAGCGTTCTGCGACAGCGTGCCGACCGACAGAAAGCGGGTTATAATTCCTACTATTATAAAGGAACTTATGCCGATAGCCGCCTTTGCGCTGATTATGAACTGCTTCTCCTTTGTGGATTTAATGACAGTCACCCGAACGCTTGACTCCGCTATAAAAAACAATACCGAATATTTTGCAAAGCTTTATCCCGAAGTTTTCGGCAGCGGAATACAGGCGGACGCGCTTGCAAACTTTATGTACGGAAGCTATACGGGCATTGCTATGTCGCTGTTTATGATAATTCCGTCATTTGCGGGCATGGCGGAAAAGACCGCCGTACCCGAAATCGCAGCCGCATGGGAAAGGAACGACAGCGCCCTGCTTTGTGAAAAAACCACAGGGCTGATAAGAACCTCCGCCGTGATAGGCTGCCCCGCCTGCCTTGGCGCACTGGCGCTTGCGCAGCCGATACTTGCAATGCTTTATCCCAACAGGCTGCCCGAAACTTCCGTATGCCTTGAAAGCTTTATGGCGCTTTGCAGCGGTGGTATGCTGATGATAACAGCTTCGGCGTTTTTCGGGATTTTTCAGGCTGTCGGCAAGGGCGCAATACCGCTGTGGATTATGACGGGCGTTATCGGCATAAAGGCGCTGCTTAACCTTGTGCTGCTGAATATTCCCGAAATAAATATAACAGGCGCGGCGCTGGCTACCGTTATAAGCTACGGCGCAGCGGCAATAATCAGCGGAATTATCCTTAAGCGGCTGGTGCGCGGTCTTAAAATTCTGCGCACAATATGCTTGCCATTGCTGTGCGGAGCGCTGTGCGCAGCGGCGGCTTATGCGGTGCATTGCGGCGTTTCACAGTGCGCGGGAGCGGTGGTTTCCGTTGCGGTGTCAGTGCTTGCGGGCGGTTTTGTTTATGTATTATCACTAATATTCACGGGCGTTTTTCGTCAAGTCTTATAATAAAGCGGAAAATGCGAAGAAATTTTGCAAAAACACTTGAAAAAAAAATAAAAATGGGTTAATATATTAAAGGTCGCCTAAAAATTATCAAGGCTTGGTGCTGCTTATGTTTGAGATTAAAGATAAATACAATATCGATGATTTGTTGGAGATTATGGCTCTGCTGCGCTCCGAGAACGGCTGTCCGTGGGATAAGGTGCAGACCCATGAAAGCATAAGAACCGACCTTATTGAGGAAACCTACGAGGTATGCGAGGGCATTGACAACAACAGCCCCGATATGCTGAAAGAGGAGCTTGGCGACCTGCTGCTTCAGATAGTGTTTCATTCCCAGATAGAGCGCGAGGCGGGCAATTTCACGTTTGAGGACGTTTGCAACGACATCTGCCAGAAGCTTGTTTACCGTCACCCGCACGTTTTCGGCGAGGTTAAGGTGAGCGGCAGCGAGGACGTGCTTAAAAACTGGGACGAACTTAAGAAGAAATCCAAAAATCAGGAAACCTATACCGAAACGCTTGAAAGCGTGCCGAAGAACTTCCCTGCCCTGCTGAGAGCGCAGAAAATCAGCAAGAGGATATCGAGGGCGGGCGTTCCCGCAGACAATGCCGATATCTCCGCGCAGAATATAAGACAGGCGCTCGACCGCCTTGTCAGCGGCGAAAACGGCGCTTCTGCGGAGGAAAATCAGCGCATAATGGGCAATTTGCTGTGGAATGTTTGCAATTTATGCAAAATTTTGAAAATTGACAGCGAAAAAGCCTTGACATATTCGGCAAATGAGGTTATAATAGTATTTGGCGCTGTCGAGAGGGAACTTGCGGCTCAGGGCAGAAGCTTGTCCGATGTTTCAGATGAGGAGCTTGCGGATATCACAAAAAAATTGTTTACAGCGGTCGGTGACCGTTAAATAGATATAATCTGGAGGTTAAAATTATGACAAAAGCAGAATTAGTAACAATGGCAGCAGCAAAGTCCGGTCTTTCCAAGAAGGATACAGAGAAGGCAATCAGCGGTGTTATCGACGCAATCACAGAGACACTTGCTAAGGGCGAGTCTATCCAGCTTGTTGGCTTCGGTACATTCGAGGTTCGCGAGCGCGCTGAGAGAACAGGTATCAACCCCCGCACAAAGGAGAAGATTACCATTGCTGCTACAAAGGTTCCCGCTTTCAAGGCAGGTCGCGCTCTTAAGGATGCAGTGGCTAAGTAATTCTTACTGATTTATGCAATTTAAGCGGTCGCTGTTTTTGGTGACCGCTTTTGATTTAGGGTGATAAAAATGCGATTGGACAAATATCTTAAGGTATCGCGCCTTATAAAGCGCAGAACCGTTGCAAACGAAGCCTGTGACGCCGAAAAGGTAACGGTGAACGGAAAGACGGCGCGCGCCTCTTATGACGTAAAAACAGGCGATATAATCGAAATAAATATCGGCGCAAAGCCGCTTAAAGTCCGCGTTCTGGACGTTAAGGAGTTCACCAAGAAGGAGGACGCCGCCGCCCTGTACGAGGTTGTAAATTAAGCGGTCGCCGCTGCAAGAATATTCCCCCTCCCTGCCGCATAATATGTATCGGACATACTATGGCAGGGAGGAATTTTTATGGGCAGACAGGACAACATTGCGCAGAATATAATCCTTGAAAACAGACGCGCGCTGCGCGTTTCGGGCGTAAAGGATATCGACAGCTTCAGCGAAACTAAAGTGGTGCTTGAAACGGCGCTTGGCGAGCTTGTGATACGCGGCGAGGAACTGCATATTATCGCACTGGAAACCGAAACGGGCGATTTTACCCTTAACGGCAAGGTAAACTCACTGGCGTACAGCAGCTTCCCCACAAACGCGGGCGCGCTGCGCAGAATATTCAGGTAACGCCATGGAATACAGTATTATTGACTGCACAATGATATCGCTGATATGCGGCGCGGCGTTCGGCATTGTGTATGAGATTCTGAGAATTGCGCGGCGCGTGCTGCCGTTTTCCGCGGTTACGTTTATCTGCGATATGCTGTTCTTTATCGCCGCGGCTTTCGCGGTGCTTAAGCTTTCGCTTTATCTTGGAAATTATGTAAGAGCCTACACTATAATCGGCTTTGGCTTCGGCGTTTTCGCGTATATACAGACGGTCGGCAGGCTTATTTCGGCGGCAGAGCGCGGAATTATCCTGCTGATTAAAAATACCATAGGCAGACTTATTCTAAAAATCGCGCGTCTGACAGCGCGGGTTATTGGCGCATTTGCACATAACATCGCCAACCAATTTGGGAAAATCTACGATTTTTTCGCTGTGAGAAAGAAAAATGCCGTTTCCCTCTTGCAAAAACGGCATGAAAGGTTGTATAATAAAAAAAGAAATATAGCCTTATCGGCGGAAGTTAAAAGCAACGGGAAAATAATTGGGGGAAAAAATGTCATTCATGCTAAGGTCAACAGAGGCTAGCCAGAAGAAAAAGGGCGGCTTCGTAAGGTTGTTGGTTTATATCGCGGGTTCAATCCTTGCGGGTTTCTTTGTTTTTTCTATAATCTCCACAAATCTTCAAATTGAAGAAAGCAAGGCGAAGTACCGCGAGCTGTCCGAGCAGACGGACATCATGCTGGAGGAAAACGCCGCTATCGAGCGTTACCTCGGCGATGACGCGGATATGGATAACTATATAGAGGAGATTGCCCGCGACAAGCTGGACTATGCAAATCCCGATGAGCGCGTGTATTATATAGTTCCCTCTGCGGAATGATTGTCGATTAACAGAATATTAAAGCCGCAAACTTTGGATTATCTGAAGCATTGCGGCTTTTTTGCATAAGTCGGCGAAAATGCGGCAAAATCTTTATAGGGGCGCTTTAATTGCTTTTGCGCGCCGAATATTACCGCGCAAAGGGGACGCCAATGAAGCTGATTTCAACACTGAAAAAAATAATATTCAGCAGGATTTCGATATGCGCGCTGGGAATAATTTTGCAGCTTTCGTATCTCGCCGCGCTATTCTGGACGCTGGGGACGCTTTTTTCATACTCATATATAATCTTTGCGGTTATCGGCTTTGTAGTGGCGCTTTATATAATCAACCGAAATACCGCGCCCGAATATAAGCTTATCTGGGCGTTTACCGTACTCTCCTTCCCTGTTTTCGGCATTATGCTTTATCTGTTTTTTGGACTGCGCGAAAGAGCCGTGCCTGTTCACCGCGCGGCGGGCAGTCGGAATAATCATCGGCACAACAGCGCAATTGAGCAGCATTACGCGCGGCAGGCGGCATATATAGAACACGCGGGCGGCTGCGCTGCAAGCAGCAATAACGACATCAGATACTACGCCAACGGCGAGGAACTGTTTCCCGATATGCTGGAACAGCTTGATAAGGCGCAGTGCTTTATTTTTCTTGAATTTTTTATACTGCAAAGCGGTATAATGTGGGACAGTATTCTGGCTATTCTTCAGCGAAAAGCCGCAGAGGGGCTTGATGTGCGGATTATCTATGACGATATGGGCTGCCTTATGACGCTCCCCCGCGGCTATCGCAAACAGCTTGAAAGCAAAGGCATACGCTGCTGCGTTTTCGGCAGGCTTAAGCCGCTGTGGACAAAGCACATGAACCACCGCGACCACAGAAAAATGCTGATAATCGACGGGGAAACGGTAATTACGGGCGGCATAAATCTTGCGGACGAGTATATAAACATCTACGAAAAGCACGGCTACTGGAAAGACAGCGCGGTTATACTAAAGGGCAATGCTGCGCGGTATTTTACTGATGAGTTTTTAAGCTTCTGGAATGTGCTTTGCGGCGGCGCGCAGGAGGAAATTTCCCCCAAAGACGAATACAAAAGCGCCGAAAACTGCACCGCTGCGCCGTTTTTTGATTATCCCTGCGACAATGAACTGCTTGCGGAGAACATATATCTTAATATGCTTGGCGGCGCGCGGAGATACGCCTACATCACCACGCCCTATCTTATCCCCGACAACGAACTGCGCCACGCCCTTATTCTCGCGGCAAAAAGCGGGGTTGACGTAAGGATAATAACGCCGCATATTCCCGACAAGAAATTTGTTTACGCCGTTACCCGCTCAAATTACAGGCAGCTTATTGAGGGCGGCGTGAGGATATACGAGTTTATCCCAGGTTTTATTCATGCCAAGAATTTTGTGTCGGACGACCTTGCGGCGGTGGTTGGAACGGTAAATCTCGACTTCAGAAGTCTGTATCTTCACTATGAATGCGGCGTGTGGCTGTATGACTGCAAAGCGGTTCGCGATATCAGGGACGATTTCACGCGCACACTGGAACAATGCCGCGAAATAACGCTTGAGGAAGCCTGTATAAAAAATCCGCTGAAAAAAATACTTTATGCTGTTCTGCGATTTTTTTCACCGCTGATGTAATTTTTGAAAAAGGTGTTGCTTTTTTTCAGAAAATATGGTAGAATAGTATGGTAGTATTTGCGTCTGTAGCTCAGCTGGATAGAGCAGCAGCCTCCGACGCTGCGTGTCGTGGGTTCGAATCCCGTCAGGCGTACCATATTTCCAACCGTCCACCGGACGGTTGGAAATGGCAAAAGCTATGCTCGGATTGCCCTTAAGGCAAAAGCCTTCCCCCTTTGGGGGAAGGTGGATTTTTGCCTGTGTACAGGCAAAAAGACGGATGAGGGTAAAACGCTCCGCTTTCGCGGGGCGTTCTCCTATTATAATGAGCATTTATTTCAATTGGCATACAAAATTAAAAGCCGTCCACCGGACGGTTGGAAATGGCAAAAGCTATGCTCGGATTGCCCTTATGGCAAAAGCCTTCCCCCTTTGGGGGAAGGTGGATTTTTGCCTGTGTACAGGCAAAAAGACGGATGAGGGTAAAACGCTCCGCTTTCGCGGGGCGCTTTTTTATATCTGGCTTTGCTGCGATAATTTTATCGTTTGCTTGGATATATCCGTCTTGATTTTCTTTACCGATAAACATTTTGCGCAATAATATGCTATAATATAAATCAGTGCAGAACTGCCGTAACTTAATCCGACATAAAAGCGGGGGTGTTGACTTGAATAACGATGACAAAGCGCTGCGGCTTGCGGAGGGATTTAGCGGCTGCTCTGCTATACTGGCAGCAATAGGCGATGAAACCAGACAGCACATAATAATAGAAATGCTGAAAATCGGCAAATGCAGCGGCGTGCGCGTGGGGGAAATTACGCAGAAAACCAACCTGTCGCGCCCTGCGGTTTCACATCATCTGCAAATAATGAAAAGGGCGGGAATTGTAAAAGTCCGCAAAGAAGGCACAAAGAACTATTATTATTTCGACCCCGAAGCGGAAAGCTTTGAACAGCTTATTTCAATGCTGCGGCTTGCGATGGATATAGCGAAAGAAATGCCCGACAGAAGCGGCGAATAATCACACAGGAGGAAAACAATGGAACTGCTTGAAGCAATGGAACAGCGTCACAGCGTAAGGCAATACACAGGCGCTGCTATTGAACAGGAAAAGCGCGATGCGCTTGACGCGCTGACGGCGCAAATCAACAAGGAAAACGACCTGCACATACAGGTTATTTATGACGAGCCTGGGTGCTTCAACTCGTTTATGGCGCACTACGGCAAGTTCAGCGGAGTGAACAGCTACATAGCGCTTGTGGGAAAGAAATCCCCGCAGCTTGAGGAAAAGCTTGGCTACTTTGGCGAGAAGCTTGCGCTTACCGCGCAGCAGCTTGGGCTTAACACCTGCTGGGTGGCAATGACCCACGGAAAAAGCCGCGCGCAAATCGGCAAGGGCGAGAAGCAGGTTTGCATTATCGCGCTTGGCTACGGCGCGGTGCAGGGCGAAACGCACAAAAACAAACCCCTCAGCGAGGTCTGCAACTATTCTGACGGAATGCCGCAGTGGTTTATTGACGGCATGAACGCGGCGCTGCTTGCGCCCACCGCAATGAATCAGCAGAAGTTCTTTTTTGAGCTTACTGCGGACGGCACGGTAAAGGGCAGCTATGGCAAGGGATTTTATACCAAGCTGGATTACGGCATTGCGAAATTCCACTTTGAAGCCGCTGCGAGAAAGACAGTTGAATAAAGGACGCCGCCGAATTTCTTTTATCGGAAATTCGGCGGTGTTTTTATTTTATTGGAAATTTGTCTGATTTTCCTTGCGGCGCTTATCCTCCCGCCGCGCCATGATTATTTGAAATATTCCGCACAAGGCAAGCAATACATAGGAAATCACAAATACAATATCACCGGAAAGCGCGCCGTCTGTTACAACGCTCACATCATCTCCAAAAGCAAAGTAGAGCGCAAAAAATACTCCCATACCTACCCAACCGCAGCCCGTTATCTTTGCAAAATATGTGCCATTAACGCCGAAAAGCGCGCCTTTTGCGGCACATCTTATCAGATACCACATCAGGCACAGTGCGGCAATCAGCACAAGCTGCGCGAAAACGCTTTCGCACCACATATACACCAGTTCATTCAGCGCTGCGTCAATAATCGAAGCCGCGCCGTAAATCGTCAGCGCTTCAATAATCAGTCGGGAACGCACTATATTCTGCCGCTCGTCATAAATCGGCTTCTCCGAGGACGGCTCGCCCGTAATCATTTTTTCACAGAATTTGTCAAAGGATTTCAAGCTCATAATATACCTCCGTCATTCCCAGAACAACTCGTCAAGCGTTTTTCCAAGCGCCTTGCAGATGGCAAGACAAAGCTTTATTGTCGGGTTATAGTCGCCGTTTTCCACCGCGCTGATTGTCTGGCGCGTAACGCCCGCTTTTTTTGCAAGCTCGTCCTGCGACATATCAAGCGCGGCGCGGGCGGATTTTATTCTAAGATTTTTCGCCATACCCTCACCTCGCTTTAATTGTAACACATCTTTTTCTTTTTGTCAAGTATATTTTACATTCTGCCAAATAAATTTGCGCGCCATAATCTGACGCGCATTGTTAGCAAACGGCTGTTATCTGGGCAAGCCTACCGCACAGCGCAAAGCCGTTCTTTTCATAAAAGGCTGTCAGCTTATCCTCGCACAGAACGTAAACCGCGCTGCCCGAAAGCTCCGCGCAAGCCGCCGAAAGCAGCCGCGACGCGCTTCCCTTTCCCCTTTCGGACGGCAATGTCGCGACCTGCGAAATCAGCGCTTCGCCGTTTATTTCATGCTGAATGACAAGCGCACTGCCGCCCAGTTTTCGGCAGCGCGCAACTCCGTGCCTTATTCTGTGGGACATATCAAGATACCACGGCTCAAACTCAAAGCCGAACACCGTTCCTATTATATCATAAACCTCGGACAGCGTGGGAGCGCGCTCCACCTCGAAATCCTGCGCGCAGCCGACAAATTTCATGAGATTTATCAGCGACAGCCTGCCGCCGAGGATAGCGCTGATTTCCGCACCCGCTTTCTCGCCGCAAAGCAGCTCCGCGCAGCCGTTGAAGCGGAGGAACTGTGCCAGCTCCTCAGGGTCGCAATTACTCCCCGAACACAGCACATAGCTGCCGTTCATTTCCGCAAGAAACGTATCCCCATTGTGAACAAAGAAGCGGCAGAAATCGTAACCCGTGCCGTATGCGTGAAGCAGCGCGCGGATTTTCTGCGCTTCAACGCCTTTTTGGGGCAGTACGGAAAACTCCTCCGCCGAGGAAATCCGCTTAATCATAGCGCCGCGCAAGCCTCCGCCATGGCGAAAGCAAGCTGCTTTGTGGCGGTGTAGTCGCTCTCCTTAATCACGCAGGAGGGCGAGTGCAGATATCTGCACGGCACGGAAAGCGCGCAGGTACGCACGCCGCCGCGGCTTACATGAATTGCGCCGCTGTCGTTGCCGCCAGCAACCACGGTTTTGGTCTGCGCGGGAATTGACAGCCGCTGCGCCGTATCAAACGCGAGCCTGTAAAGCTCCCTGTCGTACACGGTTCGCCTGTCCATATACGAGATAACCGCGCCGCTGCCAAAGCTGCACACCCGCTTATCGCCCGACACGCCCGCAATGTCGCAGGCGGTGGTGGTTTCAAGCACAATGGCGATATCGGGGTTTACGGTGAACGCCGCAGCCGCCGCGCCGCGCGTGCCGACCTCCTCCTGCACAGTAAAGGCGAACCATGTATCATACGCAAGGTCGCTGTTTATCATATCCATCATGATAAGGCAGCCCGCGCGGTCGTCAAGCGCCTTGCCCTTTATGAAGCCGTCCCCAAAGCGGAAAAAATCAGTATCAAAGCAAGCCGTATCGCCGCGCGCGGCAAGCTTCTGCGCTGCGCCGCGCGACAGCGCACCTATATCAATATACATATCGCCGAAATCGGGTGCTTTTTTGCGCTGCTCCGCAGTCTGCTGGTGGGTGGCTTTAGTGCCGATTACGCCCAGCGTGCCGTTTTTAAGGCGCACCGCCCTGCCGAGAACAACGCGCGGGTCAATGCCGCCAACCGCGTCAAACCGCAGAAATCCGTCCTCCGTGATGTCGGTTATCATAAAGCCGACCTCGTCCATATGCGCGGCAAGCAGCACCCTATTTTTCGGCGCGCTTCTTCCCTTTTTGAACACGATAATATTTCCGAGGTTATCCACCTCTACCTTATCAGCCGTGATATGACTGAGGATATAATCGCGCACCGCGCCCTCATCGCCCGATGTGCCGTCAAGCATACAAATTTCTTTTAATTCTTCAAGCATTGTCCGCACCTCCCGCATAGGCGGCAATAAGCCGCGCCGCCGCATTTATATCGCGCAAATCCACCGCTTCAACAGGCGTGTGCATATAGCGTATGGGAATTGAAACAGTTCCGCATTTAACGCCGCCGCGCGTTATTCCCACCGCGTCCGCGTTTGTGCCTGTGGAGGAGGGCATAACCTCTACGGTATACGGAATACCGCCGCTTTCGGCAAGCGATTTAAGGCGCGATGTAATTCCCCTGTCAAGCACGGCGGAAGCGCCTATCATTGCGCCGCTGCCCATTTTTGCGGTTTCGTGCGGAGCGCTGTCGGGAGTTTCCGCAAAGGAAACGTCCACAATAAGCGCTTCATCAGGCGCAAGAGCGTATGCCGCCTGTTTTGCGCCGCGCTCGCCCGTTTCCTCCTGCGCGGAAAAGCAGACGGCGAGATTATATGCAAGCGGCTTGTCCTTAAGCATGGAGAGCGCCGCCAGTATCGCGCACACACCCGCCCTGTCATCTATTGAGGGCGCGGAAACCGTTTCGCAAAGCTCCCTGAAGCGGAAATTTACCGCCACCCTGTCGCCGCGCGAAATAACGTTCAGCGCCTGCGCCTTGGTCATGCCGATATCAATGGCAATCTCGCCGATTTCGGGGACTTTGCTGTGGTCGGACGAAACGTGCGGCGGCAGCGTGCAGACCACGCCCATAACAGGCTCTGCGCCGTAAACCGTGACGCTTTGCGCAAGCATGGTGCGCATATCAAGACCTCCGCAAGCGCCCACCTTTACAAAGCCGCCCTCGTCAATATCGGTGACAATCATGCCGATATTGTCTATGTGCGCGTCAAGCATAAGTGTTTTCGCGCCCTCAATTCCGCACGGAATAACCGCTGTTACGTTGCCGAACGGGTCAATTTCCGCATTAGGCGCGTACTGCCGCAGAAGCGACAGGGCAAACTCCCCCGCGGGGCGCTCGTCACCCGATATTGCCGTCCGCTCGGTAAGGGCGCGGAGCGTTTCCTTAAAATCAAATTCCATAATAAACCTCTTTCTGCCGCGCGGGAATTATTGACAATTCCGCGCAGAACCTGTAAGCTGTCCGCTTAATTTTGCGGCGCAATCGGGTGTCTTATCACCGTTTTAAGCCGTTCGGCAGCGCAGCGGCGCGGGTCGGAAAGGTAAATCTCGTGATGGCGTCTGCCCTCGGAAAAATCCTCGGCATAGCCGCTTTCCAAGGCGAACTGCCGCATTTTTTCAATGCTCCGCGCCTCGCTGTCATAGCTGCCCTTGTGCATTATCTGCACGCAAAGCCCCTCTGTTATCGTGCAAAACCTTGCGCCCGACAAATCGAGGTCGGGCTTTTTCTTTTGCAGCGCCGCCTTTGCGGCTTCAAAAACATCAGCCGTCACAAATTCGGGCTGGCGTATCAGCGAAGTCCACCTAAATCTGCTTTTATCGGTGACGTTTACGCCGTCAAACCGCTCGCCGTCTACGCTCCAGAAGCCCTCCAGCGGCGGCACGACATACTCAAAATAGCCCTGCGGCTGCGTGCCGTTCATTTTCGACATCTTTATTGTAAAGGACAGACCGTAAAGAATTTCCATAGCCTGCTTGTATTCCGCGCTTGTGTTGGGGTCGCCGCTGCCGTCAACCGCAATGAACGCCATTTCGGGAACGCTGATTATCACAGGCTTTGCGGGCGGCTGATATAAGTCCTTGTATTCCTTTTTATAGTCAAGCTTGTCCATTTTCTTCCTCCGTTATGTATTGTGCCGCAAGGCGCGAAAGGTTTTCTATGCCGTTTTTATCCCACTCCGACAGCTTATTTTTCAGCCATTCACAGGGGAAATCTTCGCACACTCCGCAGAAATACGCGCCATGCCGTTCACAGCAGGCGAAAATCGCGCAGCCGTTCTCCCACATTTTTACGCATTTGCCGCCATTATTGCGGCAGCCCGCGCACTCCTGCCGCCTGTAAAAGTCGCACCCCGCGCAGCTTCCGCCGCAGGGAGTTATCTGTGAGAAATCCATACAGTCACCTCATTTAAGGAAATCGCTGCGCACCGCGCTGAAATTAAAGCTGTAACCCTTGTGGTTAAGCAGCTCAAGCTTGTATTCAAGCAGCTCCACGGGAACATTAAGTTCATACGCCACCGCGTTAGGGCTGCTGTTATACTCAAGCTCCGACAGCACCGCCTTGTCCTGAAGCAGAATTTCCGCCGCAAACAGGTTAGCCTCGCGCTCGGTCTTGTTGCTGTCAAGAAACATGGTGCTTTCGCGGATACCGCCCGCGGAAAGCTCGCGGTGCAGGATATCATGCCCGAACTCGTGCGCGCAGACAATGCGGCGCGTCATCTCGTCAAGCTGGTTGTTTACAACTATGTAGCGCTTTCCGTTTTCGTAAACGTAAAATCCCTTAAGGCTGCCAAGCGGACGAAGCCACACGCGCGCGCCCGAATTTTCGGCGGTCTGGTAGATATTTCTGCCCGCGTAGCCGTCCTTTATGTCAGCAACCCTGTCTATTATACTGTCCAATAACATAATTTTTTATTTCCTGCTGTCCTCGTAAATCTCAAAAAGGCAGGCGAAAAGCGCGTCCTTATCGCCGTCCGACAGGGAGTTTCCCGCAAAAAGCCCCCTTGTTTCCTCAAGGAACTGCACCGCGGAGCGGCGCTGCTCGCCCGTGCGGCAGGAGCGCTTTACAAACCGCTCCTCTGGGGTAAGCTCTATCTCGTCCTCATCATTAAGCAGAAAATCAACAGTTGTGTCAAGCGCGTCCGCCATGCGGCTTAAAACCTCGGCGCGGGGCTTTCTTGCGCCCGTCATGTAATTTGCCAGCGCGCGGTAGGTAATTCCGCAGCGGTCGGCAAAATCAACCTTGCGTATTCTCTTGCGGTTCATCATTATTTCTATCTTCTCGTTAAACGCCATCATAATACAAAACCTCCGTAAAGCCGTTCATGTTTTTGCTGTTCATGTATTTATTATAAACATGAACAATGCCGTTGTCAATAGAAAATCCCAAAAAATTTTATACATTTTTCCGTATATTATTACAAAGCCGTCTTATGCTGAGGAATTTGGCTGAACAGCGCGGTTTTATTCCTTTGTAGAATTTATAAAAGCGGCTTAAAAATCCGCAGGAGCGGGTGAAATCCTGCATAATCTGCAAAAAATCCTCAAAATTAGTTGTATAATATTCATTTTTGTGTATAATATTGCTTGACTTTTTCGCAAAACGGTGTATAATATCAATTGTAAATATTTTTTGTACTAAGGAGATACATAATCATGGCAAAGGAAATCAAAAAAATTATACTTGCATACTCAGGCGGTCTTGATACCTCTATCATTATCCCGTGGCTGCACGAAAACTATCAGGGCTGCGAGGTTGTCTGCGTTGCGGGCAACGTTGGTCAGGACGCTGAAATCGAGGGTCTTGAGGAGCGCGCTAAGAAAACAGGCGCAACCAAGCTTTACATTGAGGATTTGCAGGACGAGTTTGTAAACGACTTTATTTTCCCCACCCTTAAGGCTGGCGCAAAGTACGAGGGCTACCTTCTCGGCACATCTTTTGCACGTCCCCCCATTGCAAAGCGCCTTGTTGAAATCGCAAGAGCAGAGGGCGCTGACGCTATCTGCCACGGCTGCACAGGCAAGGGCAACGACCAGGTTCGTTTTGAGCTGACAATTAAGGCTCTCGCTCCCGATTTGGAGATTATCGCTCCGTGGAGAATTTGGGATATCAAGTCCCGCGACCAGGAAATTGAGTACGCAGAAGCGCACAATGTTCCGATAAAGATTACAAGAGAAACAAACTACTCCAAGGATATGAACCTGTGGCATCTTTCCCACGAGGGTATGGACCTTGAGGACCCCGCAAACGAGCCGCAGTACAACAAGCCCGGCTTCCTTGAACTGGGCGTTTCCCCCGAACAGGCTCCCGACAAGCCCACATACGTTACCATCAGCTTTGAAAAGGGTATCCCCGTTGCGCTGGACGGCGAGAAGATGGACGGCGTAAAGCTTATCAAGACCCTTAACAAGCTTGGCGGCGAGAACGGTATCGGTCTGTATGATATCGTTGAGAACCGTCTGGTCGGCATGAAGTCCAGAGGTGTTTATGAAACTCCCGGCGGAACAATCCTCTACCACGCTCATGAGGTTCTGGAAACAATCTGCCTTGACAAGGAAACCCAGCACTACAAGGCAGGTCTTGCACAGAAGTATGCCGATATCGTATACAACGGTCAGTGGTACACTCCCCTGCGCGAAGCTATGGACGCTTTTGTTGACAAGACACAGGAAACCTGCACTGGCGAGGTTAAGCTGAAGCTCTACAAGGGCAACATAATCAACGCGGGCGTTACATCTCCCTATACGCTGTACAGCGAGGACTTCGCTTCCTTTGGCGAGGACGATGTTTACAACCAGAAGGATTCCGCAGGCTTTATCAACCTGTTCGGTCTGCCCATCAAGGTTAAGGCTCTGCTGGACGCTGAGAGAAACAAGTAATAAGCAATCAATACACTTCGGAGCGGGAAAAGCTCGCAGCATTTCCCGCTCTTGATTTTTTTGAAATATCTGAAATACTATAATAATAAAAGAGGTTAATGTTATGGCAATGATGTGGGCAGGAAGATTTTCAAAAGAAGTTGACAGCAAAGTAAACGCGTTCAACTCCTCAATCTCCTTTGACGCCAGAATGTACCGCCACGATATTCAGGGCAGCATTGCCCACGCCACTATGCTTGGCGAGCAGGGCATTATCAGCATGAGCGACAGCCTTGAAATAATCGGCGGGCTTAAGGAAATACTCGCGGATATCGACAGCGGCAAGCTTGAAATAGACCCCAATGCCGAGGATATCCATATGTTTGTCGAGGCGGAGCTTACAAAGCGCCTTGGCGATGTGGGCAAAAGGCTTCACACCGCGCGTTCAAGAAACGACCAGGTTGCGCTTGATATAAGACTGTACCTGCGCGATGAAATTAAAAGCATAATCGCCCTTGTGACAGAACTTACCACGGCGCTGTGCGATATCGCGGCAGAACACACCGAAACAATCATGCCGGGCTATACGCATCTTCAGCGCGCTCAGCCCATAACGTTCGGTCAGCACCTGATGGCGTATGCGCAAATGCTGCTGCGCGATATCGACAGGCTTAATGATACCGCGCGCCGCATGAACGTTTCCCCGTTGGGCAGCGGCGCACTGGCGGGCACAACCTATAACATCAACCGCGCAAGAACGGCAGAACTGCTTCAAATGGCAGAGCCTATGGCGAACTCGCTTGACGGCGTTTCCGACCGCGATTTCTGTATTGAGCTTGCAAGCGCGCTGTCTATATGCATGACCCATCTGTCAAGATTTTCCGAGGAAATAATAATGTGGTGCAGCTGGGAGTTCAAGTTTATCGAACTTGACGACGCATTCTCCACAGGCTCAAGCATTATGCCGCAGAAAAAGAACCCCGATATCACCGAGCTTATCCGCGGCAAAACCGCCCGCGTTATCGGCGATAACGTCACGCTGCTTGCAATGATGAAGGGACTTCCCCTCGCCTACAACAAGGATATGCAGGAGGATAAGGAAGCCATCTTTGACGCAGTGGACAACATAAAGCTGTGCCTTACCACCTTTATCCCCATGCTTAAAACCATGACGGTGCTTAAGGACAACATGAGAAACGCCGCCGCAAAGGGCTTTATAAACGCCACCGACTGCGCAGACTACCTTGTAAAGAAAGGTCTGCCTTTCAGAACCGCTTACAAAATTACGGGCGGACTGGTGGCAATGTGCATTGAGAAAGGCACAACGCTTGAAGCGCTTCCCCTTGAGGACTACAAGGCGCAGTGCGACACATTTGAAGCTGATGTTTATAACGCGATAAGCCTTGACACCTGCGTTAAGGAGCGCCGAAGCTACGGCGGCCCTGCGCCCGAAAGCGTTAAGGCACAGATTGAATATACCCGCAAAAAGCTGGAGGTGCTGAACAATGGTTAAGGTCTACATAGACGGTCAGGAGGGTACGACAGGTCTTAAAATTCTGGAGCGCTTTGCAAACAGAAACGATATACAGCTTCTGCGCATTGACGAGGACAAGCGCAAAGACCCCGCCGAGCGCAAAAAGCTGATAAACTCGTCCGATTTTACGTTCCTTTGCCTGCCCGACGCAGCGTCCATTGAGGCGGTTTCCTTTGCAGAGGGAGATGTGCGCATTATTGACGCTTCCACCGCGCACCGCACAAATCCCGACTGGGCTTACGGCTTCCCTGAGCTTTCGGCGCAGTTCCGCGAGAAAATTGCTTCTTCAAACAGGGTTGCCGTTCCAGGCTGCTATGCAAGCGGATTTGCTTCCATGGTTTACCCGCTTGTGAAGCTTGGCATTATGCCCGCAGACTACCCCGTAAGTGTTCACGCGGTATCGGGATACAGCGGCGCGGGCAAGAAGGCTATCGCGGTTTACGAGGGTGAGAACCGTCCCGCAGAATTCGACAGCCCCCGCCAGTACGCGCTGACCCAGCAGCACAAGCACCTGCCCGAAATGCAGAAGATTTGCGGACTTGAGTACGCTCCCACATTCAACCCGCTTGTGTGCGACTATTTCAGCGGAATGGTGGTATCGCTCCCGCTGCACACAAGGCTGCTGACAAAGAAATACAGCGCGGACGATATCCGCAAGGCTTTGTCGGATTATTATGCAGCTAACAACTCCCATTTCGTGAAGGTAATGCCCGCGGGCGAGCCGCAGGACGGCTTTATCGGCGCGAATAATCTGAGCGGCACAAACAATATGGAGATATTTGTAAACGGCAATGACGAGCGCATGATACTGTGCAGCCGCCTTGACAATCTGGGCAAGGGCGCAAGCGGCGCAGCGGTTCAGTGCCTTAACATAATGATGGGCATTGACGAGAAAACAGGACTGGAATAACGAGGTTATTGATATGGTTAAGTTTGAAGGATTTGATTTTGTAGACGGCGGCGTTTGCGCTGCCGAGGGCTTTGCAGCCGCAGGCGTTATAGCGGGGATTAAGGCGGGCAACACCACAAAGCGCGACCTTGCCCTTATCTACTGCGCCGAAAAATGCAGAACCGCCGCGCTGTATACCACAAACAAGGTAAAGGGCGCGCCGATATACGTCACCAAAAAGCACCTTGAAAACGGCATTGCACAGGCGGTTATAGTGAACAGCGGCAACGCAAACACCTGCAACGACAACGGCATTGAGATAGCCGAGCAGATGTGCGCGCTTACTGCGGAGGCTCTGGATATAGACCCCAATGATGTTCTTGTAGGCTCAACGGGCGTTATAGGACAGAAGCTTTCCATAAAGCCGATAAAGGCGCGTATTCCTACGCTTGTAAAGGAGCTTTCCCCCAAGAAAAGCAGCGAAGCCTGCGAAGCTATCATGACCACCGACACCCGCAAAAAGGAAATCGCGGTGGAATTTACGATTAACGGCAGAAAGTGCCATGTGGGCGGAATTTCCAAGGGCAGCGGCATGATTCACCCCAACATGGCGACCATGCTTGCCTTTATAACAACAGACGTTGCAATCCGTACGGAGCTGCTTGACAAGGCGCTGCGCAAGGTAAATTCGCTGACCTACAACATGGTAAGCGTGGACGGCGATACTTCCACAAACGATACCCTTGTGCTTATGAGCAGCGGTCTTGCCAAAAATGACGAGATAATATGCGAGGACAAGAACTACGAGATTTTTGAAAACGCGCTGTACATGGTTATGCTTAACCTTGCGCGCGAAACCGCACGCGACGGCGAGGGCGCAACAAGGCTGCTTGAATGTATAGTAAAGGGCGCGCCTGACGAGAAAACCGCGCAGTCGGTGGCAAAATCCGTGGTATGCTCAAGCCTTGTAAAGGCGGCTATGTTTGCTTCTGACGCAAACTGGGGACGTATCCTGTGCGCTATCGGCTATGCCGAGGGCGAGTTTGACATAAACGGCGTTTCGGTGGAGCTTGCAAGCGAGTACGGCAAGCTTACGGTATGCGTAAACGGCGCGGGTATAAATTTCTCCGAAAAGGACGCTTCAAAAATCCTCAGCGCGGACGAAATAAAGATACTGGTTGACCTGCACAGCGGCGACGAGAGCGCTGTGGCATGGGGCTGCGACCTTACGTTTGATTATGTAAAAATCAACGCCGAATACAGAACATAAGAGAGGTAGCCTTTAATGGATATAAATTATGACATAAGAGCCAACGTGATGATTGAGGCTCTGCCCTATCTGCAAAAATATCACGATAAGGTTGTTGTTGTGAAATACGGCGGCAACGCTATGACAAATGACGCGCTTAAGCAGGCGGTTATGAGCGATATCGTGCTGCTGTCGCTTGTGGGAATTAAAATTGTTCTGGTGCATGGCGGCGGCCCCGAAATAAACGCAATGCTAAAAAAGACCAACAAGGAAAGCAAGTTTATCAACGGTCTGCGCTATACTGACGAGGAAACTGTGGATATAGTTCAGATGGTGCTTGCGGGCAAGGTGAACAAGGATTTGGTTGCGCTGCTGCAAAGCCACGGCGGAAACGCGGTCGGCTTCTGCGGTCTGGACGGAAATCTTCTGGTTGCAGAGCAGCTTGACCCTCAGCTTGGCTATGTGGGCGAAATCTCCGCAATAAATCCCGGAGTGATAAATACCGCGCTGGATAACGGATATATCCCTGTAATTTCCACGGTTGCAACGGGCGGGGACGGCAAAACCGTCTACAACATAAACGCCGACACCGCAGCCGCAAGGATTGCCGCAGAGCTGCACGCTTCAAGCCTTATCCTGCTTACCGATATCATAGGTCTGCTTGAGGATAAGGACGATGAAAGCACGCTTATCCGCACCGCGGGCGTAAGCGAAATCCCCTATCTCAAAAAGCAGGGCATTATCAGCGGCGGCATGATTCCCAAAATCGACTGCTGCGTAGACGCGGTAAGGCGCGGCGTTCCCAAGGCGAATATAATTGACGGACGTAACCCGCACTCCATTCTTATCGAACTGCTGACCGACCTTGGCGCAGGCACGATGATAATTCCGTAAGAGGTATAATAAAATGAACACGATTGAGCAATTCAACAGCTATGTCATGCCAAGCTACGGCAGGTATGACCTTGTGCTGGAAAGCGGCGAGGGCAGAACCGCCACCGATGAAAACGGCAAGCAGTACATAGATTTCGGCAGTGGTATCGGCACAAACTCCCTCGGCTACTGCAACGAAGCGTGGGTGAACGCCGTGTGCGCACAGGCGCATAAAATCCAGCACACCTCAAACTACTACTACACCAAAGTTCAGGCGGATTTTGCCAAGGCGCTTTGCGAAACCGCAGGTTACACGGACGTATTCTTCGGCAACAGCGGCGCGGAAGCCAACGAGTGCGCAATTAAAATCGCCCGCAAGTACAGCTTTGATAAATACGGCAAGGGCAGGCACAACATAATTACGCTTGTGAACAGCTTCCACGGCAGAACGCTCTGCACTCTCTCCGCAACGGGACAGGACGTTTTTCACAACTACTTCTTCCCTTTCGTTGAGGGATTTATAAACGTTGAAGCCAACAATATCGCCGACCTGCGCGAAAAGCTTGACGATACGGTGTGCGCGGTTATGTTTGAGTACATACAGGGCGAGGGCGGTGTTATGCCGCTTGAACAGGAATTTGTGGACGAGATTTTCAAACTCTGCGCGGAAAAGGACGTGCTTACCATCGCGGACGAGGTTCAGACAGGCGTCGGCAGAACGGGAAAATTCCTTGCGGGCGATAACTTCGGCAAGAAAGCCGACCTTACAACGCTTGCAAAGGGACTTGCGGGCGGCGTTCCGATTGGCGCGTGCCTTGCGGGAGAAAAGTGCGCAAAGGTTCTCACAGCGGGAACTCACGGCTCAACCTTCGGCGGAAACCCGATAGCCTGCGCAGGCGGCACAGCCGTACTCTCCACGGTAAACGCGGACGGATTTCTTGACGAGGTAAGCGCAAAGGGCGCTTATATCAAGAAAAAGCTTCTCGCCTGCCCAGAGGTTGTTTCGGTGGACGGTATCGGCATGATGATTGGCGTTCAGCTTAAGACAAAGGCTGCGGGCGATATCGTTAAAGCCGCGCTTGAAAAGGGTCTGCTGCTGCTTACCGCCAAAACAAAGGTAAGGCTGCTTCCCCCGCTTAACATCACCTATGACGAAATAGACAAGGGTCTGGAAATTCTTATAGAATTACTTAATAATTAAACAGAAAGGAAAAACATATGAAACACTTACTTAAAATGCTCGACCTCTCCACTGAGGAAATAATTGATATCCTTAACCTTGCCGACCAGCTTAAATACGAGCAGAAGCACGGTATTCCCCACCACCTGTTAAAGGGAATGACCCTCGGCATGATATTCCAGAAGTCCTCCACAAGAACCCGCGTTTCGTTTGAAGCGGGTATGTATCAGCTTGGCGGAAACGCGCTGTTCCTCTCCTCAAAGGATTTGCAGATTGGCAGGGGCGAACCTGTACAGGACACCGCACGCGTTCTCTCCCGCTACATCAACGGCATTATGATAAGAACCTTTGAGCAGAAAGAGGTTGAGGATTTGGCACAGTTTGGCGATATCCCGATAATCAACGGTCTTACGGATTTCTGCCACCCCTGTCAGGTGCTTGCGGATTTGCAGACGGTTCGTGAATACAAGGGCAAGCTTGACGGACTTAAAATGTGCTATATCGGTGACGGAAACAATATGGCGAACTCCCTCGCTGTCGGCTGCCTTAAGGTCGGCATGGACGTTTCTCTTGCCTGCCCCGAAGGCTATCACCCCGACCAGCGCGTGCTTGATTTTGCAAAGCAGTACGATAACTTCAAACTTGTAAGCGACCCGCTTGAAGCCGCTGCTGACGCAGACGTGCTGTTTACTGATGTATGGGCTTCCATGGGACAGGAGGGCGAAAGCGAAAAGCGCCGCGCTGTTTTTGAGGGTACATACCAGATTAACGACGCGGTTATGGCTGTGGCAAAGCCCGACGCAATGGTTCAGCACTGCCTGCCCGCCCACCGCGAGGAGGAAATCACCGCCAAGGTATTTGAAGCGCACGCAGCCGAAATTTTTGACGAGGCTGAAAACAGACTTCATGCGCAGAAAGCCGTTATGGTTCGCCTTATGGCAGAAAAGTAATAAAGGCTCAGCATACAACAAATCCCCCGATTTTATTTCGGGGGATTTCTTTGTATGGATTGGGGAAGCTGCTTACGCCGCAAACTTGGACACCAGTCCCAGAACAAACACCGCAATGATAATCACGGGCAGAACCCACGTCATGTAGCCGCGCATCCAGCGCTTGACTTTAAGTCCCTTGCCGCAGTTTGCTTCGTTCTCAAAGCTGTCCCAGCCCCAGCCGAATTTCCTTGTGCAGAACAGCACTATTATGAATGCGCCCACGGGAAGCAGCACGTTGCTTACAATAAAATCCTCAAGGTCAAGCACGCTGCTGCCCTCGCCAAACGGCTGAAAGCCGCTCAGCACGCCAAAGCCAAGCGCACAGGGCGCGGAAAGCACAAGCATTGCAATGCCGTTCAACAGGCACGCCTTTTTCCTGCCCCAACCGAAAAGGTCGCGCGTGCAGGAGATTATGTTTTCAAACACGGCAAACACGGTGGAAAGCGCCGCAAAAGTCATAAACACAAAGAACAGGCTGCCCCACAGCCGTCCGCCCTCAAGCTGGTTGAACACGTTCGGCAGCGTTACAAATATCAGCGAAGGACCCGCGTCCGGCGCAACGCCATTTGCAAAGCAAGCGGGGAATATTATCAGTCCGCTGCACACCGCCACAAAAGTGTCAAGCAGCGCAATATTCACCGACTCGCCCAGAAGCGAGCGCTCCTTGCCTATGTAGCTGCCAAATATCGCCATTGAGCCAATACCGATGGAAAGCGTAAAAAATGCCTGATTCATTGCGGCGACTATCACGCTGCCAATGCCGACCTCTGCCGCACGCTGAAAATCGGGCAGCAGATAAAAGGAAAGTCCCTCGCCGCCGTTGTTTATGTCGATAATCACGCTGTTGCCCGCAAGCACTATCAATATGCCAAGCAGCGCAAGCATCATGAACTTCGTCACCTTTTCAAGACCGCCCTGAAGTCCCAATGCGCACACGCCAAAGCCTATCACCACCGCAAGCGCCATGTACAGCAGCGAGGAAACAGGGTCAGCCTGCATATCCGCAAAAGCCGCCGAAACGCCCGCCGCGTCAAGCCCCTCAAATTTGCCCGCGCTCATGGCGACAAAATAATTCATCATCCAGCCCGTAACGGTGGTGTAGAACATCATCAGCAGGTAGTTTCCCGCAAGGCAGGCATAGCCGTGCAAATGCCATTTCTGGTGCGGCTTTTCAAGCTGCTGATACAGCTTCATGGGACTTTTCTGCGCCGCACGCCCCATTGCAAACTCCATAGTCATTATGGGAACGCCGAAAATCAGCAGAAACACAAGGTATATCAGCACAAATACACCGCCGCCGTTTTCACCCGCTATCCACGGAAATTTCCACACGTTGCCTATTCCGATAGCGCAGCCCGCGCTAAGAAGTATAAATCCCAACCGACTTTTCAGTCTATCTCTCGCCATTTTTCAATTCGCCTTTCAGTTTTTTGCGGCAGACCGCACCTTTTAATTATACGCCAGTCCGCCCGAAATGTCAAGCCTTTGCGGCTTAAACCAACAAAGCGGAGAATTTTCAGGTTCTCCGCTTTATCATGTTCGTGTCAGCCTTTAAGACTGCTGCTTGACATACGTTCTTACAAACTCCACAAAATCGTCCTTGCAGACGGGTCTTGAGAAATAATATCCCTGTATAAAGTCGCATTTCAAATCCGCAAAGGCTTTCACCATATCCTGCGTTTCAATGCCCTCAACCACGATTTCCATGTTCATGTTCTTAAGCATTTTGATGGTGTAGACCACAAACAGCCACATCTTGGGGTTTTCCCACTCGTCCACAAGGGATTTATCAAGCTTCACTATCTTCAGCGGAAGCGATACCACGCGCTTCATGTTGGAGTAGCCTGTGCCGTAATCGTCCAGTGAGAATTCCAGTCCCGCCTCGGACAGCTTCTTTATGTTCTCCGTCATGGCGTGCTGTGAATACGAAACGGCGGTTTCCGTTATCTCAAGATTTATGCGCTCAGGCGGCACGTTATATTTATCCATTATCTTCAGGATATCGTCCGCAAGGCTTCTGTTCATGCACTGTGCAACCGAAAGATTTACCTCGATATATTCCAGACCAAGCTCCTTGAACTCGTCGCTTGCGATAAATTTGCAGACTTCCTCAAAAACAAACTTGCCTATTTCGTGGATAGCGCCGTTCTTCTCCGCCGCAGTTACCAGTATATCGGGCGGCACAAAGCCGTATGTGTCGTCAAACAGCCTCAGCAGCGCTTCGGCGGAAACAAATTTATTTGCTTGCGTAGAGTAAATCGGCTGGTAGTATACCTGAAAAGCATTATTCGCCAGCGCCTTGGAGATAATCTTGTTTATATTGTTGCGGATATCAAACTCCCTGTCGCAATATATTTCGGCAGCCGTATACCAGCGCTCCTTACGCGGAAGCTTCTCGTGAAAATTCAGTCCGAACTGCATAAGGGAGCTGTATGTTGCAATTTCCTCTGGGCAGCGCGCCACAACCACATAGGGCGTAAGGCTGATATCCAGATGATTTATATTGGTGTGTATCTTTACATCATTAAAGATATATTCCGCCGCAAGCTTTGCGGTTTCGTAATCTTCCTCATTATACACAATGCGGTATCTGCCGCACTGAAGATAATAGCACACGCAATCGCGTTTGAGTGATTTTGTGATATCTTTAATGTGCTGCGCAATCTCCGAAATAAGCATAACCGAGCCGTCATAACCAACCATCTCGCTTATCTTATCATAATTGCCGATATTAAGCATAACAACGCTGATGTGCTTTTCGTTGTCATACGCAAGCTTCATATCCCTAGCATATGCGTCATGCTTGTGAAGCCCCGTCATGGTGTCAACAATATCCTCGGTGCGCAGCACAATCATGGCGATAATAAGCTGCGACACCGCCACGGAAAATCCCGTAACGCGAATATACGATACCGCATTATGAATTATAATAGCCATAAAGGACAGCGTAGCCATTGTAAAAATCGCCGCCATCTTCTTGAAATCAAACTGCCTGCGGTATCTTACAAGATACGCAATATACGTTATATAATACGGCGCAAGCAGGATATACAGGATATTATATCCCCATGTGTGCTGATAACCGTTCCGGTATGTAAACAGCAGCCCTGTAAAGGGGTTTGCAAGCAGCAGAACCACTATAAGCGTTATGGGAACTATGCACAGCAGCTTGATGGCAAGGCTTTTCTTGGCTTTATGCCGCGACTCGGTAAGGCACATAATAAACACAAGCTGAAGCGGAGCCTGCATATTGCGGAAAATCAGAAAAAGCGTATGCGCAATAAGCACCAGCACGGGCGGCGAATTTTCATTATAATCCATCGCCACAGCAAATATCTCAAGCGAGCTTGCTACAATCTCACATAAAACCGTCATCAAAAATACTCTGTTCGCCTGCCCCATAGTCATTTTGCGAAGTATCAAACTGGAAAGCAGAACAGAGAGGATAATCAATTCCGCAATATCAAACGATATACTCAACAGCATTGACCTTTCTCCCTTCCAAAATCGTCCGCGCCAACGGACCTTCATTCACCATATGTTAGTTAATATTTTAACATAATTTCGTGTCGAAGTCAAGATATTCCACCCTTTTTCGGACAAATACACAATATATTCTATCGGTCAGTATACCTGCCGTAATATTTCAATATATTGATATTACTTTGGGTTGAATATAAACAAAAGGAGTTTTGTCGTCTATTTTTTTGTTTGATAAATAAATCCCGATTTTCCGCACCACAAAGCCAATTGTCAAAAAAATCCGCAGTCATTTAACGCTGATTGAAAGATTATCCGATTATTGATTTGCGGCTAAAAAAATTGCACAAACAATTTGTCCAAATCCTCGAAATTGTCGAAAAAGCCTTAAAATCCGCCAAAAAGCCAATCAAAATCCTGCGCAAATCCGCAATTCCCCCAACAAACCGACAGCCGCCCGTTAGTATTTCTCCGCGCCCGCCGCGCGGCAGCTTTTGCGGAACTGCCCCGGCGTAAGTCCCGTGTGCCGCTGAAACGTCTTGCAGAAATAGGAAGCCGAGCCGAATCCACACTCCGCCGCTATCACCTCAATCGACATATCGCCGCCCTGCAAAAGCTGCTGCG
>CAZKXB010000022.1:3372-6491 GCA_964556595.1 uncultured Ruminococcus sp. | reverse complement strand
CACTCCGCCGCTATCACCTCAATCGACATATCGCCGCCCTGCAAAAGCTGCTGCGCAATCTCCACCCGATATTGCTGAAGATACGCAACCGGCGAAGTTCCAAGGCAGCTTTGAAAGCAGCGCGCAGCCTCGCTTTTGCTGATGTTTGCGGCGGCGGCTATGCGCTCCAGCGTAACCGCGCCGCTGTATGCGCTGTGGATATAATCCGTCATGCGCTGTATTCTGCGGCGCACGGCGTGTTCGTTGGCGTTTGCGGCAGGACGCACAGCGCCGCCAAGCTGCCTGTACAGCGCCGCCCAGATGTCGCAGATAAGGCGGTGTACGTCAAGCTCCGCGCAGGGAGTGTCAAGCTGCGCGCCGTCCGATATCCCCGCAAGCAGAGCGTTCACCCGCCGCGCGCTTTCCATTATGCTGCTCTGCCAGCTAAACCGTCCGTCAAACGGGACATACCCCAGCGCGGAATTATCCACCAGCGGCTTTACATATTTGTCGCTGATATCGCTGCCCGCGGGCGCTATAAATTCGTCCGCAAAAAGAATATACGCGCACTCGCCGCCCGCCGTGCTTTCAAGACTGTGCATGACGCCCGCGTTTATCAGCGCGCCCTGCCCCGCCGCAAGCTCCGCCGCGCCCGCCGCAAACCGAAGCCGCACACTGCCGCTGTTTACCATAAGCAGCTCAAGCTGCCTGTGACGGTGAAGCGGCGCAACCTGTCCTGCTTCTATCTCCTCGCAATAAAGCTGCACGGGAAATCCTGCCGTGCGCGCCGAAGATATTGCGTCATGCTGTTCAATTTCCATAAAGTAAAAAACACTCCTTATAACCTAAATTGGGAAGATAATAACATAAACGATTACCCAACCAAATGTTGACCAAAACCACCCGCCGCCAAGGAATTATACAACCGCCCATATTCGCCGTATCGCCGTAATTCCGCATTGTAAAGCCAATAAAAACGTTTACCTAAAAACTTGGGCAAACCATTACACAAAGGTTAAAAAATGCGATACAAAAACATGAAATTTAAGCGGATTGGTCATATCTGCGGCACAAACCGCCGCATAGTTTTGAGAATATTATACAATAAATCGGGAATATTGTCAATTGCTTATAGACAGATTTTCATGTATAATGTAATTATGAGCAGTGTGACTTGCTGCACATTCATATCACAAGGAGGAAATAAAATGAACAAACTTAAAAGGCTGCTTGGCTGCGGTCTTGTGGCTTCTATGCTTCTCAGCATGGCGGCTTGCGAGGACTCTGCACCGACAGGCGGCAACAATTCCGGCAACTCCATCGGCAATACCTCTGCCACCACAACCGCAACCACCGCAGACCCCGATGAAAACGCCGACACCGACAAGAATGTAAAAGACCTTAACACAGGTGATTACACTCCCAGCGGCAACGCAGGTACTGTAAAATTCTTGGGTTATTACGATATTACATCTGACCAGAAGGGCGAGGAGCAGTGCCTGATTTTCGAGTCCGATACATACGGCGGTAAAATCGAGTGGATTTCCGCTTCCAGCGGCTCTGCTTACTATGAGAAGCTTGCAACCCTTATCTCTGGTGATGATTCCCCCGACCTTATGACGTATGAGCCGCTTGCGTTCCCCTACGGCGTAAGCAGAAATATGTTCGAGTCGCTTGACGACTACCTTAACGCTGATGACGCTATCTGGGAGGACATGAAGCCCCTGATTGACGAGTATGAGTATGAGGGCAAGCACTATTACTTCCCCCACAGAATTGTTACAAGATACTCCCTTAACTACAACCGCAAGACGGTTGAGGACGCTGGTCTGAAAGACCCGTATGAGCTTTATCTCAACGGCGAGTGGACTTGGGACACATGGCGTCAGATGATGATTGATTTCTGCAACCTCAGCGAGGATAACGTTGGTCTGTACTGCACAAGCACCATGCTTGAGTGCTTTATCAACACAACAGGCACAACCATTATCGGTATGTCTAGTGACGGCACAATCACCAACAACCTTAACCACCCCAACGTTACAAGAGCTATCGAGTACCTTGCAGAGTGCGGAAGAAGCGGTCTTTTGCACAAAGAGGGCGGCTGGGTTTCCCCGCAGGACTGGGCAAAGATAAGCGACAAACTGCTGTTCCTCAGCATGGAGCCTGAGTGGACTTACATTGCCGCAACAGAGGAAGTCCAGAACCCCAGCGGCGTTGAGAACGATATTCTTAATACCGTTTCCGATTTCGCGTTTGTTCCGTTCCCCAAAGACCCCAACGCTGACGCTTACTACATGTGCAGCAATACTTTCGGCTTTATGGTTCCCAAGGGTGCTAAGAACATCAAGGGCGCAACTGAGTTTATCATGTGCAACCGCCTTTACGAAACCGACCAGAACATAATCGACCAGGTTAAGACCGACCACGTCAACCCCACACCAGTTTACTATACCGCAGGTAAGTACTCAGGTATGCAGAAGTGGACTATCACATGGGACGAAACCTGCTATGACCTGTGGAGAGATATGTGTGACGCAAGCGCCGACAGCAACTTCACATTCATCATTGAGGATATGTACGGCTTTGGCGACGACTTTACCAAGCCGATTACGGACGGCATCTACGCCAGCACATTCGGTGACGATTCGTGGACTCAGACCCGCGAGGAAATTATGCCGCAGGTTGAAGCTATTCTTGCAGAATACGCATAATATTTTTTAATTGCTCAACTGCCCTGTGCGCTTGCACGGGGCAGTTTTCCTGTCCAAGGATATTTTCGCCGAAGTCATACTGAAATTTACTGCACCCTCTCACCCGTCCCAGAGATTGATTGATTAGTATTTATTTAATATATTATTTGATTTATTATTACTTGATTGTGGCGAAATTTTCGTCACGGTATTTTCAGTGACGGTTTTTTCGTCACGGTATTTTCATCAATAGAATTTTCATCAATGGAATTTCCATCAATGGAATTTTCATCAATGGAATTTCCATCAATGGAATTTTCAGCGCTGAAATTTTGGGACAGGTATTGTCAGACGGAAATTAACCGCAAGCTTCTCCCCCGTCCCAGAGATTGGTTGATTAGTATTTATTTAATATATTATTTGATTTATTATTACTTGATTGTGGCG
>CAZKXB010000022.1:0-3272 GCA_964556595.1 uncultured Ruminococcus sp. | reverse complement strand
ACGGAATTTTCATCAGCCATCTGGCGCGAAACTCTGCATAATTCTGCACGGGCAACCACAAGGTATTGACATTCGCACTGGCATATGATACAATATACGCAGATGAAGATTTCCTGTCCATAAAGCAAATCTTAATCCCTGCTTCGTCTATGCCAAGCTTCCGCGCTCTCGCAATAAAAAAGGCGGCTTGAATAGCCGCCTTTGTGTATATTAAATTAAAGCTGTGCAAGCTCCTTAAAGCTTTGCTTCATTGCGGGGTAAAGCCTGCGGTACATCTGGTATACCTTTTCGTACTGACGGGAATTATCCTCTATCGGCTGCTGAACCTTGTCCGTCTTGATAACGGCACGGCAAGCCTCTGGAACGCTGGAATATATGCCCGTGCCAACGGCTGCCAGAAGCGCAACGCCAAGCGCAGGTCCTTCCTTGCTTGCGGCAGTCTTTACGGGGCAGGCATAGAGGTCTGCAAGCATCTGACGCCACAGCGCGGAAGTTCCTCCGCCGCCGCAAGCCATCATGTCGCTTACGTTTATATCCATCTCGCGCATTACCTCAACGCAGTCGCGCAGCGAGTAGGAAACACCCTCCATAACCGCGCGCAGCATATCCTTTTTCTTGTGCATTGCGGACAGTCCGAAGAACACGCCCCTTGCGTCAGGGTCAAGGTGGGGAGTTCTCTCGCCGTTGAGGTAGGGCATATACAGAAGCCTGTTCGCGCCTATCGGAACACTGTCGGCTTCCTTATCCATCAGATAATAGGGGTCTACGCCCATTGCAAGCGCGGTTTCCATTTCCGACCAAGCGAAATTATCTCTGAACCACTTAAGCGAGTGACCCGCGGACTGGGTAACGCCCATAACGTGCCAGCAATTAGGAACAGCACAGCAGAACGTATGAACCCTGCCCTTTTTGTCTATGGCAATATTGGAAGTGTGCGCGAAAACAACGCCCGAAGTGCCTATGGTTGTGAAAGCCTTGCCGTCCTCAACAACGCCTGTGCCGACAGCGGCGGCGGCATTATCGCCCGCACCGCCCACAACGGGAGTGCCCTCTTTAAGTCCCGTAAGCTCGGCTACGCGCTTTGTAACCGTACCCGTAATATCGGGGGACTCATAAACCTTTGCCAGCAGGCTCTTGTCAATGCCAAGCTTTGTCAGCACCTCATCGCTCCAGCAGCGGTTGGGGATATCCAGAAGCTGCATACCCGAAGCGTCAGAAACCTCGGTCGCATACTCGCCCGTAAGCATAAATCTGATGTAGTCCTTTGGCAGCAGAATATGACGGCACTTTTCGTAATTTTCAGGCTCATTATTCTTCACCCACATGATTTTTGCGGCGGTGAAGCCTGTGATTGCGGGGTTTGCGGTGATTTCCACAAGTCTGTCTGCGCCGACCTTATCGGTGATTTCCACAACCTCTTTGGCGGTGCGCTGGTCGCACCAGATGATGGATTTTCTGATGGGGCGGTTGTCCGCGTCAAGCATTACCAGACCGTGCATTTGTCCCGAAAGACCTACGCCCTTGATGTCCTCTGCGCTTACCTCGCTCTGCGCGATAACGTCCTTTATGCCGTTGACGGTGGCGTTCCACCAGTCAAGCGGCTCCTGCTCGGCATAGCCGTTCTGCGGGGTGTAAAGCGGATACTCGTATGTCGAGGAAGCAACGGGTGTGCCGTCCTCCGAAAAAAGCACGGTTTTTGTGCCAGATGTGCCGATATCTACGCCTAAAATATATGCCATAATAATTTATACTCCTTTTAAGAAAATGCCTTATTCGCCGCAAAGCTCCTTATACAGACCAATGTAAAGCTTTGCAGAAGCCTCCCAGCTAAAGTCAGCCTTCATTGCCTTGACAGCAAGCTTTTTCCACTCTGCCTTATCGTCATAGACAGCCTTTGCGCGCTGAATTGCATAAAGCATATCGTGCGCGTTGTAGCTCTGGAATGTAAAGCCTATGCCGTCGTCGCCCGCGTCGATAATGCTGTCCTTAAGACCGCCCGTTGCGCGCACAATCGGAACAGTGCCGTAGCGCGCCGCTATCATCTGCGCCAGACCGCAAGGCTCGCTCTTTGAGGGCATAAGGAACATATCCGCGCCCGCATACAATCTCTTTGCAAGCTGGGGATTATAGCCGCGGTAGAAGCCCACCTTATCGGGGTACTTATAGTGCATATCCTGGAAGAAGTTCTCATAGCAAGCCTCGCCCGAACCGAGAATTACAACCTGCATATCGGTGTTGATTATATCGTCAAACACGCATCTTACAAGGTCAAAGCCCTTATGGTCGGCAAAGCGGGAAATCATAACCAGCAGCGGAATACCGTACTCAGGCATACCGAACTCCTCAAAAACGGCGCTCTTGCAGGCAGCCTTGCCCTTAAGGCTTCTGGTGTTGAAGTTTGCGGCAATGTTGGGGTCGATCTGGGGATTATAAAGGTCTATGTCGATACCGTTAAGGAAGCCGCAGGTTTTATACTGCTTCTGCACCAGTATTCTGTCAAGACCGTGAGAGAACCACGGGTCAAGTATCTCGCGCGCATAGGTCGGAGAAACGGTTGTAACCTTGTCGGCAACCTCGATAGCGCCCTTCATGAAATTGATGTCGCCATCATACTCTATAAGGTTTATATTCTGCGGAGGAATACCCACCATATCGCGCACCAAATCAAGACCATACTGACCCTGATAGCCGATATTGTGGATTGTGAACACCTGCTTGATATTCTCATAGCCCCATGTATTCTTGTAGAACAGGTTGTAGTACACGGGAACAAGTGCGGTCTGCCAGTCGTTGCAGTTGATTATCTGCGGCTTGAACTCAATATACTTAAGCATTTCAAGAATAGCGCGGCTGAAGAATACATAGCGCTCTGCGTCATCATAATAGCCGTACAGACCGCTGTCGCGCTTGAAGTAATGCTCGTTGTCAATGAAGAAATATGTAACGCCGTTTACCTGCTGCGAAAACAAGCCGCAGTACTGGTTTCTCCAGCCAACGGGAACAGTAAAGTTTGTGATGTAGTTCATCTTTTCTTTCTGCTCAGGCTTTATGGTGTTGACATAATAGGGCATAACCACGCAGGTTTCATGACCTGCCGCGCAAAGCGCCTTGGGGAGAGAGCCTGCAACATCTGCAAGACCGCCCGAAGCGGCAAAGGGTAATGCTTCACTGGCTGCGTAAAGAATTCTCATAACTTTTTTCCTCCGGATTTATTTATGGCAACACCGCACAAAGACCATCTTTTAGATTTTGCACGCGCCTTGCTTGCATCT
>CAZKXB010000021.1:0-38565 GCA_964556595.1 uncultured Ruminococcus sp. | reverse complement strand
GGCGGTGCAGGCTTTATAGGCGGCAATTTCGTGCATTATATGCTGAAAAATCACCCCGAATATCGGATAATCTGTCTTGACTGCCTTACTTATGCGGGCAATATGGAAACGCTTGCGCCCGTTATGGATAACTCGAATTTCCGATTTTGCAAGGTTGATATAACCGACCGCGATGCGGTTTTTGCAGTATTTGAAGAGGAACACCCAGATGTTGTGGTAAACTTCGCAGCGGAAAGCCATGTTGACCGTTCCATTGAGAACCCAGGCGTATTCCTGAATACGAATATAATCGGCACGCAGACCATGATGGACGCCTGCCGCAAATATGGCATAAAGAGATATCACCAGGTTTCTACCGATGAGGTTTACGGCGACCTGCCGCTTGACAGACCCGATCTGTTCTTCACTGAAACAACGCCTATTCACACAAGCTCTCCCTATTCTGCTTCAAAGGCGAGCGCGGATTTGCTGGTGCAGGCATACCACAGGACTTTTGGTCTGCCCGTGACAATTTCGAGATGTTCAAATAACTATGGACCGTATCACTTCCCTGAAAAGCTTATCCCGCTGATGATAGCGAATGCGCTCAATGACAAACCGCTTCCCGTTTATGGAGAGGGTTTGAATGTTCGCGACTGGCTCTATGTTGAGGATCACTGCCGTGCCATTGATCTCATAATCCACAAGGGTACTGTCGGCGAGGTTTACAATATCGGCGGTCACAATGAGATGAAGAATATCGACATCGTAAAGATAATCTGCAAAGCGCTCGGCAAGCCTGAGAGTTTGATTACATATGTGGCAGACAGAAAAGGTCACGATATGCGCTATGCTATCGACCCAACAAAGATTCACAATGAGCTTGGCTGGCTGCCCGAAACTAAATTTGCTGACGGTATCCAAAAGACTATTCAGTGGTATCTCGATAACCGCCCTTGGTGGGAGCATATCATTAACGGCGAGTATCAGGATTATTATCAGAGAATGTATGGAGAAAGACAGAGTAATTTGTTGTCAATTTGCTGATTTTGAATCGCTTTATAGTAGATAGAATTTGCAAAATTAACTAACAATGAGGTTGAGCATTTTATGTCAAATGAATCAATACAAGTAACCAAAGCTTCAATGCCAGAGTATAAAGAATATTGTGAAGAAATAAAAGAACTCTGGGAAAGTCATTGGTTAACGAATTCCGGTATCAAGCACCAACAACTTGAAGCAAAGCTTGAGGAATATTTGGATGTTCCTTGTGTAGGATTGTTCTCAAACGGACATTTAGCGTTGGAGCTTGCCATTGAGGCACTCGGATTATCCGGCGAGGTGATTACTACGCCGTTTACATTTGCTTCAACAACGCAGGCCATACTGCGCAAGGGACTGACACCAGTGTTCTGCGATATCGAATCTGCTCATTATACTCTAGATGCAGACAAGATAGAGGCTTTGATAACCGAAAAAACAAGCGCAATAATTCCTGTGCATGTTTATGGAAATGTCTGTGATTACAAGGCAATTCAAAAAGTTGCAGACAAGTACGGACTGAAAGTTATATACGATGCTGCGCATGCGTTCGGCGAAGTTACAGACGGAACAAACGTTGCGACACTGGGCGATGCATCGATGTTCAGTTTCCATGCTACCAAAGTGTTCAATACCATCGAGGGCGGTTGTGTGACTTTTAAGGACGAGACTCTAGCAAGGAAATGCAAGGCCTTGAGGGAGTTTGGAATGTATGGCAAGGAAGACGCTGAAATGGTTGGAACAAACGCTAAAATGACTGAATTTCAGGCGGCAATGGGAATCTGTAATCTGCGTCACATCGACGAATATATTTCTGCCAGAAAGGCATGCGTGGAGACATACCGCAGGCGTTTGTCCGGAGTTAAAGGCATTAGGATCTGCCCTGAACAGAAGAATGTACGTTCAAATTATGCATATTTCCCGGTGCTTTTCAACAAGACAGAGTTCGGACTGAGCCGTGATGAAATAGCAGACAGACTTGCCGTTGAAAATATCTTTGCAAGGAAGTATTTTTACCCGCTAACATCGGATTTCAGCATTGTAAGGAGCAAATTTGCGGTGAACGAAACGCCTGTTGCAAAAGCGACCGCTGATTCGGTGCTTACGCTTCCGCTGTATTCAGATTTGGATTTGAACGATGTAAACAGAATATGTGATATTATTTTGCAAAAATAATCGGAGGAAATTATGAGTCATACTAAAATATCAGTTGAACAGCCATATTTTTTCCCATATCTGGGTTATTTTCAGTTAATTAATTATATGGATAAATATGTTATATATGACGATGTGAATTACATCAAAGGAGGCTGGGCTAATAGAAATTTCATATTGTTAAATGGCAGACCTCAAAGAGTCAATCTGCCATTAAAAAAAGCCAGTCAAAACAAATTGTTTGCTGAAACCGAATTAGTTGATGATATGATTTGGAAGCCAAAATTTCTTAAAACAATCCAAATGTGTTACAGCAAAGCGCCGCATTTCAAAGATGTATATCCTGTGATTGACAGAATAATAAATTATGAAGATACAGGACTTGTTCCTTATCTTTATAACTCATTCATTGAGCTTTGCAAATATATGAATATCAATACTGAATTGATTCTATCATCTTCAATCGACAAAGATTGCTCGTTAACCGCAGAGAATAAAATTATTGATATTTGTAAACGGCTTAACGCTGATGAATACTACAATCCCATTGGCGGAATTTCTCTATATCACTATGATCGCTTTTCTGAGCACGGATTGACGCTCCATTTTCTCAAAATGAATGATAGCGTTAAATATAGTCAGTTTAACAATGAATTTGTACCTAATCTGTCAATTATTGATGTGATGATGTTTAATACTGTAGAAGAAATTCAAGAAATGCTAAAGCAGTTCACTATATTGTAGGAGAGAATGTTTTGAAAATCGGTGGATATTTCAGACTTGAGAACGATTCAACCCGTGAAGAGTACCATAAAAATGCCCCCGCATTTCGGCGGAGCTTTCTTTTATCCATTTTATATCGCCATTGGCGATAAATTAAGGAATCGGATGATATTTCGTAAAGTCTATATTCCAACTCTATGGACTAATGCCAAACGATCAGGCAACGCTCAAGCGATGGATTTTGCAAATAACATAGTTTATATTCCCATAGGCCAAAGATATGGTGATAATGAAATGAACTTTATTCTTGATATGGTGGTGAATTATTATGACGGTTGATGAGCAATGTATTTATGTTTCGGTCATCGTACCAACATATAATCAATCTAGTTATATTTCGCAAGCATTGGACAGCATATTGATGCAAAAAACAAACTTTAGATTTGAGGTACTTATAGGAGATGATGGTTCTGCAGATGGTACTCGCGAAATTTTGATGAAATACCAAAGGGAATATCCAGACGTAGTGAGTTACTTTTTTTCAGAATGTAATCAAGGGGCGGTTGCTAATATATGTCGTATGCTACCTTATGCGCAAGGAAAGTATCTAGCAGGCTGCGATGGCGATGATTACTGGTGTGACAAATATAAACTACAAAAACAAGTTGAATTTCTCGAAAATCACCCGGACTATTCAGCGTGTTCACATGATGTTTTGTTAGTAGATGATAAAAATTATCCCTTAAAAACTCAGAAACTGAATTGGATAAGCAAGAACAGAGATTACATTCTTGAAAGGGATTTCAAGGGCATTTTTTTGCCAGGTCATCCTAGCTCGTTAGTAAGAAGAAATTATTTTAAAGAAAATGGCTTGGATACGTCGATATATGCTAGATTTCACAAAATGGTAGCGGATCGAACAACAGCTGTGATTTGGGGAATGCGGGGCAATGTTTATCGAATGAAAGATAAAATGGGGTGTTATAGGGTGAGATCTCACAACAATTTGACAACAATGTTATATTCTTCTGCTTCTTGTGCAAATCTGAGGCAGGATTTTGATTATTCTAAAAGGCTATACCAATATATATCCGATAATGGTATTAATGCTAGCTTTGATTATCATTTTGCAGAAATGTATCTGAGCGCCTTGCTGAAATTCAAAAAGGAAACAAAAGAATTTCGCAGAGAAATATTGGATTTGGTTAACAGCAAGGCTTTGTTTAACATAAATATTCTTCACATTGCTGCAAGTAGGGCAAAAGACAAAATGTTAAGTCGGAGGTAAATGTATGAATTACTTACACATCATGCCGCCAAGCAATCGATATATGCGTGGATATATTACTATGTTGAGAGAAAATTTTGACTCAAGCAAGCATACGATATTGTTTACTGATCAGTTGGTTGGCAACGATATTTCTTTGATGGCGTTTGAAAATGTGATTAATTTTCCTCAAGTCGGCAAAAATCGATATCAAAAGTTTCGCCGATTAAATCAGATTTTTAGGGAGCATGACCGCATTATTTTTCATAGTTTTGACCCCAATGGTAAATGGCTTTTATTTATATGCATGCATATAAAGTATCTCAAAAAGTCAACTTGGATAATATGGGGCAAGGACCTGTACAATTATAAGCTGCCAAATACAAGCCTAAAAAATCTTCTCACGAATAGATGGAAAGAGAAATGTCATAAAGCATTTCAGGAAAAGATTGTACTGTCCAACGGTGAGAAAAGCATTTATAGATCAATTATGGGCGAAGAATGTGATTTCTGTATTCCTTACGGCTTTCTTGAGGAGCACTTTGTCCAAATGGATGAATTGAATGCAAAAAAACACGCAGCATATGAAATGGCTTTAAAGGAAGAACGGAACTTACAGATTTTCAACAGATATATTAAGTTCAAACAGGCGTTTGAGTTAGATAAGCTTAAACTCTTTGTTAAAGCTGAAACTAAGGAAGATTTGGAAACCGCAAAAATAAATGCAAACAAAACAGAAATGATTATTGAATCAATAGATAGCAAAAAAATCAGCCTTCAGAGTGCTGTTGACAATGGTTTGATTGATTTGAGCAATTATTCACGTGATTGTGATAAAGAATATTGTTGCGAAACTCCAACAACAAATAACAGGGTGGTTAATATACAAATTGGTCATAATGCATATCCTTTCGAAAATCATTGCGAAGTGCTGACTTATCTGTCTAGATTTAAAACTCATAGAATGAAGCTTTATATTCCATTGAGTTATGGCGATACCAATATAGATGGGAAAAACCACTCGACTCATGTTGTAACCCAATTTACCAATATTTTGTTTTCGGATAAAAATATCCAAAAGGCGTTTATTACCAAACTAAGAACGCCTGCTGAATATACAAAAATTCTGGGCGATGTGGATATTGCTATTTTTAATGCTCGACGTCAAAGCGGTATTGGAAACATAGAAAGGTTATTATACATGGGAAAAAAAGTGTATCTTTCAAAACAAAGCCCGCTATATCAATATTATTTAGATAAAGGCTTTGAGATACATAGTGTGGATGAACTTAGAACATGCACATTTGAGGAATTAATTCAGCCTGTGCATGTTTCTTACCCCAATCCGTGGATTCACGCGCATACAAACTTCAACATTATTGCAGATAAGTGGAAACAAGTTTTTGATTATCATGAAGGAAAAATCTCGCATGAAGATGCCTTGAGAAATATTGAACAAATAGACACTGACATAGAGTGGTTAGCTACAACAGAAGGCGAGAATTCATATACATGGTAATAATCGTTACAATAAATTGAAAGGGAAAATTTATGAATATTATTAGCGGAAATGTAATACTTCGAGCAATTGAGCATGAGGACATTGAACTCTTGTATGATATGATAAACGATCCATCGATCGAAAGAATGACAGCCGGCAAGCCTTTTCCTGTGTCTCGCGACCGTCAAATTAGATGGTTTGAAAATTATGAGCAGCAGAATGAACTGCGTTGCATGATCCAAATAAAAAATGGGGCAACTATTGGAATGATTATGCTCACTGATATTGATTACAAAAATGGAACAGCACAGCTACACGAGAAAACCAAGGCTTCCATCGAAGATCGTCGACCTAATGATGTTTACAATGCAATGATGGGTTTTATTAATTATGCTTTTACCGAGCTTAGATTGAATTGCCTTTATGGAACTGTTATAGAGAGCAATCTGTTATCCAGAAAAATGGCTCTTAGATGTGGTCTTAAAGAAGAAGGCGTATTGCGGCAACGCCTTTTCAAAAACGGAAAATACTGCAATGTGATTGCTAATTCTGTATTGAAAGAAGATTTCATGCCGATATATAGTAATTATTTGGAGGAACTTAACAATGGAAAATAAGCAGAAACTGGATAATATTTTTATTGAGTGCCTAGGGATAAATGAATCTCAGTTAAACGGTGACTTAAGTGTAATGTCAGTTGAATGCTGGGATTCTATAATGCAGATGCGTCTAGTAAGTGAGATAGAGGAAGTTTTTGGGGTAATGTTTGATCCAGAAGATATTATTGAATTAACATCATATGAATCTACGTTCCCAATACTAAGAAAATTTGGAATTCAAATCTAGTTCTAAGGAGGATGATTATGTTAAATGGGAATAATTCATTAAAGGGCAAGGTTGCCCTTGTGACAGGCGCTAGCCGAGGCATTGGCAAAGCAATAACAGAAGCATATGCGCGAGAGGGCGCGATTGTATACGCTATCGCTAGAAGTGTTGCATCCACGAATGTTACAAATCAACTCCCCGAAGAATATAAAGCCAATGTTCATCCTATCTATTTGGATGTGTGCAATAAGAATGAAGTAAAAAGTGCTATCACGCGCATTAAAAAGGAACAAAATGCCTTGGATATATTGGTGAATAATGCCGGAATAACATACAACAGTTTAATTGGAAGTATTACATATGAAACCATGGAAAAAATGTTTGCCGTAAATGTTTTTGCTGTTATTGATCTTATTCAGATTGCTTCAAAAATTATGATTAGGCAAAAATCTGGCAGCATCATCAATATTTCATCTATTGTTGGACAAAGAGGCAATGCAGGGCAATTGGTTTATTCTGCTACAAAGGGCGCTGTAATTGCATTAACCAAATCGGCTGCAAAAGAACTTGCACCATATAATATTCGTGTTAATTCTGTCGCACCTGGTCTTATCGATACTGATGCAATATATCAAGTTGAGACGGCAAAACTTGAAAAGCGTATTTCCAATATTGCAATGGGGCGACTTGGCTGCCCAGAGGATGTTGCTAATATATGTGTATTTCTCGCTTCTAGTTTCTCGTCATATATTTCAGGAGAAATAATTGGTGTGAATGGTTGTTCAATAATATGATTTTTTAAGGCAGTACTCACAAGGATAATGAATCAGTTCCTTTTGGGCAAAAAATCCAAGAGATTCAATTCTCACTGTCAAGTTAAGCGAGGAACAACAAAATAAATTGTTATTTGCAAATTCCCCTCAATATTGTGAGTAAGTCGGCTCAATCGAAAATTGTGCAGTATGGGGGACATATGTGTCTCGCAAGCGAACTACACTAAGAGACGCAAGCAAGACGCTTGCAAAAAACCAAAGATGATTTTGGGGCTGTGTTGCCTTCAAGTGAATAGGAGTAGAAAATGTTTCTTGATATTGATAAAAAGCCTACCGGAAAGGCTGCAATGATTAATGATAAGGATGAGATTCTTACATACGGACAGCTTGTGGATTTTTGCACTTCATACAAGCTACTTATACAAGAAAGATGCCTTGTTTTTATACTTTGCGAAAATACTATTGGTGCCACTTCAGCGTTTGTAGCATCAATTGAAAATCGTGTTGTTCCGTTGATGATAAATTGCGATATAGAACAGCAGCTTATGAATAGCCTTGTTGCAACATACAAACCAGCCTATGTTTGGCTCCCCGAAAGGATGGAGGAAAGATTCCATGGAGAAGTTGTTGGAAGCTTTAGAGGATACCTGTTAATACATCTTAGAAATGAAGCACATGAAATGTATTCAGAGTTGTCGCTCTTGCTTACTACATCAGGTTCTACTGGAAGCCCAAAGCTGGTAAGGCATTCATATGCCAATCTTGATGCAACTGCCCAAAATGTTGCGGCTGCATTTGAGCTGAAAAATGATGAAATGGCTATGATATCGTTGCCAATCAACTTTACACAGGGTTTGTCCACAGTTACAAGCAATCTTTGGATAGGCGGTACAATTCTTCTTTCTACTGGTACGCTTGTTCAAAAGGAGTTTTGGAAAATGATGAAGAATTATGGCGCTACCAGTTTTACAGGCGTACCATATAGTTACGATATTCTTGATAAGATGCGTTTCACAAGAATGGAGTTACCTGCTTTACGGATAATAAATCAAGGCGGTGGTCGTCTTACAGATGAAATGTTTGCAAAGCTTTCCAACTATGCTAAGGAAAATGGAAAACATTTTGTTGCAACCTATGGTTCTACCGAAACTACTTCCCGTATGGCTTATTTGAAGCCTGAGTTTGCCGAGAGAAAAAAGGGAAGCATTGGAAATTCCATCCCAGGTGGAAAAATAAAGCTTCTGGATGAAAAAGGGGCAGAGATTACCAGCCCAAAAGTGGTTGGAGAGATTGTATATTATGGGGCGAATGTAACGCTTGGGTATAGCGAATGCATTGATGACCTAAAGAAAGGCGATCAACGGTGTGGCGTTTATCACACAGGAGATCTTGCTTATTTTGATGAAGATAATTGTTTTTTCATTACGGGACGTAAAAATCGTTTCTTGAAGTTGTTCGGATATAGAATCGGTCTTGATGAAACAGAGCGTTTGCTAAAATCTAAATATAATTCTGATTTTGCTTGTGTTGGCACTGATAAGAGAATGATAATTTACACAGTCACTTCGGGCTATACGATAGAAATAGGGAAATTCCTTCAAGACAAAACGGGCATTAATTCGCAAGCTTTTGAGGTTAGAATCTTGGAGTCTATTCCCAAAAACACTGCAGGGAAAACTCAGTATAAGCTTTTAAGCAATGTATAGCCACATATATTGTTAATTATATGTGGAGTTTTTATGCTGCAGCGAAACTTAAGATATTTGACAATTGTTTGGATGTTCCTGTGACGATGTTTGTTTTTAAAGACAATTGATTACGTTGTTACAAATTATGAGTTTGAGGATTATTGTTTTATTCATATGATATTTCTAAAGATTAGGCATAATATATTCCTTTTTGAGGAGCTGGTAAAACGCGATTTCACAAAAAAATACAAGCGCACAGTGTTGGGAATGCTGTGGAGTATACTTGGTCCGCTGATGACGCTGGGCGTCATGGCTCTTGTTTTTACACAGTTTTTTGGCAGAAGTATTGAGCATTATATCATCTATCTGTTCTGTGGAAATTTATTGTTCAGTTATTTCAAGGAATCCACCACAAGCGGTATGACTGCGTTGTACAATAATTCCAGCATTTTTTCAAAAGTCAATGTGCCGAAATATATGTTTCTGCTGTCGAAAAATGTTTCATCTCTTATCAATTTCGCGCTCAATCTGCTGATATTGTTTTTGTTTTGCTTGATTGACGGAATTGCTATAACATGGAAATTTATTATGTTGCTTTATCCGATAGGCTGCTTGGTTGTATTCAACCTCGGTATGGGATTGATTTTATCAGCAATTTATCTTATGTTCCGAGATATGAAATATTTATACGATATATTTACTCTGCTGCTGATGTATGTTTCGGCAATATTTTATTCTATCGACGCTTATTCACAGCAGGTACAATATTTGTTCTATCTTAACCCGATTTATGTGTATATTCGGTATTTCCGAAAAATCATTATTGAGGGTGAAATACCCCAGCCTACATTTCACTTGCTGGCGGCGGGATATGCGTTGGTCGTTCTGATTGTCGGCGCGATTATATACAAGAAAAAGAATTACAAGTTCCTGTATTACATTTAATGGGGGAAATATGGCAAATTCGGTTATCGAAGTTAAAAATGTGTCAATAGAATATGTTACGGGTGACTTGCGCAATATCGGTCTTAAGGAATTTGTTGTCAAAAAGTTGACAAGAAAATATGAGGTCAGAAAATTTGTTGCGGTTGATAACGTCAGTTTTACGCTTGAACAAGGGGATATGCTGGGAATAGTCGGCACAAATGGTGCGGGAAAATCCACGCTGCTGAAAGCGGTTACGCAGATAATGGTTCCTACGAAAGGAAGCGTTAAAGTCAACGGAAAAATTGCCGCCCTGCTGGAGCTTGCCAGTGGCTTTGACGGCGACCTTAATCTTAAAGAGAATGCGTATCTGAGAGGTGCAATGCTAGGCTATACCCGTAAATTCATGGACGAAAAATATCCTGAAATCCTTGAATTTTCAGAGCTTCGGGAGTATGAAAGCCGTCCGTTCAAGCAGCTATCCAGCGGCATGAAATCAAGGATAGCATTTTCAATTGCTGCGATGGTTGAGCCTGAAATACTCATTCTTGACGAGGTTCTGTCGGTGGGCGATGGCGCGTTTCGTGAAAAAAGCGAGGCTAAAATGCGGGAAATTATAACCAAAGGCAAGGCTACCATTCTGGTTTCTCATTCTATTCCCCAGATACGCAGAATGTGTAACAAGGTACTTTGGCTTGACCACGGCAAGCAGATTGCCTTCGACGATACTGAACCAATTTGTGAGAAGTATGAGGAGTTCCTCAGAACAAAAATACTGCCTGAAAAGATATGAAAAATATTCAGATGTTCATGTGTTGCCATTCTGCTTATGAGATTGTGCCGCCGATGTGCCGCCCTATTCAATGTGGCGCAGCGCTCAACCCGCCTATAAGCGGCGCGCTGCCCGACAACGTTGGAGATAACATATCCATTAAAAATCGCGAATACTGCGAGCTTACCGCTCATTATTTTGCTTGGAAAAATGTTTCTGCTGATTATTACGGATTTTGCCATTATCGCAGATTTTTCTGCGCTGATGATAGTATAAAAAGACCGTATGTGACGCTAAAGTCATTTCCCGACAGTAATCTATTGGGAAACGAAGACCAATGGCAGCAAATTATATCAAAATATGACATAATTGTTCCGCGCAGCGAGGATATGGGATTGTCCGTGCAAGAGCATTACAACACTTCAAAGAATCACTTTGCCGAAGACTTGCAAATGTTCATTGATATTCTCAAAAGCCTTGCGCCGTATCTGTCACAAGCGGCAGATAAATACTTCTCTCAGAACCGACAATATTTCTGCAATATGTTTATTATGAACAGGACATATTTTAATCAGTATTGCGAAATTCTATTCCCCGTACTGGAGAAATTTGACCAGCGTAAGACGCTGCATGGGAATTTTCAATCAGACAGGACAGACGGCTATCTAGGCGAGATTTTTACGGGAATTTATATAACCTACTGCATGGAAAACGGCGCTGAAATTAAACAAATTCCAAGGCTGGAGGCATACTGCTCCACTCGCAAGCTGCTTCTTTATACGCTGCTGCCGCCCGAAAGCAAACGAAGGTTTTGGGCGAAAAAACTGGCAAAGAAAATAAGAGGTTGTTAAAATGTATGATTATCTTGTTGTAGGCGCAGGGCTTTTTGGCGCAGTTTTTGCCCGAGAAATGACTGACCGCGGCAAGCGTTGTCTTGTTATAGACCGCCGCTCGCATATCGGCGGGAACTGTTACACAGAACAGGTTGAAGGTATCAATGTGCATAAGTATGGCGCACATATTTTCCACACTTCTGATAAGCAGATATGGGAGTATGTCAATCGCTTTGCGCAATTTAATAATTTTGTAAATTCGCCTGTGGCAATTTACGGAGATGAGCTTTATAATCTGCCGTTCAACATGAACACATTCAGTAAAATGTGGGGCGTAAAGACTCCTGCCGAAGCAAAAGCAATTATTGCCAAGCAAATAGCTCAACTGCACATCACCCAGCCAAAAAACCTTGAACAGCAGGCACTGAAGCTGGTTGGAACAGATGTTTATGAAAAGCTAGTTAAAGGCTACACCGAAAAGCAGTGGGGGCGCAAATGCAGCGAGCTTCCTGCTTCCATCATCAAGCGCCTGCCGTTGAGATTTACTTATGACAACAACTATTTTTCAGATAGATATCAGGGTATTCCAGAGGGCGGCTACACGCAGATTTTTGGGCGTTTGCTGGACGGTGTTGAGGTTTTGCTTAACACTGATTACAGCGATATTCGTGATGGAAAAGTCGCCGCGAAAACCGTATTCTGCGGCTGTATTGACGAATTTTTCGGATACTGCTTCGGGAAGCTGGAGTATCGCTCTGTTAGGTTTGAACATGAAATACTGGACATTGATAATTTCCAAGGCAACGCAGTGGTGAATTACACTTCGCCGGAAGTACCCTACACAAGAATTATCGAGCACAAGCATTTCGAGTTCAGCGAGCAGGAAAAGACCGTAATAAGCCGCGAATATCCGGTGGAATGGCACAATGGAATAGAGCCATACTATCCGATAGGTAATGAAAAAAATACCATGCTCTATGCAAAATATGCCGAGCTTGCAAAATCCCGCTCAGATGTTATATTTGGTGGAAGACTTGGACAGTACAGGTATTATGATATGGACAAAGTTATTCACGCGGCAATTGATGCAGTAGATAGTGAATTAAGGGAGTGAAGAAATGCAGCTGCAAAGTATTTCAATAAAGGCTACCCCATTATTTAACGTGGCAAGGGGTGGGGGCATCTTGCTAAGTTATAATACTACATTATCCCGAAACAGAATGTTGAAAGCAATACACACATTCTGTTTCGGGGAGTTGTTGAGAAAACGTTGCGACAAAAAATGTACTGTGCAACGCTGAAATTTGGCTTCAGGGAAAATTTCGTTTACCGATTCGCACATACCTAGGCATTTATCTCCAACGACCATTTTCACGCCTTTTAAGCCGCGCTCTTTCAGCTTTCCCTATCCTCCTTCAAGCCCCCGCAACACCAATCACTTTGCGGTAACCATCGCCATTTATTCCGATTGCCACTAAAATACTGACGTTTTCGAACTTGCTGCCCCATGAAGTATATCCTATCAACATAGACATATGGATACTCGCCTTTAAGCTCTCTGTTACGCCATTCCTCAATGTGAACATAAGCCTTTTCGGTTCAGCTCGCTGATTGTTGACGCCGACACCTTGCTTCCCCAAAGGGCTTCGCTTAATATTCTTCCGCTCTGCGCACCGAAACTCCGGCACAATGCCGCGCTACCACTCCGCCAGTCAAGCCGCAGCCAACAACTATAGCATCATACTTTGAAAAATCAATCATTTTAAGCCACCATACTTTAACATAAACTCCGCAAAGCTCTGCAAATTCTTATCCTTATCCGCGAGAATAACATTCTCGATGCCGCCAATATGTTCAAGTTTCCAGTCAACGCCGATATTTGGATCGTTCCACATAATGCCGTCATCATATTCACCGTAGAATTTTTCGGCACACTTGTAGGAAACAATGCTTTCCTCAAGTACCAAATAGCCGTGCGCACAGCCGCTGGGAACCAGTATCTCGTTATGCTTTTCTCCTATGAGGTCAAAGCCAAGCCATTTCTTAAAAGTCGGACTATTGGCACGCAAATCAACCACCACATCATAAACATGACCATGAATGCAACGGACAAGCTTAGGCTGCTGCTTCTCACGCTGAAAATGCAAAGCGCGGATTACTCCTTTGTAGCTTGTTGTATAGAAAACCTCCGCTAGGTCATGCTTTATTCCGTTTGCTTCAAATACTTCCTTTGAATAATCTTTGGTAAAGCAGCCGCGAATGTCGTCCGCATTAAACGGGGTTATCTCTATAAGCCCTGGTATTTCTGTTTCGTGAAATTCAAATTTTTGTATCATAAATCCTGTTCCTTTATCCATTCCATAGTTCTCTTAACGCCATCGTTAAAAGAAATTTCCGCCTTAAAGCCAGTATCGTTTTCGGTTGTGGAGCAGTCAAAATCCTCTAGTGGCATATTAACGCCTGTAAATGGGACATCTCCAAAAATAAATTCTTTTTCAGGTGCAAGCGCTGCTTTCATTTCAAGCACAAATTCTCGCAGTGGCTTTGCGTTGGAGCTGCCAATAAGATAATGACAGAAAGGTTTTCCATTTTCACCTATAAGCCGGAACGCTCTTGCAACATCATCTATGTACACAAAATCATAGTTCTGTGTTCCGCTGGTGAACTGAAGCGGATCGTTATTTATAATCTTTCTGATAGTTGTATTCACAAATCTCGGGGAAAGCTCTCCTGCACCGTAAGCATTGGTTATTTTTGCCCAACAAAGGTCAATTCCGATATCTGCGGCAACGCTCATGCACATAGTGTGAGCTGCAAGTTTTCCACTGCCGTATATATAACCAAGTCCTGGTTTGTTGCCTTGCTTATATGCTGCGGAAATAGTTTCATGCTCCATTATAGAGCCTGCGCAAACAAATTTACCACAATTCATTGCTTTTGCGGCGCGCAGACAATCAACCGTCCACTGTGCATTCTGAAGCTGCAATGTCGTGTCAGCTCTGGCAGGTCCTGCCGAACCTACCCATGCAAAGTGGTAGAAAACATCAATGTCCCTATCGGAAATAAGTTTTGACAGTTTATCGCTCTCAGAAAGCTCATGTGTCACAAACCGCACCTTGGACGGAATATTATTGCTGCACCCTTCGCGGTCAAGGGCAATTACCTCTATCCCGTTTGCCAGCAAATCTCTCACCAGAGCGCTGCCGACAAAACCATTAGCCCCAGTTACAAGCGCTTTTTTCATTTTTGCTCCCCCAAATATTCCTTAATCTGCTTTTCCATAACATTGTCTACATCGCTGCCCGATAGATAAGCCTTGCTCCACTCAACAGTCTTTTCGATAGCATCTGTTATATGCCAACGAGGTTTCCATTTCAGTGCGGACTTTATTTTCGAGCAGTCTAACTTAAGGAAGTTTGCTTCATGCGGAGCATTTGCTTCCGCAACATTTTTCCATGAAGCTCCCTCGCCCCATTTCTCACAGAACAAATCAACAAGGTCGCCTGTGTTTACACAGTCGCAATCATCGGGACCGACATTGTAATTCCCCGCAAGTAATGGATTTTCACACTGCATAGCCGCAAGTTTAAGATAAGTCACAACAGGTTCAAGAACGTGCTGATAGGGTCGTGTGGAATATGGGTTGCGAACTATAATTTCTTCGCCTCTTTCCATTGCCCTTACGCAGTCAGGGATAATCCTATCCTTTGCGAAGTCGCCGCCACCTATAACATTTCCTGCACGGCAGGTGGAAACAGCAACGCCATTTGCCTTAAGGAACGATTTTATGTAGCTTGATGTCACAAGCTCTGAGCAGGATTTAGAGTTGCTGTACGGGTCATATCCATCAAGCACGTCGGTTTCACGATATCCCCACTCCCACTCATTGTTTTTATAGACTTTATCGGTTGTAACGTTTACAAAACTTTTAACGCTGCCGCACAAACGAACAGCCTCGCAGATATTTACCGTACCCATGACATTTGTTTCGTAAGTATAAACAGGGTCTGCATAACTCTCGCGGACGATAGGCTGCGCCGCCATGTGTATTACGATTTCGGGACGGTATTTCTGCATGGTTTCGTTCAGCTCTTTCAAATCGCGGATATCGCCTGTAACAGAAGTAATGCTTTCGGCAATATGCGCTTCTTCAAAAAGCGATGGCTGAGTAGGCGGATTAAGGGAATAACCGATTACATTTGCGCCATGCATAGCAAGCACTTTGCACATCCAGCTTCCCTTAAAACCTGTGTGTCCGGTTACAAGAACGGTTTTTCCTTTGTAGAAATTCAAATTCATAATTACCAAACCTTCCAAGGAGCGTTTCCGCTGTTCCACATTTTTTCGAGTTGTTCCTTTTCACGCACGGTATCCATGCACTGCCAGAAACCTTCATGTTTATAAGCCATAAGCTGACCCATTTTAGCGACTGTTTCCAACGGAGCTTTTTCAAGAACAGTAGAATCGCCCTCGATTAAATCCAAAAATTCAGGCTGACATACCATAAAACCAATATTGACCATGTTGCCGTCGCCCTTTGTCTTTTCACGAAATTCTTTAATATTGCCGTTAGAATCAATATCAAGAACGCCAAAACGCTGTCCTGCATTATAAGCCGACATAGTAACCATTTTTCCATGGGACTTATGAAATTCCACAAGCTTTGTAATATCAACATCAGCAACGCCATCGCCATATGTCAGCATAAAAGGCTCACTGCCTATGTAATCGCGGACGCGTTTTACTCTGCCACCAGTCATAGTGTTCAGACCGGTATCCACAACGGTCACTTTCCAAGGTTCGGAATGGTTCTTGTGAACCGTCATTTCGTCCTTTCCGTTGGTGAAATCGAATGTAATATCCGATGTATGCAGAAAATAATCCGCAAAATATTCTTTTATAACGTGCTGCTTATAGCCAGCGCAGATTACGAACTCATTGAATCCGTGCGCGCTGTATAGCTTCATTATGTGAAGCAATATTGGCATTCCGCCGAGGTCTACCATCGGTTTGGGCTTAAACTGGCTTTCTTCGCTTATGCGCGTGCCAAAGCCACCGGCTAGGATTAGTACTTTCATATTTTACATCCTCTTAAAGACGTGATATACTTTTTTTGCTAATGTGAAAAGCTTGGGGTGATTGCGGAGTTTGTGCTTAACTTTGTCTTTTATTGTGGGTAGAAAATGTTCAACCACTGAATTATTGGCATTACTTGCTGTCCCTGTTTGCATATTCCAGAAATCAACGATATTCATTCCTAACGTACCAATATTCAAGTCATCCTCAAAATCAAAAATCTTAAACAACCATCTGTCAAAAATCTGGCTTTTATTGAAATAGTATTCTAAAAGTAGAGAAGAATCGTTTTCTCTATAATGTAGAAAAACTAAATCATCTCCAAAATGGTTTACCAAATCCTTAGCAAATTGAACGGTGGAACTTTGTATCCTTTCTATTATAATGGCTTGAGGATATTTGGGGTGAAATTTTTCGAATTGCGGTACTACATTGCCATTTATTGTTTTATATCCCGTACACGAAGCCGTATACTCTGAAATGAGCAGTTCTCTCAATGCTCCCGTAACTAAAGGTGTATTAGGATAGTAACATGATAAATCAAAGCCTATAGAAGAAGCTGATTTATGGGCAGTATCGTTATTAACATGGACATAACAACAATTAATATTGTAACCGAGAAGATTTGACAAAATGCGCTCTGTCCTCCCGCTGTAACCAATATCAAAAGTTATGTCATTTTCTCCGATTTTTTCGCGCCAATATTGCTTCATGCAGCTACGATATTCGGATACTAATCTTGGATTATATGCATTTCTGACGAGAATATTTATAAATGTATACATTTCAACTTCAGTTGAGAATTTCTTATCTATAATTATTCCTGAGATTAGGCATTCCGCTTTAATTTTTTCTTCAATTTTATCGTTGATGATAGGCGATATATATTTCAAAATCTCTTCGCAAGAAACAGATTCGAAAAATACAACCGATGAAATTTCAAAAAAACTAAAAGGGTTTGTAATCATTAAAGGGATAAGTGACTTCCTAGAAACATATAAGTAATCAGTTCTATCCTTTTCTTGCGGATAAAGCACTTCATAAATCTGTTTCAAGAGATACCCATCCCTGGCAATAAAATGAATTTTGCCACGAGTTCGTGATTCTTTATGAAGCCACTGCGCTAGGCCGACCATGTGCATTCCCAACGCAGCATATCCTATTACATTCGGATCTGCATTAAAGTCGGAATATTTTTGATAATTAACAAATGGGTTATCATAAAATTTATTGGCAATCATGCCGAGCATAGTTCGTATACCCAAGAAATTTAGAGCACAAGAATTTCTGCATTCATATTCACTAAAAAATGATTTATTAAAATAGTTTCCGCCATAAATACCTGCAGAATTGCATTTTATTATTTCTCTTGGAGCAACAAAATGAATTGACTCAATTCCCAGCGACTGTGGAATATTCACATCTGAATCATTGTTGTCACCAATGTGCATTATTTTGTCTTTTGAGATTTTCAGCCTGTTTAAGATATGCTTATATAAACTGCCAGTCGATTTAGTAAGACGTACTTCAGACGATAAGAAAATAGCCTCAAATTTATCATACCCATTCCTATTAAGAATCTTTTCTATTACTTCGATAGGAAGATACATGTCTGATGTAAAAATTACTTTCTTTCCCTTTGCCAAAGCCAACTGATATAAGTCAAAGGCTGTATTTCTGCGCACACAGTATTTCAGTTCAAGTTCTACCTCGGTTTGTTTTATTTTACTGCATATATTATGCTCCAATCCAGTTAATAATTCAAATTCATCATATATCTCATCTAAAGTTACGTCTTGATAGCTCTTATGGGATATGGTAATTTTGGCTCTGGCAGATTCTTCCGATCTCAGTCGAAGCTTGGAGAAATTAATAAAGACCTTCATATCTTTCGCAATTATCTCGCCCAAAAGTTCAAACAAGTCTGATGGGTAGAAAAATGGTCTGCAAATCAATGTATCAAATATATCAAAACTTATATATTCGATATTATCTATACATATCCGACTCTTAACATAATCCAAAAGTTCATTCACGGGTGTGGATAACGAAGTGCTATAGGTGTCTATAAGCTCGGTCCCACGCTCGCCTGATTTCACCTGTAAAGTTTCATCAAGAAGAATGGATAATTGTTTCTTTTCTTTGTTTGACAATTCGGCAATTTCTATATTTCTAACCCAAATTCTATAATAACGGTTCACAAAAGCATCATGCATGAGTTTTAATTCATCATAGCGACCTATTTCCATCAGAAATTTTTTGGTCGCCAAAAAAACGACCCCCAAATCATGGATGTTTTTTGAAGTTTTCTCATAACTAGCCTTAATGCTTGTGTATGCTTCTTCTCCTTTGTAATAGTAGTGATGAGCCTCATGCACTATGCTGAGTCCGTTAGCAAGTGCATAATATATTGTGGAAAAAACATAGTCTTCACACATAACAATGTGTTCATCAATCCTTTTCAGGTACGGATATGCTTTCTCCCACAGGGATTTTGCATATAGCTTGTTCCAAACCAAATTAAAAGAAAAGCATTTTCCCTCGCACTCATACATCAATCGTAAAAGGTCATCGTTTTCAACCTTACCTGAATACATTTCCAATGTAGCAAGATTAAAACAAAACAGCGAACCATCGGTTGTTTCATAGACGGTTTTGGCAGCAACCATTTCCATCCCTGTCGCCATTGCTTCATTCACCAAAAGGCGGTAATAATCAACCGATACATGATCATCACTATCAATAAATGCATAATATTCACCTTTAGATACTTCCACTCCGCTAATTCTCGCCTTAAGCAATCCCTGATTTTTTTTGTGATTAACAATTTGAAAAAGTCTCTTGGGATAGGCTCTAACATACTGCTCATAGATTTCCTTAATATTGCCGGAAGATCCGTTGTTGACAATGATTATTTCAATGCTTTCGTATGTGTTATTGAGAACGCTGTCTATGCATTTCTCAACATATTTCTCGGTATTATACACAGGTATAATCACTGAAATGAGTGGTGTTTTATTTTGATTCATTTATTTCTCCTCCTAAGGTATAAGTTGTTAGCCCTGAGCAAAACCGCACAAACCCAATAGCCGAGTGGCTTCGCAAGGCACAAAAAATTGTCACTAAAATATACAGAAACAGCCAACCAACTTTGATATAATTAAATTGTATAAAAACTACACGAAAGGGATTAACTGTTATCTATCGCCAAAGAAATTTACAGGGCATCACACTCTTCATATCTGCGCCGAAAGTGCAGTTTTATGATGAGCTTTTTGAAAATCTCGACCCTTCGGATTTTCAAAATCCATTGCCAAATCAAGCATAAATGAGTTCTCTAAAGAATCGTTGCTCTGTGCGTTTATCATCATGAAATATGAATGCTTTTCCTATATTATCGATTTGATTGATTATCTTATGAGACTATAAGAAGAATCATATTTGGGTTGACTGTATTACAGGCTTACCGATCTTTGAAATAACAATGACTGCTGCTGTTTCGGGCAGCACTATCATAAACCAAACCAATAAGTTTGTGGCGGCCAAGTAATTTACATTTTTAGCTGATAAAGATTATATTGACGTCAAAGCTATTTAAAACGCTTTAAGAGACAATACATTATAGCATTGCTAGATTATATCATCTAAAAGTAAACCTTAACCATTCCCAAGCTAGATAATTTGCTCTGCACCAAGCCTTTTTTAAGGGCGGATAAAACGCCATTGTTCCAAATTCCCAGAACAAATTATCGTTTATATATTCTGAGTTTTTATGTACCAGTTTTCTGCAGATTCTTTTTATTAAAGAAAAACCTTTCAAACTTTCAGCCTGTTCTGGCGATGCAAGCATTTGATGATAACCTTCCGTTATATCATCGCAGAAAGAAAATTTTCCCAGACACTCTGCTTCCTCGCGAGTAGGGCTGGACATTATCCTACGCAGTATTTCGCGAGTTCGCAAGTATTCTGTTTTATAAATAAAATTTCCTATATCAATCTGTTCGTTTGATAATGATGAAAGGAAATCTATTACACCTGCAATTTGCTCTCGAATTAATTCGTCTACTAAGTTGTTATCATTAGACAAAGTGACAGGCACGAATTCGTTTTTTTCTTCTTTGTATCCAATTGTCATACCATGTGGAGCCGACAGCCAACACTCAAACAAATTGTTACAGAAAAATATCTTATCAGACTTTTTCTTATATGCATTAAAATAGTATGTATTATATTCACCATCGCAATAGCTCGGATCGTTGAATAATCCAAAATAAAACCCATGCATCTTTTCCTTATACCCAGCATTCTCCAAAATTTGGCGTAACGATCTTTGCATGGATCCAGTCCATCCACTATCCACAATCGCATATTTTATACTATCCATTAGACCTTCCTGTTTGAGATAGCCTATTGTTGTTTTATATGTATTTCGTGAGTTATCATAAAAAAACCTCTGAAAATTTTCATTGATGAAAATTTCTTTGCATATTTTATCAAAATTTGAAGCATTAAGTGGTTCATCAATATTTTCAAATCTAAGTTCCGATCTAATTATATCAATTTGCTCAGTATCAAGTCCTGCTCTATCAAATATCGTTCTTATTGTTCGCCTAGTTGCACCGATTGACAATAACATGTATGCTTCGTCACCGATCAAATGATACGAAGGAAGTCTAAGCGATTTACGTGAACAGTACAAATATCTGCAATCAATCTTAAAACCCGTTCTACTGCAGATTTCATCAGCTATTAATTTCAAAGTATATCCATCCCTTGCCAGAAAATAAATACGCATAATGCCTGATTCAACAGAACATTTCAAAATCCATCTGACATAAGACACAAGCACGGGTGCTGCATATCTTATGCTGAGTACCCTAACATCAACCATCCAATAAGCCCCTTTTCCGACTTTATTTTATATAAAGCATTACATACAATATAATATTCATTGTTGACATTTATACACCCTATAAAGGTTTGAGCCGTTGTAGTTCGGGCGAACAAGTGCGAATAGAGTTTTACCGCTCTTGAAATCAATCTCCGAAAATAGCGGAGTTGCTGTATATCTCTCGCCCCAACCAACTACATATATTCCATCTGAAAGTTCCTGCGCGCTGCCCATATCCGCAGAATATGCTTCATCACAGGCATATTCTTCAAATGAAATGAGCGTTTTGTTTGCTTCGTCTATTTTAAACTTGATAATACTGCTTTGTCCAAATATGGCCTGTCCGTTTTCGTCAACTGTTTCTGCTGGAACGCCGTTGTTGAACATTGTTATCGCTCCATCGGAGGTAATTCTGACATCATTTTGATGAGAAAACTTTTGTTTCTCGGTCAGTCCAAATTCATCTGCTAAACCGCCCAACTTCCAGAGTATCTTTCCGTTGGTTCGGTCAATCTTGATTATGGTGTTTGCATTGCTGAGCGAAAGAACCAGATTGTTGTCCTTAGGGTCAACTGCCGCGGCATTAAGATGAATATAATCCGTCCAATATTCATTTTTGTTATAATAGTCCGCGTTTGTGTTCAGCGCGTATAATTCGGGATAGTCCGTGCTGTCCCACTCAAATACGAGCTGTCCGTCCTTTATCTCTTGAACAATTGCTGCACTCACACGCACTCCCTGTTCTGTATGAGGCACTGACGAAGGAATATTGTCAACATTCCTGCCAACATAAGCGGTCAGCAGGTAGTGATGATCTCCAAGTATTGAAAAATAAACATTAGCCATCCGACAGTTTGCACCTATTTTTTCAGACGGAAGCATATACTGGACATAATCTACAAGCTGATAATTTTCATCTAGAACGATAGCCTGCATTCTGCCATATTTCACACCTGAAAGGTAGGGATATTCTGTGGAATCCCCACCCCAAAGAAAGCTGTAATAAACTTTTCCGTCAACCTCTGTGCGCTTAAAGTCATTCCCACCATAGGAAGCATCTGCACCGCCTGCCATACGCCAATATACAAGTTTACCTTCGGTTGACATTTTATATACATATCCATCAAGATTAAAGTAATAATAACCTGCCTCTGGGTTATCAGAGATAATCTGCATATTGTTGAAAGCTGATGGAATAGTGTTGATATAATTCACACGTTCTGCGCCAGACTTATCCTCAACAACACGAACAGTGATCTTATCATTAAGCGACATCGATGGAAGTTCAATGCTGACAGTGCTGTTTGGCAACACTTGCGAATCATTGATATATAGTTTAAATCCAGAAAAATTACTCACTGCAATTGGATTTGGTTTATCTGAGCTTAACGTAACAACATCATACACTGCACCGTTCTCATATGTGTCCACCAAAAGATCGCATTGATTGATGTTCAGCGTAACATACTGCGTTATCACATTATCCTGTTCAACTATGTTTTGTTCTTCCGGTTTAGAATTTGTCGCTGCTACATATATGCTCAAAACAGCAAAGACCAACATTGCAACCATTGTTATAAGCTTTACTGACTTTTCGTTCATTCATATCACTCCAAATGTTATTTATTTAGATACTTTTCTACGATATACTGTGCTTCGCCTTCCGCAATTACTTTTCCGTGGTCAAGCCATACTGCACGGTCACACATATTGATTATATCCCCCGCAGAATGAGATACAAACAAAACAGTAGTTCCATTTGCTGTGAGTTGTTTCATCCGTTCGTGGCACTTTTGCTGAAACTCAAAATCACCCACAGAAAGTATCTCGTCGATTATTAGCACATCTGGCACTCTGCAAGTTGCAATAGCAAAACCAAGTCGTGAAATCATACCTGACGAAAAGTTTTTTATTGCAACATCTTGAAAATCCTCAAGTTCTGCAAAGGAGATTATACTATCGTAGTATTTTTCCATTTCCGCATGATCATATCCAAGAATAGCACCATTAAGGAAAACATTCTCCCTTGCTGATAGCTCGATATCAAAGCCTGCACCCAGTTCTATCATAGGAGCAACTCTGCCCTTAACATTTACCGTTCCCTTGGTCGGACTAAGTACGCCGGAAACTATTTTAAGCATTGTGCTTTTTCCGGAACCGTTAAGACCTATGAGTCCAACACGCTCTCCTTTATTAACCTCTAGATTTACATCACGAAGCGCCCAAAATTGCGTAAATTTCAACTGCCGTTTAAGGAAACGAATAACATACTCTTTGAGATTGTCAACTTTTTCCTTGCTCATATTGAACATCATTGATATGTTTTCGGCAGAAATGATCACATCACGGTCACAACGACTTGTCTCTGTAAATCTTGTGTTTATATCAAGTGCCGTTTTGTGAGAGAAACTCAAATCATCTGGCAAGGGTGCTTCTGGGAAATGTTTTCCGCTCTTAGACTCTTCCGCAATGTGTTTCTCAGCTCTCTCCGCAAAGAACCAATCCCTTGGAGCGCGAGAGGAACCAACGGTAATACCCATTGACCTTGCTGCATTTATGTCAGCGCAGTCACTGCTTATATGCAGCCATTTTTGGGTATCAAAGCTATTGACGCTGACGATATGTCGATACATGCTACCAGTGCATTTTGCCTTTTTAATCTCACCAGAAAGATACAAACCATTACAATTTTCAATGCCGTTATGCTGCAATATCTGTAATATAGTTTCTCGCGGGATAATGGTATCAGCCAGCAAAAGCACTGTTTTATTCAATGAACATGCCGCTTCAAAAAGCTTTCTTATCAGAGGATTGGTCATAGAATGACTGATTTCAAATTCGCATTCCATATTCTTGATTTCTTCGGTCGAAAGGTTCGGATATCGTATTCCGATTTCTGCATATACTTCATCAAGAGAAATATCTTCCTTGGAATTATCCTGCTGAATAGCCTTGTTTCGCATCTCTGCTTCAATATTCATACGGATATAATTAAAATCCTTTATTCCGTATTTTTCTTCCACATTTTGTGCAAGCAGCTTAAGTATGTCCTGAGGAAAAAGCACATCAAGCAAAATAAGGGTATCAAATATATTGAATGATACTACATCGTATTTATCAAGCTCATTTAACATTGTATTTAGAAAATAAAAATTCTTTTTCTGACATTCTTGCGTCATAAACAGCTACCTCTTAGATATGCAATATGTATTTTTTCTGCGTCATGCTGAATACAAGACCGCCTATCAGCAATGCTCCGAGAGACCATATGATACAAATAAGATTCTGTTCGACTGACGGAAAGCACCCATATATAATGATTTCTCTGAAAAAAGTGATGTACTGGTACAGTGGATTTCCCTCAACAACTGCCAGAAGTTCCTCGGAAAGTATACTTGTAGAATAGAATATCGCCGAAGCATACATCCAAACGTTTATAAAGACTGAATACAAATGGCTCGTGTCGCGGAAAAACACATTTATCGAACATAAGAATAAACCGATGCCATAACAGAATATTACCAAATACAGAAGCGGTATCCATACAGTGACAATTATTCCGTAGAATTCAGCCCCAGTAAACAACATCACAAGCAGCATAGCAATAAAAGAAAAACCGAAATTCACAAGAGCCGATATAATGTTAGACAATGGAAACATATACCTTGGAATGTACACTTTTTTTATAAGGGAAGCATTCCAAACAATGGAGTTCATGCTCGACATAGTCGACTCAGAAGTAAACGAAAACACAACATTACCAACCATTACATAAAGCGCGAAATTCTTTATGTCCATTTTGAACATACTTGAAAACACAAAGGTCATTACTAGCATATTCAGAAGCGGATTGAGAACTGTCCATAAAATGCCCAAAAAGGAATGACGATATCTAACCTTAAGGTCTCTTTTGACCAGTTCACAAAGAAGCGGCTGATATTTTATAAAATTCTTGAACCATGATGCAATTTTGTTCAACACGTTCACCTCACGCCATCACGCATAGGCACTTTCCCTTATGCTTTCCTGTTTTTTCGTTTTTTGAAATAGACTAGCAGTCTTGGTGGCAAAAGCCACACGAAGAACGGCTTTATAACATACACGAAGTAGCGTGGCAACAGCCCAAGCTGCTCGAATCTTACATAGCGTGTATTTATCTCATTCACTCTGTCCCTAAAACCCCGCGTTGTTATGCCATTATGTGGGAGAGAATAGGTGAAAAGGAACTCCTGTATGTTTGCACCATAAAGTCCCTTTTCATACATACGCAACAACAGGTCATAATCCTCGCAGCGTTCGCACCTTGGCAATGCGGAATAACCCTCAACCGCCTTCAATGCGCTGCGTCGAAACATAAGTGCTGGGTGGATAAAAGGCATACTGAACAGGAAATCCCGCGCCTGAGGCTTTTCTGGAAATCGCTGTATTCCCACGTCTGCGCCATCTTGAACAAGCATAACATTACACCCAACAAAAGCTATGTCGTTGTGCGTTTTGAGATATTCCAACTGATATTCGAACCGCTCTGGACAGGAATAATCATCATCGTCCATTCTGGCGATCCACGCACCGCTTGATTGCTCAAGACAAATGTTGAGCTGCTCCGAAAATGAACAGGCGCTTGAACCGTCTATCAGCTTAATTCTGGAGTCACGATTAGCATATTCCCTTAGCATTTGCTTCGCCTGTAAAGATGAGCAGCGCTCACAGATAATAAATTCAAACCGAGAATAGGTCTGTGCAAGAACAGAATCAAGGCTTCGTTTAAGCGTATCCAATTCATTTCTGTTATACTTAATCCCCATGATTACGGAGATTGTATCTTCTAACAGCATTCCAATCTCTCCAGTGCATCAGCTAGCTTCATTTCTGCTTTGTAATACATTTTTACAACCTGCGTAACGTCTGATATCCCAAGGATAAGGCTGAGAGTGTATGCATCCACGCCTATTTCAGCGCATCTCATCGCAAACGTATGCCTTAGTGCCAGAAAATTTATATTGTTAAGTCCCACGTCATCGCAAATGCGCTTCAGACGGTTTTCCATTGTTCTTGGTTCTGTGAAAGCGTCGGAAGTTCCGGTTGTCAGCCATGCTTCAGGCGAAAGCGTTTCAAACTGTGGCTGAATTGCCTTAATCACGAAACAGGGTATCGGAACAGTGCGCTTTGCATTGCTGCCAGACAGTTCAGAAACCGTAACAGCAGTTCTCGCCTCGCCATCTTTTTTCTGAATGCGCTGCATTACCTTTGTAACCGACAATGTTCTGCCGCTGAAATCTATATCTCCGCGCTTCAGCGCACAAAGTTCGCCAAGCCGAATACCTGTATTCATGCACAAAAAAATGCAAATTCCAGTAAAATCATGTGTCAAAAGCACTGCGCTGCTCAACTGTGTAAGCTCAGTTTTATCCAAAAAACGAAGATTCGGCTTTGCACAACCAACGGCTGTAAATCCGTGCAAGTCAAGCTGTACTGCGCAGCCACAATTCTTGGCATAGTCAATTATCAGCTTAAGCACACTAAATACTAAAGCCGTGGTTTTTTCGGAATAATCAATGCAGTTTTCGATGATTTTTTCAATATGCTCCTGACTAAGTTCGGCACATTTCATCTCTCCTGCTACTGGTTTGATATATTTATCATAAATGTGGCTGTATCTGCTACAGGTGGATTCTTTAAGCGAATTTTGTGCAGCTTCCAACCATTCACGCTTGTAAAAATCCAGCGTTTCCTCACTGCCTTCATTCGCCGTCACATATTTCATCTTACGGTACAGCGATGGATAGTTTGATTGGTTTCTGACCTTATCAAGATCTATCTGAAGCCGCTCTGCCGTCTGACCGCCAGAACGCTGAATTGTGCTGTTTTTAAATCCAGAAACCGACATATCCCCGCCCCTGACTATAAATCAACACGCTGCTACAAACAATAACTCTGTCGAAACAGCCTATATCATCACCACATAATGCCGATTATGTGGTAAACTGCTACTGAATATTATAGCACAAAATATCGTGGAATGTCAATGTGCAAAATATCCCAAACAAAGAATTTGTCTATTTTGTATAAATATGTGTGCAACCTCGGTTTATAATTGTGAAATACAGCAAAAGAAGATATGCTGAATATGCACTGTTCCTGTCATATATCATCATGTAACTTAAAAACATTGTTGCCTATTACAATGGATTTACCACATAATCGGCATTATGTGGTAAATCCAAAATAAGTTCCATGCTGTTTAACTGACGGATATGTTCATGACCGCAATCCGCAGTATAGATACGCGTTGTGGAAACATTGGAGTGTCCCAAAATATCGCAAAGCCTTGACAGGTCGTGAAATTTTTCATAATGCTGCTGCGCAAAAAGATGGCGCAAATTATGCGGAAATACTTTATCAGCGTCAACATCAGCTTTTTTACATATAGATTTCATGGCATGCCAAATATTTGAACGGTCAACAGGCTTGCCGGAGCGCGTCACAAAGACTGCCCCGGCAAGTCGTTTTTCTTTATTCATGTAATTTTTCAAAAGCTCCCGCAGCTTATCAGGAAGAAATATTCTGCGACTTTTACCCTTGTTGTGTATGTCAGCAAATCCGCGTATAACTGCGTCCGCGGTTATGTAATAAAGTTCAGAAACGCGAATTCCAGTGGAACAAATCGTCTGTATAATCAGTGCAAGGCGGGGACTGCTGATTTCAGCCGCTTTAACCAATCGTTCGTATTCATTGCGGGTGATGTTTCTATTTTCATCGCGAAATTGAGTATGCTGAATTTTAAGAGGCTTTACCTTCAATTGCTGCGTTCCTATAAAATCCAAAAAACCATTAAGTGGCGCTAACATTGAATTAACACTTGCTGAGGAATACCTCTCTACAAGGTACTTTTTGTATAAAACTATAAGATTTTTGGTCAGTTCGGCAGTTCCGATATATTTTTTGAAATTGCTTAAATCACGATTGTATTTTGAAATCGTGTTTTCGGAATATTCGCGTTCTTTCAGGTTTGATATGTAGTCCGATATTTGCTTGTCTGTAATAATCATGTCGTTCCTCCCGATGTATTTCTGTTTGTTTGTCTAAATTATACTATAATTTAGTTGGCAAAGTCAACCAGAAATAAACACGCGAAAACGCACTTGCCTTCCATTGCCCCACATTCAAATCGCCTTTCCATCTATATCGAGCGGCGACAGCATAGACTGGAAAGAACCCAGTGCGGAGCAGATAACCGCAAGGGTTGTCGGCGGCACGAAATCAGGCTCTATCCTGCTGTTCCACAATGACCTTGAAAACACCACCGAAGCGCTGCCCAAGCTTCTTGAGCAGCTTAAGGAAAAGGGCTTTGAATTTGTAAGCGTAAGCGAGCTTATTTATCACGATAATTTTAGCATTGACGCGGCAGGAAAGCAAATTCCCGACCAGAAAACAGCCCTTGATATCAATATCACGCCCGAAAATGTTGACGCCGTAATCGCTCAATATTCCGCAGAAATAGCCGCCGCAGGCTTCACAGAGGAACAGGTTGCATTGGCTGCACAGGCGGTTAAAAACGGTGCGGAAATCCCGCAGGAAGTCCTTGCCGTAATCTCGCAGGCGGGCGTGGAAATCCCCGTCAGCGCCGTTGTTGATACAAGCGGCTCGTCAAGCGCGGAAAACAGCGCCGTTAAAGGCGACAGCGCCGCAAAATAACCAACAGCCTCCCGCTTACTGCGGGAGGCTCAGTTCGTGGCATTTAAGGCAATACCGTACAAAGATTTCGGAACAACTGCGTTCAATTGCCCCGTCATTTAACGTGGCAGGGGGACATCTTGCCTAAGTTATACCTCGCAGGATAGCGCCGTCAAATTTTTTAGTATCAACCGCAAGAAAGATGGTCATTGTGCGGTGACGCCTTAATTTAAGCTTCGGACAATTTCCTTGCCATTTCAAAATACGCCTTAAAGCGTTCCTCTTTGCGAACACAATCAAACCATTTCCACGATTGCATATAGTTCAGTATATCATCTGGCGCTTGCCAGAATAACCACATATATGGGCACCATGTTTTGCTTCCATCGGGCATATAAATTTCAACTTGATTCTCCGAGTTGGCATCGTATTTGTTGATTTTCGCACCTCCAAACAAATCAGATTTGCCAAAGCTTAACAGCGTTCCGCAAGGAATTTTAATCCATCTTTCGTACAGTGAAAATGCCCTATCTAATTCAGCAAAGCCTTCATCAAGCCGTCCACACCCAATCAAGGCACCTGCTTTTTTCACCGAAATATCCGCATATCTCAAAATTATTTGGATATTTTCGATAATACTCTTTAGCAAGTGCAAGCGAATCGGGGCTGCTAGGCGCTCCATACCTTTTCTTAAAGCTTGCTATATCTGCTTGTTTGACTGCCTCATCGTTGCCGATAAGTTCATCTACGGTAATGTGAAAAAAATTCGCAATCTGCGGCAGTAAAACGATATCGGGATATCCGCCGCGTTCCCAATTGGACACAGCTTGCGCAGACACGCCGAGCTTTGACGCCAAGTCTTCCTGCGTCAGCTTGTTTTTCTGGCGTTCGCGAAAGATAACTTCTGAAATTTTCAATTCAAACATAATCTGTTCCTCCATTCAAAGCTGTTAATTGAATAGAAGCTGCGCAACTTCTGATTACATTATATAACAGTGCTTGAGCAAAGTCAATAACAGCTGATGGGAGCTTTCTCAAGCGTTACTTGAATATTTCTTTGTTTGCTTTGTATATGAAATACATTACAGTCGGCATAGCCATTTTATTTAATAATTGGGAAAAATCAAGTGCAATATAACGCAAAATATACCTGCCCTTTGCCGCGTTGCGCAACTTTTGTGCCGTAATCGGATAAGCCGCTTATTGAAAAAACAAATTCGGAGAAGATTAAATTCTTCTCCGAATTCTATTATAATTAAATAAAACTTTCTGTCAATAATACACCGACAGTGTGCCGCAAATTACTTTGCTTTCGGGCGGCGTTTGTGCCGCGCTTTGTCATTGTACATCATGCGGTCTGCAAGGTCGATAAGCTCCTCAATCGTGTCCACGTTTTCAAGAGATGAACAGTATGTGCCTATGCTTGCCGAAACCGTATAAGGTCTGCCAGAGGTCGCATTAAGCTCAGCGAGAGCCTCTCCAAAGCCTTTCTGGTATGCCTGCGCAAGCTGCTTTGCATTGCCGCTGCATACCCTTGCGACAACAAATTCATCTCCGCCAAAGCGCGAGCAGATAACATCAACGCCGCTTTTCTCAGCCGCATTGACAAGCGCATTCGCCGTAATGCACAGCGCGTCATCACCCGAATGATGTCCATAGGTATCATTGATGGTTTTCATATCGTTAAGGTCAATGGAAACTATGAAAACGTCCTTGTGTTCTTCCTGTTCCATCGCTGTAAAGCCCTCGCGGAAATCCTTGTAAAAGCCATAGCGATTGTATATCTTGGTAAGATGGTCATGCGTAAACATAAACTCCAGCTTGCGGTTGAGGAACGCCATATGCTCATGCGTGCGCAGAACCTCAAGACAGCGGTTCGCCATCATGTTGTAGTTGTTAAGCGAGTCAAAGTAGGAATCAATCAGCATATACGCATTTATCATATATCCGATTACCGTTTCCTGCGAATGTAGCGGCGACACGAAAAGAGTATTCGTGTCGGGGAAGCGCTGAGAAAGGTTCGGCAGCAGACTGCTTGTGGGGAATATCTCACCCTCATGCGCGGGAATTTCCTCATTATTTACATTTGCAAAAAGCAGCAGCATATTTTCGGGATACGCTTCGCTTACGTTGTTGAAAACATCTTCCGAAAAAGGACTGATTGCTTCGGTATTGCAGCGGTTGAATTCCTCCGAAATGCAGATAGTAGTACCCCAGAAAGAATTGTGCTTAAGATGATATTTTGCATTCTCAAGCGTCGGCTCCATTGCGACCTTTGCGCCCATACGGTGCATCGCTTCCTGAAAAGTCATTGCCCCGTCACGCGCACGAATAAACTCCGACAGCGCAAAATTGCTCTCGGCAGCGTCATGATTGCCGCAGCCGCAGCTTTCCGCCCAGCGCGTCTTGTAAAAAATCTCGGTATCAAAAGGCTGTCTGCACCCTGCTTTGAATATCTTGTCGCATATATCAAATATCGCGCCCGCAACCGCGTCATTATCACGCGCCGCAGTTGTAAGACGCGGGTTGTGATATTTCTCTGTTTCAATGCCGTCAAAGCCCGTTACCAGAACGTCCTTGGGTACGGAATATCCTCTCTCCACAAGCTTGCGGCATACCGCGATAGCCATGGAGTCATTGGCGCACACAAATGCGTCCGGCAGTGGCTTTCCGCTTGCGAAAAACTCGTCCATTGCTTTCTCTGTGGGGAAATCCCAGAACTCGCCGTAAAGCACGTCCTCCTCGTTAAACGGCAGACCATGGCGCTTAAGCACCTCGGCAAAGCTGTCAATCCTTGTGCGGGAGAAGGTATTGTTGCGCTGTCCCGCAACATGAACAAGATTTTTACAGCCATGCTCTGTCACAAGATGTTCAACAATATCGCTGAACGCCTCGCCGTAGCCGAAATCGACATTATACGCGCCCTCGCGCTTATAATCCACACTGATTACGGGTACGCCGTGAGAAAGCGCTTTGCGGCACAAGCCATCAAAAAGCTCTGTCTGCTTTTCGTTCTGCTGCTGAAGCAGCAAAACATCAATCATATCGTAATTTATAGCTTCAAAAACAGAAACCGCACCCTTTGTATCGGGCGTTTCCGTGAAATATAAATCCTCAAAGCACTGGAACACCAGCATACGCATATCGTCGCGCTTGGATATTCTGTCAATCAAGCTGCAAAGCAGCGGCTTTACAGGCTCTTTCTGTATCGTTGTACAGCAATAGCCAATAATATATTTCCCGTTAAGCAAGGCGCACCTCCTCTCCAAGGTTTGTGTAATCCATTACATGACTACCATGAAATAAAGCCGCAGGCACATTTCCCGCAAGGCTATAAATACAACAAATGCAAGACGGTTTTATTGCAGACCAATCCCAACCGCCCCGTTTAGGACGATTAAAATAATACATGATAAACACCTTATGTCAATTATATCATATAAATATAAAAAAATCAAGTGTTATCGTATCATTTATTGGAAATTAACCGTTAAGGCAAGCCGCGTGCAAAATACAAAAGCGGTCTTTGTGCGGCGCTGCCTTAAATCGCTCAGCGCGGGCTGCAATCCGCAGAAAGGCAGCCCGTACAGCGCCGTAAATTATCTGTATCCGTAAAGCTGAACCTGCTCAAAGCCGTCAAGCAAATCGTCCGACATCTTGAATGCAAGGTCAACGCCGCGCGCCACGCACTCAATAGCGTTATCCGCAATAAAGCAAGGCGCTTTTACATGGTGCGAAATAAGCTTATCCAGACCGCCAAGCAGCGCGCCGCCGCCCGTAAGCGTTATTCCGCTGCTGAGAATATCGCCCACAAGTTCGGGGGGAGCGGACTCCAGCGTAAGCTTCACCTGCTCCACAATTTCCATTGCGTTTTCATGAATAGCTTCGTCAATATCAATATCGGATATCTCAACGCTTTCGGGAAGTCCCTTCAGCAGATGTCTGCCGCGCACGGTCATTTTTCTGCTTCCGTCTGGCTGAAATACGTTGCCTATCTCCATCTTTGCCTTTTCCGCGGTTTTTTCGCCTATAAGGATTTTGTATTTCTGCGTGATATGGCGGATTATCGCAGCGTCAAACTTATTTCCCGCCATTTTTACGGAACGGCTTACAACTATGCCGTTAAAGGACACAATCGCCACATCAGCAGTGCCGCCGCCGATATCAACAACCATAGTGCCGTTGGGCTTGGATATATCAACACCCGCGCCAATAAGCGCCGCGATAGACTCGTCAATCAGATATACCTTTCTTGCGCCCGCAGACAGCGCCGCTTCAACAACCGCCCTGCGCTCCACATCGGTAACGGAGGACGGCACGCACAGCACCACTCTGGGCTTCACCATATAGCCGCCGTTAGCCTTGCCTATAAACTGCTTTATCATCGCCTGCGTCATATCGTTATCGGAAATAACGCCGTCCTTAAGCGGGCGGACAGCCACGATATATTCGGGCGTTCTGCCAAGCATTCTGTACGCTTCCTCACCCACAGCCACAACCTCGCGCTTTTTGCGGTCATACGCAACCACGGACGGCTCGTTAAGAACGATACCCTTACCGCTTATTGTAATAATTATATTTGCCGTGCCAAGGTCTATTCCTATATCAAGTGCCATTTCAAACTCCTACACATAAAAATTTCTTTACGCATACAGTATACCACAATTTGCGCGGCGGTGCAAGTATATTTCGCAATTATTCCGCGCTGTCACGCAAAAATCTGCGCGCCTGCACAAGCAGCTCCTCGCGGGTATTCTCAAACCGCCCATCAACCACGCCCGAAAGCAGATATTTCAGCGTTTCGCCTGTTTTGGGGGAAGGCGGTATCAGCGCCGCCAAATCTCTGCCGTTTATCGCAAGCTGCTTTATGGTAAGGCAGGGCTGCTGCATATCTATTTCCTCGGCGCGGCGGATAATTTCCCGCCAAAGCGGAATACGCTGCTTTGCGAAATCCGCCTTGGCGCTGTCGTCTGCAATATGTGCAAGCATGACATCGCGGAACATAGGCAAGCCGTGCTTTGACAGTCTGCGCATAATAAATCTGTCCGTGTTTTCGGGAACCATATCATGATAACGGATTATCCCGCAAACCCTGTCGCGCAGCGCATTTCCCGCGTGGAAACGCGCTAAAATGCCGTCCGCAAGCTCCGCGCTTTTGCCTGCGTGCGCATAGAAATGCCACTCGCCGTCCTCGCCCTCGGACTGGGTAAGCGGCTTTGCTATATCATGCAGCAGCATAGCTAGCCTTATTCCAACATCACACGGGGCATTTTCAACAGCCTTTACAAGATGCTCGTACAAGGTTAGAGAATGATATTTGCTGTGCTGCTGATAGCCAATGCAAGGCGCAAGTTCGGGGATAATCTCGGCAAAAACCTGTGGAAAATCCCGCAGCACTCTGCCGCAGTCCGCGCCGCAAAGCAGCTTTTCAAGCTCGCTTAATATCCGCTCGCCCGAAACCTTTTGCAGCAAAGTACGATTGTTTATTATGCTGTACGCTGTGCGCGACTCTATCTCAAATCCCAGAACCGCCGAAAAGCGCAGCGCGCGCAGTATGCGCAAAGCGTCCTCGTTAAAGCGCGTATCGGGATTGCCTATGCAGCAAATGCGCCCTCTGCGGATATCCTCCGCCCCGCCGCAGCAGTCAAAAAGTCCGCGCTTGGGACTGTAAGCAATGCCGTTCATGGTGAAATCGCGGCGCGCTATATCTTCGGCAATGCTGCGCGTAAAACGCACGCTGTCGGGACGTCTACCGTCCGCATAATCGCCGTCAACGCGGTAGGTGGTGATTTCCACAGGCTCTTTATCGGCGATTACAGTAACAGTGCCATGCTTAAGTCCCGTGGGAATTACGCGCAAATCCGCAAAAACCGCCATGGTTTCCTCGGGCAGCGCAGAGGTCGCGATATCAAAATCCTGCGGCTGTCTGCCCATAAGGCTGTCGCGCACGCACCCGCCGACAATGTAAGCCTCATATCCTGCGGCTTCAAGCCTGTCAAGCACCCGCATTATGCCCTGTGGAATATCCATTGCGCCGCCCCCTTTCGTATAAGATTCAATAAGGGGCTTGCCCCGTCATTTAACATGGCAAGGGTTGGCTTCGCCAACCTGCCATTCAGTAGGGAATTATATCCCCTACTGAATGGAAATGGAACCCGCCGCCTAGAGCCGAACGAAGTTCGGTTCGGAGGCAAGGGGGACATCTTGCCTAAGTTATTGTACCACTTTTCGGGGGAAATAGCAAGAGCCGCCCACGGAGGGGCGGCGGGAAAGGCTATTGACTTAGCCTATTGATAAAGAGCGCTGGTTTTAATCACGCCTTGAATATATCCTACCGATACGGAATAGGTCTGTCCGTTTCTGTCGTTTGAATGTCCGTAGGCATAAACTCTGCCGCCCGATACCTTGCTGACAAACATCACATGACCATCATTGCCCGATGAGCCACGGGTGATGATAATATCTCCTGCGGCGATATCGTTAATTCCGAGATTAGCGTTTACCTTTACAAAATCGTTGCAGCTGCAAGCGCTGTAATTCGCCCTCATATAAGTAACAACGCCATAGGTATTATGCAGATATCTTTTAATTCCGTCAACCGTCAAAAACGAAACGCTGCCCCTGCGCCATGTGCCGTCTGTGGGCAATCCGCCCGCAACCAGTATCTGAGATACAAAATTTGCGCAGTCATTTGACCTGTAACCCTTGTCATACGCGGAATTGTAGTTATACCAATATGTAGCGGCATAGTCAAGGCTTTTGCTTAAATCAAGCTTACTTGTTGAAACGATTTCATTTGGCAAAATCAAAAAGCTGTGATTATAATATTCTGTGGCAGAGCCAGACTTAACGGTATATTGAAGCCGATATGTTCCCGCAGACAGCGTTGCGAATTTTAATCCGTAGTCCAGACCGCTATATGCCAGCGTATAGCTTTGGGAATTTGGATATACTGTTTTGGTAAGTACAATATTTCCACTGCTGTTTACTACATCAGCCTTTATGCTGTCGATATTCGCCGTACTAGTAATTTTGCCACCGATACTCTTTGACACTCCCTGTTTGAAAGCCGTTGCGAATTTCATGCTTTCAAAGCCGATTTCGGGCGTAACCGAAGAAGATACAAGCTTGCAGTTATTCAATGTCAGCCAGCCGCTTCTGGTGCCGTTGGTACATCTTATTGACGGCGTATATCCCCATGTATATCCACCAGAATATTTCACCTCGGTAACCGTAAACTCAACTCCATATGAAGCAGCGCCAACTCTCGAATAGTTTGTGCCTGCGCCCTTGCGGACATTCACGCCATTCGAATGGTTGATTCTGTACACGCCCGTACTGTATGACGCGGCGCTTGCGCTTGTCGAAATAATCGACGAGCCTGTAATAACCTCCGTAGTAAGTGCGGAAGAAACCACAATCGTGAAAGCGAGAAGAACTGATAACATTTTTTTCATAATGCACACCTCCTTGGCATTTTTGCGGCTCTGCGCCGACAATTAACTGTTATCCTTCACTATTCTTTTAAGCCGTATGTACTCTTTAGGCAAGGTAAAAATTCCGACAATTCCCGAAAGTGTAAACTTAATAGTGAAGTAAATTACCCAACCCAAAATCGGCAGGAACAGGAACATTCTTGATGTAATTTTGTTCAATTTTGCCCAACCCACGGGAATAGCAGCATACTCATAAGCGAAAAGCGGCATCATCAGAATTGCAAACACGATAACAAGCGGATTGAACGAACTTGAACCAGAGCTGACAACAAGGGTTATTATACAGCCTATAATGCCACAGATTATACCTGCAATACCAAATCCTCTGATAAGAGTTAAACGCTTTTTTGCAATTTCGGCATATGATACGCCACAGCCATCGCACGTTGGCGGATTCCATTTACTTGCGCACTCATGGCAAAGTCCCCTGCCACAATCAACGCACTGCGCGACAGCCTCCCTATCGGGATGATAAAAACATCTCATGATAATCACCTCATAATATTTAATAGAACGCCTGCACCTTTAGCACAATTTGTTCTAAAATTATTATATCACCCTCGATTTGATTTGTCAATAAAAAGTCCTCTAAATCGGCTTTTTGACTTATTCAAGCAATAGATTTTGTCGAATATGCACAATTAGAACATATTATGCTACATATGTATAGAACGATTTGTTCAGAGGATATAATTATAGGAGAGCCTATAAGAATGGAGATTAGAATGAAATATCGTTTGAAATTATTAAGGGAAAGCGAACTGCTGTCGCAGGCTGAAGTTGCAAAACAGATATTTGTAACCCAGCGCACATACAGCTACTATGAAAACGAGGATCATGATATCCCCACCGCCACCCTAATCCGCCTTGCGGATTTTTACAACGTTTCGGTTGACTATATCCTCGGCAGGACGGACAACCCCAAAATCAACAGATAACACAAAAACCGCCTCCCGAAATGGGAAGCGGTTTTATTGCTGTGTCAGTTATCGGTATTGAAATTACTCGTTGATAGCAGTAACAACGCCGGAACCTACTGTTCTACCACCCTCACGGATAGCGAAACGCAGACCTTCTTCAATAGCGATAGGAGTGATAAGCTCAACGTCCATTACAACGTTATCGCCAGGCATGCACATTTCCTTGTCAGCAGGAAGTGTGATAACGCCAGTAACGTCTGTTGTTCTGAAGAAGAACTGGGGACGATAGTTGGATACGAAAGGAGTATGACGACCGCCCTCTTCCTTCTTGAGAACGTAAACCTGACCCTTGAACTTTGTATGGGGGTGGATAGAGCCGGGCTTGCAGAGAACCTGACCACGCTCGATATCCTGACGTGTGATACCACGGAGCAGAGCACCGATGTTGTAGCCTGCAACAGCCTCGTCCAGAGTCTTTCTGAACATCTCAAGACCTGTAACAACAGTGGACTTGGGCTCGTCAGTAAGACCAGTAATCTCAACAGTATCATTAACCTTAACAATACCACGCTCTACACGACCGGTAGCAACAGTACCACGACCTGTGATTGTCATTGTATCCTCGACAGGCATCAGGAAGGGGAGGTTCTCAGAACGCTCAGGAGCGGGGATATAGCTGTCAACAGCATCCATCAGCTCCTTGATGCAAGCATACTCGGGAGCGTTGGGGTCTGTAGATGCGCAGTCAAGAGCAACCTTAGCGGAACCACGGATTACGGGGATCTCATCGCCAGGGAACTCGTTCTGAGAAAGAACGTCACGAACGTCCATCTCAACGAGGTCGAGAAGCTCATCATCATCAACGTCATCGCACTTGTTCATGAATACAACGATTGCAGGAACGCCTACCTGACGAGCGAGCAGGATATGCTCCTTGGTCTGAGCCATAGGACCATCAGTACCTGCAACTACCAGGATAGCGCCGTCCATCTGAGCAGCACCGGTAATCATGTTCTTGATGTAGTCA